>CBFHRX010000020.1:0-34284 GCA_965658355.1 Flavobacteriaceae bacterium | reverse complement strand
AGCCATCGGCAATGAAAACAATCTCGCCGAAACCGCTTTTGTCGTTCCAAACGGCAAGAACTACCACATCCGCTGGTTCACCCCCGAAGTCGAAGTGGATCTCTGTGGGCACGCGACTCTTGCGGCTGCCTATGTGCTTTTAAAAGTGCTAAAAGTACCTCAGGAAGTGCTTCACTTTGAAACCCTTAGCAAAGGGCGATTAAGTGTCTCCCAAGAAGGAGAGCGCCTCTACCTTAACTTTCCCACAGACCGCATCGCCCCCACCGATCCTTTGGCGGGAGCCGAAGCTGGGTTGGGAGCCACTCCGTTAGAATACTGGAAAGGAGAAACAGATTTTATTGTGCTGCTCAAAAATGAAAAAGCCGTAGCCGAACTAACTCCCGATATGCGTTGGGTAGAACAATTGGGAGAACGCGGTTTGATGGTCACTGCTGCAGGGAACTCAGTCGATTTTGTGTCGCGTTTTTTTGCCCCACAATCTGGGGTGGATGAAGATTATGTTACCGGGTCTGCGCATACTTCCTTAATTCCGTTCTGGGCGCCCAAACTTGGGAAAAAGCAACTAACGGCACAGCAAATTTCGAAACGTACAGGGACTTTGTATTGTGAAGATTTGGGCGATCGTGTCCGCATAGGCGGCCACGCACAACTCTATTTAAAAGGAGAAATTTACGTACCCGGATAAAGGGAGCGCCACTTTTCTTGTGCCTTTACCGCTCTTTGCTTCGGATCGGCGAGAAGCTTTTCCTTGATAAAATCATGGGCTTTTTGTTGAAGTAACGGGATGGACTCTTCTGTCAGGCCAGCGGTTTCGAAAGGGGGGTGTATCTCGACACGCATAGCCCCCGGAAAACCATAGGTGGTGTACCACGGAAACATCCTTTTGGGATCGTAAAAGACCATAGGAAGCACCGGGAGTTGATGTGCAATGGCCAATTTAAAAGCTCCTTTTTTGAATTCGTTTAACAAGATGGATTCGTCTTCGTAGTCTTTTTCTGGGAAAATACAGACACTATAGCCGTCTTCTAATACTTTATTGGCAAGCCCATAAACAGCAAAGCGACTTTTCTTATCAGAACGATCTACCATAATGGCGGCCCGCTTATATATAAACCCAAAAACAGGAATTTCTACCAGCTCCTTTTTACCCACAAAAACAAAAGGGGTTTTCCAAGCACGCAGCATCAAAAAGGGATCGATATAACTAGTATGATTGGCAATCAACAGATAACTTTTACCTGGAATTGCGCCCGATATATTGCGTAATTGCGTCCAAAATCCCATTCCTGTTAGAATCCAAGGGGACCAAATGTTACGGGCAATCCAAAATAAATAAGGATAGCCATTGGGAAGAAAAACAAGAAAAGCGAGTAAGGGGAATAAGATCAGTACGGGGATCGCGGCAAGGGTGTAAAACCAGATCCGCCATACTTTTAATAACAATCGCCTCATGGGCTTCAAAAATAGCTTTTTTTTACAAATGAAGCTCTGCTATTGGGCGCCCTCCGCAAAAAAAATATCTTTGTAAACACCAAAACCAACCCGCACTATGGCACGCGTTCTTACAGGGGTTCAATCTACAGGGACTCCTCATCTCGGCAACCTCTTGGGAGCTATTTTACCCGCTATTGAATTGGCCAAGGCCTCGGAGGACGAATCTTTTTTGTTTATCGCCGATCTTCATTCCCTTACCCAAATCAAAGATGGAAGCCTGTTGCGTGAAAACACTCGTGCTACCGCAGCCGCTTGGCTGGCCTGCGGATTGGATACTGAAAAAACCATTTTCTACCGCCAGAGTGATGTTTGCCAAACAACAGAGCTAGCCTGGTACCTCAGCTGTTATTTTCCCTACCAAAGACTTACCCTGGCCCATTCGTTTAAAGACAAAGCAGACCGCCTCTCAGATGTCAATGCTGGACTCTTCAATTATCCCATGTTGATGGCGGCTGATATCTTGCTATACGATGCCGATGTGGTTCCTGTGGGCAAAGACCAATTGCAGCATCTGGAAATGACTCGTGATGTGGCGTCTCGATTCAACAGTACAATGGGTGATACGTTTGTGCTTCCACAAGCTTCGGTGCAAAACGATACCCAATACATCCCCGGTACAGACGGCCAAAAGATGAGTAAATCAAAAGAGAATACCCTAAATATTTTCTTGGCAGACAAGCCCTTGCGAAAGCAGGTGATGAAAATACAAACCGATAGCACTCCCTTAGAAGACCCTAAAGATCCTAGCCAGTGTCATGTATTTGCCTTATACGAATTACTCGCTAGTGAGGCAGATACTGAGACGCTTCGCACACAATATCTTGCGGGTGGTATGGGTTATGGACACGCCAAGCAGGCCTTATACGAGCTTATTCTAAAGCGCTTTGCCAAAGAACGCGATCAGTTTAACTACTATATGGAACATCCTCAAGAAATAGAAGTGGCCTTAGCCAAAGGGGCAGAGCGTGCCCGACAGATAGCAGAAGAAGTATTGCTAAGGGTGCGAACTAAAGTCGGATACTAGCGTACTTCAAAATATTTACCGGGTGAGGGGCGAATGTGTTTTTTCATCTCCAGTTGCATCAATAGAACAGCTACTTCTGATATACTCATTTGCAAATTCCTCGCTAAGCTGTCTAGATTCTGGCGGCCGTTACTCCTCAAATAATCGTAAATATGCTGTTCTTTGCCCTCAAGGTCTAAAGGCAGCTGTTTTTGGTTCCCTGTTGGGGCTCTTCCCCATCCGAGTGTTTGCGCTACAATCTCTGCCGAATCTAGCAATTGAGCTTGCTGACTTTGTATCAATCGATGGCAGCCTTGACTTTTAACAGAGCTAATGGCCCCGGGAAGTGCAAACAATTCTCGCTGGTACTGACTGGCAAAATTCGCCGTAATCAAACTCCCTCCTTTCACCTTAGATTCAATGACAAGGGTAGCTTGACACAAGCCTGCAATAATACGATTTCGTTGGACAAATTTAGATTTATCAAAAAGTTGATTCGGTAAAAAATCAGAAAGCAAGGCGCCTTCTTTCGCTATTTCTGCTGCCAATGATAGGTGCGCAGTTGGGTAGATGGACTCCCCGAAGGCATTTGGCAAACACGCAATCGTTTTGAGTCCGGCTTTTAAAGCTTCTGTGTGCGCTATAGCATCAATTCCAAAAGCCAAACCCGAAACGATGACAGGATCATAGACTTGCAATGCCTTAAGTAGGGCCTGACAACTCTCTCGTCCATAGTGGCTTGGGTTCCGTGTGCCTACTACTGCTATAAAACGAGAATGCTCCCATTGAAAAGAACCTTGTTGAAAAAGTATAAGAGGGGCATCGGGGCAGTTCGCCAACAAAGGGGGATAGTGGTCCTCACCCCATAACAAAACCCTGAGGCCTTCTTTGTGGATCCAATTAGCAAGGGCTGCTACCTCTTCTTGCACCGCTGCTGCTTCTCGTATAAGCGCTTTTAATCGTGCATTGGGGCTTTCTTTTGGGATCGAATTGGAGTCAAATACCGCTTCTGGACTTCCGTAAGCAGTTACTAGTTTTTTGGCCGTAATAGGACCAATTCCTTTTAAAAGACGTAGGGTCAAACAAGCATTTAGTCGGTTCATGAGAAAAGGGGTTGCTCTAAAATACGAACTTTCGTTTTTTGTCGTTTTATTTCCAGTGGCGTTTTGCTACATTTGACTCATATGACTTTGGCATACTACTTACGGGAACTATTATACCAATACGAATGTGTTAGCATCCCTGATTTTGGTGCCTTTGTCACCCGTTCTTTCCCTGTTGCTGTCAATTATCAAACAGGTGTCTTTACCCCTTTTCGCCGAGAACTTACCTTTAACACCCTTCTCAAAGCCAATGACGGTGTGTTGGCACACTATATGGCCCAACAACAAAAGGTCTCTTATGAAAGTGCCTTGCGGGCGATCGAAAAAGAAGTAATTGTCTGGAAACAAAAGCTGCAAACACAGCCGCTACGACTAGGAAATCTAGGCGAAATGCGCCTCAATACCGAAAAAAAGATAGAATTTTTACCCTATGGTAAAATAAACTACGACAAAGATGCGTTTGGATTACGTGCGTTTACCCGTACTCCTATACGCAAAACCACCCACAAAACAGAACCCTTAAAAATCCTTTCGATTATGGAAGAGACAAATGAAAACTTTATGTTCACTCCAGAGCAAAACGAGAAAAAAGAAGAATCTTCTTCCCTATTGCGTTATGCCGCAATAGGCGTTTTGGCCGTGTCTTTGATAGGCGCTTCCTACTATTTTGGAGATCACTATTTACAAACAGAGCGAGCTAAGAACCAAGAGTTGGCACAAAAGAAAATCCAATCAAATGTTGCCAAAGCTACTTTTAATCTCGGTTCTCTTTCCAAGATCGAACTCAATATGGACGCTGAAGAATCTATTCTAGAGGAGGATGAAAACACCTCTACAGCTACCGTATTAGACCAACCCTATTACAGCATCATTGCTGGAACGTATCGCGATATGGCCAATGCAGAACGCAAGCTTGAAGACTTAAAGTCTCAAGGGTATTCAGCGGCTTTTGCAGTTGTCAATCCAGAAGGGCTTCACCGGGTTGCCTACAGTCGTTTTACGTCTAAGCGTGAAGCACTAAATTTACTGAGCTACATCAAAAATACGCTTCAAGAAGAGGCTTGGTATTTAGAAGAAAAATAAAGATTAAAGTCTGGCAAGCCAAACCTTTGGGTTTTGTGGTTTTGACGCTTTAAACAGACTAAACTGCAAACTTGTTTTTCCGTCTACAGGATTGGTGAAAACCTGCCCTAGCGCTTGTTTTGTTTTGATCTGATCTCCTTTTTTGACATATACCTTACCCAAGTTTTTATAGGCTGTTATGTAATTCCCATGTTTGACCAACACGGTTGGGTTGCTCCCCTTAAAACTCAATATAGACATGACCTCTCCCTCAAAAACAGCTCGTGCATCGCTTTTTGGTTTCGTCGCGATGGTAATTCCCGTACTTTTTATCATGGTTGTTCGAACCACTGGGTGCGGCTGGGTTCCAAAACGCTGGGTGATAACTCCTTCTTGAACAGGCCATGGCAAACGCCCTCGATTGGATTCTAGGTTAGAGGCGATCAGCTTTTCCTCGGGAGTCATCGAAAATCGAGTGGTCGCTTTTTTACCTGCTTTCTTATTCGAAGCGGCTATTGCAGCCTTAATCAAACGTTCTATCTCTCGGTCTATTGCATTGGCGCGTTCTTGCTTTTTCCGAATTTGAGCAGTAAGGCTTTTCCCCTTGCGCTTCAGCTCTTGAATCATCGCTTCCTGCTGCTGGCGTTCTTTTTTAAGGGTTTGCTGTGCGCGCCTGTTTTCACTTACAATCTTTTCTTTTTGTTCCCGTTGACCGATTAAAGTCTTGTTCAAATCTTGAAGTAAAAGGGTTTTGTCGGCAATTTCCTTGGCTTGGCGCTTGCGAAAACGCGCATATTGTTTCATATACTGGATTCGCTTATAGGCCTGCAATAAGCTTTCAGATGAAAAAAGAAAAAGAAGTCGATTTTGTTGGGACTGACTTTTGTAAGATTCTTCGATCATTTTGGCATAATCAGCTTTCGCTCTTTCTATTTCTTGACGCAATTGAACAATCTCTTTTTCATTTACACGTATCCGCTGTGTTAAGTAATTGGCCTGTTGATTACTGACCTGAATAAGTCGTTGCCGGACATTTAATTTTACCTGTAAATCTTCGACTTCGCCAAGCGCACTTTTGCGTTTGGAACTATTGGAATACAAAAGTTTGTTGATCTGCTTGATTTCCTTTTGAAGCTGTTGGCGTTGGGCTTCTAATTCTTGTTGTCGCTCCTTGGATTGCTGACCCATAACAGCTTGTGTCAGACATAAAAAAGAAAACCCTAAAAGAATACTTCTCTGTATCATTTACAAGCCTAAGGGTTTGTACCCCTCAGGGATGGTGAAGGGGAAAGTGAGCTTTTTAGGAAAACTTATCCGCGAAAATTCCAACTGAATTTGCAACAACCGCTTCCCGTCAAAAAAAGATATGGAAAGCTGTTTGGGAATGTTCTCGCCCCCTATCTTTTGGTATTCTGGATATTTAAAAGACAAAATGTGTTGGCTTTGAGGCAATACAAAACGTTGTTCTTTTAATAAAAATGTTGTCGGGTTAATAAAATAGGTTGGCTGAAAACTAGTGACTTTTCCGCGGGGGGTTAACACATAGTCGATCGGATTGGTTATTTGTTTCCATTTCCCTTTCTGGGGAACTAGCACAGGGCGGCCTAAGAGTAAATCTTGAAAGTTTTTAAATTCAAATTGAGTATTAAACTGCTGATTGATCAAGCTGACATCCCCTTGAAAAAAGGTCTTTTGAAACTTTTCGTAAAACTGCACTTCTTTGGGTGTCACTAGCAACTTGGCAATGGGAATAAGCATGTTGGCACTCAACCAAATTTTCTGATTTTGTGTCATCCGCAGGCTTACCATTACTTGCTGCTTGTTTTTTCCGTCGTCATAAGTCGCTTTTAAGCGCCCTCTTAGGTTTGTGAAATTTGGCTGCTGCTGGGTGATTTTTTTCGTCAGCAATTTAAGGTCCACCTTGTTAATAGGCGCTTTACTAGGAAGCACCGCAACAGACTTACAACCCCCTAGCAACAGGAGCATTAACAAGGCTCTTAAAACAAATTTTCCTTTCATTTTAAAGTCGAATAATCCCCGATACTTATTTCCGAGAAATTCCCATTAAAATATACTTTATTTCCCAACATGGCACGTTCTAATGTTGCGTTGTGAATTTCGGTGTCATTCTGCACCAGACAGTGCGTCATTTTACTTTTGTACACTTGCGTGCCTTTGCCCAAGGTTACATAAGGCCCTACAGTACTGTCTTTGATCACAACGCCTTCTCCGATATAACAAGGCGGAATCAATTGACTGTTTTCTAAAACCACGTCAGCTGCTACCATGGCTTGATTTTCTTGTTCTAAAATCTTCAGCATCTGGGTATTGGTGTCCAAGGTGATCTGCGGATTACCGCAATCCATCCATTCCTTGACCAAACCAGGATGGAAATGATAGCCTTCTTCTAGCATCGCCAATATCCCATCGTTAATTTGATATTCCTGGCCAGGAAGCAATTGCTTTTCAACAACCTTTTCCAATTTTTCTTTTAAAATGGCGATGTCTTTGAAGTAGTAAATCCCTATCACTGCTTGGTCGGAAACAAAACTTTCGGGCTTTTCAACCAAGCCTACAATTTGATTTTCTTTATTGAGTTCTACCACTCCATAAGCGCTGGGGTTTTCTACCTGTTTGACCCAAATCACAGCATCGGCATTGGGATCTAAATCAAAGTCAGCGCGGATCAACGTATCGGCATAGGCTACTACCGCAGGTCCTGAAAGAGAGGCCTTGGCGCACATAATGGCATGGCCCGTACCCAAGGGTTCGTCTTGACGGTAAATAGTCGCTTCCGCTCCGAGGCTGTGTGCCAATGCGATCAGCTGTTTTTCTACCTCCTCGTCAAAAAAAACAGGATCCCCTAATACAAAAGCAACCTCATCTACAGGGGTGTCCAACACACGTGCAATCTCGTTGACCAATTGATACACGATTGGGGTACCCGCAACCGGTAACAAAGGCTTGGGTATCGTTAAACTATGAGGGCGTAAGCGGGATCCTCTCCCCGCCATAGGGACTATAATTTTCAACTCTTCTTATGATTTGAATTCATCTTTCTATTGTTTGCCAGAGCTTCCAAAACCACCCGTACCACGGCTTGTCTCACTCAATTCTGTAACCACTTCCCAGGCCACTTGAGTATAGGCAGCAATAACCAATTGGGCAATGCGTTCTCCCGGTTGTACGGTATAAGGCTCTTGGGAAAGGTTTACCAACAACACTCCTATTTCACCTCTATAATCCGCATCAATAGTCCCGGGTGCATTCAATACACTTAATCCAAACTTAACGGCCAAACCGCTACGAGGGCGCACTTGCGCTTCAAAGCCTTTAGGCAGTGCTATCTTAAGACCCGTCTTGATTAACTGTCTCTCGAGAGGGGCTAAACGCAATGGGCTATCAATATGGGCCCGAAGATCCAAGCCGGCTGATTGGGGTGTGGCGTAGGCTGGCAGTTCGTAGGGGCTTTCGTTGATAATAGGTACTGTTGTCATAGGGTTTTTTATACCCTCCCAAAGTACAAAAAAGGGGCGCCTTTGTTTCCTGCTTACTGGTGATTTATTGGGAATTTTATCAACGAAAACAGCCGTTTTGTATCGAATAGACTGTATCCTTCTTTTGGATCTGTCTAAGGCTCAAGTTGAATGTGAAATGCTATTCTTCTCGACTCTTTTTACAGCTACGTTTCTGTTCTCTAAAAAAAAGAAGTTGTAAGAAGTGATACTGACTCTCCATACGATTCAACGTTTACACCCCCTAGCAACAAGAAGGAGCCGCTGTCTTTTCGTTATCTGCCCAGCTCTCCATCGAAGCAGGAGCTTTTTTAGCATGTTCGCCTGTGCCGTAAACCGTCGCTTCGCCCTGTGTGTGAAAAACTTCCCAAGACACCCCTTGTGGGTCTTCAATCCAAGATTTTTCGCTTTTTGCGTAGCAACAAATTGTTTTCCCTTCTTCGCGGATATCGCCTTCTGCTTTTTCCATCTGAGCATACAGCTGTTGCAGCTCCTCAGAACTTTCTGCTTGCAAGCCTAAGTGTTCAATCCCCTCAGCTCCCTCGGCTGCGGTTGAAATCGCAAAATTCACCCGGGGTTCTTCTAACTGCCATTTGGCATAGTCCCCTTTTTGAAGGGTGGCCTCTTGGTTAAATAAAGCACTGTAGAAAGCAATACTCTTAGATAGGTTTTTTACTTTTAAATGGACATGGAAATAGTTCATAAGTAGCTTGTTTTTTAGGATTTAAAGGTATTTAATTTAACTGTTATTCTATGTCTAACAGCAACTATAAGCCTGCTTTTGTATGGTTTTCCGCTAGTATTGCATAGCTAAAGTTATCGGTCCATCCTTGTTGTAGGGGTAAAATTTTCTGGTGCCGCCCTTCGCAAAGCATGCCTGCTTTTTCCAAGACTCTTATAGAGGCAAGATTGTCAACAGCAACTCCGGCTTCTACTCGGTGTAGGTTTAGACTGTTAAAGCAGTATTCTAGGAGCCGCTTTGCCAATTCAGTTCCCAAGCCTTTATTCCAATGATTGGGTAGAAGGGAATAGCTTATTTCGCCTTTTTTAAACCGTTCTGACGCTAGTTTTATTCCGGCTTCCCCTATAAATTCCTCCCCTTTATCATACAATGCCCATCCCATAGCTGTCTTGTCGTATTCGTCTATTTTCTGGACGAGTATTTTTGCTGTTTTCGCTTCACTTTCTGGAATTCCAATGGTGTTAAACTGGGCTACTTCAGGCAGGGAATGAAGCTTATATACTAAGGGGATATGTTCTTCTTTTAAAGGCCTAAAAGAAATATTTTCGGAATGGAAATAAGCTGCTGCTTTCATCTAGATTCTCGGCTTAGGTTATAGGCTGTGATAATGATCCCCAAAGCGATTGTTTCAAAGCCCATCTCAATATACGTAAAGTGCTGCTCTAAACCATCGAGTAATAGGCCCCCTGCTCTTGAAAGGATAAAGCCTGAAGTCATTATTCCCGTCACAACCAACAAGCGGCGTTGCTTCGTGAAAAAGAAGCTGGCAGCTAGCCAAATGACGCCCATCGTCGCCATAAAACCCATCATAACCCTTAATATGGTTTTGCTTTGTGGGCTGGGCATAATAACATCGTATTTCTGAGTAAAAAACCACTCTGGAGAGGCATACCCTACAAGCCCTAGCACAAACAGTAATAGACCCGCAGAAAAATTAATAAGGGTGGGTAGGTGTTTCATAGATAAAGGGGTGAGTGGTTAGTATGCATACATAAAAAAATGCACTTACAGGCTAATTTGAATGCTTTTAACTCTACTAAACTTTAGATTTTCTTAACTACACCCTTCTCCTTCGGTACAGTCTCCTACTTTTTCCCAGCCCTCATTTTCTCCGGGAATTTCATGGGGATTGATCCACCACTTATTTTGCCAAATTTGACAATTGTGTACGACTTGGGTCCCCGGATTGGGGTATTGATAAGTGGGATTGTAAACCACAATCATGCAATAGGTGCGACCTCCATCTTCTCCTTCACAACCAGCAGCACCGCCGTTATAGGGCTCAAGAGAAACAGTATTAGCATCACGCACTGCTGAGGCAATAGCGGCCCCCTCAAGTGCTTTATAGGCCACATTCAAATAGGAAAAACCCGAGCTTTCACTTCCTTCTAAAAGGAGTTGCCAGATCATAATTCCATCGTTTCTGCCATTGCGATCAGGGTGGCTGTAAATATGCGCACTTAAATCTGCAATAGTCTCATGGGTATCGGTGTAAAAAGGACCCCAGGGTTCTGGAGGGTAATGCACTCCTGCCGCCACATTAAAACCGTATTGAGCGGCATAATACGCATAGGCATCGTACATAATGGCTCTATTGGTACTCCCGCCCGTATTATAGCCTTGATAAGCGATCAAGTCAATTTTATCTCCAATAGCTTTCATCACCGGGATCATATGACCCGTAGAGCCAAAGCCAAATAAGTTAATCCCATTACTGCTTTGTGTTCCCTGGTACAATAAATCATCGTTTTCGCCTGTCAGTAAGTTGCGTTGCTCATAGCGAAACGGAGAGCTAGGATCATCGTTTAATTGCCCGCCTAACGCCCCAACACCTGCGGGAGCACAGGCTAATATATAGCCTTCTTCTTTTGGCATAATACGGCGTGATTCTGTAAAAAAAGTAATAAAGCGATTCACATTTAGTTCGTTTCCAATTTGCTGGAATGACCCATCTGGTTCGAAGTCCCAATCAATGCCAACAAAACCAATATCATCTACCAAGTCTTTAATCTGGTCATACTCGATTTCATAAGAAGAGGCGTCTCGCCAGTAGGTTTCACCTCCAATAGAAAGGATAACATTGATTCCCTTTGCTTTTAAAGCCCCTACGCTTTCTTTTAAAGTACAGCCGTCATAAGGAACCTCTATTCCGGTTTCCGAAAGGTCGTAACTGCCTTTAGTATAGCGTAGGTCAGGTTTTGCAAAGGCCAGAAAAATATGGTTTACAAAAGCAGGGATATTGCGAAGTTTAGACGCTTGACCGGCGCTTACATAGCTTTCGGACCAGGAGGGAAAATACGCTAAAATGATGGGTTCCTCAAAAGCAAAGGCATTGCCCCCTGTATGGCTTGATGGGGTTGTGGTACTTGAAGGCTCATTAGACGGTTCCGTTGTCGTCTCACTAACAACGGTTGTGGGTTCGGTATCCTCCGTTATAGGGGACACAACACCTATGGGAGGAGGAGAGCTCCCTTCTTTAAGAGTTGGATTCTTTTCCTTTTGGCAGGCCAAAAAAACACAGCAAAAGAACAATAGAAAATAGTAGCGAAGGATATACTTCATGGCAATTGGGGTTCTACCACAAGCAGAGACACAGTACATATTGTAGGCAACACGTCTTTTTGCGTATAACTTGGGGTGGTTAAACACCTTGAAAGGTATAAAAAAAGCCCCAAAAGGGGCTTTACTATTCGTTAAGGCAAGAGAACCGCTTAGTCGTTCAAGGCTTCTGCCCCCGCAACGATTTCCAAGATCTCATTGGTAATCGCTGCCTGACGTGCTTTGTTATAGGTTAATTTCAACTGATCGCGCATTTCTGTAGCATTATCAGTAGCCTTGTGCATAGCCGTCATACGTGCCCCATGCTCACTGGCAAAAGAATCTCGTAAGGCCTTAAAAAGCTGCATCTTGATGCTCTTCGGCAGTAATTCATTGACGATGGCTTCTTGATTGGGTTCAAAGATATAGTCTCCACCTCCGCTTTTACTGTCGCTTTCTGCTACTACCGGCAATAATGTTTCTGTGGTCACAATCTGAGTAGCTGCATTTTTGAAACGGTTGTAGATGACCTTTACCTCATCAAATTGCTGAGCAGCAAATGCTTCCATAAACATGTGTGCAATTTCCGATACCTGTGCATAGGTCAAGGCATCAAATATCTCACTGTTATGGGCAAAGATACTGTTGTCTTTTGACAGTATATCGTGCCCTTTTTTTCCAATAGTCAATACTTCTATCGACTCCTCAGAATGGTCAGTACTATACTGTTGTACTGCTTTAACGATGCTGGAATTAAACCCCCCACACAAACCTCTATTGGATGTTACTGCGACCAAAAGTACTTTTTTAACAGGGCGTACTTGAGTATAGGGATTGGGCGTATCGCCCTCAATAGAATCACTTAGATTTTGAATCAGCTCGGTTAATTTATCCGAATACGGGCGCATTGCCGTAATTGCATCCTGCGCTTTTTTAAGCTTTGCAGCAGAGACCATCTTCATAGCAGAGGTAATCTGCATGGTAGAAGAGACCGAGGCAATCCGATTTCGTATTTCTTTTAAATTCGCCATAGGGGTTTATTCAAATTGAGCTGATATCTTAGCCGCTACTTCATTTAAAGTATCCAACACTTCGTCTGTCAGTTTTCCTGACTTGATGGTGTCTAGAACAGCACGGTGGCTTTTATTCAATTCTTCGATATAGGCTTTTTCAAACGCTTTGACTTGTTCCACAGGTACTTTTCGCAACAAGTTCTTAGATCCAGCGTAGATGATGGCTGTTTGATCTTCTACCGTAAAAGGATCGTTTTGGGCTTGCTTTAAAATCTCCACATTACGACGTCCTTTTTCAATTACGTTAAGTGTTGCTGCATCAAGATCGGAACCAAACTTAGCAAAAGCTTCTAGTTCTCGGAACTGAGCTTGGTCTAGTTTTAAAGTACCCGATACTTTCTTCATAGATTTAATCTGTGCAGATCCCCCTACACGAGATACAGAAATCCCCACGTTAATAGCTGGACGCACACCCGAGTTGAATAAATCAGACTCTAAGAATATCTGTCCATCTGTAATGGAAATAACATTTGTAGGAATATAAGCCGAAACGTCTCCTGCTTGCGTTTCGATAATTGGAAGGGCCGTAAGAGAGCCTCCTCCTTTTACTTTATCTTTTAGAGAATCTGGTAAGTCGTTCATGCCTTTGGCGATAGTGTCATCTGCAATCACCTTAGCCGCGCGCTCGAGCAAACGTGAGTGCAAATAGAATACATCCCCTGGGTAGGCCTCACGTCCTGGAGGACGACGTAATAAAAGGGATACTTCCCGGTAGGCAACCGCTTGTTTAGAGAGGTCGTCATAAATGATCAAAGCTGGACGTCCTGTGTCTCTAAAATATTCTCCAATCGCTGCTCCTGCCATGGGCGCATAAACCTGCATCGGTGCAGGATCAGAAGCATTGGCTGCTACGATGGTGGTATATGCCAACGCGCCTTTGTCTTCCAATGTTTTCGCAATGGCGGCAACAGTAGACGCTTTTTGACCGATTGCAACGTAAATACAATAAACGGGCTCTCCTGCGTCATAAAATTCTTTCTGGTTTAGAATCGTATCGATACAAACCGTTGTTTTACCTGTTTGGCGGTCTCCAATTACCAATTCACGCTGTCCTCTACCGACAGGGATCATGGCGTCAATAGACTTGATTCCCGTTTGCAAAGGCTCGTTAACCGGCTGACGGTAAATAACCCCTGGCGCCTTGCGCTCTAGTGGCATCTCATAAAGCTCTCCTTGGAGTGCTCCTTTTCCATCGATTGGATTCCCTAAAGTATCAACAACACGCCCTACAATGCCTTCTCCAACATTGATAGAGGCAATTCTGTTGGTTCTTTTAACAGTATCTCCTTCTTTGATTTCTTTAGAAGGGCCTAACAAAACGACCCCTACATTGTCTTCTTCCAGGTTTAGAACCATGGCTTCTAGACCTGACTCGAAGGTGACCAATTCACCATATTGGGCGTTTGTCAATCCGTACACTCGAGCAATTCCGTCTCCTACTTCGAGTACAGTCCCTATTTCGCTTAGGGAAGCTGCGGTGCTAGTGCCTGCAAGCTGTTCTTTTAAGATGGCTGATACTTCAGCGGGTTTGATTGCTGCCATATATCTTTTATTTAACTCGTTTTAAGCGTTTCGTTTTAGATCAATTCTTGTTTGAGGGTTTGCAATTGTTGCGCCACACTGGCGTTGTACTGCTGATCCCCGATTTGTAATATAAAGCCCCCTATAATACGAGGGTCAACTGTGTTTTCCAATTGAACTTTCTGGTCGGTCATCTTTTGTGCGATGGCCAATACCTCTTTTTCCAATCTAGCTTCTAAGGCAACCGCAGTGGTGACGGTGGCTTTTATAATTCCTTGAAAGGCATGGTAGCGCGCTTGGTATTCTGCCACTACTTGTTCCAATAAGTCGATGCGTTGATTCTCCGCCAAAAGTGCCATTGCCTTTTGAGTAGCATCCGCTTGCTTGGGAAATACTTTAGCTAATGCTGCTTGCTTTGCCGCAACATCCAGAACTGGACTTTGTAAAAAAGA
The DNA here is from genome assembly GCA_965658355.1 of Flavobacteriaceae bacterium. Lineage (GTDB taxonomy): Bacteria > Bacteroidota > Bacteroidia > Flavobacteriales > Flavobacteriaceae > UBA11891. The sequence continues at coordinate 19,781 of CBFHRX010000020.1, read as the reverse complement.
AACCAAGTCAGGTGCTGTATGAAGCGTCTCTTGAATTTGTGAAAAATCTTTTTGTACAGCTTCCTCCGCTTTTTGCTCTTGAGCAAAAGCAAGTATTGCCTTGGCATAACGAATGGCGGCGCGGTTTTGAATCATTTCTTACAGTTTGGATTCTTGCAATAATTTGGCAACAAGGTCGGCTTGTTTATCCGCATCCGACAACTCTTGTTGTAAAACCTTCTGGGCGATGTCTAATGACAAGCCTGCCACCTGGGTTTTTAATTCTTTAAGAGCGGCTTCTTTTTCCGATTGAATCGTCTCTTGTGCTTGTGCTAGTATTTTATCGGCTTCTCCTTGGGCATTTTCTTTGGCTTGGTTCACCATCTCTGTTGCGGCTTTTTTAGCATCAGATAAAAGGGCTTCTTTTTCTGCTCGTGCTTCTTGAAGAATACGCTTGTTATCTGCTTGAACGGCTTGCATTTCTTCTTTGGCTTTTTCGGCAGAGGAGAGGGCGTCTTTTATAGAGGTTTCTCTTTCGTTAATGGCTTCAAGGATGGGTTTCCAGGCAAAGCTTCGCAATAAAAACAACAGCCCTAAAAACAAAAGGGATTGCCAGAAAAAAAGGCCTAATGAGAATTCTTCGATTAATTTTTCCATACGATGTTTTTCTTAATGGGGTTCCATAAAAAGACCCTCTGCAACCAACCGTTGCAGAGAGGACTTTAGGTTGATTTAGCCTACTGCAAACAAAGCAGCAAAACCAATTCCTTCGATCAAAGCGGCAGCGATAAGCATGGCAGTTTGAATTTTACCATACGCTTCTGGCTGACGGGCAATCGCTTCCATGGCAGAGCCACCGATACGACCAATCCCCATACCTACTCCGATTACAACGAGGCCTGCGCCTACCATTACTGGAATTTCCATAGTGAATTTCTAATTAATTAAACATTCGATTTATACAAAACGGTTCTTTTACCATGACTTAATGCTCGTGTTCTTCTGAAGCAAACCCAAAATAGAGCGCTGACAACATAGTGAAAATATAAGCCTGTAAAAGGGCTACTAATACTTCTATTAACGATATGGCAAAAGCAAGGCCAAAAGATAAGGGGCTTCCAAGCCAGCTTTTGAAAATAAACATCAACCCTATTAAACTCATTAATACGATGTGCCCTGCCTGCATATTGGCGTACAAACGAATCAAAAGAGAAAAAGGCTTGATGAATATCCCCAATACTTCAATGGGGATGAGTATAATATACAAAGGAATCTTCGCGATCCAAGGCATGGAGCTTCCCAACGGATCAAAAATATGCAACCAATAATCTTTGGTTCCTGTAAAATTGGTAATCAGGAAGGTTAAAAGAGCCAATCCAGTAGTAACGGCAATGTTTCCAGTTACGTTGATTCCAAGAGGGGTTAATCCAAATATGTTCAAAAACCAAATAAAGAAAAATACCGTTAGCAGAAAACTCATGTACTTCTGATAGTGTTTTTCACCAATATTTGGTCGCGCAATATCATCTCGGATGTATAGTACAATAGGCTCAAAGAAACGTCCTACTCCAGCAGGAAGTCCGCCAGTGGCAGCATATGATTTTGCTAAAGAGCGAAACAAAAAGAACATCAGCAAACAGGTGATGATCATGCTTACGACCCCTTTTGTCATGGAAAAATCCAAGGGCTTTGTATTGGTCGGGTGATGTGACTCATCATAAGTGATGGTTCCTGCTGCGTCCGTCTTATATATTTTGTTGTGATAAAGGGTGTAGTAGTTGTCCCCTGCTTGTGCAACAGATTCACCATGGTGAAATTTGGAAGAGGCAAAAATTTGCAAACCGTTGTCCCACAAGATTACGGGTAATGGAATCCCCACATAATGGTGTGCGCCGTCAGCTGAAGTATAGGAGAAAAGAGAGAAATCATAGGCATCCTCTAAGTGATGCTGGATATAGGCTTTAATTTCTTCTTTTTTGGAAGTGGGTTTTGATCCCGATTCAGAAGGCTCTTTGCTGCTATTCGCAGTAACAGTAGCCGTAAAAAATAGCAACGTTAGTGTGACTAGTGTGGCTTTGGAAAACAATCCTCGTGGCGCTTTTTTCATTTTGTCTCAAATGCGATGCAAATGTAGTGGCTTTGCTGCAATTCCCAAAACAGTTTATCCTATAATTTATTGAGTCGCTGAACCCCTAAAACAGTTTCCAATGCAAGGGCAACAAAATAAGGGAGTATCACATCTATTTTTTCAATTGAACTAAGAATGCCATCGGCTTTTAGATAGGGGTGAAAGAAAACAAAATAAAGACCAAACTTTAAAAAGCTAAGCCCCATAAATACGAAAGCCACATGCTGTTGATAGCTTTGAGCAGTGCGCAGTAAAATCCATAAGCTAAAGAGCCCCAATATCCCCTGCATCGCATAGGAAGGAAACAGAAAAGTATTGAAAACCGAAAGGCCTAATAACTGATAGACTAGGGCTTGTAAAAAAGCCGCTACTAGGAATACAAGGCTAAAGACACTTAGGCTGCGATACATCTTACAGGTTTTTTGTTTGTTGAACGATCAACAGCAAACTGACCATCAATGCTCCCAGGCTAGTGAGTAAACTTGCGGTATTGTCGGTTTGGAAATAGGTGTCTAAATAGTTTCCCAGCCGGGCCGCTCCATAAAAGAGAACTCCCATCTGTACAGCGAGAGCGCTAAAAACAAGCCAGCGATTAGGCTGTTTTTTCACGTGTTTTTTCTTCCTTATTCAAAGACTTTACGTCAGCCCCCATACTACAGCTCGCATTGAAAATCGCTCCGACCTCTACAATGAGTTTGTTGGTGTTAACCTCTCCTATCATATTTGAGGTTGCTTTTAAAGAAAGGGTTTCTGCAACAAATAATTGTCCGGAAAATTGTCCTTCAATCTCAGCATTGGAACAGTGTACTTCTCCTAAAATCCGCCCTTCTTTTCCAACGATGAGTTTCCCTTTTGTCTTCAAGGAGCCTTCGAGCACTCCGTCAACTCGAAAATCGGCATCTGAATTAATGTCGCCTTTAATTTCAGTGCTTACTTCTATTTTGCTGTATTGTCCGTTTGGATCTCCGTTTTTCATGTTTAGTGGTGCTTTTTAATATTTTGAGCCTTATTTAAAAACCCTTATCTCATGTATGACGCGTATATTGTATGCATTATTTACGGGTAGGGTTGCCAACTTTTATAAAGCTGTATCTCCTGATATTCACGACTCAAAACTACAAAATTATTTGAATTCTCCTGTATTGCCGCTGCTTCTAGTTGGTTTCTAAATTGCTGAATCTCTGTTGGAGAACGAAAGCCGTGAACGACTACAAATTGATAGTCCTCCGTGTAAGGATCTAAGCTTATAGTAAGGTCTTTAGAAGAACTGACTTGCTTTAGTAAGGTTTCTTTTTGAGCGGTCATCTCTTTCGTTTGTTCCCTTGAATAAGGCAATACCCATTTGTAAATAGCATAGGTTTTGCTTGAGCTAGAAGATTTTTTTTCGAGCTGTTCAACCGTTTCTCCTGCGAAAACCGCAGAAGGGCTTTGAGGATATTCTTTCTGAAGGGCTTTTAGCTTTTCAATCCAAACGGCTTTCCCTTTTTGCTGCCCCGCTACATGAGCCATTATCAAAGCAATTTTAGGGGCATACTCAGATGCGCTTAACACTATTTTAAGCGTTTGGGCCAGTATTTTTACCTTGTCGTATTCTTTTTTTTGATAGGCCGTAAGCAAATTTTGATATTGCTTTTCGGGGCTGCTTGTGCTGCTGTCAAGCTGGTAATTAGGGTTGGTTAATAACTGTGAAAAAGGACTATCGGGATAGCGTTCTACTAAAGTGTTTTTATACTGTGCTGCTTGATCAGGCATCTTCTTTTCCTCTAATCGGAACAGATGGTAGTAGGCGGGTGCTGCAATTTGAGGGGCCGGGTTTTTTTCCAATACCTTGTTGAGTCTTTCACGGGCTAATTGTGGATTGTCAAATTGTTCCTTGTATAGAAGGCCTGCTTGAAGATAGCTTTGGTGATTGAGCTGCTTTAAGCTATCAAGGGTCGTCAAATCCGGTAGTTGTTCTATCAAGCTTTCTACATCTTCTACCTGAATGGCTTTTGAGGGAGCCGCTTCATTTTGTGTCACTACTTGCTCTGGAACAATTAGTTCTTCGGCCAATCGCCAATTGTCAACATTAGGGCGGGGGCCCCAGCTGGCTTGGAATTGCTGTGTTCCTTGTGCTACTAGATTTGGCTGGTAGAAGTAAAAATCACTTTCCTTAGTTAACCCAAATAGACTTGTCTTTTGGTTTTGTGCTAAGTTCTTCGCGACAAGAGCCTCAATCTTTTGTTTCTTTTTTTCTAAGTAATCATTGAAAAAGGCTGTTTGCTCTTCCTTGCTTAAGCCGATTACATATAAAAGGCTATCGGTTTCTTTGATTTGATTTTCATACTTGAGGATCCCTTCCAAGTTATTGCGCTCGCGCTCCGTTTGCTTTTGAGGGAGGGATTTTTGAGGTAGTAAAGGAATCAAACTATCTAAGTAAGAACCTGTCTGGGTATAGGCTCCTTTTTTAAAATAATAATCGGCTAAATCTCGATAGTTTGCTTTTCGTGTGGGTTCGTCAAGTGTCGCTGCTTTCTGAGAAGCTGTAAAATAGCGCTGCGCCAAACTGTCTTGATTTTCCCTCAAATAATAAGTACCAATAGCGCGGTAGATGACATGTTCATAAGCCCGGTTATCATATTTCCGCAACAGCCCTAGCAGGTTTTCTTCTACCTCAATGGCTTCCATTTCAGATCGTAAAAATTGCTCTTTAATTTTGGCATGGAGCCAATATTTATGCGCTGTTTTCTTTTTGAGCTCTAAAATCGCTTGATATGCCGCTAGGGCATTTTGGGTATCCCCAAGGCGTTCCAACAATTGACCGTTGATAAAATGATAACGCCCTTGTTTTTCTTTGTCTTGTTCAAAGGCAGCGGCTTCGGCGATATAATACTGGGCCGAGTCTAACTCCTTAAGGTTTATAAAGGCTTGAGCAACCGTCGCATTGGCCGCTCCATAAAAGGGGTTGTCTTGAAGCAATTGCCGCGCTAAAGGCCTTAGGTTTCCAATCGCAATTTCATTATTAAGGAGTCGAATATTGGTCTTTTCACGCCAGATGATGCCTTCTAAATAAGCCTTTTGAGAACCATAACTCTCCAGTAGAAAATTAAAGGCTTCTAAAGCGGGGAAAAATCGACGGTCGTAATAACGGGATTTTCCCAATAGAATATACGCTTTGTCAATTTGATCATTCCGTTGAATGCCTTTAAAGCGCATGGAGTGCTTTTGTATCGCTTTAACCGCTTTTTCTTCAGCTCGATCAAAACCAGGTACCAGAGTTTGATTGTTGATGTTTTCGCCTGATAAAGCTATGGGCTCAACTTCTAGGAGTTCAAAAAAATTGTCTTCTACACTTGCGTCTAAGATGGCTTTTCCTATGGAAAAAGCTTCCTCTCCATTAAACAAAACATTATAGGCTGTTGTCAATCGGTGGTATTGGCGATTGACAAAGCGATTCTTCTGTGTGGAGCAAGCAGACAAAAGAAATGCAGTACTAATTAGAAGATAGGATCTTAACTGTCTCAAAAAAAGTATCTATTAGCGACTCTTTTTAAACTAAAAAAATGGAGTTTTAGTATGTCAAGCCCCAAAATATCCTTCCAATTCTTTTAGGGTGGTGGCGCTCGTTTCTCCATCCTTTATAACAATCCCTTTTTCGAGCAAGACAATACGGTCGCAAATATCCGTCACATGTGTGAGGTCGTGACTGGAAATCAAGAAGGTGGTTTGGTCTTGCTGTGCTTGGTTTTGGATCAATCGCTTTATTTGGATTTGAGAGCTAGGGTCCAAGTTGGCAAAGGGCTCGTCTAAGATAACCAGCTCGGGGCTTCCTAATAAAGCGGCGATGATGCCTACCTTTTTTTGGTTTCCCTTTGAAAGGTCTCTGAGGTATTTTTTTTGCCCTATAATCTCGTCGTTAAAAAAAGCACTGTAGCCCTCTAAGGTCTTTTTAAGATCCGCTTTGGAGATTTCTCGCAACTGAGCTATAAATTGAAAGTATTCATCAGGGGTCAAATACCCAATCAAAAAAGACTCGTCAATATAAGCTGTGGTGTGATTTTTCCAGGTTTCGGAAGCAGCAACCTCAATTTCTTTATTGACAACCTTGCCTGATGAGGGTTGAATCAAATCGAGCAGCAAACTAAAAAGAGTTGTTTTTCCCGCGCCGTTGTTGCCGACTAATCCAAAACAACTTCCTTTTGGAATTGATAATTCGGGAATGTCTAGAACACAAATGCCATTGTATTTTTTACTCAGATTCGTAAGCTGTATCATCTTAGGTGTTTTTGTAAAATCCTTGTATCATTTCGTGTTTTTTATCCTTGTAAAACCGAACACATAAAAGAAGAAGCTGTTTTCGGAACACCAATCCTAACAGGCCCGAAACCGCCAAGGTTCCAACTCCCCATTGATGCCCCAGATAGTGATAGGGAAGCCAAAATAAAAGGAGGGGCACTCCAATTTTGGGAAGTGTAAATAAAAATTGTGTGAGGTTAAAGTTTTGAGTGTTTTCAAAGGCTTTTGCCTTGATGTTCAACTCTATTCGGTTGTGATTTAACGCTCCTGAAATCAGTCCGACAAAGCTTCCAATACCAGCATTAAAAAGACTGGCTGCTAGAATGATGCTATAAACTCGCATTCCAAAATACAAATAGGGTAAGGACAGTATTGTGGCGATCATTAGAGACGCTATTAAGAGTAGCCACTTTGAATTGAGGTATTCGTATAAAGGGATCCGTTGAGTCATTAATAGCTTGAAATAGGAGCTGTCCCAGGCGGGGATATTTTGACTGAACATCATCACAAAACCACCCGTTGTAAAAAGAGCAGCAAATACTTCCATCACGGAATCCTCATAAACTTCTTGTGGGAAAAAAATAATCCCGTAAAACAAAAAACCTGCTGCGCCGAACAAGACTTGCCGAACTCTTATGTTGCGAAGTAATAGGCGAATGTCATTTTTTAAAAAAGCTCCCTGTAGTCCCAGGCGATTTAACGCTCTCAGCTCCTGGCCAACAATCCTTTCCTTTTTCTTGTGAAGGGCAGCGTCCAAATAAAAATTCCGGAATAAATGCTGCCGGGCAGCTATAAATGACACCCCAAAAATGGCAAGAGGAAGCAAGGCCCATAGGGGTTGATCCATCATGGTACTCATTCCCTCACCTAAATACGCTGCTAGTGAAAAAACGTCGAGCCTATCGAGTGCAATGGAAAGTAGAAAGACAAAAGCGATGGGATAAAACCAACGACTTTTATTGAGTAAATAGACACAATTTCCAATGCTGAGAATCAAAAATGAGATGCTGACCCACCATAATGAAACTTGCCACCACAGCCCCTCTTTTACGGCTACTACTAGTGCAAATGGAAGAAACAAAAACAACAAACTACTGTTGTAAAAGCTGGTCAAGTTTCGCGTCATTACGTTTTGAATAATCTTCTTTTTGGGGATTGGCAATAACATAAACTGCTGAATACGTGTAATCGGTAACTGTTGGATTAAATAGCGGAGACCAAGCTCTCCTCCGAGATAGTAAAACAAGAGTTTATTGGCGGCAAGAAGTGGCGATTGGTCTGGATATTGTTTTTGTAGGATAAAGTAGCCTCCAATCCCTAAAAAGAAAAAACAGGCAGCCATATAGACGGCAAATAGTATAATGAATATCCGGACTATGAGCTTCGTTTCCCATTGGGGGCTGCGGCGCCACTCTTTCTTTCGTAGGCTTTTAAAAGATATAATTTGAGGCATACTTACGGACTCTTAACAAAGTTAAATATTTTATTTTAGCAAAAAATTTAAGCTATGTACTATCCTTTAAAAGTGAGTCAAGTAGATCGGTTGACGTCAAAATCAGTCTGTTTAACGCTCGATATACCGGATTCGTTGAAAGACTCTTTTCAGTTCCTCGCTGGTCAATACCTTAGTCTTGAGGAAACTATTGACGGTGAAAAGATCCGTCGGTCTTACTCTATCTGTTCGGCCCCTTTTGAAGAAAGTTTGCAAATCGGGGTCAAACAAATTCCAAACGGGCGGTTTTCCAGCTTTGTCAATCAACAAATAGAGGTTGGAAGCATTCTGTCTGCGGCTGTTCCTGAGGGGCGTTTTGTATTAGACGCGGTAAAAGAAGAAAAAAAGTATGTAGGAATCGCTGCTGGTAGTGGGATAACACCGATACTATCGATCGCAAAACACGTTTTACACTCTTCTTCTTCAGCGCGTTTTCATTTGCTTTATGGGAATAAATCAATAGAAGACGAAATGTTTACCAACAGTATCAATGGATTAAAATCAAGCTTTGGTGAACGTTTTACACTTCTTCGCACCTACAGTCAGAAACAAGAGAATGACGCTGCTTTTGGACGAATCGGCCCGCTGCAATTTGAACAGCTAGTTGAAGAAGACGGATTGGATGCTGAGGCTTTTTTCCTTTGCGGTCCAGAAGGAATGACCAATAGCGCTTCTGCTTTTTTAAAAGAAAAAGGGGTGTCAGAGGCCAAGATTAACGTTGAACTTTTTACCGCTAGCACCAACAAAACTGAAACAAATATAAATAGTGGTGCCTTCACAATGCAACTTACCTGTGACGACCTTACCACCGATTTGGAAGGAGCCAAAGGAAAGACTGTTTTGGATGTTGCTTTACAACATAAACTAGACGTCCCTTATTCCTGTCAAGGCGGGGTTTGTAGTAGCTGTATAGCGAAAGTAACGGAGGGCCATGCGAGCATGACAACCAACCAAATATTAACCGATGGAGAAATTGCCGAGGGGCTTATTTTAAGCTGTCAAGCGCACCCTACAACAGCCCACATTGCTGTCAATTTTGACGAGGTATAACGCTTTTCGCCTAGAAAGGCCATAGGCTATGGGGGTCCTCAAGTAAGTCTCCCGTTCTGAAGTCGGTTGCGAAAAGAATTGCTTTCAAGACGATTCCGCTTAGCAAAACCAAAAAATAAATATTCCCCTTAAAACGATTTGCTTTGTGCAAAAAGGCAGCAGTAAAGACAAAAGCCAATAGAGGCAAGAAGAATACTGAATTGAATTGAGCCGCTTGAAAAAGGAACAATAAAATTAAATTGAAACTGTAACAAGCGACTTGAAAATTAAGGGCGTTCTTTTGGTATTTGTTGAACTGCCTTCCCAGAAGAAGTTGCCATAGTAACCAAAGAAAACCAAAACCTACTCCAACATACCAAGCAAGAGTTTCAAGTGTGCCCTTTTGAGCCTTCGCTAAGGTCGAAGATGGTCTACCCTTTAAGAAAAACTCCTCTGGAAGAATAGGGTACAACTTGTGTATCGTCAGTATCGTAAACGATGCAAAAAAGAAGACGACTACCGGGATTAGATAAAACTGAATTTTTTTAATATCACTTAGATACAAGGCCGATAAATAGAGCGGAAATAGAAAAATCAAGATTGGATTTAAGACCCCTAAAAGTGTCATGAAAAACGCCATATCCATCAGCATTTTCTGGGGTTCTTTTTTCCATGGTGTTTTTACAAACAAGGTTGCGATCCAAAACAATACACCTAAGGAAAGCCAAGTGCTTGGTGAAAAAACTTGTTTGGGAACAAAAGCGTATATCAAAAAGAAAACGGGCGGATAGTAATGGTTCTCTTTTAAAAACCCTGACGCTCGAAAATACAGACTACTTGTGAGCATCGCTAAATACACCAAACTGCTTTCCAAGGCTTGTTGACCCGCTATGGCTATATCAAATCCCTGTCCGTATTGAGTACTATACCGAAAGATTGAAACGAAAAGAAGCACAAAGCCTGCATTTACATAAGAAATGGGTGTTGTTTTTTCAAAAAGCGTTGCTAACATTTTTATGAATTGTTATTTTTGTGCTATATAAACCAAATGATGAAAAACATTTTCGAAGCAATTGCTTATTTATTTGAAGAAATCTTGTTTGTTCCCCTTAACTGGCTACGGTCCTTGGAATTGGACAACTGGTGGTTGGCGAACAGCTTTAGTTGGTTGTTTTTATGTATCGGCTTTGCGGCTCTAATATACTGGGTTCGACAACTTCAGCTTTTCAATGAAAGAGGAGAAGAAAACAAAGATCCTAGCGCGCACTCTTTCTTATAGATCAAAGCCGATATCTTTACGGTAATTCATACCCTCAAAGCAGATTTTGTCTAGCGTACTATAAGAAGCCGCCAGTGCCTCTTGCATGGTATCCCCTTTTCCGGTGCTGCTAAGTACACGTCCCCCACTCGTGACAACCTTCCCTGACTCTTCTGATTGTGTCCCAGCATGAAAAAGCAAAGCTCCCTTCGTTTCCTCTAAACCTTCAATCGTTTTTCCTTTATCATAGGCTTCCGGATACCCTCCGGAAACAGCCATTACTGTAGTCGCCGTTTTAGGGCTGATTTGGATTTTTTGACCCGCCAAACGATTCTCTGCTGTTGCCATTAAAAGCTCCATAAGATCGGTTTCGATTCTTGGGAGAACTACCTCCGTTTCGGGATCTCCCATTCTTACATTGTATTCAATGACAAAAGGGTCTTCACCAACTTTAATAAGGCCGATAAAAATAAACCCACAAAAAGGGATGCTGTCTTTTTGCAGTCCCTCCAAAGTGGGAGTTATAATGCGTTCTTGTATTTTCTTTTCAAAAGAATCGGACACAAAAGGAACTGGCGAAACGGCTCCCATACCTCCTGTGTTAAGGCCCGTATCTCCTTCTCCTATCCGCTTGTAATCTTTTGCCATGGGGAAATTAACCGCCCCTTTCCCGTCTGTAAGCACAAAAGCAGAGAGTTCAATCCCACTGAGAAACTCTTCGATCACAACTGTTTGTGAAGCTGTCCCAAATTTTTTGTCAACGAGCATGTTTTCAAGCTCATCTTGTGCTTGCTGTAATTGATCTATAATCAGAACCCCTTTCCCTGCGGCAAGACCGTCGGCTTTTAATACATAGGGAGGTTTCATCGCTGCTAGGAATTTTTTTCCTTCTTCTATATTAGCCTCAGTAAAGCTCGCATATTGTGCGGTTGGAATTTGGTGTCGCTCCATAAATTCTTTGGCAAATTCTTTACTCCCTTCTAAGGTTGCCGCTTCTTTTTCTGGGCCTATAACCGCAACCGCTTGAAGTTCCGAGTCTGCTTTAAAAAAGTCATGAATCCCTGCCACCAATGGCGCTTCCGGGCCGACCACTACCATCTTAATATCGTTTTGAAGGACCGCTTTTTTGACGGCATCAAAATCCATTGGATCAATGGGAAGATTGGTCGCTAATTCTTTGGTTCCAGCGTTCCCCGGGGCCACAAAAAGAGCCTCACATTTTGGACTTTTTGCTAGTTTCCAACAGAAAGTATGCTCGCGGCCACCGCCGCCAAGAATTAATACATTCATATATCCGTTTTGACAAAGATACGTTTTGTGTTTTGTTTTTACTGGCTCTAATCGTCAGTCTTATGTTCAAAAAAGGCCTTTATTTGGGACTGCATTTGTGCCACCAAAGTAAGGTGCTTGTCCGTCGCCACTAACTGATCCCATTGAAGTGATTTCAGTTCTTTACTTGTGATGCATGGAAAGAAAGAGGTCATCCCTTCAAGCCGGCTTTTTTGATTTGGGTGTTCTAATCCATCTGTTAAAAAAACCACAGGGGTTCCTAAAGCAACAGCAGGTAAGGCTGTATGAATACGGGAGGTGATCACCAATCGAGCAGCTGCTATCGATTCTAGCTGTGATTGTGCAAGCTGAAAAAGAGTTGTGTTTGAATTCTTTTTATCGGCTACAATCTGACTTTTGTAAATTACTTCCTTTTCAATAACGGATAAAAATGCGTCGAGCCGTTGTTGTGCTTTTCGGAAGCGATATCGGTTGTAAACCGCTTTTAAATTTTGGAGGATCCCCTTGCTGTTGCTGTCCAAAGGCTTGCCCATAATAGCCAAACGTTCAAATGGACTAAGCACGAGTATCGGTGCGCTTTTGCTGCGCTTAATACTGCCTTGTGGCTGTGTCAATCCCAACGTCAAACAGGCTGAAAAATAGGCTTCTATCCCTTTGGATTGCAGTCGCTTGAGCGTGTGACTGTCGCGACATCCTATGGGCTGGTGCTTTTTTAAATACGCTACGCCTTCAGAATTGAGCATTTGCTTTTCTGCTGTTGGGTTCAGGTGGAAGGATACAAAAAGAGGCTTGAATTTTGGGTGTGGTGGCCAATTTTGAGGCTTTTCCATAAACCAGCCATTCACCAACAATTTATATTCGTCTTCAGGGTCTTGATGAAGAGAATCTCGGTCAAATCTTGCTATATCACCGCTTAAATAGCCCTCTGCTGCAAGGGTTTGAATATAGTCCCCAAGATTGTCAGAATGGTGATAGGATATAACTGCTTTTTTCATTTTCTAATGTTGACTATCACTGTTTTAGTATTCAATATCAAAAAATTGATTCAATTTAGATTCTCTTTTTGATTTTGGAAAATGCATGCTAATTCTATCCCTGCACAATTTTCCATCTAGCTTTTCTGCCGAATGCAACAATTTACGACTAATTTCAGCTGTTGTTAACTGCTGAAAAACCAATCCCGTCGTGCCAATAGCCGTTTCGATACCAAAGGCCTTTTGACCAATCGGTATGCATTCACACAGCATTGCTTCGCACAACACATTGGGCAAGCCCTCCACGCGCGACCCTTGGAAGTAGCATAAATGCTCGCTATAGAGAGAAATAAGTTCTTCTTGATTCCTTTTTCCTAAAACCCGAAGATTGCTGGGAAGCCTTGTATTCTTTCGAATCAACCTTTTACTGTCACCCACTATTGTAAATTGCCAGTCTGGGCATTGTTTGGCCATCTTAATAAACTGCGGAATTCCTTTTCGCGTGACAACTTGATCGCTCGTAAAATTAGCCACAGTCAAAATGGTTTTGGGCTTTTTGGCTTGAGTTGGCTTCCATATATCGGGGTCGTAAGCCGTGGGGACGACTAGCACTTTTGACACTATTTGTGGCATCCAATGTTCCAAGCCAGATTGAATTCCATCTCTTTCCTTTGCATGTGGACACCCTTTCAATAGGCTGGCATCTACGACCCAAATTTCGGAAGCCAATTGATAATTACACCTGGCGATTTGTTGTCGTATTCCTTTTTTATAAAAAATTCCATAGCGGTTTTCTGGATCTGAAACCGCGTCAAAACCCCCTACAATAATCAAGCTTGGGATTCGAAATACTTTTGCAAAAAGCAAGGGTAGTAAAGAGTGGTAGTCTGAAAACCAACAGATCAACCTGTCTTGAAAAGGAAGTAAAAAGAATGCTTTGATAGCAGCAACAAGCTGTCGGAAGGCAAATAAAAAAACCTTTTTTGTTGGGCGAACCAAAAGAGAACGAACCCCTATACCGAGCTTTTTTAAACTGTCTTGGTCTTCTTTGACAAAGCTGTTTGGGAGCGGGTAAACAAGCAGGGTTTTTTTTATAAAAGAACTCATCCCTTTTTAATTAGAACCTCTGCAATACTTCTGTCGTTCATCAAGCGAGGAACTTTATTTTGTCCGCCCAATCGACCCACAGACTTCATATAGGTTTCAAAGCCCCCTTCTTTTACTTGTGTGACAAGAGCCGGCTGAAGTACTTTGCCCCTTATAAGGTCGTCGTAATAGATGTTTTGCTTTCTCATGGCCTCGTCTAAAGCCAAAGCAAACTCTTGGGGTCGCTCTGGGGCTTTTTCAAAATCGATAAACCATTCGTGATAAGGCAAGCCGTTTTCTGGAGCAATTTGAGGGGCTACTGTAAATTCTCTTACACTGGCCGTATTTCCAATTAACGCTTCTTTTAGGGCCGATTCAACTTCTTTCCCGATCACATGTTCCCCAAAAGCAGATATAAAATGTTTAATCCGACCACTGACTATAAGTCGATAGGGCGACGTGCTTACAAATTGGACTGTGTCGCCTATGTTGTAGCCCCATAAGCCCGCTGATGTATTGAGGATTAAAACATAATTCACGTCGACCTTTACCTCTGCTAAAGAAAGGCGATTTGGGGTGTCACTAAAGAAACTGTCGGCTTCAATAAACTCATAAAAGATATCGTTATTGAGCAGTAACAGCATGCCTTCTTCGTCTTGCTTGTCTTGGTAGGCAAAAAAACCTTCGGAGGCGGGAAACAACTCTACTGAATCTACTTTTCTGCCGATAAGGCTCTCAAAAAGGGCTTTGTAGGGGCTAAAGTTGACTCCGCCGTAAACAAAAAGAGAAAAGTCTGGAAATATAGCCCCTACATCTTTCTTTTCTTTTTGTCGCAACTTTTCAAAATACATTTGCACCCACGAAGGGATCCCTGCGATAAGGGTCATTTTTTCTTTGACCGTTTCTTCCACTATCGCCTCTACCTTTGTTTCCCAATCTTCGATGCAATTTGTGTCCCAAGAGGGCATACGATTGGTTTGCAGATAAGAAGGAACATAGTGCGCTACAATTCCGGATAGACGTCCCAGCGCGATCCCGTTCTTTTTTTCTAAAACAGGGCTTCCTTGGAGGAAAATTTGTTTTCCAGTAACAAAATCTGCGTTTCCGGTTTCGTAGATATAATTTAAAAGAGCGTCTCGAGCAGCTGTAATATGGGTTGGCATTGACTCTTTCGTGATAGGAATGTATTTCGCCCCAGAGGTCGTGCCGCTGGTTTTGGCTAAATACAAGGGATGTCCAGGCCAAAGAATGTCTTTTTCTCCTGCTACTAATTTGTCTATATAAGGTCTAAGCTCTTCATAATTGCGAATCGGAATTGCTTGTTTAAAAGAGTGATAGTCGGTTATCTTTTCAAAACCGTGGTCTTTACCAAATTTTGTTTGCTGCGCTTTTGACACTAAATAAGCCCTGGTCTTTTCTTGACTTTCAAGGGGGTTGTCAATCCATTTTTGGTTCTTACGATGCACCCATTTGGAAAAGAGTTTCGCTGCAAATATTTTCATTCTTTAAGGGGGCTTTGGTTGCCAAAATCAATAAACTCTTCTGGGTTCATGGGGTAGCCGTCTGACCAAATTTCGAAATGTAAATGGGTCCCTGTTGAAAGCTCACCAGTGTCACCAGCTGTGGCGATCACTTCACCTGCTCTAACAGTATCCCCTTGCCCTTTTGTTAAAGAGGCGTTGTGCTTGTAAACAGACAATAGACTATACGGATGCTCTACCATAATCACATAGCCTGTTTCAACAGTCCATTCAGCGAAAATTACAGTCCCGTCTGCAATAGCCTTTATGGGAGTGTTTAAATCCAGGACTACATCTACAGCATAATGCTTTTTTTTCGGGTTATAAGCCTGAGAAATAGGGCCCTTGGCAGGGGAGAATAACAAGGCGGTCATTCCTGTAGCCTCCTTCTGAATAACATTGTATTTGTCCTCCTGAGAAACCATGTTTCGCAATAGCGAATCTGCCGCATTTGGAGGAATTGTCTTTTGAGTTTCCAAGTCGAGAGCCGAATCTAGTTCTACTTTTTGAAGATCGGCAAACTCCAAATCGCCTACAAGTACTTTTTGGATACGATAGAGGTAATCGCTTTGCTTTTGATAGCGTTCCGTAATAGAATCCAACAAATTTCGGTTTTCAATGGCAATTTTATTGAGTTCTGAAGAGGCTTTCCCTGGGATAAATTCTTTTAAGGGCGTGAATCCAAAAAGAGCATAAGACAAGCCCATTATCATACCAAATAAAATAGAAGACACAATAATCACATTGAGTCTTGAGATTCTAAAGTATAGCTGCTCCTCAAAAGTCGTTTCGTTGATGATAACCAAGCGATACCGGCTTAGGAGTTTTTTTACTACTTTTTTTCTCAATGGAATTTTTTCAGCCATGGTCTAGCACAAATATACACATTCGGCCCTAGGGATGCTTTGAAAAGAGAATCTAGTTAGGGAATTTTAATTACCTTTAAACCCGATATGAACGCGTTGCTAATAACTTTAGGTATGATTGGAGCTCCACAAATAATTCTTATTATCGTTGTTGTATTATTGCTTTTTGGCGGTAGAAAAATTCCTGAATTGATGCGCGGCTTAGGCAGTGGGATCAAAGAGTTCAAACAAGCCACTAAAGAAGAAGAAAAAAAAGAGGATAAAAAAGAATAGTCCTTTCCTTGCTCTATTTCTTCTTGGACCATTTAATAGAACGAATAATCGTTTCTAATTCAAACATATTGTCTCTTTTATTGACAGAAGGGGCAAAGGCAAATCCTTCCAATACCACCCATTCATTAGAATTTTTCTCTTTGATGGCGTATTGTACAAAAGGGCCCGCCATATAATCATTGGCAACACTCCACATCCCTTTGGTAATAATATTCTCTCTATTTTTTAATCGGGTTTTGTAAAAATAAGGTCTGTAGGCTTTTTCTGTCGCCATATACGATTTTGGTAGGCGTCCAGGGATGTGTTTTTTGCCTACCGAATCACGTATTTGAATGGTTTTCTGACTCATTTCCTGAGGGCTCATTCCTCGTTTCAGTTGGTACGCAATAAGATTTAAATGCCCTTTTGGAATTTCCTTTTGAATCCAAACAAAATTCGTATCCGTCTTAAAGGTTTTATAGGCTGTTGGGTAGGTCAAACGGAACCCAAATTTTTCTTTGAAAGGAGTTGATTTCGCTGGAGACTTACGCATTCGTCTCCGTTTTTCGGTTCGCTCATTTTCTACAATCGTTCTCGCGATGAGGTCTTCATTCTCTTTGAATAAAAAGGCCTGGGAGTCGGCATCTTCCCCTCTGATTTGAGCCACAAACTGAGGTTTTGCGTAAAGATCCTGATACAGGTTAATCTGATTTAGAGTGTCTTTCACAAAGAGTAATACATTTCGACTGTGCTTCGCAAAGCCATCAAAAAGCGAAGGAGGGAGATAATTTAGGGTAAACTGAGGTTCAACTAGCGGAAGCCCTTCGTATTCTTTTTCCAATGCTTTTTTGACGCTTGCCCCCAAAGGTCCATTCCAGTAATTTTTGGGCATTACAACGGTAACTGTATTGATTCTGCCACTGGAATCTGCCAATAATCTAGGGCCTTTTTGAGGTTCCTCGCAGTTCGTTAGCAGTAAAAGTGCCGCTATCAATCCATAGTGTCGTTCCATTCCCTAAAGATACTTTTTTTTGTTCGCTAATAAACGGCAGTTTCAAATCCCACTTCTTCTTCTGAATGAGAATTCAGCTCGCCTACTCCAGTAATGCCGCTATCCCAGGAAGTTGTTTTCCTTCTAAGCTTTCTAACATAGCGCCACCTCCTGTTGACACATAGCTCACTTTATTTTCAAAACCGAATTGCTTAACAGCAGCAACGGAATCACCACCTCCAACTAGAGAAAAAGCTCCCTTTGCGGTGCTTTTGGCGATGTGTTCTCCTAAGCCAATAGTGCCTTTGGCAAAGCTTTCCATTTCAAAAACCCCAAGTGGACCGTTCCATAAAATGGTTTTAGCCTGCTGTACGACTTCTCCAAATTGAGCCAAACTTTCGGGGCCGCAATCCAAAGCCATCCATTCGTCGGGGATTTCAGTAACGTTTGCAATTTTTGTTTCTGCATCGTTGTCAAATCGATCTGCTATAGTAACATCAGTGGGTAAATGCACACGAACTCCTTTGGCTTTCGCTTTTTCTAATAAACGCAAGGCCGTTTCCTTTAAATCGGGCTCACAAATTGAGGTACCGACTTTCCCTCCCTGAGCATGAATGAAGGTGTAAACCATTCCTCCTCCAATAATAAGGTCGTCGATCTTGTCCAAAAGGCTTTCCAGAATAGTGAGTTTTGAAGAGACCTTGGCCCCACCGATAATAGCCAACACAGGCTTTTCGCCTGATTGCATTACTTTTTGAATCGCTTCTACTTCTCCTTTTAACAACAAGCCAAAATATTTGTCTCTTGGAAAATGATCTGCTATAATGGCTGTAGAGGCGTGGGCTCTATGGGCTGTGCCGAAAGCATCGTTCACATAGGCATCTCCTAATGCTGCCAATTCTTTCGCAAAAGAAGCATCCCCTTTTGTCTCCTCTGGATGAAAACGAAGGTTTTCCATCAGAATAATGCCTGCAGGCTCTAGTTTTGAAACGGCATCAGCCGCTTCTTTTCCAATAGTCTGATTGCAAAAATGAACTTTTTGGCCAAAAACTTCACTCACACTCGAGACGATGTGTTGTAAAGACAAGCTCGGATCAACCCCTTTGGGTCTTCCTAAATGGGAAAGTAAAACACATTTTGCCCCTGCTTTTGTAAGCTTGTCAATAGTAGGTTTAGCTGCGTGAATACGAGTGGCATCTGTTACTTCAAGTTGATCGTTAAGAGGGACGTTGAAATCAACTCTAACAACTACTGTTTTTCCTTTAAAATCTTGATTTTCAATACTTTTCATTTGCTTTCTTGTGTCAATCTGGCATTTCCATTTGTCGCCTTTTAGAGGCCGATGGCTAGCGACATCTTTGTTTAAATTCTGGCTACAAAAATAGTCTTTATATCGTGTATAGATTGGATGTCTCGTAGATTTTATAAAATTTTTTGCTCTTTATCCAAAGTCCAAGAGCTGCTGTTTTATGCTATCTTTAGGCCATGACTGCAACTAAATTAGTCGGGCAAAAAGCGGTATTTGAATCTCTTTCTACACTCATAAAAGAAGGCCAAATGCCTCATTCACAACTGTTTATAGACAATAATGGCTATGGGGGGCTCCCCTTGGCAATGGCGTTGGCAACAATTTTAACCCGTGGGCATACCGGCCTTGAAAAGGGAGCTGTATGGGAGCATCCTGATGTTCATATGTTTTACCCCACAATTAAAACCACTAACAGCAATCCTATTGATTTTAATTCGGCTTGGAAAGAATTTTGTACAGAAGCGCCTTATGGATCTATTAACGATTGGTTAGAAAAAATAGACAGCGAAAACAAACAAGGCTCTATTCGTGTAGAGGCTGTTGCAGAGATTCAAAAACAAGCCTATTTAAAACCATACGCAGGGAAAAACAAAGTGTTGCTCTTGTGGGGGGTTGATTTGCTTTTGAGTGCCGCGGCAAATAAGCTTTTAAAACTTTTAGAAGAGCCCCCAGCAAACACCTATTTTCTATTAGTGTGTGAGCAAACAGACGGCTTATTACCGACATTACTGTCTCGCTGTCAACAAACGCTTTTAAAACAAATAGCAGAGGTAGAATTAATTGAGGCGGCAAAGGCAAAATTCGGAGAGGATGTGGCGTCAAAGTGGGTTCGAAATGCTGCCGGAAGCTGGAGGCAGTTAGAAAAAACACTCCTTAATAGAGATGCTGAAACAGAACTGGAAGCCCTTTGGGTATCTGGACTTCGACTAGCATTTAAGGCAAAAGGAAACAAAAAAATCGTTTTGGATTTGTTCGAATGGTCACAGCAATTGGCTCGATTAAAACGAGAATCCCAAAAAGCATTTATCCGATATGGGCTCGACTTGATCCGGAACGCTTTAATGGTCAATTATCAAGCAGAAGGGCTTCACCGATTCAACAGTTTTACTGGCTTTGATCTTCACAAATTCGCCCCCTATATTCATGCTAGTAACATCCTTGAGCTGCAACATCTTTTAGAGGAAAGCCACCGGAATTTAGGTCAAAACGCCAACGCTAAGATTCTTTTTACCACATTTGGATTGGAACTGTCCAGGCTGCTTAACAAAAAGGAATCAGGCCTTTCTGAATAGATACAGCTGGGAAGAAAACTCTTTACTTTGAAAACCGTAT
>CBFHRX010000019.1:0-34518 GCA_965658355.1 Flavobacteriaceae bacterium | reverse complement strand
TTTTTACCAAGTGGACACAGGAATTTAGTGCCCAATGGATTGGCTACTTAGACTTGCAATTGCGTTCTGTCAACTACGAAGTTGGGGGAGAAGTAGCGGGTCCTGCTGTGTTTAGTGTTGACGATCAATTTACATTTTTCAACCCCAAAGCGGGGATCACTTACAAAGCTTCAGAAGTACAGCGATTCTTTTTTTCCTACGCGCGTGCACAGCGAGAGCCCAACCGAACAGATTATGAAAATGGCAATCCTGTCCCCGAGAAACTCCATGACTTTGAATTGGGGTGGCGCCTTACTGAATCCAAGCTGCAACTGCAAGTCAACGCCTATTGGATGGCCTATAAAGACCAGTTAGCCCTGACAGGGGCTTTGGATGAAGTGGGGAATCCCATTCGTGAAAATATTGGAAACAGCCGCCGAATTGGAATAGAAGCAGAAGCTAAAATTCAGTTCGCCAACCAATGGCTATGGCAGCCCAATATTGCCTTAAGCAGAAATGAAAACCGGGACTTTTTCTTTCAAAGAGACGGACAGCTTACGAATTTAGGGAGCACAAAATTGGCGTATTCACCCTCCCTAATTGCCGGGAGTGCCCTTGCTTTTGTTCCCAACACCAAGCTGCAGCTGGCCCTGTTGTCCAAGTACATCAGCTCCCAGTATATGGGGAATATCGATTCTGAAGTATCCAAATTGCCCGCCTATCTTGTGTCCGATTTAAGTGCTTCTTACCGTTGGTCTCCCCAAAAATGGGTTGAAGGAGTTCAGCTGAATCTGTTGGTCAACAACATATTCAACAGAAAGTATGTGTCCAATGGGTATTTCTATACCTATGACGATAGCTGGTCTACGCCCGGACAAACGACAACGATTGAAGGAGCTGGTTTTTATCCACAAGCTGGGACCCACTTTTTACTGGGGCTAACAGTGGATTTTTAAATTAGTTCCGAATCGTTAAAAAAGAATCATAGGCTTCCACCTGATAGTTGAGCATCGGGTAGCTGCTGCTCGTGTTTTCGTCGGCATTGAGTAATTGTCCATTGGCGAGGCTGTATTGGTAGTTTTCACAGCGACATTCCGCCAAGCTGCTATTGAGTGTCAGCAAGGAGCAGCTTTGAGGAGCATGGTTGGGGCAGCTGGCCTCCCATGCCAAAAAAGTACCGCCGTTCAAGTTGTATAGCAATACCCCCTTGAGTCCTGCTTGGGAGATATAGGCACTTCCCCCAACAAAACGAAGAGCATCGTATTGGGGAAGGTTTAAGTTTACTTGGTAGTTGATGGGAACATCGGAGAGATACGGATTTCGAACGATAGGGGTTTTCGAACAAGAAGTAAGTCCCATCACGATAAGGGAGAGGAGAAGCCCCCGTCTTTTTTTAGCAGACAAATTCAATTTCTTATATTTGTTAATCACTCCCCATTACTACAGGGAGTATTTGTTTTCAAGCTAAAATTATGAGTAAAGTATCATATTATACCCCAGAGGGGTTAAAAAAGTTGCGAGAAGAGTTACGTCAGCTCAAAGACGTAGAGCGCCCGAAAGCTTCGCAAGCGATTGCTGAGGCACGCGACAAGGGAGATTTAAGTGAAAATGCCGAATACGATGCCGCGAAAGAGGCACAAGGCTTATTGGAGCTGCAGATCTCCAAGCTAGAAGAAGTGCTGGCCAATGCAAGAATCATCAACGAATCTGAATTGGATACTTCGAAAGTATTAGTTCACTCTACTGTTGAGGTAAAAAACCAGCTGAACAACCAAGTGGTAAAATACAAGCTCGTGGCGCAGTCAGAGGCTGATTTGGCCAGTGGGAAAATTTCTGTAGAGTCGCCAATAGGAAAAGGCCTGCTTGGAAAATCTGTTGGTGATGTCGCCGAGATTACCGTTCCCAATGGGACGATCGGATTGGAAATCCTGACCATAAGCAGAGACTAATGGCCAGTATTTTCTCCCAAATTGTAGCCGGGGAAATCCCCTGTTATAAAGTAGCAGAAGACGACGATCACCTGGCTTTTTTGGATATCAATCCGAATGCCCTCGGACACACCCTTTGCATCCCTAAAAAGGAAACAGACCGACTCTTGGACCTCAGCCAAGCAGAGTACGCGGCCCTGCTCGAATTTAGCAGGAAGGTAGGTTTGGCTTTGCGGAAAGCTGTCCCCTGCAAGCGTATTGGGATGCACGTTATCGGACTTGAAGTTCCCCATGTTCACGTTCATTTAATTCCGCTTAACACGATGGAAGACGCTAGCTTTCAATCAAAAGTAGAGGCGGATTCAGCTTCTTTACAGCAGTTAGCCGCAAAAATTCAAGCGGCCTATTGAGAAATGCGACCCAGACGGATGCTAAATGTAGTTCCTCTGTCTAGTTCCGTAGCTTCTATAGTAAGACGACCGTTGTGGTAGTGCTCCACGATGCGCTTGGCCAGAGAAAGACCCAAGCCCCAACCTCTCTTTTTTGTACTAAAGCCGGGATTAAATATTTTTTTTCGATGCTCTTTGGCGATACCTTGCCCTTCGTCTTGTAGGTAGATTTTTACCTCATTTGACTTTGATTCCATCCACATTTTTAGGGTACCGACTCCTTTCATTGCATCGATTCCATTTTTGATCAAATTCTCCAATGTCCAACTGAGTAATTCAGCATTGCCTTCTACATAGACGTCTGTTTTTGGGAATTCTGTATGGAATTGAATTTGATCAGAGGTTCTCGTGTTGAGATAATCAAGGGTTTTTTGTGTCAAGCTGACAAGGTCAAGGGGGACGCGCTGGGGAACAGAGCCAATTTTTGAAAATCGATCCGCAATCAGTTGCAAACGCAACACATCTTTTTCCATTTCCTCATAGGGATTGGTTTCAGAGGTCAGCCCGCCATCTTTCCCGAGGGTTATCCAGCCCATCATGGAGGACAGTGGTGTGCCAATTTGATGGGCCGTTTCTTTGGCCATACCCGCCCATAATTTATTTTGCTCCGATATTCGGAGCGTCTTAAACACATAGTAGAGGACCAGCCCAAACAAGAATACAATCAATAAAAGGGCCAGTGGGTAATATTGAAGCTTTAAGAGCGTACTCGAATCGCCATAGTATAGTTTTTGGTCTACCAAGGGAGCGACAGCCTCCTCCGCTTTGTAAAAAATGGGAATCGGCTCGTTCTGATCTTTGAAGAAGGCCAATTTTTTATACAGTATGGCCGAGTCTTGACTGCGGTTCCATTCAATGTTTTTAAAGCCAATAATGGTGCCTGCGGCATCCACTTGAATCATGGGATTGGTACCGGTCTGTAGCAGTACTTCTAGGGTAAGATTTGTTGGGGCCTGGTTTTGAATAGACTCCTTTTGGGCCATCGCCCAGAGTTCCATCTTATTTCGCTCTTCCGTCTTTAAGCGTTCGAAGAGCAAATTGGTATTCCAAAGTATCAGCGCAACAATGGCGAATACGACGAGCAACCAGCTGTTTTTAATACGTTCGAGAAGAGAAAGGCTACGCATGAACAAAAATCAGTGCCCTCTAAGATAAGTCAAAATGAAAAAAGAGGAAGGAAGCCAAACTTTTGTTATTTTTAAGCCAAATACGAATCAATGGAAATTGCAGGAAAAATCAAGCTATTAGACGAAACCAAAACCTATGGAAGTAATGGCTTTAGAAAACGTGAAGTAGTAGTCACTACCGAAGAACAATACCCTCAGCACATACTTGTAGAGTTTGTGCAAGATAAATGCGAATTGCTGAATGCTTATCAGGTAGGGCAAAATGTAAAAATCGGAATCAATTTAAGAGGAAGAGAATGGGTCAACCCGCAAGGAGAGACCAAATACTTTAACTCGGTACAAGGCTGGCGTATCGATGCTATGGACCAAGCACAGGCTCCTAATGAGGCGCCACCGATGCCGCCTCCAACTTCTTTTGAACCCGCCAGTGATAGTCCCAATGAAGTAGAGGACGACCTGCCCTTTTAAGCCAATCTTTGCACTTCTTGATAGCGGAAGCAAGTGACTAGGTGGTCGTTTACCATTCCGGTTGCTTGCATATGCGCATAGAGAACGGTAGGGCCGACAAAACGAAAGCCTTTTTTCTTTAAATCCTTGCTAATCGTTGTTGCCAGTGGGGTCGTTGCAGGAACCTCGCGGAGATTCTGGTATTTGTTTTGCAGGGGTTTATGGTCTACAAAACGCCAGATATAAGCCGCAAAACTACCGTGACTTTCTTGCAGTTCCAGAAAGCACTGGGCGTTGTTTACAGCGGCTCGTATTTTTAGTTGATTGCGGATAATCTTTGAGTTCTGAAGGAGCGTTTGAATTTTAGCTTCAGAATAAGCAGCTATCTTAGAGTAGTCAAAATCATCAAAGGCAGCTCGGAAGGCTTCTCTTTTTTTGAGGACGGTAATCCAACTCAAACCGGCTTGAAAGGTTTCTAGGGTTAGAAATTCAAATAATTTTTGCTCGTCCCGAAGCGGGACCCCCCATTCCAAATCATGATAGGCTTCGTAAAGGGGATTGCCTACACACCAGTCACAGCGCTTTTTGTCCTCCATATTTCAGTAAGGTACAAAAACAAAAAACACCCTCCAGGGGTGTTTTTTAGACTCTTATTTGGGTGTTGCTTAAACCAAAGCAGCGCGTTCAAAAGCGGTCACTGTAACCCCAGGGGCAGCAGCATCAACATAAGCTGCAACTGATTGCTTGCCGTCTTTGATATAGTCTTGGTTGACGAGCGTATTGTCTTTAAAGAAACGCTTGATTTTTCCTTTGGCAATATTGTCTAGCATCGCTTCAGGTTTCCCTTCTTGACGCAATTGGTCTTTGGCAATCTCAATTTCTTTTTCAATAACGCTGGCGTCAACCCCTTCTTCGTTAAGGGCAATAGGGTTCATAGCCGCCGCTTGCATGGCCACATTTTTAGCCACTTCAGCCGCATTGTCTGAAGACGCTGAAAGTCCTACCAATGTAGCGATTTTGTTCCCTGCGTGGATATAAGACCCTACAAAGGGGGCACTTAATCTTTTGAAGGCTCCAATTTCTATTTTCTCGCCGATGACTCCTGTTTGTTCGGTTAGCTTGTCAGCAACCGTCATTCCTTGAAAATCGGAAGCTAGAAAGTCTTCTAGAGAGTCATAGTGAAGCGCATGGTCTACTAAGCTTTGCGCCAAAGCAAGGTAGGAATCGTTTTTAGCCACGAAGTCTGTTTCACAGTTGATGGAAACGACAACGCCAGCAGTCTGGTCGTCGTTTACTTTTGCTAAGACAGCTCCTTCGGTAGAATCTCTGTCTGCACGATTGGCAGCCACTTTTTGACCTTTTTTGCGGAGTACTTCTACCGCCTTATCAAAATCCCCTTCGGCTTCTACAAGGGCTTTTTTACAATCCATCATACCAGCACCTGTTGCTTGGCGTAGTTTGTTAACTTCTGATGCAGTAATTTTCACTGTAAGCGTATTTTTAAGTTAGTATTTAGTCCTTTTTTTCTTTGCTATCGTCAGCTGCCGCTTCTTCTTTGGGAGCTTCTTTTTTGGCTGCTTCTTTTTTGGGCGCTTTTTCTTTCGCCTCTGTTTTTTCTACTGTTGCTTCAGCAGCTGGGGCTTCTTTTTTTGCCTCAACAGCTGGTGCCTCCTCTTGCGATTCTCCTTTGGATTCAGCGTCTTTCTCTTGTTTGCGTTGTTGAAGTCCTTCCGCTACAGCAGCTGAAACTAATGACAATATCTTTTCAATAGATTTAGAAGCATCATCGTTCGCGGGGATTACATACTCGACCTCTCTAGGATCGGAGTTGGTGTCCACCATGGCAAAAATGGGAATCTTAAGCTTTCGCGCTTCTTTAATAGCGATGTGCTCACGCTTGATGTCCACGACAAAAAGAGCTCCGGGCAAACGCGTCATATCCGTGATAGAGCCTAAGTTCTTTTCTAATTTTGCTCTCAAACGGCTTACTTGTAGACGTTCTTTTTTTGAAAGCGTTTCAAAAGTTCCGTCTTTTTTCATGCGGTCAATAGCCGCCATCTTTTTAACCGCCTTGCGAATTGTAACGAAGTTCGTCAGCATTCCCCCAGGCCAACGCTCTGTGATATAGGGCATGTTGATATTTTTTGCATTTTCAGCAACAATATCTTTTGCTTGTTTCTTGGTTGCAACGAATAAGATCTTACGTCCTGAAGCGGCTATTTTCTTTAGCGCTTCCTGAGCTTCTTCAATCTTAGCGGCTGTTTTGTAAAGGTTGATGATGTGGATTCCATTGCGCTCCATATAGATGAAGGGCGCCATATTGGGATTCCACTTTCGGGTAAGGTGTCCAAAGTGGACGCCTGCATTGAGTAATTCTTTTACTTCTGTTTGTGCCATAGTTTTTAGTTTACGTTCCTTGGTATAGCAATAAGAGAAACTCTTATTTAGATGCTAAACTAATCCCCGCCGTAGCGGTTCAAGCAACTGGTTCAATATATAAATGAGCAAGGTCTCCGAAGAGACCTTTGGGTACTTTATCGTTTTGAGAATTGGAATTTCTTTCTCGCTTTCTTTTGACCGAATTTCTTGCGTTCCACCATTCTAGGATCTCTTGTTAGCAAGCCTTCTGGTTTGAGCGTTAGTCTGTGCTCCTCATTGTGCTGACATAGGGCTCTAGAGATAGCCAAGCGAACGGCTTCTGCTTGTCCGGTGATACCGCCGCCTTTTACCGTGATTTTTAAATCAAAAGCACCTTCAGTGCCCGTTAATTGCATGGGCTGCTCTACTTTGTATTGCAGCATGGCGGTTGGAAAATGCGTTTTATAATCTTTTTTGTTGACCGTGATGTTCCCTTTTCCTTCAGAAACATAGAGGCGGGCAACAGAGGTCTTACGACGTCCAATAGTGTGAATGACTTCCATTAGATTTGTTCGTTAATTGAAATAACAGTTGGATTTTGTGCTTCATGTGGGTGTTCGCTCCCAGCAAAGACACGTAGGTTGCGAAATAGTTCGGCTCCTAGTTTGTTTTTAGGCAACATTCCTTTAACGGCATTCTCCACTAAACGATGTCCTCCTTTAAGATGCATTTGTGTGGCATTTAAAACGCGTTGACCACCTGGGTAACCCGTGTATCGGATGTATTCTTTTTGTTCCCATTTATTGCCTTTAAGGGCAACTTGAGAAGCGTTGATCACGATGACGTTGTCGCCACAGTCTACGTGCGGTGTAAAATTGGGTTTGTGTTTTCCGCGTAATAAACGCGCAATCACTGCTGCAGCACGTCCTAAGGGTAGGTCTGCAACGTCTACTACCACCCACTCTTTGGTTACAGTGTTGGCATTGGCAGAGATCGTTTTGTAGCTTAATGTATCCACAATTGTATGTTTTATTGGCTGTAAATAACGTTTACAGGGCTGCAAATGTACAAATTCAGTTTAGTATTTGTCAATTATAAAAGCATTTTTTTAAGCTGAGGAGCCTTTCTTTTTTTCGACCTGTCTATTTATGTATCTTTCCAGCACGGCTTATCTCACTATTTATGTGCTTTCATGCTCAACAAAAACACGATGCCACTGCTGTTCAAAAGCGCTTTCAAGCCAAAGGTCCTGTTTCTCAGGGGGTCTACAATGGCTTTTCCCATCCATCGCTGACTGCCATTTGCGCAACAGCGCCTTCAGAATTGCGATTGCTCAAGTGGGGATTGATTCCCTATTGGGCAAAAGATGCTTCCATACAATCATACACTTTGAATGCTCGTTTGGAGACCCTAGAGGAAAAGCCGTCCTTTGCATCAGCTAAGCGCTGTCTAGTCATAGCCGATGGTTTTTATGAATGGCAATGGTTGGATTCCAAAGGGCGAAAAAAGCAAAAGCATTTGATTCAACGTCATGATAAGGGTCTTTTTGCCTTTGCCGGTTTATGGGATGAATGGGTAGATACAGCGACTGGGGACCTCCACCAAACAGTCTCTATCGTTACCACGGCCGCGGAAGGCATCATGCGACACATTCACAATTCTAAGTTGCGAATGCCACTCTTACTGCAGCCCCAAGAAGAATCTCTTTGGTTGTCGGGGAAAAGCGTTCGCCCTCAAATCGATCTTCTTGCTACGGCCCTTTAGCCCCCTAAAGTGCTGCCTCCATCCACGACAATTTGACTGCCATTGGTAGCCGAAGCTAGGGGACTGCAAAAATAAACGATAGTAGCCGCAACTTCATCAACAGTGGCAAAACGCTGCAATGTAGAAGCGGGGCGTTGTGCCTTAAAAAAGTTTTTGGCAACAGTCTCTGCGCTGCTATTCGTTTGCGATGCTTGACTCTCAAGGAAGGCTTCGGCGCCTTCTGTGAGTGTTGATCCCGGAAGGAGGCTGTTGACGGTTACAGCACTTCCTTTCGTGAGCTTGGCCAAGCCACGACTCACCGCTTCAAGAGCTGCTTTGGTGGCACTGTAGGCGATTAAGTCCTCTGGGACAAGCTTGGAGCATTCACTCGAGATAAATAGAATTCGACCCCAATTGGCCTCGAGCATCAGCGGCAATAGTTTTCGACTCAACCGAACAGCCCCCATCACATTTACTTCGAATTGTGAGGTCCACCAATGGTCTTCCATGTCCAAAAACCCCTCGGAACGGTAGATCCCCAAATTATTTACCAATATATCTACTGCTTCTAGCTGTTCTACCCAATCACGAACGGCTTCTGAGTTGCTAAAATCACAAGGGCTTATTTGAATTTGTGCCTCAGGGAATTCTGTTTGCAATTGATTTTTTGCCTTTTGGCAGCTTTCAGGACTGGACCCGTGTAGATAAAGGAATGCGCCTGCTTCAAGAAAGCGTTTGGCCGCTCCAAAACCGATTCCTCGAGTTGCTCCTGTAATCAATACTTTTTTGCCTTTGAGTTGTAAATCCATCTACCAGGGAGTTAGGCCTAAGAGTTTTTCTCCTAAAGGGCTGAGTGCTGCAGTTTCGTATTTCGTCTGCTCCCAATTGCGTGGATCACCTGGAAAAGCATAGCCCTCTGGGGCCACACGGTTTTTCCATGAATTGATACGCCACTCCCTTAGGGCCTTGTTATCAGGCTCAGCAGGCATCATCGAAATATATTGGGCCATTCGCACTTTATTGTCACTTTTATTAGGACGGATGCCGTGGGCCAAGCCGGAATGAAAAATAAGCAAGTCTCCAGCTCGTAAAGGGACTTTCTCTATTTTGTCTTCCAGACCTTTTAAATTGGGTTGAAAAGGATTGCGGTCGTCCGGTTGTGTGGCGCGCCAAGCATCATAATTCTGAAACAACCAAGGGATGCATTGAAAGCCTCCCATGTCAGGATCTGTTTGATCTCCTAAGGCTAGGACACCCTGCACATTCTGTGGTTTGGTATCCGGATCGTAGTCCCAATGAATAAAACCCGTTTGCGGTTTGTCTTTTGGGGATGGAAAATTTAGATTGGCACGGTCGATGGTGACCCATAGTTTTTCAGTCCCCCATACATCCACAAAGGCATCGTACACTTTTTCTGTTTGACGGTTGGTCCATTGATGCTGGTGGTTGTACACTTCTACCATTCCTGTGCCTACTAATTCTTTCATCTCCATTTCAGCACGGGGAGGGGCATACCATGTACGGGCATCCTGCGGGTCTTTTTCTTCAAATTCCCAGAGCAAGTTTACCGTGTTTTCAACCTGGGATTCCGAGATAGCATTGGGAATCACGACATAGCCTTTTTGAATCCAATGCTCCCACTGCGCTTCGGTTAGTGCTCGTAAGGGTTCCTTGTTTTCCCTTTTATTTAACTGTTGCTGACTGCTTTTTGCGGTTGAAGGATTTCCCGGGATCTCCTTGTGCTCGTTTTCATAGGTTGTTTTCATCATATAGTAAAGTTAAGATGACTAGTATCGAATTTATACACCACTAAGGTGCGCTTTCTATTTCGTGAAAAATTGACATCTGTTGACCAATTATTGAACAATATTGATATAACATGCTAAAATATAATAGTAATATACTAATTTAGGTGTATGAAAGTGCAATTAGAGAGTCTGAGTCAGGAGGAGCCACACTCCTTTTCAATGCTCTTTAACCCCCGTTTGAGTGATTTGTTTTTTTGGCATTTTCATCCCGAATACGAATTGGTTTATATCGAAGCCGCACAGGGTACCCGTCATGTAGGCAGCCATATTTCGACTTACTACAATAGTGATTTGGTCTTGATTGGGAGTTCCATACCGCATTTAAATTTTGATTACGGCCTGCAAACAGACTATCGGAAGGCCGTCTTGCATATCAAGCCTAGTTTTGTCTCAAAGGCACTTTTAAGCGCTCCCGAGCTGGCCTCCATCCAAACCCTTTTTTCACGTTCTCAGCAGGGCATTGCCTTTAATGGAGACATCAAAAAGCGAATAGGAGATTTGTTATTTGCCCTTGAAGGCGTTCCTTCTTTTGATCGCTATTTGAGGGTATTGGATTTGTTAAAACAACTTTCGGACAGTCAAGACTACAAGCTGTTGCATACTGCTGCTGTGGAAACACATTATGGCGCAAAAGAACAAGAACGCATGCAGCGGATATATTCTTTTGTCGATCAGAACTACCATCGTAAAATAACCTTAGCGGAAATGGCCTTGCATTGCCATATGACCAAAGAGGCTTTTTGTCGTTATTTTAAAAAAAGAACCACCTATACATTTACCGCTTTTTTGAATCGCTACAGGCTTACCCATGCAAAAAGGGAACTGCTAGCAGGGCGTAGCTGTTCGGAAGCAAGCTTTTTGGCGGGTTTTGAAAATGTCTCCTATTTCAATCGAATTTTTAAAAAAATTACCCAGGAAACCCCCACCTCTTTTTTAGCCAGGGTCCGATAAAAGGGATTGACTTTGATTAATGGGCCTCCAGCCAATTCTTTCCAACCCCCAGATCAACAACTAAGGGGACCTCTAACGTAAAGGCTTGTTCCATTTCGTGTTTTACAATGGCTTGGAATTCTTCCAATTCCTCTTTGGGAACTTCAAAGACGAGTTCATCGTGCACTTGAAGGAGCATTTTCGATTTCCATGGGCCTTCTTCTAAGATCTTATGCAGGCGAATCATGGCCAATTTGATAATATCAGCTGCGCTTCCCTGTATAGGTGCATTCACCGCATTTCGTTCTGCCGCTCCTCGTACCACTGCATTTTGAGAATTGATGTCTTTAAGGTAGCGTCGTCTTCCGAGAACAGTTTTGACAAAGCCATTTTCTCTAGCAAAGTTTACCTGCTCGTTCATATAGTCTCGAAGCAGGGGATAGCTCGCATAATAGGTATCGATCAATTCTTTGGCTTCTGTCCGGTTGAGCGTTGTTTGCTGGCTGAGGCCAAATGCCGAGACGCCATAGATAATACCAAAGTTGACGGTTTTGGCCTGGCTTCGTTGTGCTCTGCTTACTTCTTCTGGGGCTACGCCAAATACTCTGGCTGCGGTAGCGGTGTGGATATCGAGCCCTTCCTTAAAGGCTGTAACCAAAGCAGGATCTTTACTTAGGGCGGCAATGATACGCAATTCAATCTGGGAATAATCAGCAGCTAATAGTACATGCTGATCGTCTTTTGCGATAAATGCTTTTCGAACTTCTTGTCCCCTTGGGGTACGGATGGGTATGTTTTGAAGGTTGGGGTTGTTGCTACTCAGTCGTCCAGTAGCCGCAACGGCTTGGTTGTAGACTGTATGCACACGACCCGATCTTGGGTTAATTTCTTGTGGCAAGGCAGAAACATAGGTGCTTTGCAGTTTTTGAAGCGACCTCCATTCTAGTATATCCGCTACTATAGGATGGTCTTTTGCGAGATAAGACAACACCTCTTCGGCGGTAGAGTATTGCCCAGTCTTGGTTTTTTTAGGCTTCTCTACCAACTTGAGCTTTTCAAAGAGGATGCCCCCTAGTTGTTTGGGTGAGGCCAAATTAAAAGGTTCCCCAGCGACGTCAAAAATCCCCTTTTCAAGAGCATCGATATCCTGCTGCAGTTGAATCGACAAGTCGTTTAGAAAAGGAGTGTCCAGGCAAATGCCTTCTGCCTCCATGGCGGTAAGGACCGGAACCAATGGCAGCTCCACAGTATCATATAGTTGTTGGGCATCTCCTTTTTCAAGCTCTTTCGAAAAATGTTCTTTTAATTGTAAGGTGATATCAGCGTCTTCAACAGCATATTCTGTTTGTTGTTTGAGCGGAACTTGACGCATCGACAGTTGATTTTTCCCTTTTTTCCCAATAAGCTCCGTAATGGATTGGGGCGTATAATTGAGATAGGTCTCTGCCAAGACATCCATATTATGGCGCATGTCTGGATTGATGAGATAATGCGCAATCATAGTGTCGTAAATAGGGGCTGAAACCCCCATCCCATATTTGAGTAAAACCTTGTTGTCGTATTTGAGATTATGACCAATTTTTTCGATCTCTGGATGCTCAAAAAAGGGCTTGAACTGTGCTACTATCGCTTTACAGCTTTCAAAGTCTTCGGGTAATGCCAGATAATATCCTTTTCCTTTTTCCCACGAAAAAGCAATCCCAACCAATTCTGCTTTTAGTGCATCCAGACCCGTAGTTTCCGTATCAAAACAAACCTGCTTTTGTTGCAGCAATTTTTGTACTAACAAGGCTTGTCCTGTTGGGCTATCAATAGTTTGATAGAGATGGGTATTGGAGGTAAGTGCTGTTTTTTCTTCTTGGTTTTCGACCCCTGAACCCGGCTGGTTAAAGAGATCAAAACCGCTATTTTGTGGAGTTGCCTTTTGAATTTCTTCTTTTTTGGGAACTTCTTTTTGAGGGTTAAAAATAGTATTGAAGTTGTCCAACATACGTCTGAACTCAAGCTCTTCAAAAAGCTTTCCAACTGCTTCATTATTGGGTTTCGAAAGGGCATAGGCAGCCGCGTCAAACTGGACGGGGACGTCCAATAGGATGGTTGCCAATTCTTTGGAAAGAAGTCCTAGTTCTTTGTTGGCCTCTATTTTTTCTTTGAGTTTCCCTTTGAGCGCATGCGTATTTTCCAGTAAGGCTTCCATGCTCCCATACTCCTTTAGAAACTTCTTGGCGGTTTTATCACCCACCCCAGGTAATCCTGGAATATTATCAACGGCATCCCCCATCATTCCTAAATAATCGATGACTTGTTCAGGGCGTTCAACCTCAAATTTTTCTTGCACCTCTGGGATGCCCCAAATTTCGATTCCGTTCCCCATTCGAGCAGGGCGATACATAAAGATGTGTTCTGAGACTAATTGCGCAAAATCTTTATCAGGGGTTACCATATAGGTATCAAATCCTTCTTTTTCGGCTTGCTTAGCTAGGGTGCCAATAATGTCATCGGCTTCATAGCCTTCTTTTACCACAACGGGTATGTGCATGGCTTCTAACAGCTGCTGTATATAGGGTACTGCAATTCGTATGGCTTCGGGTGTTTCGTCGCGATTTGCTTTGTATTCCGTAAACATCTCCGTTCGCACTTGTGATCCTCCTTTGTCAAAACAAACGGCCAAATGATCGGGGCGTTCTCTTTTAATGACGTCTAAAAGTGAATTCATAAAGCCCATGATGGCAGAAGTGTCCATGCCTTTGGAATTGATTCGCGGGTTTTTTATGAAGGCATAATACCCTCTAAATATGAGCGCATAGGCATCAAGGAGGAAGAGTCGTTTGGGCGTAGCCATACTGCAAATTTTTTCTAAAGTACTCTTTTCTCAGAGGAAATGGAAAAGCTTAACCGGCCTTTTTTGTGACAATTTCGGAGAGGCGTTTTCGGACTTGATCGGGGAGTAGTCCCTGCTCTTCTAATAATTTTTCTGTTCTGCCGTGGGGGACAAAAGCATCTTTAATCCCCATGCTCTTTATGGGTTTTAAATAATTGTTTTCTTGTGCCCACTCTTGAATAGCAGAGGCAGCCCCACCGTTTTGGACAGCTTCTTCAACTACTACTATTTGCTCGTATGTAGTGCATACCGTATGCAATAAGGCTTCGTCTAAGGGCTTGATAAAAGTGAGGTCATAGTGACTCCAATTTTCAGGCTCTTGAATACGAGTCAAGGCCTTTTGACATGTTTCTTTTAGGGTGCCCACACTAATCAAAGCAAAGCGATTTCCTTTTTGCAGGCATTTCCCTTTGCCCCATTCTAGTTTTGCAAAAGGTTTTTTCCAGTCCTCT
Source organism: Flavobacteriaceae bacterium (assembly GCA_965658355.1). Classification (GTDB taxonomy): domain Bacteria; phylum Bacteroidota; class Bacteroidia; order Flavobacteriales; family Flavobacteriaceae; genus UBA11891. Next base: position 20,416 of record CBFHRX010000019.1, on the reverse strand, counting down.
AACGGACTATACCCCCTAGGATATCGGATTGCGACGGCTCCTTTAGGCTGTTGTTGAAGGGTAAAAAGAAACTGCCTCAATTGGACGGCATCTGAAGGTGCAATAATACTTATGTTGGGAATGGCGCGTAAAAAGGCAATGTCAAAAACCCCATGATGTGTAGGACCGTCGTGACCTACTAGGCCTGCTCGATCAATACAAAATACCACAGGAAGGTTTTGCAAGGCAATATCGTGTATCAGTTGATCGTATGCGCGTTGTAAAAAGGTAGAGTAAATAAAACAAAATGGCTGTAAGCCTTCAGCAGCAAAGCCCGCTGCCAAGGTGACTGCATGTTGTTCGGCTATTCCCACATCAAAAGCCCTTTTAGGAAAGCGATTGAAAAAGGGAACGAGGCCACTTCCAGTAACCATCGCTGGGGTGATGGCTACAATCTTCTCGTTATTCTCTGCCAATTCAACAAGCGTTTGACCCACTACTTCTTGGTATTTAGTCGCGGCTGTGGTGTTGGCTCTGTTTATTTTTCCTGTTAATGGATCAAATTTTCCTGGGGCATGATACCGTACCTGGTCTTTTTCTGCTTCGGCTAGCCCCTTTCCTTTTGTGGTTACTACATGCAGAATACGAGGCCCCTCTACTTTGATCAGTCGTTTGAGTTCAGCCAGTACTTTATCAAGATTATGGCCGTCAACAGGTCCTGTATAGTGGATGTTTAGCGCTTGGAATAAATTACGCTCATTTTGGTCTTGGGTTTTTATTTTTTCAAAATATTGCTTGAGAGCGCCCACACTAGAGTCGATACTTTGCGCATTGTCATTGAGAACAATCAACAGATTGGCCTTGGTTGTTCCGATGTGATTTAAGGCTTCAAAGGCCATCCCGCTAGCAATAGAGGCATCTCCAATAACCGCAATGAGTTGTGTACTCTGATTTCCTTGTATTTGAGTAGCCAAAGCCATTCCGAGAGCTGCTGAGAGTGAGGTGCCTGCATGACCCGTGCCAAAACTATCGTGTTCACTTTCGGTTCTAGAGGGAAAACCACTCAAGCCCCCCAATTGGCGATTGCTTTCGAACTGTTCGTTTCGTCCTGTTAGAAGCTTGTGCCCGTAGGCCTGATGCCCGACATCCCATATAATCTTATCTTTTGGGCTTTCAAAGAAGGTATGAAGGGCTACTGTTAGCTCCACAGTGCCAAGGCTTGCCCCTAAATGTCCTTCGTTTTTTGCCACAACTGTGATAATCCGTTCGCGAATCTCACGACACAATTGCTCTAGCTGCTCAAGGGACAGTTTCTTAAGGTCTTTAGGTGAAGAAATGGTGTTGAGTAGCATTTCGCAAATATAGGATATCCGTTGCTGGGAGGTGCATTTTTGTATTTTTACGGCATGGATTTCTTATTAGACGATTCGTATTTTATGAAACAGGCCATGGTAGAAGCCCAAAAAGCCTTTGAAAAAGAGGAGGTTCCTGTGGGTGCAGTGGTCGTTATTCAAGACAAGATAATCGCTCGTGCGCATAATCTTACTGAACAATTACACGATGTTACGGCGCATGCTGAGATGCAAGCCATAACGGCTGCCGCCAATTTCATCAATGGAAAATATTTAAAAGGCTGTACGCTCTATGTAAGCCTAGAACCCTGTGTCATGTGTGCCGGGGCTTTGTATTGGAGTCAATTAGAGCGGGTGGTTTTTGCCGCTGCTGACCCCAAACGCGGCTTTGTCTCTGCTGGGGTGGGGCTTCATCCCAAAACCCGTTATACTCAGGGAGTCCTGGAAACTGAAGCCAGTTCGCTATTGCAGCGTTTCTTTCGTGAAAAAAGGGCATAAAAAAAGCGCCCGAAGGCGCTTCATACAGTCTGCATATATATTATAAAAGCTTAATCTGGGAAGCTTGCTTCCCTTTTTTACCTTCTTCTTCTACATACTCAACTTTGTCACCCTCGTGGAGTGTTAACCCGTCTAGGGCAGTAACGTGAACGAATACATCATCTCCTGACTCATCGTTTGTTATGAATCCAAATCCTTTAGATTCATTAAAAAATTTAACTGTACCAGTCATTATTATAATTTACAAATTTGACGCAAGTTACACTAATTAATTGATACATAGGTTTTTTAAAAGAATATTATTCTCTTTTTTTAGTTTTCATCTTTTCTAAGTTTTCTTTGGTCAAAGTATAATCAGAAAGAGACTTTCCTTTCCATCTGTGATAGAGAAAAAGAGGGAGGTAAAAACAAACAGCCCCCAAAACAGAAAAGCCGATTATTTTTTCACCCAAAGGATAGTTTTGCTCTCGGATAAAAAAGCCAATAAAGACACCCCCTATCCAAGAAAAAAACAAAAAATTCAAGACTATTTTCACGTTTTCTTTGGGGCTTCTATACGCAGTGCTAACTCCTCTAGTTGCGTGTCAGCAATGGCAGTAGGGGCATCAATCATAAGATCACGGCCGCTATTGTTTTTTGGGAATGCAATAAAGTCACGGATGGTTTCTTTTCCTCCCAGTATCGCTACCAAGCGATCCAGTCCAAAAGCAATTCCCCCATGCGGTGGTGCTCCATATTGAAACGCATCCATTAAAAAGCCAAATTGCGATTGGGCTTCTTCGGGGCTAAATCCGAGAAGATCAAACATTTTTTGTTGCAGTTGCGAATCGTGAATCCGAATAGAACCTCCTCCAATTTCGTTTCCATTTAATACCAGATCATAGGCATTGGCTTTTACCTTGATAGGATCCGAGTCTAGCATCTCAATTTCTTCGGGCTTGGGAGCTGTAAAGGGGTGGTGCATGGCATGGTAGCGTTGGCTTTCCTCGTCCCAGTCTAATAGCGGAAAATCAGTTACCCATAGAGGGGCGAACACCTTGGGATCTCGAAGGCCCAATTGTTCAGCGAGCTCCATTCTTAGGGCACTTAATTGGGTACGGGTGGCAGTTGTTTCTCCCGCCATGACTAAGATCAGGTCACCCGGCTGTGCGCCAGTCTTTTCGGCCCAAGCAGCAAGGTCTTCGGGGCTAAAAAATTTATCTACTGAGGATTTAAAAGTACCCTCCTCATTGTATTTGGCCCAGACCAATCCCAAAGCACCCACTTGGGGTCTTTTAACCCAGTCAATCAAGCTGTCAATTTGTTTGCGTGTATACGAGGCCGCCCCTTTTACGGCAATCCCAACGACTAATTCTTGACTGTCAAAAACGCCAAATCCTTTTCCTTGCGCAACCTCATTAAGCTCGGCGAATTCCATACCAAACCGAATGTCGGGTTTGTCATTTCCATAGCGCCGCATGGCTTCTTCATAGGGGATTCTAGGGAAAGCACCTACTTCAACTCCATTCATTGACTTTAGTAAATGACGGGTCAAGCCTTCAAATTGATTCAGTATATCCTCTTGCTCTACAAAAGCCAGTTCACAATCTATTTGCGTAAATTCTGGTTGTCGGTCGGCTCTTAGATCTTCGTCTCGAAAGCATTTCACTATTTGGAAGTATTTGTCCATGCCGCCTACCATAAGCAATTGTTTAAAGGTTTGTGGCGATTGTGGGAGGGCATAAAATTCCCCTTCATGCAGGCGTGAAGGCACGACAAAATCTCTCGCTCCCTCTGGTGTTGATTTAATCAAATAGGGGGTTTCCACTTCAATAAACCCATTTTCGGCAAGGTAATTCCGTACGGCTAGTGCCACCTGATGACGAAATAATAGCTTGTCTCTAACGGGGGCTCTTCTTATATCTAAATAGCGGTATTGCATGCGGAGTTCTTCTCCGCCGTCCGTATTATTTTCAATCGTAAAAGGAGGGGTTTTAGCGGCGTTGAGAAGGGTCAACTGATCGGCAAGTACCTCAATTTCTCCCGTATCTATAGTTGGATTTTTGGATTCCCGCTCGATGACTTCTCCTTCAATTTGGATCACAAACTCCCGACCCAAGGATTGCGCTTGTTCAAATATATTTTTTGGCGTGCGTTCTTCGTCAAAAATAATTTGCGTAATCCCGTACCGATCGCGCAGGTCTACCCATAGCATAAAGCCTTTGTTTCGAGTCTTTTGAACCCAACCGGCTAGGGTAACACGTTGGCCCACATCCGCCAAGCGAAGGGCCCCACAATTTTTTGTTCGATGCATAGTATGTTTAATTCTCCGCTAATGTATTAAGTTCTTTTGGCTTTCGGAGGGCCTGAATTCGCAATTTCAGTCGATATACTAAAAAGAAACAAGCAGGCACAATGACCAGCGTGAGGAAGGTGGCAAACGTCAATCCAAAAATAACAGTCCAGGCCAAGGGTCCCCAAAATATTACATTGTCTCCACCAACATACACATTGGCATCCCATTCACTCACCAAGGTGAAGAAATTAATATTGAGACCTGTCGCTAATGGTATCAAGCCCAGGATTGTCGTTATTGCAGTGAGCAATACGGGGCGGAGTCGGGCAACCCCTCCTGCTACAATAGCGTCTCTGACGTCCGTTCTGGGGAGCAATTGATCGAAGGGCAATTCGAGTTCTTCTTTTTTACGGGCAATAAGCAATTGGGTGTAGTCAATTAATACGACCCCGTTGTTTACGACAATTCCAGAAAGAGAGATGATTCCCATCATGGTCATCATGATCACAAAAGGCATTCTAAAAACACTGATTCCGTAGAGTACCCCAGTAAAACTTAAAAAGATGGAAAGCAGAATAATCAATGGATTCGAAATTGAATTAAACTGTAGAACTAATAAAAATAGAATCAAGCCTAAGGCTGTCAGTAAGGCTCCCGTTAAGAAATTCATATTGGTTTCTTGTTCGGCAATTTCCCCTGTAAACACATAATTTACATCAGAAGGCAATTGAGTGTAGCCAGTAAGACTTTGTTTGATATTATCGACGACCTCGTTGGCATTATACCCCGCTAGCACAGCAGAATACAAAGTGACCACCCGACGTAAATCTTTGTGTTTGATGGCCGAAAATGAGGTGGTATTGTTTAATTCGGCAATGGCACTAACAGGAATTTTTTTGATTTTCCCACTGGCTTGATCACGGAACACAACATATTGGTCCAATAGCACTTCTGTATTTTTTCGCTCGTCTTCGTCAAAACGAACATTGATGTCATAATCTTCACCATTTTGCTTGTAGATGCCTGCTTTCTCTCCAAAAATGGCACGTCGCAATTGCTGTCCTATTTGACTGGCGGTAACGCCTAAGCCGCCTGATTTACGACGGTCAATTTCTACGGCTAATCCAGGCTTGCTTTTGTTCACATCAATTTTGAGCTCTTCAACCCCCGGAATGTTTTCCAGGTTCAGATAGCCTCGCATATTATTGGCTTCTTGAATGAGCTGATCATAGTCTTCTCCGCTGATTTCGATATTGATGGGATAGCCTGCAGATGGACCTGCTCCCATTTTTTCAACTGAAATGGCGATTCCAGGAAATTTGTCTTTAAGCGCTTTTTGAATTTCCATCCGCATGGTTTCAGAAGACAAACCCCGTCTGAACTTGAACTCCGTCATGGTCAGGGTGATCTTGGCTTTGTGCGGCATGTCTTGATCCCCACCACGATCGGTTTCAGGATTCTGTGCCCCCGCTCCGACGACCGCTACATTAGAGTCGATCATGAAATTTTGATCTCCGTCACGGTATTTTTCATTTTGAATGACTTTTCGCACTTCTTCTTCTATAAGGAGTGCTGTAGCATTGGTTTTTTCGATGGAAGTCCCTTCGGGGTATTCTGAATAAATCAAAATTTGCGGGGGTTCATTTTCAGGGAAGAACTCCACTTTAGGTGCTGCTAGACCGAGTATGATAAAGGAAGAAAAAAGCAAGCCGACGGTTCCAAATAAAAAGAAATACGGCTTTCGTCCTGTCAAGGCAAATGTCAGCACTTTTCGGTAGTTGTTTTCCAAGCTTACCAAAGTGTGGTTTTGGAAATAAGTCGCCCATTTTTTGATGAAAAATTTATAGGCCCAAAAGAGAGCGGTGGTCAAGAGCATCAAAGTCCCCAACGCTCGAAAGGTACCCGTACTGAAAACAAGAACGGTTCCCAATCCACCGAGTATAAAGGTCATACGCCAAAGTCCTTTCTGACTTATCTCACGCTCATTGACATCCATAAACCGGGACACCAACACTGAGTTAAAGAAAATAGCCACAAAAAGCGAAGAACCAAGCACGATGGAAAGTGTCATGGGGAAGAAGATCATGAATTCTCCCATGAGCCCCGGCCAGAAGCCGAGAGGAAGAAAGGCGGCGATGGTGGTAGCAGTAGAGATAATGATGGGATAGGCGATCTCTCCGATTCCTTTTTTAGCCGCTTCAATGGCATTCATCCCTTCTTTTTCCATTAAGCGGTAGGCATTTTCTATTACCACTATTCCGTTGTCAACCAGCATCCCCAATCCCATAATCAGTCCAAAAAGAACCATGGTATTGATGGTATTACCTAGAAAGTCTAATACCATAAAGGACATAAACATGGACATGGGGATCGCGAAACCTACAAATAAGGCATTGCGAAATCCAAGGAAAAACATCAATACAGTAATCACTAGTAATACCCCAAAAATGATGTTGTTGGCCAAATCACTAACGATGTTTTTGGTTGTATTGGATTGGTCGTTTGAGATTTCAACTTCGATAGAAGTAGGAAAATCTTGGGAAGTCGTTACACGAATAATCTCACGAATTTGTTCTACCGTCTTGATGAGGTTTTTTCCACTTCGTTTTTTCACATCTAAGATCAGCGATTTTTTCCCCTTTGAACGAGCGTAAGAGTTTACTTCTTTCTCTCTAAAGCGGATGTCGGCGACATCTCCTAGGTATACGGTTCCGCCTTGATTTTTGATGACTACCTCGGCTAGGTCTTCAGGGGATTCAATTTCCCCGAGTACTCGAATATTTCTTCGCAATCCATCTCCCACAACATTACCGGCCGAAATGGTGCTATTTTCTCTACGAATGGCATTGATGATATCGTCAAAGGAAACAGTTGAAGCTGATATTTTCATCAGATCGACAGCAATTTCAACTTCAAAATCTTGAACCCCTCTAAGGGCTACCTCTTTCACCTCGGACATTTGTTCAATGCGGTCTTGAAGGAGTTCCCCATAGTATTTTAATTCTTCAATAGGCAAGTCTCCGAACAATCCCACATTGAGAATTGGCATTTCTTCAGAAAGGCTAAACTCAAAAGCGGTAGGCTCCACTTTGGCGTTATTAAAGGTGGGCCAATCAGAAGAAGAAACAACATTGTCAATTTTGTCTTGTACTTGAATCTTGGCACTTTCTTTCGTGATATTTTCGTCAAATTCAACAGTGATCAAAGAAAAATTCTCCAAGGAAGAAGAGGTAATTTTCACCAAATTGGAAACTCCTTTTAACTCTTCTTCAAGAGGGTCTGTGATCAGACGTTCCATGTCTTCTGGGGTATTTCCTGGAAAGACAGAGCTCACAAAGACTTCATTGGTATTGATTTCAGGATAATTTTCTCTGGGCATATTTAAGTAAGCCGAGATCCCTAAAAAGAAAAACAGCCCAATGATCACATAGATAACAGTAGCGTGATCAATAGCCCAGGAGGAGAGGCCGAATTCTTTGAGTTTGGATGATTTTTTCATGAACGGATTATGAATTAATGACTTTTACTAACTGTTGGTCTTTGGCCAAACGAACCCCTTCCTCTAGTATTCTATCGCCGGGGTTTAAGCCTTTTACTATTTCCAAAGCATTATTGGATTCAGCACCTGTTTCCACAAAAGTTTTAATAGCTTTATACGTATTTTTTTTACCGGCTACAGCTTCAAGAACAAAGACATAGTTTCTTCCATCTTGATTTTTCAGTATGTTTTTGAGTGGAACCATTAAAGCCTGTGGATTGGTATAGTCGTTCAAAAGCACTTGTGCTGTCATATTGGGTTTTAGGCTTTCGTCCTTATTATCAAGTTCTATTTCAACTCTAAAAGAGCGATTGTTAGGGTTCACATAATTCCCTATATAGGATACTTTTGAATCCCACGATTTCCCAAAAACAGGGACTGTCACTTTCGCTTCAGAGTACTGTTTAATATTGGGGAGGTGTTTTTCTGGGATTTCACCTGCTACTTGCATTTTGCTAAGATTTACAAAGCGTAAAACAGGGGTTGTCCCTGGGTTCAGGTTGGACCCTTTATCTGCAATAATATGGTCAACGACACCATCAAAAGGGGCTCTTATAACAGTTTTTGCTGCTTGGTCTTGCATTTGTGACACACTCTTCACTAGGGATTCGTAAGCTGCCTTAGCTTGTAGATACTGGATTTCAGATCCTATTTTTTGATTCCAGAGCGTCTCTTGGCGCTCAAAAGTAGTTTTGGCTAATCGCAGTTGTATGCGCATTTGTTCAAGCTGATCTTGAAGACCACTGTCACTTATTTTCACCAATGCTCTCCCTTTTTTTACCCGTTGTCCTTCTTTGACATATAGGGCCTCTAACAAGCCAGGAATTTCGGGGTATAAAAGGAGGTTTTGTTCGGTGTCAATAGTCCCTTGAAAAGCCACATAATGTTTTAGCTCTTGTGGATTCACAACCAAATCAGTTCCGAGTAATAACTTTTCTTCAGAATTCTGACTACGGAGTGCTTTGTCAAGCTTTTCAATATCGTTTTTTAGCGTATTAAACTCTTTTTGCTTTTGCGTTTTTAGAGACTGAAGGGCTTCAACAGATCCATTTTCAATAAGAGCATCTACCTGCACGGGGGCGTCACCACCACATTGAGTGAGTGTAAAAAGAGAAATGAGTATCAGAAACTTTTTCATGATTGTTTTATTTAGCTGTATTGGTGAGGGTTTCAAGTTGTGTTTTGGCATCAATAACAGCCTTCATGGACTGCAAGTATTGATTTTGGACAGTATAAAGCTGCTGTTGTGCTTCCCGAAGCTCAAAGCTGCTGCTTATTCCTTCTAGGTATTTTACTTTGTTCTTTTGTTCAATTCGTTCGGCTAGGGCTAAGTCTTTTTTAGATGTAGTATAATTTTTAAGGGCTAAATTCACGTCATTAAGTGCCATTTCCAGTTCAATGCTGAGCCGATTTCGAGTGTCTTCTAGTCTATTTTCAGCCTGAGTAACAGCCAATTTTGCCTTTTGTGTCTTGGCGGAGCGCATCAAGGAACTAAAGATGGGTAGCTGTAAATTGATGCCGAATAAAGAAGAGTAGAACCACTTTTGATCGGGCTGTGTAAAATTAAAGTCGTTGGCATTTCCGGTATAAGTTCCATTTACAAAAGCGGAAAGTGACGGAAGCGCCTTGGACTTTTCCAAACGGTACAAGAGTTCATCAGAAGCCTTTTCATTTTCAGCAAATTTTAAATCTACATTGTTGTCGATAGTAAACTCTGAATCAGCAACTGAAGCCAACATTTTTAATGCCACCAATTCCTCAAGCGTTTGTGTTAGTTCTAGAGACTCTTCTTCTGGCATTCCCATGACCCATTTCAACATATTAGTGGTGATAAGCTTTAAATTATTGGCATAATTTAATTGGGTGTCAATGCGTGAAAGTGTTAGTGCCAGTTGTTCGACGTTCTCTTCTTCCGCAAAACCATTTGCTACTATTTTCTTGGTTTCAGCTAAGGTCTTTTCAAGATTGTTTTTGTTTTTGGCTAGTATGGCAGCATTTTCTCTCGCCAAAAGAACTGTTCCATACGCATCCACAATAGCTTTTCGTACTTCGATGCTGGTTTTCTCATAGCCTAATTCGGAGATCTTTAGATACACAGCAGAAGCTTGAACCCCCACTATATAAGAACCGTCAAAAATAAGTTGGTTCACTTGGACACTACCCACCATATTCTGGTTGGTTCCAAATTGTAGTTCGGCAAATTCTCCTTCATTTCCACCAAAAAATTGAGCGGGAACAAGCGAAACTGGAAGCTCTAAAAAGTTTTGATAACTCCCCGATGCACTGATTTGGGGAAGACCAATAGCAATGGTTGCCCATCTTTCTTTGTAAGCTTTTTGAATTTCCAAGCTTGCATTTTGCATGGAAGGATTGTTTTTTAGTCCATACTCGACGGCTTCTTCTAGCCCGAAGACAGTTGGACCTTGCTGGGCACTAAGCCCAAAGCAAATGCTAAGCGATAAATAAAGCAGCGTGGTTCTCATAATTTTTTATCAGTAGTATATTGTTCTAACAAGGCAACCCCTTTTGAAGTGGCAATAGCCCTAAGGTGATAATCTAAGTAGTTTTCTAGCAGATCACTAGAGTTATAGTCAGTAGCCGGAAATAATTCTGGATTGCGAAGCCCTCTGATTCCGTTGAAATAAAGTCGTGTTATAAATTCGACATCAATGGCCGGACGAAAGAGCTTCATTTCGATCCCTCGCTTGAGGCTTTTCTTAAACCCCTTTCCCATGGTTTTTAATTCCTTTTGTTTCAGCTTGGCATAAATCTCAGGATAGTATTTTTGCAATTGAAATTGAGGCGAACGGCTTTTATTAGCCATGTGTTTGATGGCGATTTTTTTGATTTCAAAAAGTCCCTCAATAGGATTGGATTCTTTTTCTTGAATCCGGCTGATATCTTGTGACAATTCATCAAAAACAAATTCGACGCAGGCTGTTACCAATTCCGTTTTATTAGCAAAATGCTCGTAGATTGTTTTCTTTGAAATAGATAATAATTTGGCAATGTCATCCATAGTGACACTCTTAAATCCGAACTGAATAAATTCGGTTCGGGCCGTCTCCAAAATTTTCCTTTTCATAGCGCTGCAAAAGTAATCAGGAAACTTTAAACACCAAACTGGTTTTTAAAGTTTTTTGACTCTTTCGATTTGTCGTATTTTTGCCTCCATATGAAAGCACTTGGACCCACTAGAACTCTTTTCTTGGATTACATGGCCAGCCAACTTCCTGAAAAGGGTCCCCAGAACCTATACGATCCAGTTCGGTATATTATGGAATTAGGCGGTAAGAGAATCCGTCCTTTACTGTCCCTTTGGGCTTGTGAGGCCTGTGGACAGCCACAAGAGAAAGCATTGGCAGTCGCTTTAGCAGTAGAAGCATTTCACAATTTTAGTCTTATCCATGACGATATTATGGATGAGGCCCCTTTGCGAAGAGGAAAAGAGACGGTGCATGAGAAATGGGACGCCAATACAGGAATATTATCTGGCGATGTCCTCTTAGTTTGCGCCTATCAATACTTAGAAGAATACGAGGGAGACACCTACAAAGTACTCACTCAGACCCTTAGTGAGACAGCTAGATGGGTATGCGAAGGGCAGCAAATGGATATGGATTTTCCCAACCAAAAACAGGTTTTGTTGTCAGAATATATTGACATGATTCGGAAGAAAACAGCCGTTTTACTAGGAGCCAGTCTCAAAATGGGGGCTCTAGTCGGCGGCATGAGTCAAGCCAAAAGCGAGTTGTTTTTTGAATTTGGGGAAAACATGGGGATTGCTTTTCAGCTCCAAGACGATTATTTAGATGCCTTTGGAAACCCAGAGACATTCGGAAAACAAGTAGGCGGGGACATCATTGAAAACAAAAAAACCTATCTCTATCTTCAGGCTCTTCAGCTGTTGCAAGGAGAGGATCATGCCTTATTGAAGCGTTATTTTAGCAGCAAAACGGACCATGCTGAAGAAAAAATAACTTCTGTACGCACCTTGTTCAAAAAAGCACAAGCTCCGGAGGCACTAAAAAAAGAGATGGAGGGCTATTTAGGGCGAGCGTTTAATGCCCTAAATGAATTGCATTTGTCAGCTACTCACAAAGCCCTATTTACCGAGTTGGCGCACTATCTTATTCAACGAGAAGAGTAAAACAGGCGTTTCCATAAGGCGCTTACAAACCAACCAATGGGGAAGGAGCGCATGATGCGGATATCTTCTAAAAAGGTGGTTTTATTGCTGAGGAATTTAAAAATGCGTTGCACAGGATTGTTTTGAAACATCAATCGGAACAACCTTTGGCCGTCGGCATTATAGCGAGCCAAAACATCTAAAAAAAGCAGGTCGTAGAAGGCAAACTTTGAGGGGGTATAAAAATGATTCAAAGCTTGTCCTGACTTCAAAAAAGAGACCAATCGCGCTGTTTGTTCCAATGTATTTTGAAAGGTGTAGCCAGTACTGGCTTTGGTCCAGCCACCCGCAGTTCCTATATGGAGTAGGCTAGAGGTATTGTGTCGATGAAAGGGATAAGCAGTCATTGGAATGCTACCTTCTTCTTTTTCAACTATGCGATAGGTCCCAGCGCCTATTTTTTTCAGGTAGTTTTTTATAGCAGTTTCATAGGTTTCTTTTGACTTCACAGTAGCGGAAAAGAAAGTGTCTTCTAAGAGGGCCCTTTTGCTACTAAATGGCAGCACATACATAAACCGCGTTTCGCCACTTTCCGGAATATCAAAATCCATAAAAGTGATCTCCCCTGCCTCAAAACAATTTGTTTCTGTTTCCACTACCCATCCTAAAAAATGTTGCTGGAGAACGGGATACCGCTTTTGAGAAGAAACCCAATTGGGATTGTAAAGACTCGAAAACACTTGAGGGGCTTCAAAAGTGCCTGCTTCAGTATGTACCTTGCTAAAGCTTTTTTCTGACTCGATTGAGGTCACCTTTGTTTGAAGAAATTCAATTGAAGGATTTGCTTTTAGAAGGGGGAGGATAAATGTGTAAAAATCAATCCCCTGAATCATTTTATAAGTGTAGGGTGCTAGACTGAGATTTTGATGGTAAGAAGGCGCTTTAAAAACAGCACGGTCCCATCGGTGTTTTACAATACTTTCTAGTGGCCCTTCTTCTTGCTCCCAAAAGCACCAGGTTCTGTCATTGGTTTTTTTAGCATCCGAATCGAGAATCAGGATTGTATGATCTTTAAAATGCGGATCTTGGTGGAGTCTATAAGCTAGTAAAAGCCCGGCTGCACCGCCTCCGCAGATGAGCATGTCGTAAGGTTTCTTTTTCATTTCAACATTTCAAAAGTAGCGAAATAGCTTGAATCCCTCCTTATTTTATATTTTTACTGCACCAAAACTATTGAATGGAAACCGTATTTGAATTTTTCAGAAACACCTCCCCTATTTTAGGAGCCTTTTACGCGACACTTTTTACGTGGGGCCTAACAGCTTTAGGAGCTTCGTTTGTTTTTTTATTTCCTAAAATGAATCGGATAGTTTTGGATGGGATGCTCGGATTTACTGGAGGCGTCATGGTAGCCGCCAGTTTTTGGAGTTTACTGGCACCTGGAATTGAAATGAGCCCAGGTGAGGGTTTTGTTAAGGTAATTCCTGCCGCAGTAGGATTTACACTGGGGGCCTTGTTTATTTTTGGTTTGGATAAGATCTTACCGCACATACACATTAACTTCAAAGAAAGTGAAGGGATCAAAACTCCCTGGCATCGAACGACCTTACTGGTGCTGGCCATCACCTTGCACAATATCCCAGAAGGACTGGCAGTAGGTGTTCTGTTTGGGGGAGTAGCCGCTGGGATTCCAGAAGCCTCTATAACAGGTGCTGTCATACTCGCTTTGGGAATAGGAATTCAAAACTTCCCAGAAGGGATTGCCGTTTCCATGCCCTTACGCCGTCAGGGATTGAGTCGGTTTAAAAGTTTTTGGTACGGTCAATTGTCTGCTGTAGTAGAACCCATCGCCGCCGTTATTGGCGCCGTAGCAGTTACCTTCTTCATACCTATTTTACCCTATGCTCTTGCTTTTGCCGCAGGGGCTATGATTTTTGTGGTAGTGGAAGAAGTAATCCCCGAAACTCAGTTAGACAAATACACAGACATAGCGACGCTTGGTTTTATCGGAGGCTTTGTTGTGATGATGACCTTAGATGTTGCTTTGGGCTAGTCTTTTTTAAAAGGCTTGCCAACCTTGTGCTTCGAGTGGGATGGCCTGCCCCAGTCCGTTTATCATATGACCTCCTGATTGTTTTTCTGTAAAGTGCCCTATGATGGTGAGCCAGGGGTGGTTTTTTACTTTTTCAAAAGCCGATTGAGGGACTGCCATTAACAATTCATAGTCTTCACCACCATTGAGTACAGCCGTCGTACTGTTTAATTTGAATTCTTCGCAAATACGGATAACCTCAGGGTCAATAGGAAGTTTTTCTTCGTATACATGACACCCCAGTTGGCTGTGTTTACACAAGTGAAGTATTTCAGAAGACAAACCATCACTAATATCTATCATGGCATTTGGAACTAGCTCCCATTCTTGAAGTAATTCAAAAACATCTTTACGGGCTTCTGGCTTTAGTTGTCTTTCTACGCTATAAGAGTAAGGGGAAAGGTCGGGTTGCGATTGTGGGTTGACTTTAAAAACGGCTTTTTCTCTTTCTAAGATTTGAAGCCCGGCATAGGCACCCCCTAAATCCCCACTTACTACCAGTAAATCGTTTGCTTGCGCCCCTTTGCGCGTCACAATTTTATCTTCAGCAGCTTCTCCCAAGGCTGTAATGGAGAGTATAAGTCCTGTAGTAGAACTAGTGGTATCGCCCCCAATAAGATCTACTTTGTAATTCCGACAAGCCAATTCAATTCCTGCGTATAACGCTTCAAGTGCTTCTAGTGTAAACCGATTGGAGACGGCTATTGAAACTGTGATTTGAGTAGGCTTTGCGTTCATCGCATAGAGATCCGAGAGATTGACCATCACCGCTTTATAGCCCAAATGTTTTAAGGGCATATACGACAAATCAAAATGAACTCCTTCTAGCAAGAAGTCAGTAGTGACGACCGTTTGATTTTCGGTAAAATCACAAACAGCTGCATCGTCGCCTATTCCGAGTTTAGAGCTTTTGTTTTGAAGTTTGAATGACTGCGTTAAGCGGTCAATTAATTGAAATTCCCCCAATTGGTCTAAGGAAGTTCGTGCTGGGCTTTTGTCTTCTAGCATGCTGCAAAAATAGAACGCTTTTTTGTAAGTTTAGTCTCAATACCCTAGATTATGAAAATTCAGAATCTATCATTCCTTTTAGGTGTTTTTAGCCTCATATCCTGTTCTCAAGAAGAAGAATTGGGGGCTGCCCCTATTCCTGCTACGGATTCCTATTCGGAAGCTCCTACTGTAGCGGCTCCTATTTCTGGATTTACAGCCTGTGAAAATGGTTTTGCAGGAGCCTTTCCGTGTTCCAATATTGATTTGTATGCACATTTGGATTTGAATCTCCTTGAAGCGGAGAGTGGGAATGATAATTGGGGATGGACCGACCCTGAAACGGGGAAAGAATACGCACTGGTAGGATTGGATAACGGAACTGCTTTTGTGGACATAAGTCAGCCGGAAACCCCCGTGTATCTAGGCAAGCTTCCTACGGCAACAGATGCTAGTGACTGGCGGGATATCAAAGTGTATCAAAATCACGCTTATATTGTGAGCGAAGCCCCACAACACGGCTTGCAAGTATTTGATTTAACACGACTTCGTACGGCAACAGAAACAGGGCAAACTTTTACCGCTGATTCTCGTACTACCAGTATTGGGAATGCCCATAATATCGCCATTAATGAAGAAACAGGTTTTGCCTATGTTTTGGGATCCCAACTTGAAAACGGAGGCCCCGTATTCTTTGATTTATCGGATCCTAAAAACCCACAACGAGTAGGGGGTTATCGCTTTAATGGCTATGCCCATGATGCTCAAATCATCAGTTATCAAGGCCCTGATGAAGCCTATCAAGGCAAAGAAATATACTTGGGTTCGCATAGTGATGCGGAATCCTACAATGATTTGGTTATCCTTGATGTAACCGATAAAGAAACCCCCATTCTGTTGGACGCTATTCGGTATGGAAGCCCAGGCTATACCCACCAAAATTGGATCTCTGAAGACCATCGCTATATTTTTCTAGGAGATGAAGTGGATGAGATTAGATTTGGAGGTCGTACCCGAACATTGGTTTTCGATGTGACAGATCTCAATCAAGGGGTATTGCATCATGTGTACCGAGGGCCAACCGAAGCGATAGACCACAACGGCTATTATAAAGAAGGGCTTTATTATTTGGCCAATTATACGGCAGGCTTAAGAATTATTGATGTGGCAAGTATCGAAAATAACAGAATGGGAGAAATTGGTTTTTTTGACACCTTTACGGCTAACGATCAAACTGCTTTTGAGGGGGTTTGGAATGTATATCCTTTTTTTGAAAGTGGGATTATCGCGATTAATGACATTAATAGCGGCTTTTATCTTGTAAAACAAAGCGAAAATTAGGAGTAAGGCAACTGTTATGAAAGATCCTTTTAGAAGTGGTTTTCCTGTTTTAAAAGCAAGACATTTTATGGGTGGAGCCCTCTTTTGTATGCTCTTTTACAGCTGTGAAAAAGAAGCCGAAACCACAGGCCTTCAATGGCTCTCCGCTGCCGCCGATGTAAGCAGCTATGGGGGCTCTTTAAATGATTCCGCACAAGCAGTAGTAGCTACATCTGAGGGGGGATTTGCCGTTTTGGGGCACACCCAAAGTGAGGATGGAGTGTTGCTTGAAAAAAGCAATAACAGTTTTGATTATTGGCTCTTGCGTTTTGATGAAAAGGGAGGGCTGTTATGGCACAAAACATACGGAGGATTGGGAGACGATCGGGGGACCGATTTGGTGCTTAGACCCGAAGGAGGTTTTGTAATGCTAGGGTCTTCTGAATCTGTAATTGATGGAGAATCAAGTGTTAATGTGGGGTTGATAGCGGTTGATGAAGAAGGCGCATTGCTTTGGAATAAAACATTTGGCTATGCAGGTTCCGATTATGGCACTCAGCTACTCGCAACTTCTGAGGGTGGGTATCTGATAGTCGGGGTATTGGATGTAACGGCTTCAAAAGGTTTGGGTAATCAAATGGGCAAACATGCTGGGGGCGATTTTTGGGTGCTTAAAGTGGACTCACAAGGCGCTCTACAATGGCGTAATTATTTTGGAGGACTTCAATCAGATACCCCTTACGGAGTTGCTGAAGACAAAGAAGGAGGCTATTGGATAGTGGGAACCACAGACAGCACCGATACCGATATTTCACAAAATCTGGGAAGTTATGATGCTTGGGTCGTGAGACTGGATGAAACAGGAAATAAGATTTGGGAGCGCACTTTAGGGGGTGCACAAATTGATGCAGCCTATGATCTCGTTTTCAAACCGGATGGGTCTGCCTTGGTAGTAGGGGACAGCCGGAGCACTGGTCACACAAAGGTGACCAATCGAGGAGGTGCTGACCTATGGTTTTGGACACTATCGCCTAATGGCGAATTGCTGGAAGAGCATAATTTTGGAGGTAGTAATTTTGATGCGGGGCGGGCTGTATTCCCTCTTTCCAATCAGCAATGGTTAGTGGGTGGTCATTCTAGAAGTAAAGACGGAGATTTGAGTATAAACAACGGGCAGAACGATGCCTGGACCTTGGTGCTCAGTCAAAATGCAGCGCGTATAACATGGCAACAAACGATAGGGGGTTCACAAATTGAAGTCCTAAACGATGTTACTGAGCTGGCCAATGGAAGCTTGGTAAGTGTCGGCGAAACCAATAGTAGCGATGGTGCTCTATCACAAAATCAGGGGTTCAACGACCTCTTACTTATTGTAAATCCCAAGCAGTGAAAAATAGATTTCTTTTGGTCCTATTTGGCTGTGTTTTTTTGAATTGTTCAAGGGAAAAAGAGACCCCATCTTTTTCTCTTGAGTTATTTTTCACCCATAGTTGGGGAAATAAGACGTTTGGAGAAAATGATTTTAGGAATATTCGTTTTGAAAATGCTGCAGGTGAAACCCTAAGCATCAATAGATTGCGGTATTTACTATCCAATATTCAACTTGTTTTATCGGATGGGAGTACAATTCCGCTCAAGGGATATCAGCTGATAGATCTGAGTAAAAAAGAAAGTTTGCATATGGAACTGCAAACATGGGTAGCAAAAGAATCCATTCGGGAGATTGCATTTGTATTTGGATTCGAGGCGTCTTCCAATCGAGAAGGGATTTATCCAGACCTTAATGTTGCCAATTGGAATGTCCCAGCCAGCCTTGGCGGAGGATACCATTTCATGCAACTTGATGGGACATTTATGAATCCTCAAGAGGAGGTAGAGCCTTTTAATATGCATGCGATACGGGCCGTTAAAAATGCCCAAACAGCAGAGGTGGCATTCAAAGACACCTCCTTTGAAAAGCGTTTTCCTATTTCTGTTCGCGCTGATAGCATCCAGCTACAAATCAATATGGATGTAGCAGAGTGGTTTGTAAATCCGCATCGCTGGGAACTCAATGAAAAAGCGATAGGGATAATGGCAGACTATGAGGCTCAATTGCAGCTAGCAGCCAATGGAAAGTTTGTATTTTCACAGCGTGTAATTCCCTAAGATGAAAACAAGGATAGGCTTTTTCGTGTGTGTTTTTATCGTATTGGGCAGCTGTCAAAAAGCAGCAATAGCAACAGAAGAAGGGCCGACACCCTATACCCTAGAAATCCCGAGTTTATTTTCAGAAAAGCTTATTCCGCCTCTTATCCCTGTTGACAATCCCTTAACAGTAGAAGGCATTGCACTTGGCGAAAAGTTGTTTTTTGACAAGCAGCTTTCAGGCGATGGCAGCCTTTCCTGTGGAAGTTGTCACCTGCCCGAACATTCCTTTGGTGATCGTAAGGCATTGAGCTTGGGGTTTAGGAGGCAGGAAGGTATTCGCAATGCGATGCCACTATTTAATTTGGCTTGGAATTTTGAGGACCAGTTTAACTGGGATGGAAAAGCAAATGGGCTTGAATCACAAGCACTAGAGCCCGTTACGAATCCACTTGAAATGAATAATTCCTGGGCCAATGTGATTCAGACCTTGCAACGCAACCCGCAATATCCTGCTTTGTTTGAGGCCTCATTTGGGACCTCTGAGATTGATTCTTTGCTTGTGACCAAGGCTTTGGCCCAGTTTCAAAGAACCCTCGTGTCAGGGGCTTCCCCCTTTGATGCTTTTTTAGAAGGGGAGCGAACATTGACGCCAGCACAAGCCAACGGATTTGCTGTTTTTATGAATGAGGATAAAGGGGATTGTTTTCATTGTCATGGGAGTGAAAACAACCCATTGTGGACTGATAATGCCTTTCATAACAACGGTCTTGATTCCGTTTTTACAGACTTAGGTTTGGGCGCTATAAGCGGCGACCCTGCTGATAATGGGAAATTCAGAACCCCTTCTTTGCGAAATTTAAGTCGCACAGCCCCTTATATGCACGACGGTAGATTTGAAACCCTAGAGCAAGTGGTAGATCACTATAGCGAGGGCTTGAAGCCCTCAGCCACTATAGATCCGTTGATGAAAAAAGTCAATCAAGGAGGCGTGCAACTCACAGCAAAGGAGAAAACGGATTTGATAGCTTTTCTGCGGGCACTAAACCAAGAAGATTTTGGTCGAGGGCTGGGCCCTGGAAACTAAATAGAAAACCTTTATTTTCCTATCTGTTAAAGCGATGGTATGTATCATTAAATAGGCGAGTTTGTCGTATATTTGTAGAAATTAAAATGTTGCTAACATCCTATGATTAAAGTTGCTGAATCTGCAAAATCAAAAGTAGCTTCTCTAATGCAGGAGGAGGGCTTCAATCCTACTGAGGCTTTTGTGCGTGTTGGTGTTAAAAGTGGTGGCTGTTCTGGCCTGTCATATGATCTTCACTTTGACACTGAAAAAGCAGCAGATGATAAAACCTTTGAAGATAACGAGGTTCAAATAGTTGTAGATAAAAAAAGCTTACTCTATCTCATTGGGACTACCCTAGAGTATTCAGGAGGCTTGAATGGCAAAGGATTTGTATTTAACAATCCAAATGCCCAAAGGACTTGTGGTTGTGGAGAAAGTTTTTCACTTTAAAAAAAAGAAGAATGGCGTACACGGAAGAGGAATTAAAGAAAGAGCTGGAGAATAAAGAGTACGAGTATGGCTTCTATACCGATATTGAAGCCGAGACTTTTCCAGTAGGTCTTAATGAAGATATCGTACGAAAAATTTCAGAAAAAAAAGAGGAACCTGAGTGGATGACGCAATGGCGGCTCGAAGCCTTTCGAATTTGGCAAGATATGGAAGAGCCCGATTGGCCCAATGTCATCTATGAAAAGCCAGATTATCAGGCGATCTCCTATTATTCAGCTCCTAAAAAGAAAGACAAATACGAAAGCCTTGACGAGGTAGATCCTGAGTTATTGGAGACCTTCAATAAATTGGGGATCTCTGTAGATGAGCAAAAGAAGTTAGCAGGTGTTGCCGTTGATATCGTAATGGACTCTGTGTCCGTAGCGACCACCTTTAAAGATACTTTAGCGAAAAAAGGAATTATTTTTTGTTCCATTTCAGAAGCCATACAAGAGCATCCTGAATTGGTACGCCAATACATAGGTTCAGTAGTACCGCCGAAAGACAACTATTTTGCGGCTCTTAATTCCGCTGTTTTTTCAGATGGCTCTTTTTGTTATA
>CBFHRX010000018.1:0-36211 GCA_965658355.1 Flavobacteriaceae bacterium | reverse complement strand
TTATATTGCACAGGAAGAACTAGATCTAATGGAGAAATTATTTTTTGAATCCTATCGATTGGGGAGTTTTTCGAATGATGTAAGTGTAGCAGAACCCCTCCTCCGAGAGGCTGATATTGTCGGTATCGATATGAAAGCATTGTCTTGGCAAAGTACAGGAGACCCTCAAGGGATGCCCAATGGAATTGATAGCAAAACAATATGTGCATTGGCTCGTTATTCGGGAATTAGTGATCGTTTGGGTATTTTTGGTTTGTTTGAATTGCCCTCAACCATAATATTTCATAAATTACTGGCGCAAATTGTATGGTATTTTATAGAAGGAGTCAGCTTGCGTTTTGGCGAGTATCCGGTTCTGACAAGTCAAGGTTTTAAGCGGTATACGGTAACATTATCGGATCGAGATCTTGTGTTTTATCAGAGCGAATTAAGTGAAAGATGGTGGGTGGAAATAACAAATGAAAATTATTTGGATAATAAATCAAAAACTATGGCGTTATTACCTTGCAGTCATCGCGAATATCAAGATGCTTGCAATGATATTTTGCCAGAAAGGTGGTGGAAAGCCACCAAGAGAGGTTAAATTATCACCCCTAAAATCTGACATGAATAAACTATTAGTTCTGAAAATAAATTTTGGTTAAGCAACCAAACAGTATGAAAAAATTAGTGCTTTTAATCATTGTCGTTTTAACCATAGCAAGCTGTGGTAGAAAAAACAGAGGCGAACTTATAGGGGTTCAACAGAAGAAGTGGTTTCCTGAGAAACCTTATGGGATGACTCTAATAGAGGGCGGCGCATACATTATGGGTAAATCCGATGAGGATATGGCCCAACTTCAAAACGCTCCAGCTAGAACCGTAACAGTCCCTTCTTTTTATATGGACGAAACAGAGATCACCAACAGCGAATACAAACAATTTGTGTATTGGGTGAAAGACTCTGTTGCACTTGCCTTGTTTGCTCGAAAAGCAGACGAGTTGGAGTTGACAGAAGCCGATAAAAACTCAATAGGAGAGTTTTCATTTCAAGATGCGGATACTTCCAAGTTGTCGGAATTTCAAAAATACATGCGGACCAATTATTACGAAGGTAGTGAAGATGAATTTGCTGGACGCGCACTTAATTGGGAGGCCGATATTTTGTGGGATACAAGAGACTATTTAGATCAGGCCTATGCGGAAATGATGGATTCTCTTTACCTCCCACCAGACTTATGGTACAACGGTGAAATGAAAATAGACGTCACTAAGCTGGTGTATAAATATACCTGGTTTGATGCTGAAGGGGCCTCTAAGGAATCAAAACGCTCGAGAGAGCAGTTCATCGACAGAAAGCCCTTTATCAAAAAAGAAGAAATACAAATCTATCCCGACACCACAGTATGGATTAAAGACTTTATCTACTCTTACAATGAGCCCATGCACAATGAGTATTTCTCGCATCCTGCTTACCAAGATTACCCTGTAGTGGGGGTTTCCTGGAAGCAAGCAGTGGCCTTTTGTAATTGGAGAACACATTTTAAGAACAGTTATCAAAAATCAAAAGGCAAGCCCTTGGTTAATAATTTTAGACTTCCCAGCGAAGCTGAATGGGAATATGCTGCTCGTGGGGGAATCCCTTCTGGGACGTATCCTTGGGGAGGCCCGTATTTATTAAACGACAGAGGCTGTTTCTTGGCCAACTTCAAGCCGTTACGAGGCGACTATGCGGTGGATCAAGCGGTGTATACGGTTGAGGCAAAATCGTATTTGCCCAATGACTACAACCTCTATAATATGGCAGGGAATGTTGCTGAGTGGACACGTTCTTCATACGATCCTGGCGCCTATGATAATGTTGCTTCCTTGAATCCTGATATGTCTTTGGATCAGGAAAAGCGAAAAGTGGTGAGAGGAGGATCTTGGAAAGATGTTGCTTATTTCCTAAGAGTTAGCTCCAGAGATTTCGAATATGCGGATACTGCACGAAGTTTTATTGGCTTCAGAACCGTCCAAGATTACCTTGGAACTTCAAACGTGAAAATCAAATAATATCCTTAATTTTAAGCCAAATTAACTATTTAAAAATGGATCAAAAAACACTCAACAAAAGATTAAGAAGTAAAATCGCGATGCATATGCTATTTGGTTTAGGAGGTGCAGTCGTTATTATCGGGGCATTATTTAAAATTCTCCACTTGGAAATAGGTCCCATTACAGGGGGGCTTGTATTGGGATTAGGGCTTGGAACAGAAGCGCTTATCTTTACGGTGGCTGCCTTAAACACAGGTGAGATTAAGGAAGAGCACCAAGACTACGTTAAGAAAATTAGTGGTCAAGGTGGAGCCGCTAAAAAATCCTCTGATGGTGATAGTTTGTCGTCTAAAATTGACGAGCTAATGAAAGAAGCCAAGTTAGATGTTGCTTTGATGAACAATCTAACAAGTAGTATCAAAAACCTTGAAGCTACAGCCCAAGCCATTCAGCCTGTTTCCAAAACTGTCAACTCTAGTAATGAGTACAGCCAGCAATTGGAACAAGCTTCTCAGACACTAGCTGAATTAAATTCCCATTACTCAAAACAAGTAGAGCTTGCAGGAAATAATTCTGCTTTTAATTCTCAAGTCGCTCAAAATGCGGAGCAACTGAGAGTACAAATGGAATCTTTGTCAGCGAACCTTGCTAATCTTAATCAAGTATATGGTGGAATGCTTTCTGCTATGAACTCTAAATAAGCATATAGAAAATGGCAGGAGCAAAAGAAACCCCCAGGCAGAAGCTGATTAGCTTAATGTACCTGGTGTTTATTACCATGTTGGCCCTTAACGTAAGTAAAGAGGTTTTGGATGGTTTTGGACAAATGTTTGTCAAACTTAAGAGTGCAAACTCTCGAGTGTATGAAAGCAACGAAATATATTATAATAAGATAGCCGTTAATGCAAAAGAAAAGGAAGGGAAATGGATTGGTCATGAGCGGACTGCAAATGAGATCAAAAAATCTTCTGATGCCTTCTACAAGCGTATTGACGAAATAAAACAAACGATCACTGAGTCACAAAGAGAAAAAGATCCCGATTTGAAGGAATATTCTCAAATGGACAAGGGCGAGGCCCTTGACCTTATATTTTTTGATGCCAATGGGGTATCAGAAGGGGGTGTTGCTTTTGTCGATATGATCAACAACTACAAGATGAAAGTCATTCAGGTATTTGGGAGTCAATACCCACAATACATTGAACAAGTTGAAGGTCGTTTTTTTACAGGAGATCAAAATTCCAATGTTCAAAATAAAGACGGGCAAGACCAACCATGGCTGTCCTTCAATTTTGAGGGGTTTCCACTCATCTCTTCCTTGGCAAAGCTCACCATGATGCAAAACGACATACGTTTGACGGAAAGTGATGTTTTGACGACCCTGATGGGGAAAGAATTGGAACTTGAGTCTGGCGTAAATGAATCAAATTATATCACACTCTTAAAGACTGAAAAAGGAGCTTATTATCAAGGTGAAACTTTTGATGGTAGTGTCATTTTAGGTCGTAAAGGAGGGGCTCAAAATCCAAACTCTGTCGATATTAAATTAGACGGTCGCAAACTAGGTTCCAAAGATTATGACCTTATTGCAGGGGGGGTAAAGCTAAATGTTAGCGCAGGTAGACCTGGGGATCACACTATTGAAGGAGACTTGGTTTTCCTAAACGATGGTGTGGAATCTAAAATACCTGTGAATCAAACTTTTGCGGTTATTGCAAAGCCAAATTCGGCTGTTATTTCTGCTGATAAGATGAATGTTGTTTATAGAGGTGTCGAAAACCCGATGACGATTTCAATTCCCGGTATCCCTGATAGTAAAGTGAAAGCTTCTGCACCTGGACTCAAAAGAGCAAAGGGCAGTAAGTATGTTATGATTCCAGGCCGAGGACGCGAAGTAACTATTAATGCAAGTGGAAGCTTACCTGACGGTCAGCGTGTCAACACAAAATCAAAATTTAGAATTAAAGACATTCCCGCGCCTCGTGGAACCGTTCGTAAACAAGCCGGAAATGTTACAATTCCAAAATCCAGTCTCGAAATTGCCTCTATAGGGGCCGAATTAGAAGACTTTGATTTTGATATCACATTGCAAACAGTAAGTTTTAAATTTAAAGTACCAGGACAGCCTACTATTAATGTACGTGGGGGTAAATTGGACAGCAAAGCCAAGAGTGCCTTACGAAGAGCGAGAGCGGGTCAATCGGTGCAGATTTTTGATATAAAGGTTCGAAACCCTAAAAATCCAAACTATCGATTTAAGAAGGTTTCCCCTGTTATCTGTGAAATTGTGAACTAAGACAACCCATCATGAAACCTCAAAAACATTTTCTCATCCTAGTTGCAGTACTTCTATTAAGTACCCAATTGCAAGCACAAGCCAATTTGCTTAATTCTCGAGTGCCCCAGGATATTGGGAAACTCAATGAGTTTCAAAAAGAGTCAAATGATGCAACTCCATTGGCATATGGCTATGTAGATGATAGAGATGTTTTGTGGTCCAAGACTATATGGGAAATTATAGATCTCAACGAAAGAGTGAATTTTCCGTACTACTATCCTACTGATACGCTTAATTTAGGTCCAGATAGAAGGTCTTTATTTGACCTCCTTAAGTTGAATTTAAGTAAAGGGAAAATTAAAGAGGTGTATAAGTCATCGTATTTTCAAGAAAAACTGACCTATGATGAAATACAAGAACGATTGGTTTCTATTGACACTACAGATGCAGGATTTGAGCAATTTAATGCCTTTGGAACAGTAGACGATGAATACATTGAACGCAGAAGAATAACCGCTGCTGAGATCAGACAATATCGTGTAAAAGGGACTTGGTATTTTAACAAACGACTAGGGGAATTGCGCTATCGTTTGTTGGGAATTTGTCCTGTTGCTCCCGATGTAGCCATAAAGGCAGAAAGCGAGGAAGAAGAAGAATTAGTGGAATTATTTTGGGTTTGGTACCCCGATACCAGAGAAACGCTAAATACGAATAGCATATTCAACTCTCGAAATGCGTCACAACCTATTACATTTGATGTCATGCTCAATTCCAGACGCTTTAATTCCATTATTTACAAAGAGGAGAATGTATACGAAGATCGTGAAGTAAAAGACTACATCTTTGAAGACGCATTGCGTCAGCTTCTTGAGTCGGAGCGTATCAAATCTGTCATTCGTGACTTTGAACAAGATATGTGGAATAACTAGTCTTTATTTATAAAGAACTCTCTAAAAAGCGCTACTTTCTAGTAGCGCTTTTTATGTTTAGGAGTAGTTTGAAAAGTATATGCTAAAATGAGAAGTAAAACCCTGCGAAAAACAAAAAAGTGAAGGTAGCGGCAATTATAGTAGGATTTGGTTTGTCTGGCCTTTCAATAGCAGAACAATTCAGAAATAGCAAGCTTCCTTTTGTGATTATTGACAGCCCGTCAAAAGGGGCTTCTCAATGCGCTGCTGGAGTCTACAATCCAACCATTTTAAAGCGGTATACAATGTCATGGGAGGGACCAGCACTTCTCAAAAAAGCGCTTCCTTTTTACAGAAAACTAGAATCTGAATTAGGGGCTCAGCTGCTATATCCTCTCCCGATTGCCAGACTATTTAGCAGTATTGCAGAACAAAATCAATGGATGGCAGCTTCCGATAAGAATCAGTTTCAATCGTATCTGAGTCCTCATATTCACACAGCTAGTTATACGGGAATCAACAGTCCCTTTGGGTTCGGGGAGGTAGAAGGTGTTGGACGATTAGACATCCCCACACTCCTGTCTCTTTACAAAAAAAACCTTTTGTCTTCAAACGAATATAAAGAAGAAGAGTTCGAGTATTCCCAATTGGAAATCAAAAGCAGTGGAGTGTGTTATAAAGGGATAGAGGCTTCTCACATTATTTTCTGTGAAGGAGCCAGAATGCGCCACAATCCCTTTTTTGATACACTACCTCTTAAAGGGTCACACGGTGATATGTTCAAAATAAAATCCAGTACTATTGATACAAGTCGAATTTGGAAAAGTCGCTTGTTTTTAGTCCCTCAAGGAGAAGATTGTTTTTGGGTAGGAGCGTCATTTAATAATCAATTTAAAGAGCCTATTCCTACCTCAGAGGGCAAGGAGTGGCTAACATCACATTTAGAAAAAGTAATCAACGTCCCGTACACCCTATTAGAACACGAGGGTCAAGTTCGTCCTACAGTAATCGACAGAAGGCCTTGGGTAGGCACACATCCCCAGTATAAGCAGCTACACCTGCTTAATGGAATGGGCTCAAGGGGCGTTATTACAGCCCCTCAAATGGGTGCTTATTTATTTGATTATATATATGGAAAAGCTTCCTTGCCAGAGAACATTTCCATAACTAGATTTGCAGCCAGCTAATGGTAAGTGCACAAAACATATCAGTTTCTTTTGGAGGGACCACCTTGTTTGAAGGGATGTCGTTTCGTATCGGTGCCGGAGACCGTGTGGGTTTGGTAGGAAAAAACGGTGCTGGGAAGTCCACCTTATTGAAGTTAATTGCCCAAGAGCAATCCCCAACAACCGGTGATTTTGCCCTCGAAAAAAATTGCAGTATTGGCTATTTACCACAGGATATAGATTTCGAAAAAGGGCGGACCGTTTTACAAGAAGCCTATCAGGCTTTTCAAGAACTTATTGCGTTAGAAGCAAAGCAAGAATCCATAACACATGAAATCATCGAGCGAACGGATTATGAGACTGAAGCGTATTCAGATCTTTTGGTAGAGCAAGCCGAGCTTGGTGAACGCTATGAAGTATTAGGTGGGTATACCTACCAAGCAAAAGTGGAAAGAGTATTAAAGGGTCTGGGCTTTAGGGCCTCTGATTTTGATCGTCCTACTGACACCTTTTCAGGAGGGTGGCGAATGCGAATTGAATTGGCCAAGCTGCTTCTGAAGGAACATGAGATTTTATTGCTAGATGAGCCGACCAACCATCTTGATATAGATTCTATTGTTTGGCTAGAACAATTTCTCCGCAAATATAAAGGGGCTGTCGTGTTGGTGTCTCACGATAAAATGTTTTTAGACCAAGTGACAAATAGGACTATGGAAATCATTCAGCGACAGCTGTATGATTTTAAAAAAGCCTATTCAAAGTATCTACTGGTTCGAGCAGAGTTGCGTGAAAAGCAGTTAGCAGCCCAAAAAAATCAAGAGAAAAAAATTCAGCAAACCGAGCAGTTGATTGAACGATTTAAAGCCAAAGCTTCCAAAGCTAGTATGGCACAGTCGTTACGTAAGAAATTGGATAAAGTAGAGCGGATTGAGGTAGACCCTGAGGAGACAGAGAGTATGAAGCTCAATTTCTCGGTTAGTAAACAACCTGGAAAGGTTGTGATTGAAACCGAATCTCTCTCTAAATCCTATGCAGAAAAAGAAGTCCTTGAAGGGGTCGATCTTTTAATCGAAAGAGGAAGTAAGATTGCTTTTGTTGGACAAAATGGACAGGGTAAGACAACCTTGGCAAAAATGTTGGTGGGAGAGTTGGCTAAAAGTCATGGAAAAATGCAATTGGGTCATAATGTCGAGCTGGGATACTTTGCCCAAGATCAATCCCAGCAACTAGACGCCAATAGTAGTGTTTTGGACGTGGCTTTAGAATCGGCAACCGAAGAAAACAGAAAGTCAGTTCGGGATTTATTAGGTGCTTTTTTATTCAGAGGGGAGGATGTAGAGAAGAAAGTTGCCGTCCTCTCTGGAGGGGAACGCAATCGGTTGGCTTTGTGCAAGCTCTTACTGCAGCCATTTAATGTATTGGTAATGGACGAGCCTACTAATCACCTCGATCTGCAATCAAAAGCTGTCCTAAAGCAGGCGTTGCAGAAATTTGAAGGAACGCTTTTGCTGATCTCGCATGACAGAGATTTTCTTCAAGATTTATGCGATCGGGTATTTGAGTTTCGAGATAGAAAAATAAAAGAATACTTAGGGGGAGTGGCCGATTATTTGGAACAAAAAAAAATGGGGTCCTTAACGGAATTAGAAAAAGAAAAAGAAGCCTCAAAGCCAAAAGCGAGCGCTGCCTCTACGGACTATGAAACTCAGAAACAGCGTAAGAAGATTCAGAATAAATTAAGTGGGGTTGAGAAAGAAATCAAAGCACTTGAAAAGTGGATAAAGGAAATGGATTTTGAATTGGAAATAAACTACGACCAAACCATTCAAAAAGAAGGCTTCTTCGATCAGTACCACAATCAGAAAAAGGAGCTCGAAAACTTGTATGCACAGTGGCAAGGTCTGGAGGAACAATTAGAACGTTTATCAGAATGCTAGAACATCACTTTCAGTGCCCTTATTGTTGGGAGACTATCTCAATGTTGTTAGACCTATCCCTTCAAACAGAAGAGTATATCGAGGACTGTGAGGTGTGTTGTAATCCAATTCTAGTTCGATATGGTTCAGAAGAGCAAGCATTGTCTTCTTTTGAAGCGACCTCAATCGAACAATAAAAAAATTTAAAGGCTCACTTTTTGTTGCGTCAAAGTCCAATCAAAAACGCCTTTTTGGGAATCCATGTTGAGTGCTGTAGTAAACTGTATGTTCTTTGCGAATTTTTGTCCTCCTACAATCTCATTTAAACTATTGGCATCTTGATCCGCTTTTGTTATTTGTAAATCTTTAATGGATACTTCAGCAGACTGTAATTGTATTTTAGCTACCTCTAAAAAGTTTGACGCCATAACTTGCATAAGACTGCCTTTTGAATTTGAATCAATATGCATGATATTTTGATCTTCATTTTGAGTATGTACAGTTAGTTTTACATCACTAATTTTAAAGTTTCCTTCAAATTCTCCTGTACCACCAGAAATTTCAACACCACTGTCGGATTGTTCACCCAGAACCACCATAATATTGTTGATCTCACCAGTATAGCCTTCATCAAGGTCAATTCCGTCGTCACCACTGCTGTATACCAAAAGATGAGAAGCATTTACGGTTCCACCAAAAAACTCTATTCCATCGTCTTGGTTGGCGTACACTTCTATATTGCTTATTTCTGTACCACTCCCTACTCCACAAAGGGTAAGTCCGTTAGATTCGCTACCAGTTCCCATATAGGTGCCCCCATATCGAATGGAAACATAGCTCATGACACCGGAGTCGTCATCACTTTTTTCTCCTCCGTAATAACTATCCTTATCACTGGGATCTAAACCAACATAAAAGGTAGATACTTCTTTACTTTCTATAGAGATAGGGGCCTTCCCTAGTATAATAATTCCTCCCCATAGGCCTTTATTGTTTTCGTTTAAAAGCGATTGACTGGATTGATAGACACTGTTTATATTATCATCAGCAGATGTAAAGACAATCGGTTTTTCAGCAGTTCCCGCAGCATTAATTTTGGAATCATTGGCTATGATTAACATAGAGGCATTCGGAAACTCTCCTGGATTTGCTTTTATTAATGTACCAGGCTCTATGTTGAGGGTAGCACCATTCGTCACAACTACTTGTTGATCTAGAATATAAATAGTATCGGATGTCCAAGTAGTGTCTTTTGTAATATTTCCTTTGACGATTGTAGTAGAAGGTTTCTTTGTGGCACAGCCTAAAAAAAGACTTAACGAGAGACCTAATAAAAGATGTTTTAATTCCATAAGATATAGTCATTATACTGTTTCACAAGTTAACTATAGATTAACTAAATAAAAAATAAAATCATGGAACTGTAACATTTTAGTTTCTAGGGTCTCTTCAAAGGAAAACCTACACATGCGTCCAATATCTTTTTTCGTATTTCTTCTTATACTAGTTTCAGTAAAAGCACAAGACCCAATCCTTTTTGATGGTGTGCTTTCTAAAGGGGAGTGGGAAGATTCCCAAAAATATTCCATTGGGTATGAAATTCAACCAGGGAATAATACGAAAGCTCCCTTTCCAACAACTGTGTATATAAAATATTCAGATACTCATCTGTATGTAGGTTTTGATGCAAAAGCGAATATGGAAACACTGAGAAGTGCTGTAAGAAACCGAGACATTGCTTTTGTTGATGATTTTGTGCTTTTCGGGCTTGACACCTTTGGTGACGGACGTTCCGCTATTTTTGTTGGAAGTAATGCTGATGGAAGTCAAGTAGATACAAAATTAACGGCTAATGGAGATGACGATTCATACGATGTCAATTTCGAGTCTAAAGCGTCAAAAGGAATTGATGGCTATCAAGTAGAATTAAAAATTCCGATTAGTACCTATCAATTTTCCAATGAAGATGTATTGGAATGGAGTCTTATTCTCAATCGAAACACCTTTGCCAATGGGGTACAAAGTAGGAATATCAATTTTCCAATCGACAGAAATAATTCATGCTTAATTTGTCAAACCCCTGATCAACTAAAGTTGGAGGGTGTTGAACCAGAAAAACGACTATTCTTTCTTCCTTATGTTTTTACAGGAGTCAGTAATACGGACAATAAAACAACTTTCGAGTATGGGAAACCTTCTTTAAGTGCAGGCTTGGGGGGGCTTCTCGATTTATCTAACAACACCTCTTTAGAATATTCTTTTAATCCGGATTTCTCTCAGGTAGAAGCCGATGTTTCACAAATCAATGCCAATACGACCTTTGCTCTTTTTTACCCAGAACGACGTCCCTATTTTAATGAGGGGAAAGAAATTGTAGACACCGAGATACAGACTGTCTATACCCGCTCTATCAATCAACCTTTGATTTCAACAAAGTTGATACACCAAGATGCGAAACAACGATTGTATTGGTTAGCTGCTTATGATACTAAAACCGCTTACCTAATCGGGAATGAAAATGAATCTTATTTTGGTGAGGGAAATGAAAATGTATCAAATATCTTTCGATATCAAAGAACCTTTAGCAGAGGGTCTCATATTGGGATGATTTCGACCAACCGTTTTTTAAAAGATGGGGGATGGGACCACACAGCGGGTTTGACGGCTCAATACAGAGCAAAGGAAAAATATTCTTTTTCGTTGGAACTGTATAAAAGCTTTACCGAAGAACCCGAAAAAGATTGGATTGAGGAAAACGACTGGATTGTAGAAAAGACAGTCGCTCTCGATGGTGAAGATTACAATGGAGATGCCCTTAATTTTTGGGTTGAAAGAAATACTCAAAACTGGAATAGTTCGATTTACTACCAACACAAATCTCCAAATTTTAGAACCCCCTTGGGATTTACTGTACAAACCTCTGTACGAGAAATGGGATTTGAACACGGCTATACACATTTTTATAAAGACAAATTTGTCAAACAACTTCAAGTAGAGGTAGAAGGAGACATGACGTTTAATTATCTAGGCTTGCGGAAAGAAGCAGGTCTTTATATGGGGGCCTATTTAGAAATGAAAGGCAATTGGAGAACCAATATTAGTGTCGGTCATTTATTGAATACCGAGTTTGAGGGGTTCAACCCCAAAGGTCTCAATAGTGCCAGTTGGTGGATAGGCTATAATCCTTCTGAGACCTTGCGAATCAATATGTTTGCAGAGTGGGAAAGAGCTATCAATTTTGATGAATTAGAAGTGGGTAGAAGCTTCTTTTTCGGAACATTTAACACCATTCAGATTAACGATGCGATTCGTTTGAGTCCTAGCTTGCGCTATTCTGAAATGAGACGAATTGATTCACAAGAGAACTACTTCAGTGGTTATATAGCGCGCTTGAACTTAAATTATCAGTTCAATCAAAACCTCTCTTTTCGTTTGGTAGGGGAGGTAAATAGTTTTGGAGAACAATTATTGATTCAGCCTTTGCTGCAATGGAATCCTTCACCATTTACCATTTTCTACATTGGTGGAAACAACCGTTATGAATTCAACGACCAGTTCGATTCGTATCGATTAGACGATGCCCAATTGTATTTAAAATTACAATATCAAATCGGAGATTAGACCAATGATTGTAGATAGCGTTCTGCGTCTAATGCAGCCATACAACCTGTTCCTGCAGCCGTTACTGCTTGACGGTATTCCTTGTCTTGAACATCACCAGAGGCAAATACTCCCGGTAGATTGGTGTGTGTGCTCTTGGCTTCTGTGATTAGATAGCCGGCTTCATCCATGTTTAATTGGCCTTTGAAAATGCTGGTATTGGGTTCATGTCCAATAGCAATAAACAAGCCTGTGATAGCAATTTCGTCAGTTTCCCCGGTTTGATTGTTTTTTATTCGGAGCCCTTCTACGACATTTTCTCCCAATACTTCATCGACTTCTGAATAGTATCTCAAATCAATATTAGAAGTGTTGGTCACTCTGTGTTGCATGGCTTTGGAAGCCCGCATTTCCCCTTTGCGAACGAGCATTGTCACCTTGCTGCAGATGTTGGCTAAATAAGTTGCTTCTTCAGCAGCAGTATCTCCTCCGCCCACAATGGCCACATCTTGGCCTTTGTAGAAAAAACCATCACAAACGGCACAGGCAGAAACACCCCCGCCACGTAAGCGCTGTTCACTAGGAAGCCCCAGGTATTTAGCTGTTGCTCCTGTACTGATAATTACAGTTTCAGCTTCTACTTTTTCTCCCCCTTGTAAATGTAATATATGAATCCCACCTTTTTCTTTAGCAAACGCTACCTTTTCTACAAAAGTAATTCGTACTTGAGTGCCAAAGCGCTCCGCTTGTTGTTGAAGCTGAACCATCATGCTGGGGCCGTCAACGCCTTCAGGATATCCTGGAAAATTATCAACTTCTGTTGTGGTTGTCAGTTGCCCACCGGGTTCCATTCCCGTAAAAACGACGGGTTTTAAATCTGCTCTTGCCGCATAAATAGCTGCGGTATAACCTGCGGGTCCACTCCCTATAATTGCTGTCTTAAGTCGCTCCATTTTACTGTTGTGATTTTCAACAAATGTAATGGGTTTCGGGCAAGTGTTTTTAATTTGTTTATAACAAAAGCTAATTTTTTGATAGCTTATTCTTTTAGCTATTTTTGCTGCAAATCATTCTGACTATTAAAAAATTTAGTTTTATACTCTTTGTATTCTTTTTGGGGAGTTGTACCCCTCTGAAAAAAGAGACTGCTCAAGAAATTATAGATAAAAGTATTGCCTTTTATGGGGGGGATCAATGGAATACAATTCATCTTGGCTTTCGGTTTCGAAAGCATCAGTACAGTCTGTATCGAAAAAAGCATGCCTCTGTCTACACTCGGACCACTTTAGAGAAACCGATTGTAAAAGATTCCTTGTTCAGCTCCGGGCGTTTTATACGCTATCAGGATGGTGCTCTTGTATCGCTGTCAGATAGTTTGCAAAAAGTATATAGTGAATCTGTCAACTCCGTATTGTATTTTTTCCAAATCCCCAAAGTACTCAATGATAAAGCTGTTATTAAAAGCCGTTTAGCCGATCAAGAAATAGCCGGCAAAAACTACCATTCTATTCAAGTTACTTTTCAACAAGAAGGGGGAGGAACTGATTTTGAAGATGAATTCCGATATTGGATTGATACTGAAACAGCAGCAATAGATTATTTGGCTTATACGTACTTAACAGATGGTGGTGGAACCCGGTTTAGAAAAGTCAAAAAGCGTATTGAAAAACAGGGCATTCGTTTTCAAGATTATATCAATTATAAGCCCCTAAACAAAAACACCCCCCTAGATAGTCTGCCCAAGCTTTTCGAATTAAATCAACTTATCGAACTGTCTATTATCGAAAACGATAGGATTAGGTTCTTTGATTAGTTATACGTTAGGGAACGAAGCGTGTACTTATAAAGCATCCCTTTGCGGATAGGAATAAATAAAGAATCGGTACCATAGCTGGTTCTTTTAGAATGAAGATAAAGGCCTGTTTTGGTCTCTTGTTCGTCATTGGTAATCAAGCTGTATTTATTTTTAAAAAACACCCCTGCTGCTTTCACTCTATAAGTAGATTTGTCGAAGAAAAAAGACCAACGATCTGTTTGGTTTGGATAGGACAAAGCGATATGATGTACGTTCCAGCCATTGAACAGTGTTTTTTCTCCTTTGTAAGAGAGTATCGGTTGGGTTTCTAAAATCCGAAAGGGTTGCCAAAAAACAAATTGTGCTGCATTGAGTTTGCGTTCATTCTGTTCGAGTCTCTTTTGATCGGCAATAGGAATAGCATCCCTAAATAGTGAAACAGTATCGTTCTGTAATATTGCTTTCCAGTCCGCTCCTTTATCTTTCCAGGAAATAGAAGAGATCCCTTTTGTAAAGTCAATTTGATGAGCGGTTTTTACCGTTTTAATCGTATCGCCCTCTTCAGATAAGGTCCAGCTCGTTTTGTCATATGTTAATTCAGCTACTTTTTGATAGCGCAAACCTCCGTGTGCTTTTTGGGCCTTTTGGAGGATCTCTTTTGCAGTAGGTTGCGCGCACCCAGCAAGCGCTAACAGTAATCCGAGATAAAGTATCGCTTTCACTCTCAAAAGATAGTTTTTTTTATGAGTAACTTATCCTTCAAACAAAGGAGAATATGGACCGGTATTTAACAGTGCTTTTACTGATGAGCCTAGTTGCTTTTGGGCAAGATTTTAAAAAAGATTCGTTGGCTGTTGTAACCGTCTTAAAAGCACAAGAAGAAGCTTGGAATCGATTTGATATCCCTGCATTTATGGAAGGCTATTGGAACAGTCCTGAATTGGTTTTTTGTGGTTCTAATGGCCCTGTTTACGGGTGGGAAGCGACTAAGAAGCGATATGAAAAAAGCTATGACTCCCCCCAAAAAATGGGGACACTGCGGTTTACGATACTCAATCTTCAATCCTTTCAGCCCGATGTAATGCAGCTTATTGGCCGTTTTGAGCTCAAGCGAAACCCTCAAAATGCCCAAGGGTATTTTACTTTATTGTGGAAGCGTTTTGACAGCGAATGGAAGATCGTGAGTGATCATACTTCTTCGAGTCAATAGCTCTTAGAAATCAAAATAAGTAGTAGGGAAAGGTTCCTTTTCCAATGTAAAATGCCACCATTCTTTTGAGTAGGGTTTAAACCCATTGGCGATCATGATTCGCTGTAATAGCTGCCTGTTTTCTTTTTGTGTTTCAGTAATCAGAGGACTATCAACCCAAGAAATAGGCCCAAAAAAATCCCAGGGACTCCCCATGTCGATTT
This sequence comes from Flavobacteriaceae bacterium, assembly GCA_965658355.1. Lineage (GTDB taxonomy): Bacteria > Bacteroidota > Bacteroidia > Flavobacteriales > Flavobacteriaceae > UBA11891. The sequence continues at coordinate 21,119 of CBFHRX010000018.1, read as the reverse complement.
CTTCCCCTTTTCGAGGCCCACTGATATGTACTAAAGTGATGTCTACCGTACTCCCTCTGCTATGCCCCGATTTTCGAGCAATATAACCTCGATCAAATAATTCATTTTTTAGAATGTGGGGGTAGTAGCTGCTTTTGCGAATCGTATCTTTAGTAGCAGTAGCCCAATGCACAAAAGCAGTTACGGCCTTTTGAGGGCGATAGCCGTCATAAAGTTTAATTTGAAAGCCGAGTTTCTCTACCTCTTTTTGTACTTTTTGAAGGGCAACTAAAGCTTGGGTGCTCAAAACCACTGTTGGGTTCTCATATCCAGGTACCACTCTGCCCATAAAATTATCAGTTGTTGCATATCTCAGCGCAACACTACTATTGGGTAAATAGCGTTCAATCTTACTAAATCCAGAAGGAGGATTTTGTGCCGTCAGAAGAAACCCTACTGCAAAGAGAATGAAACCTAAAAATAGCGCCCCTTTTTTCATTTAAAAGATGCGTCCAGGGTTCAATAATCCTTTGGGATCAAAGAGGTTTTTTAAAGACCGCATAACTTCGATTTCAGTTTCTGAGCGAGAAGTGTACAAATATTCTTTTTTATGCAATCCGATGCCGTGTTCGGCTGAAACCGAACCTTGGTGTTCTTTTAATGGCGCATACACAATTTCATTTATTGCTTTTCGGGTAGCATCTGTTTCATCGTCTTTCCCCACAATAAAATGAATATTACCATCCGCAACATGGCCAAACGCAAACGCATGACTGACCGCTGGTAGTGCTTCTAGCTTTTGCTGCATCTCAGAAATTAAGGAGCCAATTTTTGGTATGGGCAAACTAATGTCAAAATGCTGATCGTATTTTCCTTGTGAAGCTAAGACCGCAACATCTTCACGGATTTGCCACAAATGTTTTAGATCTCGATCCGAATTCATCAAGGCCGCATCCACTATCATGTCCTTTTCTAACGCTTCTGCAATTAAATTTTCCAACTGCTCGTATTCTTTTTGGATGTTATTCCCCAGGCATTCTACAAAAATATAATAGGGGTAGTCTTGCGGCAGCGGAGGCTGTTGTTGATTCAGTGTCTGGGTCATGGTGGTGTAGGTGTTTGGCCACATTAACTCAAACCCAGTAAGACCACCATTTAGATTTTTTTCCAGGTATTTTAATAGGGCCACTACCTTTTCATATTCATCCACCGCAACAAGAGCAGACACTCTGCTTTTAGGAGCTTCAACTAGGCGAAGAATAACTTTGGTCACTACCCCCAGTGTCCCTTCTGCACCTATAAATAACTGTTTAAGATCATAACCTGAATTGTCTTTTAGTACTTTTTTGAGGGAAGAAACGATTCTTCCGTCAGGTAGAACAGCTTCTAAACCTAAGACCATTTGTCGGGTCATACCATAGCGAAAAACTCTAAGCCCGCCCGCATTAGTAGCTATTGCGCCCCCAATTTGCGCAGAACCTTTCGCACCAAAATTCAACGGCAGCATTAAATCATGCGCTGCGGCTTTATCAATTAGGGTTTCTACGATGGCGCCACAATGAGCCGTGAGGGTTCGACTTTGAGGATCTATTTCTTCAATAGTATTCATGCGGTCCATAGCCAGTACTATTTGATTGGGATTTACTTCTGTGCTGCCAACCAAATTGGTGAGTCCTCCATGAACCACTACCTCTTGATTTCTTTCGTAGCAGCATTTTAAGACAGCTGCAACTTCCTCAGTAGTTTCTGGAAGTACCAAGGCTTTTACATCCAAGGCCTCTTCCATTCTCCAGATATGATAGGTTCTCTGTTGTAAAGAATCACCTGTGAGAATTTGATGAGGTTGAAGGAGGGCTTCTAGGCTTTGTAATATAGTTGAATTCGGCATAACGAAATAAATATCCTGACTTTAATGGCCTAAAGATACACAACCTAGAAAAGAATAAAACGCCCCATTGTAAGGAGTGAAAACAAGCAGCTCTTTTTTTTTAGAAATGGATTTTTCAAAAGAGAAAGTCAAGTTTATTTTTTTTAAATTGTAATCACCATAAACGAATAATGATGAAACAAATTATCTTTCTTTTACTGTTAGCCCCCTTAATTCTTCATTCACAAGACACAAAAGACCCCCAATGGACTCATACTGTCATTTCTGATCTCCCTTTTGAAAATTCTTTTAATAATGCACTAAAAGGGTCTGCGGAAACCCTGATGGCTAAAAAATGGACACAACAGATTTTAACATTAATAAACGATACTAAAGCCTCCCTTGAAGATCGTAATGTATTGTTTCTGTTTTACATCAAAGACACAAACGCAGCTCGAATGCTGCGTATTCCAATTCGAATTCAAATGGGTGTTATCGCGAAAGTTCAGAAAGGGGATGCAGAAGCACTAGAGCGATTTACTGAAGAAACAGAAAGTTGGATTTTACGCTTTATTTAAGTGATTGCTTCGTTTCACGAATCAGTGTGTAGAGACTCGTTTTTAGGAATAAAAAAACCCACCTAATTAGGCGGGTTGTCGTAGCGAGGGCAGGACTCGAACCTGCGACCTTTGGGTTATGAGCCCAACGAGCTACCTACTGCTCTACCTCGCGATTTGAAATACAAATATAGCAACAAAAACCACGCTACGCAAATGAATCCTTTGGAAGTACGTATCTTTACTGGGTGAATAGTAAACCCCACAAATCTGGCTTTATATCCATTATTGGCAATCCCAATGTGGGAAAGTCTACCTTGATAAATGCCTTGATGGGTGTGGATCTGTCTATTATTACGCACAAAGCGCAAACAACAAGACATCGGATTCTAGGATTGGTGAACGGAGAGGATTACCAATTGGTTATCTCAGATACCCCCGGGATTATTAAGCCTGCCTATGAGATGCAATCTGCCATGATGGATTTTGTAAAAGAATCTTTAGACGATGCGGATGTTTTGTTATATGTAGCCGCACTCGGGGAAACTAAGATCAAAGACGAGCGCTTGTTTGAAAAAATCTCAAAAACAAAAACACCCTTATTGGTATTGTTGAATAAGATGGATCTGAGCAATCAGGAAGAATTAGAGGAAGCTGTTGCACACTGGAATAGTCTACTCCCCAATGCCCATGTCTATCCAATATCAGCCCTTACAAAGTTTTTCGTTCCAGAGCTTTTGCAAATATTAATTGATTTAGTACCTGAAAGCCCCCCTTATTACCCCAAAGACCAACTCACTGACAAACCCGAGCGTTTTTTTGTCAACGAAGCCATACGAGAAGCAATTTTAAGAAACTATACCAAAGAGATTCCCTATGCTGTAGAAGTGCTTACTGAATCCTTTGTTGAGGATTCTAAAATCATTCGGATTCAGGCTGTTATTTTGGTGGAGCGTGAGACTCAAAAAGGCATCTTAATAGGGCATAAAGGCAAAAAGATGAAACAAGTAGGAGCGGAGTCACGCCGGTCTCTGGAGCGCTTTTTTGGAAAGAAAATTTACCTAGAGCTTTTTGTAAAAGTAGCTAAAAACTGGCGTTCCAACCAGCAACAACTTCGTCGCTTTGGCTATCAAAACTAAGCTTTCTGCCTTGCCTTGTCTTGGAAACCCGTACTTTTGCAACCAATAAAACAACTATGAGTATAATCGTTGCAATAGTCGGACGACCCAATGTAGGAAAATCCACCTTCTTCAATCGAATGATTCAAAAGCGCGAGGCTATTGTGGACGCAGTAAGTGGCGTAACTCGAGACCGGCATTATGGAAAATCGGATTGGAATGGAACCGAGTTCACCCTCATTGATACAGGAGGTTATGTTGAAGGAAGTGACGATGTTTTTCAAAAAGAAATTGACAGACAGGTCAACCTAGCGATTGAAGAAGCAGATGCCATTTTATTTATGGTGGATGTTGAATCGGGGACGACGGGTATGGATGAGGCAGTAGCACAGCTGCTCAGAAAAACAGCAAAACCTGTATTTATCATTGCCAATAAGGCAGACAATGGCAAACGAGTAGAGGATGCTGTTGAATTTTACAGCTTGGGATTTGAAAACGTATTTCCCGTATCAAGTATCAACGGAAGTGGGAGTGGAGAATTGTTAGACGCGTTGGTAAAACAGCTCCCCGAAAAAGAAGATACCAGCCAAGAGGGCTTGCCACGATTTGCCGTTGTGGGGCGTCCAAATGCCGGTAAATCGTCTATTATCAATGCCCTTGTTGGGGAAGAGCGTTATATTGTTACCGATATTGCCGGTACTACTCGGGACAGTATTGATACCCGTTACAATCGTTACGGTTTTGACTTCACCTTGGTCGATACAGCCGGAATAAGAAGAAAGGCAAAAGTCAAAGAAGACATTGAATTTTATTCCGTCATGCGATCGGTACGTGCTATCGAAAACAGCGATGTTTGTTTGGTTGTAGTAGACGCTACTCGTGGTTTTGATGGGCAAGTACAGAATATCTTTTGGTTGGCACATCGCAATCAAAAAGGAATCGTCATCCTTGTAAACAAGTGGGATTTAGTCGAGAAAGACACCAGTTCAGCAAAGGCATTTGCTGCTCAAATTAGAAAAGAAATTGAACCTTTTACGGATGTTCCGATTGTTTTCGTATCCGCCTTGACTAAGCAAAGAATTTTCAAAGCTTTGGAAACAGCAGTAGGGGTGTTTAATAACCGCTCTCGAAAAGTGCCAACACGCAAGTTTAACGACCTGATGCTTCCGATCATTGAAAACACACCGCCCCCATCTCTTAAAGGGAAATATGTCAAAATTAAGTTTTGCACCCAGCTTCCGACCCCTTTTCCATCCTTTGCCTTCTTTTGCAACCTGCCACAGTATGTAAAGGAACCCTATCGCCGCTTTTTAGAAAATCAACTGCGTGAGCACTACGACTTCAACGGGGTTCCAATTAAGATCTTTTTTAGGAAAAAATAGATTTAAAGCTGATCTCGAAAGCTTTCAAGTTCTGATTTTATTTTCTGAAGTTTTGCAATCAATACCGTTTTAGGATCTTCTTGGGATTGCATCTTAAGTTGCTTTTTGGCGCCTTCAATTGTCAGCCCCTTTTCTTTAACTAAATGAAAAATCAATTGAATGGTTTTTACATCTTGAGGAGTGAATTTACGAACTCCATTATCTTTTTTCTTGGGATTTATCTGATCAAACTCTTTCTCCCAAAACCGTAAAAGAGAGGTGTTGACACCAAAAGCTTTGGCTACTTCTCCTATTGAATAATAGCGTTTGTCTGGGAGGTTTACGTGCATTAGTCTAGAGATTGATTCTCCTGCGTGGCTAGGTTCAGCAATTTGTCAAACTCATCTGCTGTTAATTGTCCATAGTAGAAATTCATAGGATTGATCTTCTTACCGTCTTTGAAAATTTCATAATGAAGGTGTGGACCCACTGAACGCCCTGTATTGCCAACGTACCCTATAATATCCCCTCTGTTTACTTTTTGCCCTCTTTTGACATTGTATTTGGAGAGGTGTGCGTACAGGCTTACGTAGCCAAACCCATGATCAATACGTATGTGTCTTCCATATCCAGAAGATCGGTTGTCTGCTCTTTTGATAACCCCTTTACCTGAGGCGTAGATTGGGGTTCCTTTTTTAGCTGAAAAATCCATGCCGTAATGCATTCTACGCTTTTTTGTAAAGGGATCCGTTCTGTATCCATAACCTGAGGCCATTCGAATTAAATCTTCATTTCGAACAGGTTGAATCGTGGGAATCGCTTCTAGGAGTGCTTCTTTGTCTTTGGCCAATTCTTCTATTTCGGCTAAGGATTGCGATTGAACCACAATTTGCTTGGTCAGTACATCAATGCGTTTTGTGGTGTTAATAATAAGATCAGAATTACTGAATCCTTCTAATTCCTTGTAGCGATTAATACCTCCAAAACCGACGCGTCTTTGCGCTTCAGGAATGGGGCTGGCTTCAAAATACACTCGGTATAAATTATTGTCTCGATCCTCTACGTTATCCAAAACAGATTCAATCTGCGCTAGCCGTCGGTTGAGGATGTCAAATTGCAATTCGTAATTGTTAATTTCCCTAGCCTGTATAATTTCTGTAGGGGTGTTCAGCCAGGCCGTATTCAACAGCACAAATAGCATCACTGTTCCAAAGATAGCAGACGAAAGAAGAAATAAAATAAAATTAGAAATACGAACCGGTGTTGAGGTCTCAATTTGCTTGTATTCTAGAGATTTCGGGTCGTAGTAATACTTAATTTTTGGCATGCTCGTATTTTTCCCACATGGATACCTGCAAATATAGAAAATTTCACGCTTTGATTTTTGAAAACCAATGCGGTAGGCTTTTCCCTCGATATCCGTTACCTTTGCAGCATTCTAATAAATACACCACACATGAAATCTGTTGAAGTCCGGCAAAAATTCCTTGATTTCTTTACCTCCAAGCAACATGCTATAGTCCCCTCGGCGCCTATGGTTATAAAAGACGACCCTACTTTGTTGTTTACCAATGCCGGGATGAATCAGTTTAAGTCTTATTTTTTGGGGCAGTCTACTCCTGATTCTGTTCGCGTTGCAGATACTCAAAAATGCTTGCGAGTCTCTGGGAAACACAACGACCTTGAGGAGGTCGGAATAGACACCTATCATCACACTTTCTTTGAAATGTTAGGGAATTGGAGTTTTGGTGATTATTTTAAGAAAGAAGCCATCGCTTGGGCTTGGGAATTACTGACAGAAGTGTATCAAATCCCTGCAGATAAACTCTATGTAACCATCTTTGAAGGAGATGCTACAGAAGGTTTGGAAAGAGACCAAGAGGCCTATGAATACTGGAAAGCAATACTTCCAGAAGACAGAATTCTAAACGGGAATAAAAAGGATAATTTTTGGGAAATGGGGGATCAAGGCCCTTGTGGCCCCTGTTCAGAAATCCATGTGGATATTCGTTCTGAGGAAGACAAAGCAAAGGTTTCGGGAGCTTCTCTTGTCAATCAAGACCACCCAGAGGTGATTGAAGTTTGGAATTTAGTTTTTATGGAGTTCAACCGAAAAGCAGACGGTTCTCTTGAAAAACTTCCCGCCAAACATGTGGATACAGGAATGGGATTTGAACGTCTGTGTATGGTTTTACAAGGGGTTCAATCAAATTATGACACGGATGTTTTTACGCCTCTAATCAGAGAGATTGAGACCCGCACGGGAGTGCAATACGGGAAAAATGAAGAGACAGATATCGCCATTCGGGTTATTGCTGACCACCTTCGTACGGTATACTTTGCTATCGCTGATGGGCAACTGCCTAGCAACACAGGAGCAGGCTATGTCATTCGTAGAATTCTAAGACGTGCCATCCGCTATGGGTTTACCTTTCTCAATCAAAAAGAAGCTTTTATTCATCAGCTCGTCAGTATTTTGAGTCAACAAATGGGGGCTGTTTTTCCAGAATTGAAAAAGCAGCAAAACCTAGCTGTAAATGTTATTAGGGAAGAAGAAAACTCTTTCCTCAAAACCCTAGATCAAGGTTTGGTTTTGCTAGACACCCTTTTAGCCAACGCTGATCATAAAAAAATTAAGGGAGCTAAAGCCTTTGAGCTATACGATACTTTTGGATTTCCATTGGATTTAACCGCATTGATCGGTCGTGAAAGAGGATTCACTGTTGACGAAGACGGTTTTTCGATTGAAATGGAAAAACAAAAAGCGCGATCTAGAGCGGCAGCAGCTTCCTCTTCTGATGATTGGCAAATCCTTCAAGAAGATCCAATAGAAGAATTTGTAGGCTATGACCTTTTGGAAACGGATATTAAAATAACCCGTTACCGCAAGGTAACTTCTCAAAAAGAAGGCGCTATGTATCAGCTGGTGTTTAATTTAACTCCTTTTTATCCAGAAGGCGGTGGGCAAGTTGGTGACAAAGGCTACCTAGAAGATGCGAATGGAGACATTCATTATATCACCGATACAAAAAAGGAAAACGATTTGATTTTACATTTTTGTAAAACACTTCCTAAAAACCCAGAGGGGATATTCAAAGCCGTTGTCGATACTCAGCAACGCACCCGAACTTCTTGTAACCATACAGCAACTCACTTAATGCATCAGGCCTTGCGTTCTGTATTGGGAGATCATGTTGAGCAAAAAGGCTCTATGGTACATTCGGGAATGTTTCGCTTTGACTTTTCGCACTTTGCAAAAGTGTCGTCTGAAGAACTGGAACAAGTGGAACAATTTGTCAACGCTCGAATCCAGGAGCAACTTCCCTTAGAAGAAAGTCGAAATATTCCCAAAACCGAAGCTGTAAAACAAGGTGCTTTGGCTTTGTTTGGAGAAAAATATGGAGACACCGTTCGAGCCATTCGATTTGGCCAGTCTATAGAATTGTGTGGCGGGACCCATGTCGCCAATACCAGCCAGATATGGCATTTTAAAATTACTGCTGAGTCAGCAGTAGCAGCAGGAATTAGGAGAATTGAAGCCATCACTGGAGATGCTGCCAAAACCTATTTTGAAGAGCAAAGTGCTGTTTTAAATACAATCCAAGAAAAACTAAATCGCCCTCAAGATCCGATCAAAACGATTGTTCAGCTGCAAAGTGAAAATGCGCAGCTTAAAAAAGAAGTAGCCGCCTTAAACAAACTCAAAGGGCAAATCTTAAAGAAAGAACTAGAGGCTGAAATTCAAGAACGAGAGGGGCTTCAGTTTTTAGCTAAAGAAGTGGATTTGGATGCACAGGGAATAAAAAATCTCGCCTTTGATTTGGGCCAAAAGCGAGACAACTTGATTTTGGTGTTGGCAGCCCAGTCCAACAACAAGCCTATTTTGAGTTGTTATATTTCAAAAGAGTTAGTGGCAGAAAAAGGATTCGATGCTGGAGCAATGGTTCGTGAGCTAGGTCAGCATATACGCGGAGGTGGTGGCGGACAAGCTTTCTTTGCTACTGCTGGAGGAAGTCATGTAGCGGGAATACCGGAGGCTTTAAAAGCAGCACATGTAATGGTTTTTAAGGCTTAATTGGTTTTTCTGGCGGATACGCAGTCAGGATCTCCGTTACTAGTTTTTGAATGCGTTCGTCGCGTTTGTTGGTACTCTCTGTTAAAGGGCCACGGCCTCTTCCCTGCCAGATCAATTGCTTCGTTGTCGTGTCGATTAAATCAATCACTAATATCCCTTCCGTTTGCGTACTCACACTCTGAAGTGAAGGACCCATCATCCATGGATTCCACCCCCAGTTCCACCCCCAATTCCATCCCCAGAAATTGTTATTGTAGAAAACACGCTCTTTGGATTGAGTACTGATGCTAATGAGTACGTCAGGATTTTCGGATTTCGTCAATCCTTTTTCAGCCATATTGCGATCAATGCTTCTGAGAATGCGTCTTTTGTCAAGATCTGATATTTCAACGGCATCAATATTTTTTTTCAAATAAGCGAATGTTGAAAATTGTGAAAAATCAACGGCACTGTCAAAATCTGAAAATACAGCTACTGAAGAACAGCTGTACAATAAAAGTGCTGTCGAAATTGCGAGAATCCAGTTTTTCATACCCTTGTTTAGATCGATATAACACAAAAATAATGCCGCATTAGTGGCCTTTTTTTGGATCATAGCCATAGGGACAGTGGCGACAACCGCTTTGACAACAATAGCCTCTTTTGAGGTGGTATTTTTCTGTGAAAACTTTATAACCTTCCGGGCTTGTATAAAAGTCTTCTTCATCTAGCGGGGGCAAAGGACCCAATGGCATCTCCAATAATTTTTAAACAAGGTACAAAGCTTTGTATCTTTAACCAATAATCGAAGCGTATGTTTTCAAAGCATATTGTGACTGAAAATCAATTAATTGATACAATAAAAGGGGTGCGATTATCCTTGAAAAGAGAAGATCGAATACACCCCTGGGTATCCGGAAACAAATTTCGGAAGCTCAAGTATAATTTTCTGTCCCTACAAAAGAATACTTCCAAATCTATCTTGACTTTTGGCGGTGCTTTTTCGAATCATTTGGCGGCAGTCGCAGCAGCAGGATTTTCATATTCCATTCCTACTATTGGAATTGTTAGGGGGCAAGAGTGGAAACACAAAACAGCAGTAAGCCCCACCTTAGATTTTTGTCTCTCGCAAGGGATGTCTCTTTATTTTATTTCTCGAGAAGAGTACCGAACGAAAAGAATCCCCTCAGCACTAGCAAGCACTGATTGTGTCATTTTGCCAGAGGGCGGTACAAATGAATTAGCGATAAAGGGGTGTCGTGAAATTCTGACATCGGATGAAGAAGCCTATGACACCATCTGTTGCTGTGTCGGAACAGCTGGAACCCTTGCAGGGCTTGTAGAAGGGAGTACAGCTACTCAAAAAATACTGGGGTTTCCAGCCCTTAAAAACGAAGCTATAGAAGCCGCTGTACAACAATGGACTTCCCAATCGAATTGGGCGCTTATTAGAGGGTATGAATTTGGTGGTTATGCTAAGACAGATGCTACTTTGATTGATTTTATGAATACTTTTTACCATCGCTACAAAATTCCTTTGGATCCTATCTACACTGGAAAAATGCTTTTTGGTATTTTTGACCTGATAAAAAAAGACCAATGGAGATGGGGAAAAAACGTTTTGATAGTTCACAGTGGAGGCTTACAGGGCATCCAAGGCTTCAATCAGCGTCAACAAAAAAAGGGACAGCCTCTCTTGGACTACTGATAGGATGTTTGCTAACTATTTCGCTTACTTCTTGTGGTGTTAAAAAAGTTCAGATACGAACAGAAGTCCCCAAAACCTTTCCAAAAAAAGAATCCAATTCCCCTCTAAAGAAGACTACAAAAAGCCCGAGTGCCTCTCAAGAGACTATTTATTTTGATCCCAATCAAAGTGCAGCAGTAAGGGTCGTAAAATACATCGAGATCTTTGGCCCTATTGCACAAAAGGAAATGGAGACTTTTCATATTCCAGCCAGTATCACGCTAGCACAAGGCTTATTAGAGTCTGGTTTTGGAATAGGTCGATTGGCGCAAAAAGCCAACAATCATTTTGGGATCAAATGCCATAGCGATTGGAATGGGGAAAGAATTTATCACGATGACGATCGTAAAGGGGAATGCTTTAGAGTCTATAAAAGTCCGGTTACTTCTTATCGGGATCATTCACTTTTTCTAAGTGAACGAAGCCGTTATGCATTCTTATTCGAAATCAAACCTACCCACTACAAAGCTTGGGCCAAGGGGTTGAAAAAAGCAGGTTATGCGACAGATCCTAAATACCCTCAAAAATTAATCAGCCTTATTGAACGCTATCAGTTGGATCGTTTTGACAAGAAAGTCAAACTAAAAAAGCGAGCCCCAAAACGTTCCTCGAATTATATAGCTTCACAGAAGCAACACCGTGTTAAAAAGGGGGATACCCTCTATGGCATTGCCCGACAGTATGAGATTCCCGTAAGTGAATTGATACGCTTGAACAATATTAAAAACAATGCTATTTACCCAGGGCAAGAGCTCGTTCTGCCAAAATTAGATTGATATGCGATACCAAAGAAGTAGTGCCCTTTTTCAAAAAGCCCAATCCGTCATTCCAGGCGGGGTTAACTCTCCAGTTCGAGCCTTCCAGGCCGTAGGAGGGACCCCTGTTTTTGTAGATCATGCCAAAGGGGCCTATCTGTATGATGAAGATGGCAATCGTTTGATAGACTATATCTCCAGTTGGGGTCCCATGATTACTGGGCATGCTTTTGGTCCTGTCCTCGATGCTGTAAAAGCACGCGTGGACAGAGGAACTTCGTATGGAATGCCAACAGAATTGGAAACTCAACTAGCAGAATTAGCCCTCTCGATGCTTCCGAATATGGACCAGATCCGAATGGTAAATTCAGGTACTGAAGCCTGCATGAGTGCTGTTCGTTTGGCAAGGGGGTATACGGGAAGAGAAAAATTAATCAAATTTGCTGGCTGTTATCACGGTCACTCAGATGCTTTTTTGATTCAGGCAGGAAGTGGTGCTGTCACGTTTGGAGCTCCTAGCAGCCCAGGTGTGACCAAAGGAACGGCACAAGATACCCTGTTGGCTAGGTACAATGATTTAGAGAGTGTCGCCCTTCATTTTGAGCAGCATCCTGAAGAAATCGCCGCTATAATTGTAGAGCCAGTAGCAGGGAATATGGGGTGTATTCCTCCACAAGCAGGTTTCTTAGAAGGGCTACGAGAACTCTGTGATAAGAATGGTGCGCTGTTGCTCTTTGATGAAGTGATGACAGGCTTTCGTCTTGCCCCTGGAGGCGCCCAAGAGCGTCTGGGGATCAAAGCTGATATAGCTACCTATGGTAAAGTGCTAGGCGGGGGATTACCGGTAGGAGCTTTTGCAGCCTCTGCAGAAATAATGAAACAATTAGCCCCCTTAGGACCTGTTTATCAAGCCGGAACCTTAAGTGGTAATCCACTGGCAATGGCTGCAGGATACGCGATGCTAGATTTTTTAAAGACCCACCCAGAAGTCTATACAAGTTTGGATCGTAAAACCGAAATGTTGCACAAAGGCTTACAAGAGCAACTTGAGGCAAAAGGGATTCCCCATCAGATCAATCGTTTTGGATCTATGATTTCAGTACATTTCACAGATCAGGAGGTAGTTGATTTTGATTCTTCCGCAAAAGGGAATAACGACCACTTTAAAAAATACTTTCACGGAATGCTCGATCGTGGCGTTTACCTTCCGCCCAGTGCATTTGAAAGTTATTTCCTAAATGATGCTTTGACAACAGAAGATATTGAGATGACACTCAATGCCTTTAAAAACTACTTAAAAGACGCTTAAACCTCACTAAGACACTACTAAAGCGTGTGTTAAGCTGGGAGGTCTACCCAAAGTCCCGTATCGTCTTTTTTGACTTCTGCTAGTTTTTTACTGCTCAAGCCTTTGATGGCTTTGTCCCATTTTTTATTGCTGAGACCTGCTTTTTCCTTTAGAGTGGTTAAGGCAAGTGGACGACTTTCTGTTTTTAAAAGTGCTAAAACAGTTTTTTCTTCATCACTAAGGGGGACTGCTTTTTGCTCAGGTTTCATCTGCGGGAAAAAGAGTACTTCTTGTATGGAACTGTTATTGGTTAGCAACATACACAAGCGGTCAATTCCGATCCCAATACCCGAAGTAGGAGGCATTCCATATTCGAGTGAGCGTAAAAAATCTTGATCGATAAACATGGCTTCGTCATCTCCTTTTTCGGATAATTTCAGCTGTTCTTCAAATCTTTCTCGTTGGTCAATGGGGTCGTTTAATTCGGAATAGGCATTGGCCAATTCCTTTCCGTTAACCATAAGTTCAAAGCGCTCCGTAAGTTTCGGATTGTCTCTATGTTCTTTCGTTAGGGGACTCATCGACTTTGGGTAATCGATAATAAAGGTGGGTTGGATATAGTGGTGCTCGCATTTTTCACCGAAAATTTCGTCGATTAGCTTTCCTTCTCCCATGCTGTCGTCAACTTCAATCCCAAGGCTTTTGGCTGTTTCACGCAACTGATTTTCATTCATTTCGGCCACATCAATTCCAGTATGGGTGTGTATTGCGTCTAGGATTGGCACTCTCGGATAGGGAGCCTTAAAATCAATACTGTTTTCCCCTACAGTCACTTTAGAGTCTCCTGTAGCTGTTACAGCCACTTTCTCCAACAGAGACTCTGTGGTTTCCATCATCCAGAAATAATCTTTGTAGGCGACATACAACTCCATCACAGTAAACTCGGGATTGTGGGTTTTGTCCATTCCTTCATTCCGGAAGTCTTTGGCGAATTCATAGACGCCATCAAAGCCTCCAACAATCAGTCGCTTGAGATACAATTCATTGGCAATACGCAGATAAAGCGGAATATTTAACGCATTGTGATGGGTGGTAAAAGGCCGTGCAGCAGCACCACCAGGAATAGGCTGTAGTATAGGTGTTTCTACTTCCAAATAGCCTTTATCATTAAAAAAAGAACGAATTGCTTGGGTGATTTTTGTTCTTTTCACAAAAGTGTCTTTTACTTTTGGATTGACAATTAAATCTACATACCGTTGTCGGTACCGTAATTCTGGATCGTTAAATTCATCGTAGGTATTTCCATCGGCATCTGTTTTTGGAAGCGGAAGAGGGCGTAGTGTTTTGTTGAGGACTTCAAACGATTTGACCATAATAGTTGGCTCTCCTACTTGAGTGGTAAACAGGGTTCCTCGAATACCAATGATATCCCCTATGTCCAACAGTTTTTTATACACTTCATTGTAGCGTGTTTTGTCCTCTCCGGTACAGATTTCATCTCGGTTAAAATAGACTTGGATTTTTCCTGCACTGTCTTGAAGTTCAGCAAAGCTGGCTTTTCCTTGAATACGTCTTGACATCAGTCGTCCTGCTACCACAACTGATTTGTTTTCTTCAAACTGAGATTTTATTTCAGCAGAAGTATGATCTACTGGGAATAATGCGGCAGGATAAGGATTAATTCCCAATTGACGGAGTTGGTTTCGTTTTTCTCTCCGGACCAGTTCCTGTTCTGAAAGTGCACTCATAGAATTTTGATTTGGGCAAAGATACGGATTGACCTGCAATAGCGATCAAAATTCCTATCTTTGAAAAAACCTACTTGTATGAGTTTTTGGCGTGTAGTACTATCCATTTTCTTTCCTCCCTTAGCTGTTATTGACCAAGGCTGTGGCTCGTTGCTACTTGTCTTCATTCTGACACTTTGCGGTTGGGTCCCCGGAGTTATTGCCGCTCTCGTTATTTTAAACAATCCTAATAGAATCTAAATTGAAAGCCAACAAAACAGTCCAAGTACACTATCTGGGTCAATTAGCGTACAAAGAATGCTGGGATTATCAAGAGGGATTGTTTCAGGCCATCATCGATCAAAAGCGAGCCAATCGGAATACGACTTCGTATAAGGTGACTCCTAATTATTTACTTTTTGTCGAGCACCCACCCGTCTTTACGTTGGGGAAAAGTGGAAAGATGGAACATCTACTGCTAGCAGAAAAGCAGCTAGCCGAGAAGGGAATTTCTTTTTACAAAAGCAATAGAGGAGGCGATATCACCTATCATGGCCCAGGTCAAATTGTGGGATATCCAATTTTAGATTTGGATCATTTTTTCACGGATATACACCGTTACCTTAGGACCCTTGAAGAGGTGATTATTCTTACTTTGGCAGACTATAACTTAAAGGCGACAAGAAGCAAAGGAGAAACAGGGGTGTGGCTGGATGTAGGGACTCCCTTTGCAAGAAAGATATGCGCCATGGGTGTACGCGCAAGTAGATGGGTAACTATGCATGGTTTTGCCTTAAATATCAATACGCATATGCCTCATTTTGACTACATAGTTCCTTGTGGTATTCAAGGAAAAGGGGTAACATCCTTAGAAAAAGAGCTTGGCCGAAAAGTTCCTTTAGAAGAAGTGCAAGAAAAATTAGTGCAGCACTTTAAATCTCAGTTTGAAGTAGAACTACTGACTGATTTGATATATTAAAATCCCATTATTTTCAGTTTCAACGACCAATTGAACTTGCTTTTTAGTAGTCAAACTTAAAGCAGCTGCCCCGATTCCATAAACCGGAAAATCGGTTACGGGAGTTCCATTGCTGTAATACAAATATACCTTTTGTGAGTCCGTATCTGTAGTAGTGATGTAAAGGGTATTATTAAGGTAGTATATTTTGGGTGGTGTGTAATTCCCAAATGGTAGGACAACTGGAATGCCTTTGATAGTTAAAGTGTTATCAGATAAGGTGACAAGTGATTTTGCGGAGGCATCGATTTGATGACCCGCTTTCAATTCGTAAGGGCTTTTTATACTATTCCCTTTAGTATCTATTTGAATCAAATTTCCTTCTAAATCAGTCGTAGTAAAAGTATCCAAATACAAGTAGAAGGGGGCTCCACTGTAGGTGAATTTTTGTTTGACACGAATTCGGTCTTTTCCGACCCGATTAAGAATCCCCAGAGTGCCGTTCTTACGTTGAAGTAAGATATAATCCTTCTTTTTTATACGCGCATGGGTTGGGGCTGAAAGTAGTGGCGCCTCAAGCTTGGTACGGGTAAACCCTTTCACACGTTTTCCCTTACCGTCATACATCAATAATTGTTTGTCTTGTGCCAGTACGAAACGATACTTTCTGTTGTTGTCATAATCAAAAACAGCCAGTGGTAAAGCCTCTTCAGACTGTGGTAGTTTGATTTTAAAAGGGGGGACCTCTTTTCCATTTCGATCTAAGACATAGAGATAGCTTTGTGTTCGAAAAGCCATTTGCCACTTCTTGTTTTTATAGAGATCAACCTGTTGTATAGGACCAATGATAGATTCTCCAAGTTCTTTTTTCCAATATAAATTTCCTTGATTAGAATATAAATACAGAATGTTGTTACTGTCTTGAACAGCTATATCCATCCCTTTGGTTCTGTGGTTTTTTAACCATTGAGGACCCAGTATTATCGGGTTATCCAGTGTAAAGTTTGCGCTGCTACTCACGCCGCCTTTTTGTTGTTTTAGCGCACTGTTACCAAATCTAAAATGGAGGTGTGTAAAATCAGATTCTCCTACTCCTTGAAGTCCCACCAAAGGATATTTTTTGCTGGGGAATTGTTCCGATTTGAAATAAGCAGCCGTAGAAGCGACCCATTGAAAAGAAGCTTTATTTGAAAAAGCAGCTACTATATCTTGATAGGCTACATCTTTGGCTAAAACTCGATTGTCTCTATAATTTGAAACAATATGCTTGAGTATACTTTCTGTTTCCGCAAAAACGGCATATTCGTCTATCAACGCTCCCCAAGTTAAAGCCTCTGTTGGTACGAAGCTGTGGCTTAATTTTGCAATTGTTTCGGGGAGTTTGGTGTTAAAATAACGAACGCCTCTATACGTTTTGGCGTTTTCTTGCTCTTGTAATAAAGGAAACTCAGTTTCCATGGAATTCAAATGCATCAACAGCGCAATGTCCTCTTTATAAGAGATCCATCCTAATTCATCCACGAGTGAAATATCTCGTAAGTCGACCTGTTGGATAGGCATGTTGACCAATTGGCTATAACGTCTGAAATTAGTTTCTAGTTGCGCTATATTGCTTACAGGAAGCGAAAAAAAGGCATCCATTTGCCGGGGCGCTAGTCTCGCTAATACACTTTCTTTTCGTTCTAGTGATTGAATCCAATTTAAAGAACTTGCTAGGGAATCATTAAACAAATTAATACCATCCCATTCCAAAGGCTCTTCAATTTCCATATCCATTGCTACCCATCCACTAATCTTATTTTTTAATAAAGGAGAAGATGGGAGTACCGAATCAATAAGAAGACTATTGTCACTTGAGACTAACAAATTAAGAGGACTAGCTGTATTTAGACTTTCCTTTAGCTTTCGGAAAGAGGCGTCAAAGGGAGCGCTAGTAGTTTGCTTAAAATTTCGAATGCAATTTTCTAACGCGAGCAAAGTAGTAGAGCGTAATTTTATACTGCCTAATTCTGCTTCGAAGATTTTAGTAGCTGTTTGGCGGATCGAAACCCCTTCGTAAATTTTTAGTTCTGGATGCTTGTTCGGCAGCGTATCTTGAATTCGCTTCTTTCCGATATAAGTAGTTGCAAAAGTGGCTTTTCCTTGAGGTGAAAATACGATCAGATCGCCTTCCAATGGATTTGCTGGCGTGATTTTGGAAAGGGTCTCCTTCAGTCCAGGTTTTGTCGTATTCCAGAAATTGAGAATGCTATTTTTTTCAAACGCAGGCACAAGCTCCACAAAATCATTTATCTGGGCAATAGCAATAGCGTCGTGAGGAACCAACTCATAGGGTGTGATCCCCTCTAATGTGTTTTGCTGGCAACTAGTGACCCAAAAAAGAAGGACGCTCACACGAATAGTCTGTATAGCAAACTTCCATTTAGGCGTCAATGAAAAAGGGGTTTGGGGAGTCGTTTTGTGTTCCAAGGATACCAAATTTACAGCTCAAAAATACAAACTTAGTATTGGAGTTCCAATTGTACTTGCACATATAAAAAGCGGGATTGTCTTTGGGAATAGAAATACCCCTAGAGATCCATTTCCAATTGAGGAGGGATCAAGTTAAAAGACATTCTATGATAAGGAGTAGCCCCCATTTCTCGAATCGCATTGCGATGTGATTTTGTTGGATAGCCTTTGTTTTTATTCCACTGATAGCTTGGATGTTTTTGATGCAGTGCACTCATATAGGCATCTCTTGTTGTTTTAGCAAGAACGGAAGCAGCCGCAATATTAAGATAGCGGCCATCTCCTTTGATCATACATTTGTGAGGCGTCTTTTGAAAGGGATGAAATTTATTTCCGTCTACTAGAATATGTTCGGGTGTTATCGTCAGCTTTTCAAGGGCTAAATGCATTGCTTTTATAGACGCATTGAGAATGTTTATCCGGTCTATTTCTTCAGGGAATACGTGGGCAACAGCATAGCTAAGCGCTTCTTCCACGATTTGGTCTTTTAAAAAAAGACGCTGTTTTGGAGCTAGTTTTTTGGAGTCATTCAGAATGTCGGATTTAAAGTTTGCAGGGAGAATGACAGCTGCCGCTGTTACAGGCCCTGCTAGACAACCACGTCCCGCTTCGTCTGTTCCTGCTTCAATTCCATCAAACCATTGTAATTCCAGGGCCATTGTTCTTGTTTACTGTCTCATTTTAACGTCCTCTAAAATACCAAAATAGTGTAACTTCGCAGACGAATTCCAACTATCCATGAAGTTTCATTTTTTTGGCTCTTTTCTCCTTATTGTAAGTGTTGGTTTTGGACAACAACGCTCCTCAGTGGTGGATACCCTCACGATTTCTCAGACTGAGAATATCAAGGACAGTCTCCCGGTCATTGATGTGGATAGCTTGGCTGTATTAAAGAATGAAAAAAACAGTGACAGCCTTCCCCTTGTGGAAGTCGATAGTTTGGCTTTCGACTCAACCCCTACAATAAAAGACAGTCTTAAAGTAGCAAAGCAAAAGCCCCTACAAAAGAAAAAACGCAAGCCTATTCGAAGACGCTACATAGAGATTGACACCTTAGCTTTAATCAATAATTATAAAATCTATTTTGAAGATGGACGAGAGGGGATTGTCGATACCACATTGACAATAGAAAAAGAATACAAATTTAATTTTCTACGACAGGATTATTTTGAATTATTACCACTGCCAAATGTAGCACAAGGTTTTACCAGAATGGGCTACGATTTTCTGAATCAAGATTTGGATCCAAGTATGGGGGCGCAAATCAATCAGTTTGGTTTTTTTGAAAGCGAAGACATCCCTTATTTTGAAGTGCCAACCCCTTTGACAGAGCTCTTTTTCAGAACCACTTTTGAGCAAGGAGAACTAGTGGATGCTCTGGTTACCGTCAACACCTCTCCTAAAGTGAACTTTATGGTGGCCTACAAAGGCTTGCGTTCCCTAGGTAATTATTTAAGTTCGCGCTCTAATGGAGGGCAATTTAGATCCAGCATCAATTATAATGATGCTGCGAATAGATACCAATTAAGATCTCACTATGTAGCTCAGACACGAGAAAATCAGGTAAATAGTGGGCTGGATGAAGACAGTGTTTATTTTTTCGAAAACGCGCCTTACTACGCAGAGGTAGGTCCTGACGGAAATGCCGTTTTAGACGAAAACGGTGAGGTTGTAGAAATTTTTTATGATGGGTTTCTAGACCGCTCCCGATTGGGTAGTTACATGAGAGGGGAAAGTATGCTTTCAGGGAGAAGATTTTACCTAGGGCAACGCTACACATTAAAACAAAATCCAAATGACAGCCTGAAGCCCGCTTTGAAATTAGGGAATCGCTTTACCTATGAAACACGGTTTTATGAATTTAATCAGGGCAGGACGCAAGATGATTTTTTCGGTACTATCGATGAAACAGTTGAAAGTGTTTCCGATCGGATGGATGTAAAAAAGGTGACCAACGAGACCTTTATTGAGACCACCTTGCCTTTTTTAGGTAAAACAAAAGCAGGCCTGCTCTTTACTCGTTGGGATTACGCACATGGACGAACCGATACTTCTACTGCTACTGCTTATTTGGGGCAGGAGGTCAATCAATTTGCTATTCAGCTGGATTGGGAGAATCGTTATAAAGGGTGGTATTGGGATGGTAAAGTACATCATGCTCTACTTAAGGCCATTCAAACGCAACATTACGAACTCAATGCCCGTAGAAACTTGTTTGATGACTGGCAGCTAACAGTAGGAACCCAATACAGAAGCCAGCCTCAGAATTTCAACTTCTATCAGTATGAAAGCGATTATGTGAATTTGAATTGGGATCAAACGGATTTAATAAACACCAATCGTTTCAGTCTGCACAGTCAGATTGGGCACCCTAAATGGGTTCAGTTGCAAGCCGAATGGCATCGAATTGAAAATTTCACCTATTTTAAAAGTACAGCTCGATTGAATCGTTGGGGGCAGGAGCTACCGATAGAAATTATTCAGTCACAAGACCAACTAGAATATCTAAAACTGCGTTTGTATAATCAATTGAGTTTCGGGAAATTCTCTTTGACCAATACGGTACAATACCAAAAAGTAAATCAGATAGAAGCCGAAAGACCAACGGGAGAACTAGGAGAGCCATTGCTGCTCAATGTGCCCGAATGGATGACAAGGAATACGCTGGCTTTTTCTTCAGAATTATTTAATAAAGCACTCTATTTACAGACAGGATTCCACTTTCAGTTTTTTACCGCTTATTACGCAGATGCGATTCATTCCGTCTTAGGAGAATACGTAAATCAGAATAATAAGAAGATTGGGGAGTATCCAAGGCTTGATTTTTTCATCAATGCTAAAATTAGTCAGACCCGTGTTTTTGTAAAAGCGGAACATATTAATAATAGCGTGAGTGGCTATCGTTACTATGCTGCGCCCTTTTTTCCGTACCGAGATTTTAACATTCGTTTCGGTTTAGTTTGGAATTTCTTTCAATAAAAAAATAATTTTTCTTCAAAACAGTTTTGATAGTGAAAAAAGGGTTTTATATTTGCACCCGCTTCGAGAGACAACGACTGTTTTTTGGGGTTTGAAAAGAGTAAAAAAGTTCATTGAGATATTGAGAATGACAGCGCGTATTGAAAAATACAAAGCGAAGCAAAACCATTTTGAGAACGTCAATTGATTCGTCGGAAGTTTGGTCGTTGAGATAGAAA
>CBFHRX010000017.1:0-37997 GCA_965658355.1 Flavobacteriaceae bacterium | reverse complement strand
AAAGTCGTTCGAGAACAAGACCTAAACCTTCTCCCTTATGGAACCTCACAAGGTTCCAAAAAGTATCGAGAAAAACTGTGCGCCTACTATGCGCAACATCAAATAAACATTGACCCTGATGACATTATTGTTACCACTGGTGCTAGTGAGGCGTTAGCATTCACTTTGAATGTTATCTGTGATCCTGATGAAGAAATCATCATTCCAGAACCTTTTTATGCCAATTATAATGGGTTTGCAGCAGCAGCTAATGTAAAGGTGGTTCCTGTTGTATCGGAATTTGAAGAGCAATTTAAATTGCCAAATCTTGAAGAGATTGAAAAGCACATCAATGCTAAAACAAAGGCTATATTAATTTGCAATCCAAGCAACCCAACAGGATATTTATACACAAAAGAGGAGGTGACCATCTTGGGGAATCTCGCTCTTAAACACGATCTCTTTTTAATTGTAGATGAAGTTTATCGGGAATTCATTTACGGAGAAGAACCTCATTACTCTGTTTTGCAAAACCCGGACTGGAGCCAACATGCCATCATGATAGACTCGGTATCCAAACGCTACAGTCTATGCGGAGCCAGAGTAGGGTGCATGATATCGAAGAACAAAAAATTACTGCAAACGGCAATGAATTTTGCGCATTTGCGACTGTCTCCTGCCACCCTTGCACTTATGGCCAGTGAAGCGGCTTTAGACGCACCCGCTTCTTATCTAGAGAGCGTTAAAGGCGAATACCGAAGAAGGCGTGCTACTTTAATGGCTGTATTAAAGACTATTCCCGGCGTAGAAGTCTCCAACCCCAAAGGGGCTTTCTATTGTATTGCCAAATTACCTGTAGAAGATGCTGAAGCCTTTTCTCGTTTTCTCCTAGAATCCTTTTCTTTAGACAATCAAACCGTTATGCTAGCGCCTGCAGCAGGCTTTTATTCTTCCGAAAACCTAGGGAAAAATCAAGTACGTATCGCCTTTGTTCTCAACGAAGAGAAACTGAAAAAAGCAGCACAAATTCTGGAAGAAGGACTTAAAGCCTATCAAAATTCTTAGATTGTTAGTATCTTGAGAGGGCATGAAAGCAGTCCAATACCAACATTCCATTCGACCCTATACAAGCTTTAATATTGAAGCCAAAACAAAAGAATTCGTAGTTGTTGAATCCCTCTCAGAACTCAAAGAATCGTTGCGGAATTATGAAGCTGAGAAGATTCGACTAATAGGCGGTGGCAGCAATATGCTTTGGACAACTGATTTTCCAGGTCGTACCCTTCATGTCAATCTTAAAGGCATCACTTTAGTAGAAGAAAATGACAAAAACGTACTCGTAGAGGTAAAAGCGGGTGAGAACTGGCATGACTTTGTCAAGTGGTCTTTGGATCAAAATTTGGGAGGTATCGAAAACCTAGCCCTTATACCCGGTAATGTAGGGTCTGCTCCCATTCAAAATATTGGAGCCTATGGGGTTGAACTCAAAGATGTTATGACCCAATGCACCATTTTATGGCGAGATAGCCTCGAAGAGGAAATCCTAACTACGGAAAAATGCCAACTAAGCTATCGGGATTCGATTTTTAAAAACGAGTATAAAAATAAAACTGTCATCACCTCGGTACAGTTTAAACTGTACAAAAGTCCCCATCAACTCAAAACCTCTTACGGCGCTATTGAAGAAGAATTGAAAGGGAAAGAAAAAACCATACAAGAAGTGGCACAAGCAGTTATTCGCATTCGCTCAAGCAAGCTCCCTGATCCCGCTAAAATCGGAAATTGCGGTAGCTTCTTTAAGAATCCTATACTCTCTCAAAAACAGTTTGAATTAGTGCTCGAAAAACATCCAACGATACCCCATTTTCCAGCTACTACAGGGGTAAAAGTTCCGGCTGCTTGGTTGATTGATCAACTTGGGTTTAAGGGGATGCGACGGGGCGATGCCGGTGTACATCCCAAACAAGCATTAGTGCTTGTCAATTATGGAAGCGCCAGTGGAAAAGAGATTTGGGACCTAGCTATTGAAATTCAAAAAGCAGTTAAAAATCAGTTTGGCATTCCTTTAGAAGCAGAAGTCACCTGCTATTAATTATTCCCTGTTTTTGGAATCTATTTGAATGGTTACCGGACCGTCATTGACAAGATGTACCTTCATGTCTGCCCCAAAAACCCCTGTTTTGATCTTTTGCCCTAAGGCTTTTTCCATCGCCTTAATAAAATAGTCATAGAGTGGGATCGCTTGCTCGGGTCGAGCCGCTTTGATGTAAGAGGGTCGATTTCCTTTTTTGGTTGCTGCTAGTAGCGTAAACTGTGAGATCAATAGCAAATCGCCTTCTACCTCTTTTAGTGCTGCATTCATAAGCCCTTCGGAATCATTGAACACCCGCAGTCCTACTATTTTCTGAACCAACCAATCGGCATCAGCTTCCGAATCTTCGGTACTGATTCCTAATAAGACAAGAAACCCCTGGCTAATAGCGCCAACCGTTTTGGCATCAACTACAACACTCGCTTCGCTCACTCTTTGAATTATTACACGCATTTTAATTTCTGTAAGGAGTATCTTCTTCTAGCAATTGAAGATAACTGGTATAACGACTTTCGGCTATTGCCCCAGCTGCTACAGCTTCTTTTATAGCACATACAGGCTCTTCCACATGCAGGCAATTGTGAAACTTACAATCCTCTTGTAAAGGCAAAAATTCCAGGAAATAATCGGCTAGTTCTGTTGCTTCCATATCAACCACTCCAAATCCTCTAATCCCAGGGGTATCAATTATTCGAATGCCTTCATCCAAATCAAACATTTCAGCAAAAGTAGTGGTGTGCTGTCCTTGGGCATGACTTGTAGAGATAGTAGCCGTTTTTAAATCCAATGCAGGGGCTATGGCATTGGCAAGAGTAGACTTCCCCACGCCACTATGACCTGAAAACATACTTACTTTTTCTTTCATAGAAGCCTTGAGTTCGGCGACCCCTTCCCCTTTTTTAGCGGAAATAAATTGTGCCGAATACCCTATCGATGTGTAAACTTTTGCCATTTTTTCTAGCAGGTCTCTTTCCTCATTTTGATAGCTGTCTATCTTATTAAATAAAAGCACCACAGGGATTCCATAAGCAGCAGCTGAGATTAAGAACCGATCAATAAAAGTAAAAGTGGTCGTGGGATTATTCAAGGTAATTAACAAGAACACTTGATCGATATTGGCCGCAATGATATGCGTCTGCTTGGACAGGTTCACAGACTTTCTAACAATATAATTTTTACGGTCTAAAATGCCGCTAATGACTCCTTGATCGGGAAGTTTCTCATCGATTTCAAATTGAACTAAATCACCCACGGCTAATGGGTTTGTGCTTTTTAATCCTTGTAAACGAATCTTTCCTTTAATACGACAATCAAAGAACTGTCCCTTGGCTTTAACCAAATACCAACTCCCTGTAGAACGATAGACAATTCCTTCTTGCATGAACACAAAAATAGTAACATTTTTTTCGCCTACCCTCAAAGTGCGACGGCTGCCTATTTTATATCTTTGCCAAAAAGAAACCAAATGTCTGACAAGGCCCTTTTAATGATTTTAGATGGCTGGGGAAAAGCCCAGCGAAAAGAAGCTTCTGCCATTGAGCAAGCCCACACTCCTTTTATTGACTCCTTGTACGAGACCTACACTTCTAGTGAACTCAGAACAGATGGGGAACATGTTGGCTTGCCCCAGGGTCAAATGGGAAATTCTGAAGTTGGGCATATGAACCTTGGTGCCGGGAGAATTGTTTATCAAGATCTGGCTAAAATTAATAAGGTAGTCGCCGAAGACGCTTTAGGGAACCAAGAATCGATTCAAAAGGCCATCGAGTATGCCAAAACAAACAACAAAGCAATTCATATCCTTGGGTTGCTATCCGATGGCGGTGTACATGCTCACATTGATCATTACAAAGCCTTGATTGCTGTTCTTAAAGAAGCTGATATTCCTTTCTACATTCATGCTTTTAGCGATGGTAGAGATGTCGCTCCTAAATCAGGTGCTGGGTTTGTCAAAAACATTCTTCATCTTTTAGAAAACAGCAAGGGACAGTTAGCCAGTGTTATCGGTCGATATTTTGCAATGGATCGGGACCAACGTTGGGAGCGCGTTCAGAAAACATACCAACTACTTGTGGCTGCCAAGGGAAATCCTACACAAGATTTCGTTCAAGCCATGGAAAAAAGCTATCAAGAGGGAGTTACAGACGAATTCATGGAACCCCTTGTTGGAGTAGACGACCAAGGAGAGCCTATCGCTACGCTAGCGGAAGGAGATGTCGTCTTGTTTATGAATTTTAGAACAGATCGCGGGCGTCAACTCACACAAGCATTAAGTCAACAGGCGTTTCCGGAGTATGATATGAAGCCTCTTTCGTTCTATTACCTCACCATGACCAACTACGACGAAAATTTCAAGGGTGTAAAAGTCATTTTTGACAAAGACAATCTAAAAGATACACTAGGGGAAACCCTTTCCAAAGCTGGTAAAACACAAATTAGAATTGCCGAAACAGAAAAATACCCACACGTTACTTTCTTTTTTAATGGCGGACAAGAAGCCCCTTTTGAAGGGGAAAAACGCATTCTCTGTCCGTCTCCAAAAGTGGCCACTTACGACCTTCAGCCTGAAATGAGTGCTTTTGAAATCCAGGATAAGATTGTAGCAGCCATTCAGGAAGAAACACCCGATTTCATCTGCCTCAACTTTGCCAACCCAGATATGGTCGGCCATACAGGGGATATGAAAGCCGCAGTAGTAGCCTGTGAAACGGTGGATCAATGTGCTGAAAAAGTAATTAGCACCGCCTTAGAAAATGGGTACGTTACCTTACTCATTGCGGATCATGGCAATTGCGATGTCATGTTTAATGAAGACGGAAGTCCTCACACAGCACACACCACCAATCCTGTTCCTTTTATCTTAGTAGATGGTAAAAAACGAAGGGTTCAGAATGGGGTTTTAGGGGATATTGCGCCAACTGTATTAGATTTGCTATCAGTAGCCAAGCCAGAGGCTATGACTGGAAAATCTTTATTGAAACACGACTAATGAAAAATACCCTTATTCTTATCTGCTTTTTTTTGGTGGGCTGCCATCCTAAAAAGGCACCCGCCCCTCTCCCTGTTACCACCGGATTCACCCTTGAAGAAGGGACTCCTTTTATCGTAGGTAAAATCAACAGAAGTAATCTACTGACCTATAAGCACAGCCAATGGTACAAAAAGGAATATGACTTTTTTAAGCTGGATCAAGAATGGATTGCCCAAATGCAACCCTATACCGATGGTGTTAGTTACCAATTATTCTTAGGCACCTGGTGTGAAGACAGCCAAAGGGAAGTCCCCGGAATGCTTAAAATATTGGACGGCCTAGGGGTTCAAGCCCAAGGAAACGTTTTCTATGCTGTAGATGAAGAAAAACACACCCTCGAAAACTATGAAGACGGATTGGACATCGTCCAAATTCCAACTTTAATACTTTACAAAGAAGGAAAAGAAATGAATCGTATTGTAGAATTTCCAGTTGAATCCCTTTATAAAGACATGGCTAAAATATTTAAAAACGAAGCGTATCAGCACGCTTACTATGAGCTGCAAAATCCATGATCGTAAAAACAGCTGAAGAAATAGAATACATCAGAGAGAGTGCTCAAATTGTTTCGAAAACTTTGGGGATGCTCGCTGCAGAGATAAAACCAGGGGTTAGCAGTTTAAAACTAGACACCTTAGCCGAGAGCTTTATTCGGGATCATGGAGCCGAACCAGGTTTTTTAGGCTTGTATGATTTTCCCAATACCCTTTGTGTGAGTCCAAATGCGCAGGTCGTACACGGGATCCCAAACGATACCCCACTTGAGGAGGGAGATATTTTATCGGTTGATTGTGGGGCCTACAAAAATGGATTCTACGGCGATCATGCTTACACTTTTGCAGTAGGAGAAATAGATCCTGCTGTAGCCCAATTGCTCACGGTAACAAAAGAATCGCTCTACAAAGGAATTGCAGCATTTAAAGTCAATAATAGGGTTGGAGATGTTGCTTTTGCCATTCAACAACACACTGAAGCTGCTGGTTATGGAGTCGTACGAGAATTAGTTGGGCACGGCTTGGGAGCCGAGATGCACGAAGCCCCAGAAATGCCTAATTACGGTAAAAGAGGCCGCGGCAAACAATTCAAAGAAGGCTTGGTAGTCGCAATAGAACCGATGATTAATTTGGGAACCCGACGTATCAAACAGCTCAAAGACGGCTGGACAATCTTAACCGCCGATGGGAAAGCCAGTGCCCACTTTGAACATAATGTTGCTATCGTCAACGGAGCGCCGGAGTTGCTGTCTACCTTCCACTATATTTACGAAGCTTTAGGGATTAAAAGTGATGAAGAAGTCCCTTTTAGAGCAAAACCATTAGAAGTATGAAATGGCTGCTTAACTTTTTACCCCGCCCCTTTTTAATACAACTAAGCCTTATTTTTCAGCCCTTTATAAAAGCTTTTTACAAAGGCAATCGCTTTACCGACCCTATTGATGGTAGCTCCTACAGAGCCTTTCTTCCGTATGGATATGATACCTTGAGACAGAATGCCCTGTGCCCTGGCACCCTCTCACTTGAAAGACACCGTCTTCTTTGGCTTTATTTGGAAAGAAAGACAGATTTTCTCAACCAAGAATGCACTGTTTTACATGTCGCACCTGAACAAGTGTTTTATCAAAAGTTCAAGTCTTTTAAGCATTGGAACTATACGACTACAGATCTTTATTCTCCTTTAGCAGATGTAAAAGCAGACCTGACCAATCTTCCGTTCAAGGAGAACAGCTACGATCTTATACTTTGTAACCATGTTTTAGAACATATTCCGGATGACGCAAAGGCTTTACAAGAACTCTATCGCGTTTTAAAACCAGGCG
The DNA here is from genome assembly GCA_965658355.1 of Flavobacteriaceae bacterium. GTDB lineage: Bacteria > Bacteroidota > Bacteroidia > Flavobacteriales > Flavobacteriaceae > UBA11891. The sequence goes on along the minus strand of CBFHRX010000017.1, from coordinate 31,079 downwards.
GTACAGTCTTCCTTCAGGTACCCCTAGAGGAAAACCGCTTGCACACCTACGAAGATAATTCCATAACCGATCCAAAAGAAAGAACACAAATTTTTGGGCAGTATGACCATGTCCGTATTTATGGGAAAGATTTTTATCAACGGATAGAAGCCGCGGGATTTAATAGCCAAGCAGGCGATATACTATCCCAATTAACGGCTGAAGAAATTGCACGTTATTCTTTGCAACAAGAAAAGATTCCCCTAGGTATAAAGCCATAAAAAAGTAGCTTATAGTTCCTTTCAACTATTTCCCTAAGACGAAAATGTCCGAGCGTTTCAGCTCTTTTTTTGAGAACCAGAACCGAAACAGAGATACACAAACAATTTTCTGTAGGAAAAAACGAAGAATACTATTTTTTCAAGTTGAGACTGTATTATTTATAATCGATTGATTCTACCGGTTTTTGTGGGACAAAATCACGCTGCAAGAGATAGAGAAGAGAAATCCCAACGGTCTTTTTGTGAAGTTGACTGGGTGCATTTCCATAGTGCACACTAAACTCCCAATTCTGTCTGAAGGATTGGATCCACTGCAACTGCCAATACCATGGTATACCCCAATGAATTCCAATCCTTGAGCCTTGCTGTAGCCCAAAAATGGTACGATGAAAAAAACGAGGGCTCTGCTGGGAGAAAACCGAGCCCAATTGGGTTTGGAAATAATTTTGAGAACGTGAATTCTCATAGCCGAATAACATCCAATAAGTTGAAGAACTATCCCCTAAATGGGTAGCTAAGGGCTGCTTTCTGATGCCCCAATTATCCATAGAAAAAGCTGCATAATAGTCTTGTAATTGGAATAAAAAACCCGTGTTGAACCTCCACAACCCACTATTTTCTGTCTCTAACAAAGGATCGGGTCTTTGTACAAAATTCATAGCATTGGTTATGAAAGATAAATACTTAAAGGATACGCTACTCCCCAAATACAAATCACTATCCTCTGATAAAGGAAGCCGATGAGAGAGTGCCCATCCGACACTTTGGCGTTTTTCGTAAACCCCTTTTTCTATAAAAAGAGTGGCCCCCCAGCCCCATCGATCGCTTTGTGTAGGGGTATCAAAATACAGTTGCGTTCGTTGTCTGTGCGTTTCAAAAAAAGTGGTACTGTTATGGCTAAGCATGAGCTGAGAAGCTTCTTTTTTCCCTGTTGCAGCAGGGAATTGACGGCCTAAAAAAACAGCAGAATTGTGATAGAGTAGTGACTCTTGACTACTAACTTGAAAAGAAAAAAATAATACCCCTAAAAACAAATACATCCCTTCTTTAGTCTCTTTTTAACAACAACGGCCCTTTTAACTCTGGCCCTCCCAACTGGGCTCCATTCAATTTTATTCTATAATAATAAGTACCACTTGGGAGCGGTTTCCCTGTCTTAAAATGATGCCCCTCCCACTCTTGCTGATCACTAGAAAAAGAGTCATAAACTAGGATTCCGAATGGGGTAAAAATCTGTATGTGTGCATTGGGATAAGCCTCCCTATTTCCTATATGCCAACGATCGTTTAGGCCATCGCCATTGGGCGTTATCGCTTCTTGAACTTCTAATTTTTTTTGGATCAAAAGGGATACAATTCCAAATTTTGAATAGTCCGTAATGGGATGAGGAGTTGCCCAAGAGACGATCCCTTCCTCGGATTGTTCAGAGGGAATCTCCTGCCAGCCATTGCGGGTAAATCCCACCCAGGTGAATTCCACATTCGTTTGAAAGGATATTCCTTCTACAGAGGATATAGAAAAAGCCAATTGAAGTTCGTCTTTCCCTTCTAAGCTCCATACAAAAGGAAGCGCTTCCACCAAAGTCCTTTCAAACCCTATAAAAGAAATTGATTCTTCCAACATTCCCAACTCAATGGCTTCTGAAGTGTCTCCCGAGATAGTAAGAGAAAAAGGGCTTGCTTCATAGCCAAAAGGCAAAGTTGTCTCGCCTGTAATAAAAAGATGCTGCCACGTTTCAAAATATACCATCGGGGATTCTATTTCCAAGCGTGTGTCTTCGTGCCAATTCAAGATTGGGTCTTGGTTTAAAAGACGTGACCAAACCCCCCGATGAAATACGAAACGAGGCCCAAAAATCCCTACTGCTAGATCCTCAAATTGTCCTACATTACCAAAGACTCCTATTTGCCCAATTAGTGATAAAGGACTGCACATTAACACGATCAGAAAAGTTCGAAGCATCACTTTTGCATTTCACTTGTTATTCTTCTTAGTAGCTGTTCAAGTTGTTCTATTCGATAGTGAAGATCCTCTAAGGAGGGAGGGTTAAAATCAGATTTTTTGGCTTCCTCAATAGGGTTTCCGTCTAAATCTGATAAGTGTACCAAACGAGCCCCTGAAAGCTGCTCTACTACCCTAATAACTGCTAATAGATCTACATTAATAATTTGTTTGTGCTTTCCATTTTTTGAGTAGTAACTCCAAGCCATTGGTTCGCTCTTTGGCAGTAAATCAAAACGATGGGGTGACAATACAGTCGAATTCCCTTCAACATCCATAACAGTTAGTTGAAATGACTGGGAACTATCTTGGCTAACATACAACTGCACTGCACTGGAAACTGCCGAACTAGGCGGGGTTCCTGCTCCTATAGCGAGTACCTTTTCGGCTCCGATACCGAATGCGGAAGTATTAATTCCAGTGTTTCCATTTTTTAAAATAACCAATGCATTGGAACGATTCGAATTACTAGAGCCGTTGCCAAGAGTAAACAAACGCGTATGGGGTATCCAGTCGTCTTTATCAGTCTCCTCTGAGGTTCTATTGTACGAGCCTAGTACCGTCTCTGAAAAGCTTTCGGCTATAGTGGAATTGCCTAATGCGAGTGACCGATGCCCTTTCGCCTCTGTACGATAATTGGCCGCAAAACTATAATTCCCAATGTTTCTTACATTCCAGCTATTGTTTGAAGCGTAGCCTGCACGAAAGGCTGCTTTTCCTTTATGAAAGAAAAACCTAGCGTCGTCCTCTGGTCCTGTTTGATTGTCCATAGTAGGGGCTCCAAATAAAAAGTGAAGAGTGGAAAACGCAGTATGTGAATTGTCAATAGTTCCATTTTGAAGCTGAAAGGGAGCAGTAGTGATAGTCACAGTACTAGTAGTAGCAGTAGTAGTAGTAGTAGTAGTAAGCAATGGGGCCAAATCAATGCTATTGGCTTCTGATAGTACCAATCGGCTCCCTTCTAAGCTTACTACTTGAGGGGGTGAAGGGGCAACAGTAAGCATTAAAGAGGAAGAACTTATATTCGATATACGAAGGGGCGATAGGGCTTGCAATGTAATTTCATTCCCTTCTCTGATTCCTAAAGCCACCTTATCTGGGCCTATTGTCTTCCAATATAAACTTGGAGAAGGAAGAGTTGAGGAAGAATTTAATACGGATGCCAAAGAGATACTGTTCCCGCCCGTAATAGACAATTGATCACCTGTAATAGACAATTCTTGGGGGAGGCTACGGTACCTACTCAAATCAATAGTACCGCCTTTTTCTAACACTAACTGATCCGCTTCCATTGATAATTGCTGAGGAGGAGCCGGTTGCAATCCGGATAAATCGACAGGAATAGCACTGCCAATCTGCAAGCTAAGAGCCTCATGATCCCATATAACATCCAGTATAGTATCCTCTTTAACGGCCAATGGCATCCAAGTCTGTTCTGAAGTCCACACCTCTAGTCTTTGAAAGTCTGTATTGTAATACAAAAGCCCAGCAGGTATCGATTGGGTAAAGGCTTGATTACGTTCTAGAGTGGTCAAACGAGGAAGCAGTAATCCCTTATTGGTACTTTCTAAATCAAGTACTGCATACGGATGTATTTGGTGTGGATCGCCTCCTATCTTAAGCTGACCAAAACTGACTCTCCCAAAAAAGAATAGCATAACGAAGCAGAGCAGTCGACAGTCCTCCATAAGTAAAAAGATTTGAAGCAGGGATCAAACTATTGAATACTGAAAAAACTTCCAAACAAGAAGTTATAAGTGGTCGTTTACCAGCCCTTCGATTGCACCTCAATTGTTTGCTCTCCCGCTGCCACAATCCAGTAGGCTTCTAAATTTGGATTACTTTCTATAAGGGCTTTTCCCTTTTCAAGAGGTACTACCATGAGAGCCGTAGCATAGGCATCAGCTGTCATACAGTCATTGGCACGAACGCTAGCGCTCAATATTGTAGATTTTACAGGCAGCCCAGTATGGGGGTTTAAACTGTGTACGTATTTTTCTCCTGAACTAGAATCAATTCTGTATTTTCGGTAATTTCCTGAAGTGGCCAATCCCTCATCTTGAAGGGAAATAGTCGTTTTAAATTGACGCTGCTCACCCTGTTGGGGATCATCAATGGCTACTTTCCAATACGAGTTAGATTTTGGACTTTTCCCTTTGGACAGCAGTTCACCACCAATTTCCACCAAGAAGTTTTGATAATTTCGCTTAGAAAGATAGGCTGCGATAACATCAACTGTATAGCCTTTGGCAATAGCATTGAAATCAATCGTGATATTGGGGGATTCTTTTTGGAGGGTGCCCTTATTGGACAGCTGTATTTTTTCCCAACCCGTAATTTCGAGAAGGCTGTCTAATTCCTTTTCCCCTATGGTTGGTAGTGGTTTTTGAGGACCAAAGCCGTAAGCATTTACCAAACTGCCAACAGTTGGATCAAAAAAGCCTTCTGTAGCCTCCCATATTTGAGTAGCTTTTAAAAAAACTTTTTTAAAATGAATATCTACGACAAGGGAATCGTCCCCCTTATTAATCTTTGAAATATCAGAATTGGGCCAGTAAGTCGACATGGACTGATTCACGACTTGAAAAAAACTATCTATGGCTTTTTGATTTTGAGAGTAGTCTGCTGCATCCCCTTGATATTGGATGCTGTAAGTAGTGCCTAAGGCCTTACCTCTGTGTACTTGGACATGGTCTGTTGGGGACTGACAGGCCACAAGACTTATACAAGCAGCACTAATGAATTTCTTGTAGGCCTTCATAATTAACAACATAAGGTTCTTCTTTTGATAGCATTTTTTCATAATTCTCAGCATTCGCAAATCCAACTCCAGCAAAATAGGTAAAGGCATTATACTTATCAGCGTGATCCTTTATTTGAGAGAGCAATTTAATATCGTATTTTTTTGGATTGGTAGGGTACAAACACCCCTTAACAACGATAAAATGAAGTTTTTGCTCTTTTAAACAAACAAACTGAGGGTCCTTTTTCAATTTAGAATTGACGGCTAAAAAATCAAAACCATCTTCTTTGAGAGTATCCCCAACAACTTGCATGGCCATATTGTGTATCTCTTGTTCTGATAATTCTTCTTTCATTCTTTTTTCTACAATTTTAGACTAAAACAAAATAGACACCCAACATAGTTCTTTTATGCTGTTGCTTTTCTCTTTCAAAAATGCATTTTTTTTACGACTCCTAAACTGCGTTTTGAACAGATCTCAATTATTTTTTGATGAGTTTCAACTCCCTTCAGCTACAGCACTTGATTCTCTAAAAAAAATTATAAGTTAGGTGATGAAACAATAAGTTCACAACGATTCTCTTCCCTATAAACTCCCTACAAAGATTCTTTTAGGTTCTTATTTAACAGGGGAATCATACACCTCTAAAAAATTAAAAAACCCAGCAGTTGCCGGGCTTTTTATCAATTTCAAGAAAGTGGTTTTAACCTCCAAAATCATCAAAACGAACATTCTCTGGGGGAACCCCAAAATCCTCTGCCATTTTCTCTACCGCTTGGTTCATCAATGGCGGGCCACAGAAATATACTTCAATATCTTCTGGTGCTTCGTGATGATTTAAATAATGATCTATTGCTACCTGGTGAACAAAGCCGATAAAGCCATCACCTTCTGCCTCTAGGTTTTCTTTTACTTTCCAGTTGTCTTCTTCTAATGGCTCCGATAGCGCAATATAGAATTTGAAGTTAGGATAATCTTTCTCCAAAGCACGGAAATGATCGACATAGAACAATTCTCGCTTCGAACGCCCTCCATACCAGAAAGTAACCTTTCTACCTGTTTTTAGCGTTCTGAATAATTCATATAAATGCGAACGCATCGGCGCCATCCCAGCACCTCCTCCAACATACATCATTTCTGATTCTGAATGGTTGATAAAGAACTCTCCATAAGGACCTGAAATAGTAACCGTATCTCCTGCCTTTTTAGAGAATATATAAGAAGAAGCAACACCAGGGTTGACATCCATCCAATCGTTTTTAGCTCGGTCCCACGGTGGTGTAGCAATACGAACATTCAACATAATTTCTCTTCCTTCAGCTGGATAAGAAGCCATCGAATAAGCACGTTCTACTGTTTCCGGGTTTTTCATTGACAGCGGCCATAATCCGAACTTATCCCATTCGAGTTTGAATTTATCTGGCTCGCCGGGATGTTCTTCAGGGTGCGCTGTGATGTCCATATCTTCATATTTGACTTCACACTGTGGGATTTCAATTTGAATATACCCTCCTGCTTTGTAGTCCATTGCCTCCGGAATCTCTACTACAAATTCTTTTATAAAGGAAGCTACGTTGTAGTTACGAACGACTTTGGCTTCCCATTTTTTGATACCAAATACCTCTTCGGGTACTTGGATGACCATGTCTTGTTTTACTTTTACTTGGCAGCCCAAACGCCAGCCCTCTGCAATTTCTTTTCGTGTAAAGTGTGGCGCTTCAGTGGGTAGGATTTCACCTCCACCTTCCATGATTTGACACTTGCATTGAATACAGGTTCCTCCCCCTCCACAAGCAGAGGGTAAAAATATTTTGCTATTCCCAAGGGTAGATAATAAGGTTCCACCAGAGCCTACTTCTACATCTTGTTCTCCATTGATTTTTAACATCACAGGACCCGAGGGTAATAATTTGGCTTTTGCACCCAAAAGCATCCCTACCAAGGCAAAGGTGATGGTTAAAAAAACTACGACACTTGCAATTATAACAGTACTATCCATTTCTTATAATTTAATCCCCATAAAACTCATAAACCCTAACGCCATCAATCCCGTGATGATAAATGTGATACCCAGTCCGCGTAGCGGAGCAGGCACATTGGAATAGGTGATTTTTTCTCGGATAGCTGCTATCGCTACAATTGCTAACAACCAACCGATTCCTGATCCCAATCCATATACTGCAGAGTCTGATACCCCTGCAAAGTCTTTTTGCTGCATAAATAGTGAGCCTCCTAAGATGGCACAGTTTACTGCGATCAAGGGCAAAAAGATTCCCAACGCACCATAAAGGGCCGGCGCAAACTTTTCGACAATCATCTCTACGAGTTGAACCATAGAAGCGATTACTGCTATAAACATGATGAAACTTAGAAAACTTAAATCAATTTCAGCATATTCTGCCCCCAACCACTGTAAGGCACCCGGACGCAATAAATAAGTATCTAATAAAAAGTTAATCGGTACCGTAATGGCCAAAACAAAGATCACGGCAAAACCAAGACCTACCGCTGTTTTTACAGTTTTAGAAACAGCTAAATAAGAACACATCCCCAAAAAGTAGGCGAAAATCATATTTTCGATAAAGATGCTCTTGACGAATAAATTCAAATAGGATTCCATAAGTGCTTAGTTTTTTTCGATTAGGTCACGATTCCGTGAACGTTGGATCCATATAAAAATACCTACTGTGATAAGGGCCATTGGCGACAGCAACATAAGACCGTTGTTAACATAACCCATTTCATATACGGCATCTGGAATCACCTGCATTCCAAAGAGTTTACCAGATCCTAATAACTCTCTAAAAAAAGCGACTACGATAAGTATAAAACCATAGCCGGCGGCGTTCCCTATTCCATCTAGGAAAGACTTCCAAACGCCATTTCCTAATGCAAACGCTTCAAGACGTCCCATGACAATACAGTTGGTTATGATTAAACCGATGAAGATCGATAGTTCTTTACTTACATCATAAGCAAAGGCGCGCAATACTTGATCCACCAGGATTACCATAGAGGCTACAACTACCAATTGAACGATGATTCGAATCCGGTTTGGAATAAGATTTCGCAATAATGAAATAATGACATTACTAGCCGCCATAACAGCCATTACAGAAATACTCATTACCACAGCTGGCTTTAGCTGTACTGTAATCGCCAAGGCTGAACAGATACCCAAAACTTGAACCGTAATAGGGTTATTGTCGTCCATTGGATCGGTGAGCAATGCTCTATTTTTCTTAGAAAAAAGAGGCTCTTTTTCTTCAGCTACAAAAAGCACACTGGGTTCTTTTACTGATTTATTTTCGGTGTTTGCCATCTGTTTTTTAGTTTACAGCTACTGTATTATTCTCTTGACTGAAATAGGGTAAATAGTGTTGTAAGCGCTCATATATCATCGCTGTTACACCATCTCCAGTGATCGTAGCCCCTGAAATAGCATCTACTTCATGGTCATTTTTATCACTGTCTGTAGGGTCATTATTTGTTTTTGAAACATTGATCCCAACCAATTTTCCATTTTCATCAAACACCTTTTCTTCCTTAAATCGGTTTTGGAACCAGTCTTGTGTGATCTCTGCACCCAATCCTGCTGTTTCGCCTTTGTGATCAAAAACAGCTCCTTTGATTGTGTTTTTATCTTTTTCCAAAGCCACATAGCCCCAAATAGCATCCCAAAGTCCTGCGCCTCGAAGGGGAATAATGTAGTATTTATCTGACGCTACCTCCGCTATATAAAGCGGAAAACGCTGTTCAATAGCGGGCTTTTTAATCTCATTATTAAGCTTTAGCGTAAACGCATTGGTGCTTTCATCTACACTTCCTGTAGCTGTTAATGCCAATTCCTCTTTGACATAGTCTTTGTACAGTTTTTCTGCTTGCTCACGATCGGTTTCAATACCAATAGTGGCCAGTATATTTTGCATTTTCTCTTTGCGAATATTATCTGCTTGAAGACTCTTAAGAGAAGTCGCAGTAAAAGCCAATGAGGAAGCTACTACTAATACCATAGCTGCAGCAAATAAAAACGTATATCCGTTACTATCTCTGTTCATATTCTTTAGGCTGTTTTTAGTTGGCTATTTGCCCAACGTTTTTTTCGTTTGTTGATATTGCTTTGAATCACATAATGGTCAATAGTAGGAGCAAATACATTCATCAATAATATGGCCAGCATAACCCCTTCTGGATATGCTGGATTAAAGACACGGATCATGATACAGAAAATCCCAACGAGGATTCCGTAAATCCATTTCCCTTTAGTCGTTTGAGCAGCAGATACTGGATCCGTTGCCATAAATACAATTCCAAAGGCAAAACCTCCAACTACAAGATGATTCATCCAATTAAAACTCATAAGAGCATTTGCTCCCCAAAGGTTGAATAAGAAGCCCATAAATGCAGCTCCCAAAACACCTCCTGCCATGATGCGCCAACTCCCTACTCCTGTTGCAATAAGAATCAAAGCTCCTACTACTATCCACAAGGCGGATGTTTCGGCAATAGAACCTGGAATCGACCCTTGGAACATCTCAAACATTGAGTAGTTTACTTGCTGTCCTGCGGCAAGAGTTCCTAAAATAGTTTCGCCAGAAATGGCATCTACGTTTGAAGCTTCCGAAACCCACACCTTATTACCTGACATATAGGTGGGGTAAGCAAAAAAGGCGAAAGCCCGAGCGGTTAATGCCGGGTTGAGAATATTCATTCCAGTACCTCCAAAAGCTTCTTTGGCTATTAATACGGCAAATGCGACTGAAATAGCGACCATCCATAATGGAATATCAACTGGCATGATCATAGGAATAAGCATTCCGGTAACCAAATAGCCTTCGTTTACTTCGTGTCCTCTGTAAACAGCAAATGCGAATTCTATACTCAATCCCACTACATAGGAGACAACAATCATCGGAACCACTTTAAAGGCCCCGTGAAGAAATGCTTCTATAAAAGTAAAGGGTTCTCCTACTTGAACAAAATGCTGATAACCCGTGTTGTAAATCCCATACAATAACGCAGGCATCAAAGCGATGATCACGGTTACCATCGTCCGCTTAAGATCTACCGCATCGCGGATGTGTGCGCCTTTTGTGGTGGTGTGATTTGGCACGAATAAAAAAGTATCAAAAGCATTGATAGCAGGGGCAAAACGCTCCCACTTCTCTCCCTTTGCAAAAGGTCTCTTCAGGTTGTCTAATTGATTTCTTAAAAAATTCATACGTCTTAATTTTATCCTACTTCTTTTATCATTTGCACTAACGCATCTTTAATAATTTCCTGCGCTTCAATCTTGGAGGTGTTGGCATAATCTACTAGTCCAAAATCTTCAGGGACGACTTCATAGATTCCCAAAGCTTCCATTTTTTCGATATCTCCCACCATGCAGGCTTTTAGTAGCTGCATTGGAAAAATATCCATTGGAAATACACTTTCCATCTCCCCCGTTACCACCAAGGCACGTTCTTCACCATTCAGATTGGTGTCTACATTGAATTTCTTTTTACCAAATAACCACGATAAAGAGGTTTTTGATAAACTTGGAATATGATTATCTACAAAAGGCAACCATCCAAACATACGGTACTCATTGCCTTCTGGAATAACCGATACTAAATTATTAAAATACCCCAGATGACCGCTTTCATGAACAGCAGAACCGGATAGTACGTCTCCGTTAATATATCGATTGGCATTTTCAGTATTGACTTTACCAATTTCAAGTAAACCGCTTAACTGAGCACCAATTTGAGTTTTAATATACTGCGGTGCTTTTACAGCCCCCCCAGCAATTGCGATGGTTCGTTGCGCAGAAAAGACACCTGAGTCTAGAAACAAGCCGATATTTACTACATCTTCTGGACGGATAGTCCAAACAGTCTCACCCATGTTTAAGGGAGCCAAGTGATGGATTTGCACACTTAGATTTCCCGCAGGGTGTGGACCGTTAACAGGGGTGTACGTAACATTCTTAATTTCTTTAAAGAAGCCGTCATAGTGAGCCTCTGCCGATAAAAATATATCCGGAACTAATTTGGAAAGGAAATCAATTCCGAGTTGAAATTCTTTACTATTATTTTTGAGTAGAAAATCGAAATCTGCATCTAAGGGCGCCGATGCATAGGCTGAAATAAAGAGTGCTTTTGGAGTCGCTTCAGGGTCGGCGATCGTTCCATATGGGCGTTGGCTTAAAAAAGGCCAATTTCCCGATTCCAATAAAAGTGAAATCGCTTCTGAACGCTCAAGTTTCTCCCAGTTATCAGTTTTATGGGTGACAACCTTATTGCCTTTGGGCGTGAAGATAAATGCCTCAATCTTTCGTTTCGGGCCTCTCTGAATCTGAGTGAGTTCTCCTGCTACGGGTGCCACAAACTGTATGGAGGGATTGTTTTTATCAAAAAAAACAGGCTCCCCTTTTGCAACCTCAGCTCCTTCTTTTATCAAAAGTTTGGGGGTAAGCGCAAAAAAGTTGTCCGGTTGAATGGCAATTGTTGGACTAGCGCTGTACTCTTTAATTATCTTTTCAGCTTCACCGTTTAAGGTGATGTTTGCCCCTTTTCGGGTACGTATTGCTGTTGACATTGAATCAAATTTTCTAAAACCGCTCAAATTTACTAATTATGCTTGTGGAGGTAAAGCGAAAGCATGCTAATCCTTCTTATTTATAAATGTTCTAAATAACTGTTTAAGCGATATGCAATTTCGATTCCCTCCTTCTCTATTGAATAGTCCTCTAAGACAACTGAGTACAGCTACTTGGATTGCTTTTATGCTTTTTGGACCGCCTCTTTTGAGTCAAGAAGGGATTGAACAGAATCCACCAGAGTACATAAAATCGATTGTGTTTAAATCTCCGGGGGCCGAATGGCAATTCCCAATATTGAATTCCAATAGTACTTTTGTGCTAGAATTCGACGATTTGCAGGCGATAGATGCCGATTATTATTATAGGATTACCTATTACAATCACGACTGGACTGTTTCCAATTTATTTAAAAATGAATACCTACAGGGCTTTGATAATATGAGGATTGAGGATTTTAGAAGCTCCACAAATACTTTTCAACGCTACACGCATTACAGACTCCAACTCCCCAATGACAATACCGAATTTTTAGTATCGGGGAATTATATGATTGCGATCTATGACAGTGACGACAGCTTGATCTTCTCCAGGCGTTTTCTGGTAGAAGAAAACCAAGCTGATGTCGCTGTTGGGGTTTTTAGAACGCGTGCATTAGATTTCTTTAATACCCACCAAAGTGTTCAGTTTTCAGTTACGCCAAAAGGAAATGCTTTTCGAGATCCAGAGCGACTCGTAAAAATTGTCATCTTGCAAAATGACAATTGGGACAGCGCTCTAACGGGCTTGATTCCCCAATATTACACCAATACAAGTTTGGAGTATCGCTATGATGCGCAAAGCCGGTTTCCAGGCGGGAATGAGTTTTTGTTTTTTGACACTAAAGATCTGAGAGTAAGTTCCCCTTCGATCAGTTTTGTGGAACGATCCGATCTGTATGATAGTTTTTTATACACTGATATACTAAGAAGTAACTTGCCCTATACCTTTGCTCCTGACATCAATGGAGATTTTGAACCCAGAACCTTGCAAGGTACTCAAGAGGAAGCAATTGAGGCTGATTATACCCGAGTCCACTTTAGCCTATCGGCCCTTTCAGCTATCCCCAATACAAAGGTATACATCACGGGTAAGTTCAATAATTACCAGCTAGAAGAGTCTTCGGAAATGAGCTTCAACAAAGCCTTGAATGCCTATGAAGCAACGCTGCTTTTGAAACAAGGATTTTACAATTATCGCTATGTCATATCAACCTCAGATGGTTCTGACGCCTATGCCATAGGAGGTTCTTTTGCTCAAACAGAAAACCGCTATTTGGTTTTGGTTTACTACCGCAATTTTGGAGATTTAAATGATCGGCTGATAGGTATTGGCAACGGATCCTCATTTCAACTCTTAAATTGACCAATTAAATGTCTTATTGATTGATTTTCAAGCATTTTTTACTACATTAGTAATACTATTTGATTTTCAAAACTATGCTTCAACAAGTAACACGTGGTATCAAAATCTCCGTCGCAACTTCTTACAACGGAAGCTACGTGAAAAACTACATGAAACATTACGGTTTTAATTACACTATCCTAATAGAAAATCACAGTAAAAATTCCGTACAATTACTCACCCGTCATTGGAAAATATTAGAGGGTCTAAACGGACCCCAGTATGTAAATGGCTCGGGGGTAGTCGGTAAAAAACCAGTCATCAATCCCGGAGAACAATATGAATACAGCTCGGGTTGTCTTCTCACCTCCCCCATTGGCGCTATGAAAGGGTCTTATATCATGATCGACTTTAGTGACACCAATAAGTTTCATGTAGATATACCCACGTTCAAACTTGCCGCCCCTTTTGTTTTAAACTAAGGGTTTATTTTCTTCTATTTTTTTGCATATTTACCTTGTTTAAAAATATATTGATATGGCAAATAGCAATCCCCTTGTACCCCAACCCCTGAATGAACCGATCTTTGACTATGCGCCAGGAAGTGCTGAAAGAAAAGAAGTTCTTGACACCTATAAAAAACTGTATAATGCAGCTCTAGAGGTCCCTTTGTTTATTGGTGGAAAAGAGATAAAAACAGGTCAAACAGCCAGCATGCACCCTCCTCATGATCATAAACATCAACTAGGTGTTTACCATTTAGCTGGGGAAAAAGAGGTAGATCTGGCGATAGAAAGTGCTCTTGCTGCCAAGCAAAAATGGGCCAATATGCCTTGGGAAGCACGTGCTTCTATATTTTTAAAAGCAGCCGAATTGATAGCAGGCCCTTACCGCGCTACCATCAATGCAGCCACTATGCTAGCGCAATCCAAAACAATTCATCAATCTGAAATTGATGCTGCCTGTGAACTCATCGACTTCTTGCGTTTCAATGTTGCCTATATGCAAGAGATTTACGAAAACCAGCCGGTCTCAGGTCCTGGGATCTGGAATCGACTTCAATACCGCCCCTTGGAGGGATTTGTTTACGCCATCTCCCCCTTTAATTTTACTGCTATTGCTGGAAACCTTTCTGCCAGTGCTGCTATGATGGGGAATGTGATTGTATGGAAACCCAGCGATCATCAAATATTTTCGGCTAAAGTGGTACTGGATGTTTTCCGCGAAGCAGGTCTCCCTGACGGAGTCATCAATATGGTAATGGGCGATCCAGAAATGGTCACCAATCGCGTACTAGCGAGTCCTGATTTTGCCGGCGTTCACTACACAGGCTCTACTTTTGTGTTTAAAAATATCTGGAAGAAGATTGGAGACAATATCCACCATTACAAATCCTATCCCAAAATAGTCGGAGAAACAGGCGGGAAAGATTTCATCGTTGCACATCCCTCCGCTATTCCTGAGCAAGTAGCGACTGGAATCATTCGGGGTGCTTTTGAATTTCAAGGACAAAAGTGCTCTGCTGCTTCAAGAGTCTATTTACCAGCCTCAATAGCAGATGCGGTATTTAACTATTTGAAAAAGGAAGTCGCTACTATTAAAATGGGATCTCCAGAAAATTTCGAGAATTTCATGACAGCCGTGATTCACAAGACTGCTTTTGATCGTTTAAAAGACGCTATTGAAAAAGCTAAAAAAGATCCAGAGGCCGATATTATAACGGGTGGGGATTATGATGATAGTGTGGGTTACTTTGTCTCTCCTACTGTTGTAAAAACAACAGACCCTCACTACTACAGCATGACAACAGAATTATTTGGCCCTCTTGTGACAGTATATGTCTACGAAGATGAAAAATGGGCTGACACTCTAAAACTGGTTGATAGCACTTCTGAATACGCATTGACAGGAGCCGTCTTTTCACAAGATCGCTATGCCTTACAAGAAGCCTTAGAGGCATTGGAAAATTCCGCTGGGAATTTTTATTTTAACGACAAACCAACAGGAGCCGTTGTCGGACAACAACCTTTTGGAGGTGCACGTGGATCCGGCACAAACGACAAAGCAGGATCGATGTTTAATTTATTAAGATGGGTATCCCCTCGATTGATTAAAGAGACTTTTGTTCCACCAACGGATTATCGCTACCCTTTCCTTTCTAAGGATTAAGACCCACTATCCCTCCTTCGTAATTTTTATGTACGAGGGAGGTAAACGAGCTTTTTAGTTTCAAAAAAAGGATCCGTAAAATACTCCTTCAAAGCGAACTGCTGTGCTTTTGGAAATGCCTTTAGCTCATCTACTAAATCGCCCCCTTTTAGGCAGATAAATCCGTTGGGGTGAGTGTTTTTAGATGTCGCTTCAAATTTATCCCCTGTCCAATTCACCAATGTTTGCATGGGCGCCACGGCACGACAGACAACAAAGTCAGCGCGCAAAGGAATATCTTCCATTCTTTTATTATGGGTCGTTACATTTTGAAGGGCCAAAGACTCCACTACCGCATCAATCACTTTTATTTTCTTTCCGATACTATCGATGAGATGAAATTCAACTTCGGGAAAAAAAACTGCCAGCGGAATACCCGGAAAACCACCACCCGTCCCTACATCAAATACACGCGTCCCTGGACAAAAGTGGATATACTTTGCGATGGCAAGGGAATGCAAAACATGACGGGTATAAAAGCTCTCAATATCTTTTCGGGAGATGACATTGATTTGTGCATTCCAATCCACGTACAAGTCGTACATTTTCTCAAACTGAGAGTGTTGCTCTTGACGTAGTGTTGGAAAATAGTTAAAAAGTTGTTCCAAAGATTTTTTTTCAAAGGTAATAAAGCTTTCATTTTTATTACTTTAGGAAAAAATAAAGAATCGCATGTACATAAAATTTCCCAGAAGAGATTTAAAAGGCTTTTATAAAGAGCTGACCCAACGCGTTAACAATCATTTTAAAATCAATCAAATAAAGAAAACAGGAAACTACCGCTTGCATTTAAAAACGATTGTAATGATCTCATTACTGGTCGTGCCTTATTTGCTGATCCTGGCTTTCCCCATGGCCTATTATACCCAATTAGCCCTCTGTGTTGTTGCGGGGGTAGGAATGGCTGGTATCGGGATGAATGTGATGCACGATGGCAATCATGGCTCTTATTCTTCAAAGCCTTGGGTCAATAAATTAATGGGCGATACCATCTATTTTTTAGCCGGAAATTCAAATAACTGGAAAGTGCAACATAATTTCCTCCACCATACTTTTACCAATATCCACGGTCATGACGAAGACATCGAGGCCAACGGTATTTTACGCTTTTCCAAGCATCAAGTATGGAAGCCTTTTCATCGCTTTCAGCATGTCTACTTTGTATTCTTATACGGTTTGCTCACTCTTCGTTGGGCCATTGCATCTGATTTTTCACAGATGTATCGCTATTTAAGAGATCATAAAAATGTAGCACAAACAAAAAGTCCTTCATACTTGTGGACCAGTTTAGTCATTTCAAAGATTCTGTATTTTTTAGGCTGGCTACTGATCCCCTATTTGATTTTAGACATTCCTATTTGGCATATCCTACTGGGCTTTTTTGTCATGCACTACACAGCGGGACTTATATTGAGTCTGGTATTCCAACTGGCGCATGTAATAGAAGATACAGAAATGCCGTTACCGGAATCAACTTCTCAAGAAATGAAAAATACTTGGGCCATTCATCAATTGCATACCACTGCTAATTTCTCTCCCAAAAATTGGTTGCTGAATTGGTATGTTGGAGGGTTAAATTTTCAAATTGAACATCATATTTTTCCCCATATTTCGCATATTCATTACCAAGAAATTGGGAAAATCATAAAAAAGACAGCCCGAGAATTTAATTTGCCCTACAATGAATATAAAAGTACTCGAAGTGCCTTATTTTCGCATTTTAAATTCATTAAAAGCATGGGGATGAAACCCGCAACAGTTACTATTTGATTATGGAGGCATTATCAGAAAGAATAAACAGTCTACCCGCATCGGCCACATTGGCTATGGCGGCAAAAGCAAGAGAATTAAAAGGACAAGGGGTTGATGTTATAGGCCTGAGCCTAGGCGAGCCTGATTTTAACACGCCCGAATTTATTAAAGAAGCGGCGATACAAGCTGTTCGTGATAACTACAACTCTTATTCTCCTGTGGATGGGTATGCAGATCTCAAGGAAGCTGTATGTCATAAGTTTAAAAGAGACAATCATCTAACCTATTCCCCATCACAGGTAGTCGTCTCTACTGGAGCGAAGCAATCTATCGCCAATGTCTGTATGGTCTTGCTTAATCCAGGTGATGAAGTCTTACTTCCAGCTCCTTATTGGGTGAGCTATTCTGCGATCGTAACGCTTGCTGAAGCAATTCCTGTAGTGGTTCCTACTGGAATTGAACAAAATTTCAAAATTACACCTGAACAACTAGAAGCGGCTATTACGCCCAAGACAAAGCTGATCATGTTTAATTCGCCAAACAACCCTTCAGGGACTGTTTATTCAGAAGCTGAATACCGAGCATTGGCGGAAGTATTGGATCGCTATCCTGATATTTTTGTGTTGTCTGATGAGATCTATGAACATATTAACTACGGAAAAAAGGCATTTAGCTTGGCTGCTATCCCTTCTCTTTACGACCGAACAATCACAGTAAATGGCTTGGCGAAAGCATTTGCCATGACGGGCTGGCGTATTGGATACATCGGCGCTCCTGAATGGATTGCAAAAGCCTGTAATAAAATGCAAGGTCAGATAACGAGCGGTACTAATTGTATTGCACAAAGAGCAGCCATTACAGCACTTGAAGCCCCAGTAGAAAAGATTCAATATATGGTCGATGAATTTAAAAACCGTCGCCAACTAATCCTGAGTCTTTTAAGAGACATTGAGGGCTTCACGGTAAAGGAACCCGACGGTGCTTTTTATGTTTTTCCAGATGTTTCAGCCTTCTTTGGTAAAACCTTCCAGGGTACAACCATTAATAATGCAACGGATTTCGCGCTTTTCCTTCTCGAACAAGCACATGTAGCTACCGTAACAGGGGATGCCTTTGGAGACCCCAATTGCATTCGCATATCCTATGCGGCTTCTGAAGAACAAATCAAAGAGGCCTTGTCAAGAATTGCTAAGGCATTACAATAAAAAAAAACCGCCAGTTGGCGGTTTTTTTATTTTATCCTTTCACGATCTGCTCTTGATGATTGATCGACTCTTGATGGATAGCCTTAAAAAGTCGGAGAACAAATTCTTCTGATAAATTTCGTTCCTCTCCTTCTAAAACCATTTTCCCTAAGATCTCGTTCCAGCGCTTATTCTGTAGCACGGCAACGTTGTTTTCTTTCTTCAACTCTCCGATAGCTTCTGCTACTTTCATTCGTTTCCCGAGGGTGTCTAAAATCGCTTGATCTGCGACATCGATTTGAGCACGAAGGTTCTGCAATTCTGTCTGATAGGCTTCCTCGTCAGTAGTAGTCGCTCTGATTTTTAAATCCTTCATGATTTGAACTAAAGCGGTAGGAGTTACCTGTTGTGCCGCATCACTCCATGCATTGTCAGGATCCCAATGACTTTCTATCATCAGCCCGTCAAAATTCAAATCCAAGGCCATTTGGCAGGTATCAAAAATCATGTCGCGCTTACCGGTAATATGTGATGGGTCACAAATTAAAGGAAGATCTGGAAAACGATTCTGAACTTCAACAGCGATTTGCCATTCCGGATTGTTTCTGTATTTGGACTTCCCGTAAGCAGAGAATCCGCGGTGAATCAAACCTAAGTTTTTAATATTGGCTGTATACAATCGCTCAACCCCTCCGAGCCATAAGGCGACGTCTGGGTTCACGGGGTTTTTTACCAAAACGATTTTATCAGTGCCTTCTAAGGCATCCGCGATTTCTTGCACAATAAACGGACTCACAGTAGAACGGGCACCTATCCATAAGATATCGATATCATGCTCCAAAGCTAATTTCACATGATCTTTATTAGCTACTTCCGTCGCAGTCAATAAGCCTGTTTCTTCTTTTACTCGTTGCAACCATTTAAGACCGATTGCTCCTACTCCTTCAAAATTTCCAGGACGGGTTCTTGGCTTCCAAATACCAGCGCGGTAAACGGTTACGTCTGTATCTTTTAGTTCATGAGCAATTTTCATTACCTGCTCTTCTGTTTCAGCGCTACAAGGCCCGCCGATCACCAAAGGATGGTCGAGTCCAAAATTGTTTAGCCAATCGCGCATTGCGGGTGCATTTTCCATTTTAATTGGTTTTAATTCCGTTAAGGATTGTTTTTAGTTGATTTGTATGTTTTAGTTGTTCGTGTAATTCCGTGTATTTTTCTTCTTTTAACAGCTTTTTAAAACGCTCTAAATTGCGAATATAAGCGGATAGTATATCCAAAATAGATTCTTTATTATCTTCAAAAATAGACAACCACATATCGGGCGAACTTTTGGCCAATCGTACTGTAGACTCAAAACCACTTCCGGCTAAATCAAATATATTTTGTTCGTCCTCTTCTCTGTCTAAAACTGTTTTGCCTAACATAAAAGAACTGATGTGCGACAAATGAGATACATAGGCCATGTGTTTATCATGCTCCTGGGGATGCATAAAACGGAGATACATACCCATTTGACGGAAACTTGTTTTGGCCCAATCCAACAAATCAGTTCGTGTTTTTTGAGCCTCGCATAGGATTTGAGGCTTATCGGCAAATAAATCCAGTAGCGCTGCGTCTGGACCCGAGTATTCGGTCCCTGCAATCGGATGGGCGGCTAGGTATTGCGCTCGTTTAGGATGGCTTTCCACGGCTGCACATATGCTTTTCTTTGTGGATCCCACATCCCATATCAAGCCATCTGAATGCAGCCTGTCTAACAATTCAGGCAGCATGGAAACAGCCGCTTTAACCGGAATACTGAGCACTATTCTGTCCATATCACTCATCTCTTCTATCCCAGCTACTTCGTCAATGATTCCCTTAGCCAATGCCTTTTCTAAATGGCTTTTCTCTTGATCCATACCATAGACAGTCGCTTTAGGAAACTGCTTCTTTAGCTCCAATGCCATGGAACCCCCAATCAAACCAATGCCGATTACTGCTATTTTCATTTTTGTATACGGTTGATGGCTTCTTGAATTTTTTCCTCGGGCACGCATAGAGAAAAACGAATATACCCTTCTCCTTGGCTTCCAAAAATAGTCCCTGGTGCGATGAAAATATCATACTCATGCAAGAGCGTATCAATATAGGTTACGGAGTCAACGGCTTCTTTGGGCAGCTTGGCCCAAACAAACATACCCACACTCGCACTGTCAAAATCAGTCTCTAATAAAGAGGCCAAAGTTTCTACTTTATTTCTTCGAGAACGGTATAGACTGTTCAAAGAATCAAACCATTCTTGTTCGGCTTGTAGGGCCGCTATCGCTCCTTGTTGGACGCCGAAAAACATTCCAGAATCCATATTGCTTTTCACCTTTAGTACTTCTTTGAGAATCGATGCGTTTCCACTTAGCATCCCAACGCGCCAACCGGCCATATTGAATGCCTTGCTTAAAGAGTTTAACTCTAGGGCTACTTCTTTAGCGCCAGGAATGGACAAAATACTCTGGGGCTTGTCGTTTAGTATAAAGCTATAGGGGTTGTCATTTATAAGAAGAATACTGCGTTCTCTGGCCCAGTTGATCAACTTTTCAAAAGTTTCTTTCTGAGCCACAGCCCCTGTTGGCATATGCGGATAATTGAGCCACATCAATTTAACCTTAGTCGTATCCATTGCTTCTAAGGCCTCAAAATCTGGCTGCCAGTTGTTTTCGATACTTAAATCATAGGTAATGGGCTCGGCTTCTAACAAGCGCGTTACGGAACTGTAAGTCGGATAGCCTGGATTGGGGATCAGCACTTGATCTCCTTTGTCTAAAAAAGCCATTGAGATATGCATAATCCCTTCTTTGGATCCCATTAAGGGAAGTATTTCTTCCGTTGAATCCAATTCTACCTGGTAGAAACGCTGATAAAAGTCGGCAATTGCTTGTCGCAATTCAGGCAAGCCTTGATAGCTCTGGTACATATGCGCTCTCGGATGTGACAGGCCCTTACTTAAAGCCTCAACTACGGATGGATGTGGCGCCAAGTCAGGGCTTCCTATCCCCATGTTTATAATGGGCTTTCCTGCTTGAGCCAATGCTGCAACCTCCCGCAGTTTTGTGGAGAAATAGTATTCTTTTACACTGGCTAATCGTTGCGCTTTCATTTTATTTTTTTTTACTGTATTCGCCCAATACTTTAAAATGCTGAGCCATTAGGGTAAGTATAGACTTGGCTTTGGTGTAGTTGTCTAGTTCGTCAAAGGTAATATCAACAAAAAAAGCATATTTACCAGGGGTTTCTATTACGGGTAAGGATTGGATCTTGGTGAGATTCAACTGGCAGTCACTCATTACATTTAGGATGGTGGCCAAACTCCCTCGCTGGTGATCTAAAGTGAACATCAAAGCCGCTTTGTTAACATTTTGATGGGTACTGGGCGCCTTTCTTTCAACAATCACAAAACGAGTCACGTTAGTCTCTATTGTTTGTATAGAAGAAGCTAAAGTATCCAAGGCGTACAATTCGGCTGCTGTTTTACTAGCTATGGCCGCTACTCCTTTCCATTTGTTTTGGGCAATTCGATGCGCGACTGCTGCGGTATCATCTGCTTCCACCAAGCGAATATGTGGGTAGTCTTGAAAAAATTTAGTGCACTGCAACAAGGCCATCGGATGCGAACGAACCTCTTCAATATCTTCGATTCTCTGACCCGGTAGTGCCAGCAACTGGTGGTGAATATTTAAATAATGCTCACCACTCACAAATAAATCGTTATGATCTATTAAAGCATAGTTCGGTAAGATAGAACCTGCAATAGAATTCTCAATCGCCATCACCGCCTTCGTAATTTCATTGTTTAGCAAGGCCTGTACCAATGAGGGGAAACTGTCGAATGTCGCAACCGGCACTTCATTCCCAAAATAAGCAAGATGCACCTGATGGTGAAACGACCCTTCTATTCCCTGTATTCCTATGATTTGATTCATGTCAAAAAAAAAGTCCTGAACTAAGGCCAGGACTTTAACGTATTATTGAGTGCTTACAAAATTACAAAGTCCTATTTCTTTCTGTAAAGAAATAATAGAAGCTTTGGTAATAAGTAAATGACTTGTTCATCTTATTTAATTCGATACAAAACTAAGAGGCTCTTTTTAAAAAACAAATTTTTAGGTTTCTTTTTTTAAAGACCCCCCCTAAAAACAGTACTGTTCTTATTAAAAAGAGTGCCTTTTTCGGAACCATAGCCTTCTTCGTATATCTTTGTAAAAAAAAGACTTTGCCACTTCAACTTCAAGATGTCCGAAAAAAGTACGCCGATCAAGTCATATTAAAAGGACTGAATCTGCACATGAAAAAAGGGGAAATAATTGGGTTTCTAGGTCCTAATGGCGCTGGGAAAACCACGTTAATGAAAATTCTAACTGGCTTTTTAACAGATTGGCAAGGAAGCATCAAATTTGAAGGAGTCGATTTGAAAACAGCTCCTGAAGAAATACAACAACAAATCGGCTATCTACCAGAGAACAATCCGCTTTACAGCGATATGTTTGTAAAGGAGTATTTGGACTTTAGCGCAGCCCTATATAAGGTTTCAATGCCTTCCCTAGAGGAAATTTCAAAAAAAGTAGGCCTCCAGAACCACCTCGACAAAAAAATCACAAGCCTTTCTAAGGGATATAAACAAAGAGTCGGACTAGCCGCTGCTTTGCTTCATAATCCCCAGCTTTTGATTTTAGATGAACCCACAACAGGACTTGACCCCAATCAATTGAGCGAAATACGGGAATTGATTTTAGAATTAGGGAAAGAAAAAACCATCTTTTTGTCCACCCATATCTTATCAGAAGTAGAAGCCCTTTGCGATCGAGTTGTTATTTTACACAAAGGGGAAATTGTCCTAGACGAATCGCTCCAAAAATTGCGCTTGCAAGAAAAACAAATCGTGGAAGTAAGTTTTGATTATCGGGTTGAAATGGTCGCATTAGAAAAAATAAAAAATGCGGTTCGGGTAACGAATGTCTTTGACTTTCAATATGAGATTGAGTTTGATACACAAGAAGACCGCCGACCAATGGTTTTTGACTTCGCCCATGACAACGGATTGAAAATTGTCACCCTACAACACAAGAGCAAAAATCTAGAATCTCTTTTTAATGAGCTTACGGCCACTTAAAATATAGCGTCAGCAATCGCTTTTATATTTTCTGATTTCCCCATAGAATAATAGTGTAAGAAAGAAACCCCTGCCTGTTGTAATTCTTTACTTTGCGCAATGCACCACTCTATTCCTACTTGTTTAATGGCCTTGTTATCCTTGCAGGCCATCACCTCTTTAATCAACGCTTCTGGTAAATCAACATGGAAACGGTGGGGAAGTAAATTCAATTGCTTTCGGGTAGCGATTGGCTTCAAGCCTGGAATGATGGGAACCTTGATTCCTGCCTTTTCACACTTTTCTTGAAATGCGAAAAACTTTGCGTTATCAAAAAACATTTGGGTAACGATATAATCTGCTCCAGCGTCAATTTTTTCCTTTAAGTAGTCAATATCGGTATCCAAACTAGGGGCTTCCATATGCTTTTCAGGGTATCCTGACACCCCAATACAAAAGTCAGTAGCCGATCCCTCTACTAATTCTTCATCCAAATAAACGCCTTTATTGAGATTGGCAATCTGTGATACCAGCTCACTAGCGTAGGCATGCCCCTCTTTAGTTGGCGTAAAATAAGTCTCGCTTTTGACTGCATCTCCTCTTAATGCTACCACATTGTCGATCCCCAAGAAATCCAAATCGATCAACAGATTTTCTGTGTCTTCTTTGGTAAACCCACCACATAAAACATGGGGTACGGCATCTACTTTGTACTTATTCATAATAGCAGCACAAATACCAACTGTTCCGGGTCTTTTTCGGATTAATCGCTTTTGCAACAAGCCATTGTCTAATGACTTTAGCTCGTATTCCTCTCTGTGATAGGTAACGTCAATAAATGGAGGATTGAATTCCATCAAAGGGTCAATCCCGGCGAATATGGAATCGATATGTTGCCCTTTTACAGGAGGTAATATTTCAAAGGTAAACTGTGTTTTACCTTTTGATTGAGCGATATGATCTATTATTTTCATGTCGTAACTAAATTGGGATTAAGCCATTTTCTGGCTGTTTCTACAGCTATTTTTCGTCTATGGCTGTAATCAATAAGTTGGTCTTCTTTTATTTTTCCAAGCCCAAAATACTGTGCTTGTGGATGTGCAAAATAATAACCTGACACAGAAGCTGCAGGCCACATTGCCATACTTTCAGTGAGTTTTACCCCAATGGTTTCTTCTACCTTTAAAAGCTTCCATAATTCAATTTTTTCCAGATGATCGGGACAGGCAGGATACCCAGGTGCAGGGCGAATGCCCTTGTATTTTTCTGCAATTAGATCTTCATTACTCAGCCCTTCCTCAACAGCATAGCCCCAAAAATTTTGACGCACGGCCTCATGAAGGTATTCCGCAAAAGCTTCTGCAAACCGATCCGCTAAGGCCTTTATCATGATAGCACTGTAATCATCGTTATCGGCTTCAAAAGCCGCGGCTTTTTCTTGGGTTCCGAAACCTGTTGTTACGCAGAAGGCACCACAGTAATCTCGATATCCAGCACTTTTAGGAGCGATAAAGTCCGCTAATGCCAAATTGGGACTTCCCGCTTTTTTTTGCAGTTGCTGTCTTAATGTTAACCAACTGCTAATTTGTTCTTCTTCTTGCTCAGGGTCATAAATATGAATATCATCCCCTTCACTATTTGCCGGAAAAAGACCAAATCGGGCACGTGCCTCTAACCATTTTTCGGCTATGATTTTATCTAGCATCTGCTGCGCATCTGTGAACAATTCTGTTGCCTGCGCCCCCACTACGGGGTCTGCCAGTATCTCAGGATATTTCCCATGCAAATCCCAGGAACGGAAAAAAGGCGTCCAATCGATATAGGGCAAAAGCTTTTCGAGAGGGAAATCCTGTAAGGTGTGAACCCCTTTATTTTTGGGCTTCACAGGTGCGTAGTCATCCCAATTGAGTTGTAAGGCATTTTCTCGTGCTTCTTCTATAGGCAGATAGGTTTTACGCTCACTTCTCTGTAAAAACTTTTCTCGGAATTGATCGTAATCAGATCGAATTCCAGCCACATAGCTTTTGTGTGTGTCTTCACTGAGCAAATTACTGACTACTGTTACCGCCCTAGAAGCATCGTTTACATGAATAACAGGGTAGTTGCTTAAAGGAGCAATTTTTACTGCCGTATGGGCTTTTGAGGTGGTCGCACCCCCAATAAGCAAGGGGATGTCAATTTTTTGGCGCTGCATTTCCTGTGCGATAAACACCATTTCATCCAAGGAGGGAGTAATCAAACCTGAAAGGCCAATCACATCAACTTGATGCGCAACTGCAGCCTCTAATATTTTTTCGGGCGGCACCATAACCCCTAAATCTATTATTTCAAAATTGTTGCAGGCCAATACGACACTCACAATGTTTTTACCAATATCGTGTACGTCTCCTTTTACCGTTGCCATTAAAATTTTACCCGCACTTTGGGCATCGCCCTCTTTTTCTGCTTCAATAAACGGCTGTAGGTAGGCAACTGCTTTTTTCATTACCCTGGCTGATTTGACTACTTGTGGCAAGAACATTTTCCCTTCCCCAAATAAATCCCCAACGATATTCATTCCCGTCATCAAATTCCCCTCGATTACTTCTAAGGGTCGGGCTACTTGCTGGCGCGCCTCTTCTACATCCTCTTCAATAAAGGCGTCAATACCTTTGATTAAAGAATGAGAGATCCGCTCTTGTAACGCTTTTTCTCTCCACGCGTTTTTTTCTTGACTACTAGATTTTTCTTGTCCTTTTACACTCTCGGCAAAATCCAAGAGTCGCTCGGTAGCATCTTCCCTTCTGTCAAGTAATACATCCTCAACGTATTCCAATAGGGCCTTGGGGATTTCATCATACACCTCTAGCAAGCTTGGATTTACAATTCCCATATTCATCCCATGCTGAATAGCATGAAATAAAAATGCCGAATGCATAGCTTCTCGAACGGCGTTATTCCCTCTAAATGAAAAAGAAACATTACTCACACCTCCACTGACATTCGCATAGGGTAAGTTTTCTCGAATCCATTTCGTAGCCAAGAAAAAATCCACAGCATTACGACGGTGCTCCTCCATTCCTGTAGCAACAGGAAATATATTAGGATCAAATATGATGTCTTGAGGGGCGAACTGTACTTTGTTGACCAAAATATCATAGGAGCGCTTGCATATTTCTTTGCGGCGTTCCAAATTATCGGCCTGGCCTTCTTCATCAAAAGCCATTACAACAACAGCAGCACCGTATTGCTTGATCTTTTTGGCAAGCGTCACAAAGGCTTCTTCCCCTTCTTTGAGGCTTATAGAGTTAACCACACTTTTACCTTGGGCTACTTGTAAGCCCGCTTCAATAATCTCCCATTTCGAACTGTCAATCATCACGGGGACCTTTGCAATATCAGGCTCAGCAGCAATTAAATTCAGAAAGGTTGTCATGGCCTTAACCCCATCAATAAGACCTTCGTCCATATTGATGTCAATGATTTGAGCGCCGCCTTCTACTTGTTCTCGCGCAACTTCTACTGCCGCTTCAAAATCTCCGGCTTCTATCAAACGTAAAAACTTACGAGAACCCGTTACATTGGTGCGTTCTCCAATATTTACAAAATTGGTGTCTGAGGTAATTTCTAATAACTCAAGACCCGATAACTGCAGTGTTGGTGTTTTATCCGGCATAGGCTTCTTTACTATAGGACCTTGGTACATGTTTTTGTGCAATTTCAGCGATACGTCGAATGTGCTCAGGAGTCGTACCACAACAGCCCCCTATTATATTCACCAAATTATCTTTTAAATAATTTTCTACCAATTCAGACATTTCATCAGCCGTTTGGTCATAGGCTCCAAATGCATTCGGTAATCCTGCATTGGGATGCGCAGAGGTTGCAAAAGCTGTCAGCTCTGAAAGTCTTTTTAAATAGGGATACAATTGATCGGCTCCAAGAGCGCAATTAAAACCGATACTCAATAGGGGAATATGAGATACCGAAACTGCAAAGGCTTCAACCGTTTGTCCAGAAAGGGTTCTGCCACTCGCATCTGTTATCGTTCCGCTTACCATGATGGGATGTTCCCAATGGTTCTTTTTCTTTAAGCTATCAATCGCATACAATGCTGCTTTTGCATTAAGGGTATCAAAGACTGTTTCTACTAAAAGAAGGTCAACACCCCCAGCGACCAAGCCTTCTACTTGCTCTTGATAGGCTATTACTAATTCTTGAAAATTGATCGCTCTAAACCCAGGGTCATTAACATCTGGGGACATCGAGGCTGTTCTATTCGTTGGCCCGATGGAACCGGCAACAAAACGAGGCTTGTGAGGTTCTTTCTCTGTAAAGGATTGCGCTACCTCTTTGGCTAGTTTTGCTGATTCGTAATTGAGCTCATAAACGAGATCTTCCATCTGATAGTCTGCCATCCCAACAGTGGTAGAAGAAAAGGTATTGGTTTCTACGATATCGGCTCCGGCTTCAAAATACTTACTGTGGATGGTCTTAATAGCTTCTGGCTGTGTTAAACTCAATAGGTCATTATTCCCCTGCAATGGAGAGGGATGCTCTTGAAATCGGCTTCCTCTAAAGTCGTCTTCTTTAAAATTATAGGCTTGAATCATCGTCCCCATAGCGCCATCTAAGACAAGAATTCTTTCTTTTAATAGGTCTACTAATTGCTTCATATTTTTCCGAGCGCTTGTTCTAAATCGTTTTGAATATCGTCAGGATGCTCCAATCCAACAGACAATCGTATCATACCAGCTGTTATTCCAACCGCTAGTCTGTCTTCTTCAGACAGCTTACTGTGGGTCGAAGATGCCGGATGGGTAACGATCGTTCGAGAATCGCCTAAATTGGCCGAAAGGGAACAGAGTTGGAGGGCGTTTAAGAAAGTCTTTCCAGCTTCGATACCGCCTTTGACTTCAAAAGAAATGATACTTCCCCCTTTTAGCATTTGCTTTTTTGCAATCTCATATTGCGGATGTGAGGGTAGAAATGGATATTTTACCCAATTGATTTTTGGGTGGTTTTCTAGGATCTGGGCTAATAATAGTGCATTTTCACAATGACGGTCTAAGCGTACTGCGAGCGTCTCTAAACTTTTTGAAAGGACCCAGGCATTAAAGGGCGACAGTGAAGGACCCGTATTGCGAGCAAACAAATATATTTCGTGGATCAAGTCTTTACTACCCACGGTAACCCCTCCCAAAACGCGGCCTTGGCCGTCTATCAGTTTGGTAGCAGAATGGATAACCAAATCGGCACCAAATTCGATTGGACGCTGAATATAAGGCGTGGCAAAACAATTATCGATCACAAGAATCAGTTTGTGTTTTTTAGCGATTCGCGATAATTCTTCTAGATCCAAAAGGGCAACACCCGGATTGGTAGGCGTCTCCGCATAGATTAATTTTGTTTCAGGACGAATACAAGAGGCTATGGTTTCGGGCTGGTGAACATCAAAATAGGTGGTTTCAATATTCCATTTTGGCAGGAACTTCGTAAACATAGAATGAGTTGAACCAAAAACGGAACGAGCCGAAACAATATGATCTCCGCTATTGAGTAAGGCGGCGAATGTTGAAAAAACAGCTCCCATACCACTGGCAAAAGAAACCCCTGCTTCGGCGCCTTCTAAAGCGCACATCTTGTCGACAAACTCATCTGTGTTTGGGTTGGTAAACCGACTGTAGATTGTCCGTTGCTTTTCGCCAGCAAAAGCAGCCCTTAGATCTTCATCATCGTCAAAAACAAAACTTGATGTCAAATAAAGAGGGGTCGAATGTTCTTTGTACTGAGAACGTTCTAGCTGATTCCGAATGGCCTTCGTCTCAAACTTTTTATTCATATTTTCTCTCCATTTAAATATATCTCATAGTCAATTGTAGCAGTGTGCTCCAATGTTTTGGAAACAGAGCAGTATTTGTCAAAGGAAAGCGCAACGGCCCGTTGTGCTTTTTCTGCTGAAAAGTCCCCTTCTAAAAGCACCTTCACCCGAATCGCGTTGAATAGAGCTGGAACTGTATTTTCGGGGCGCTGCCCTTCTACTTCCATCTTGATCGAAGTCGGATTTATTTTTTGCTTGTTTAAGATGGCAACGACATCGATACTACTGCATCCGGCTAAGCCCATCAGTAGTAACTCCATAGGGCTAATGCCTTTTACACTTCCTTCTGTCTTAGACTTGTTATCCAATAATACGCGATGCCCATTGGGGTTGCTGACTTCGAATAGATACTCTTGGTTGATGCGTTCTAATGCTACCTTCATAATTCGTTTCGTTTATTCGTTAAAAATTGGCTTTAATAAAGTGTCCATTTGTTCGTATTCAATCAAAAAAGCATCGTGACCGTGAATGGAGTTAATCTCACTATAGGAGATGGTAACCCCTGCCGATTTAAGGTCTTCATATGTTTGCTTTATTTGAGTAGGGGTAAAAAATAAATCGGTATCAATCCCAATCAAATAAAAGGCTGTTTGGGATTCCCTAAAAACTTCTGCTATGCTTTGTCCATTGCGCTCACTATTAACAGAGCGCAACAGATGATTAACAGTCAAATAGGATTGATGTGTAAATCGCTTGCTTAACTTTTCGCCGTGATGCCGCAACCAGGTCTCTACATTAAATAAATCTTCGTCTTTATTCAATGTGCGTTGAAAACGATACGCTAATGATTCTGGGGTTCGATAACACAACATGGCATGTATTCGAGCATCGTGTACTGGCCTGGAAGAATTCTGTAAAATTTGGTCTTGTAAGTACGTATTGGCAATCAGCCAATCCGTCGCCTTCCAATCTGTAGCAATGGGAATAAACCGCTCTACTAGACCACTATACTGGACCATAAATTCCCAGCCAATACAACCTCCAATAGAACCTCCAATAAGGGCATAGAGTTTGTGAATCCCCAACTGACGTAAGCCTTCTCTAAAAATAGTGGCTATGTCTCCAGTATGGTATTCGGTATAAGCATCCAATTGTGAATCGAGAACACCATTGCCTGGAATATTAAACGAAATAATAGCATACTGCTCGGTGTCAATCGTTCGCTTTGGGCCTACTAATTTGTTCCACCATCCATTTGCTCCTGCAACGTGTGCATCTCCTGTGAGCGCATGATTGATCATAATGACAGGATGTGTGCTGATATCTTGGCCAAAATGCTGATAGGACACCACTAGCTCCCCAAGACCTCGAGGCGCTTGAATCGTTCGTTTTTGTATGTCAACAAAGTCGTCCATATCAGAATTTAAAATCTAGTATTAGGATAACGAAAAGGCTTTTTTTATAGCTTCCACCTGATCTAATTTCTCCCAGGTAAACAATTCCACATCTTGAGTGATTTTACCATTATAAGGAGACTCAAAAGTTTTGGTCACCAATTGTGGTGCTCGCCCCATATGCCCATAGGCGGCAGTTTCAGAATAAATTGGGTTTCGAAGTTTCAAACGAGTCTCAATTCCATATGGAGTCAAATCGAATAATTCTTGAATCTCAGTAGCCAACTCGGCATCTGTCAAAGTCGTTTGATTGCTGCCATAGGTATTGACAAAAACAGAAGTAGGAGCGACTACCCCAATAGCGTAACTCAATTGAACCAAGACCTCTTTAGCGGCCCCAGCAGCGACTAAATTCTTGGCAATATGTCGGGCCGCATAGGCCGCTGAACGGTCTACTTTACTGGGATCTTTCCCACTAAAAGCCCCGCCACCGTGGGCTCCTTTACCACCGTAGGTATCTACAATAATCTTTCTTCCAGTAAGGCCCGTGTCGCCATGAGGGCCGCCAATGACAAACTTTCCAGTCGGGTTGATGTGATAGGTAATATCGGCATTAAACAAGGCTTGTAAATGAGTCGGTAGTTGTTG
>CBFHRX010000016.1:0-38585 GCA_965658355.1 Flavobacteriaceae bacterium | reverse complement strand
GTGTTGCTGAGGCAGGGGCGCTAGCGGTTGTTCCAGTGAGAGTTGAAGGGGCAGTTCCCGTACATATTGTCTGATTACTTGAAATGGTACCCGCATCTGAAATCTCGTTGACCTTTACAGTAAGATACATATCAGAAGAACAGCCTAAATATCCAGCAGAACTATAGCCTATAACACGAATCAGATTATTATTTCCAAGGTAATTATTCAACGTAATTCGATCTTCTGTACCAGCATCATTGGGAATGAAATTACCTCCTACATAAAATTTATAGGAAGCGGCATTCAGCCCGATTAGAGTTTGAGTATCCGCATCACAAACATTTAAATTCCAATTTGCAGAATTCATACTAGAACCAATAGTGGCCCCATTATCGGCATCATCACTGAGCGTCGTTAAGGAAAAATACGTTCCTGCAACTTGGGAACTGATGGTAATGCTTGAACCTACTACACTGGTATCAAAAGAGGCGGGAATCTGACTGTCTAAGTCTGCTAGTACGCCAGCAATAGTGTTTACCGTATTCGTAGAAGTATAAGAAGTTCCATCTAAAATTAAGGTATAGGTATCACCAGTGTCTACAGTACCAGTAATAGAAACTGTATAGCTTTGAATAGCCGCTGATTTTGTGACCTCCGAACTCCTAAGATCTATTGGAGAACCACTGTCCTCAGGGGTTAAATTTACATTGACTAAAATGGATTCGGACTCAGATACACAACCATTGCTGTCAGTCACATCTACACGAACGACATCCAGGTTGGAAGGATTTAAATACTTATAGGAACTGCTATTTTGTGGGACCCCCCCTGAAGTACTTATGCCGTTTACAAAGAATTCGTAGCCTGAGGTTACAGCTCCACCTGAAGAGTTAAATGTAACCGATTCATCACTACAAACCTCAATAGACTTTGATCCTTGTACCACTTTTGGAGAACTAAATACCAGGCTGGTAGACGAAAGTGTTGCGGCGTAACTGTAGGATGTTCCCGCTACAGCGCCTGTAATTCGGATTACTCTTTTTAAAGGATCGTAAGCTGGAGCCCCTGTGTTTGAAGCAGAATAATTTGAGTCCGCATCGATTAAGGAAGCCAAAGCAGTGGCAACCTGACTTACAGTTTGAGCAGTAGAGGCTGTTACCGTTTGTGTAAAGGCGACGCCATCTAGGGTTATGGTAAAGGTTTCAGTAGTAGCCCCTGTTGTTGAACCATCATCACCCAATTCAATTTCAACAATTTGTTGTTCGTCAGTTGTGGTTGGGATAAGGGTTATGGGAGCTGTTAAGGCTCTTGGATCTACCTGAATATTGGCTACTCTTGAACTTAGGATTGTACCAGGTGCGCTATCGTAGTAAACTTCGATAGAAATGGTGTTGGGTCCAGGGTTTAGTAAATCTATATTTGCTGTTACAGATGCTGTAGTTCCGCTTGCTAAATTCGAAGAAGGAAAATCTACAATATAAGTTGCTGAGTTAGTACCCGTGACTGCAATACGAAGTGTTGCAGAAGATGCCAAGAGAACACCCCCAGAATTATTCTTTAGTTCTACATCGAGTTCGTAATTAGAATTTGGGCAAGTGTCTGTTAGAGAGATAGTTCCAGTACTGGTGCTTGTTTGAACTTGCTCAATAGAAATGTCTTGACCAAACAAATGACCGGAAAGGAACAGCAACAGGAAAAAGGTCCCTTTTTTAAAGAAATTTAAGTAATCTAGTCCCAAATAAATATTTATAGTAAATATTGAACGAAATTTAAAACATATTATTGTTTATGGCATCAATTATGGGAGCGTTTTTTCAAAAAAAATAATGGCATCGACTGCTTCTAGAGGGGTTTCTTTCGGACTGATATACTTTTGAATTAAAAATAGTGACTCTTGTTTTTGGATTGAGAACGCTCTCTTTGTTTTAAAATTAAAAAATCACCTCAACACTTTACTTTTTGTAAGTAACTGAAGAGGTGATTGAGTGCGGGTGAAGGGACTCGAACCCCCACGCCGTGAAGCACTAGATCCTAAATCTAGCGTGTCTACCAATTTCACCACACCCGCATGTGTTTGATAGCAGCGCAAATATAATTCATTTTTTGAATAATGAAGACGTTTCTATACTGCATATTTTGGTTTACTTTTACGCAAAACGACTTCACTATGGATCTTACTGAAAAGCAGAAAAACCAACTAAACGAATTAGTAGATTTTTTGAAAATCCCCTCTATTAGTGCGGATTCTAATTTTTCGAATGATGTTAGAAAAGCAGCAGACTGGGTGGCGAATTCTCTTGAGAAAATTGGTTGTAAGTCGGTCGCCGTAATTCCTACAGCCGGGCACCCTGTAGTGTATGGTGAAATCACAGTGTCTAAGGACCTTCCTACTGTATTGGTTTATGGGCATTATGATGTTCAACCGCCAGACCCTATTGCTCTTTGGGACAGTCCTCCTTTTGAACCTGTCATCAAAAAGACAGACATACATCCTGAAGGTGCCATTTTTGCGAGAGGCGCTTGTGATGACAAAGGCCAGCTCTATATGCATGTTAAAGCCGTTGAAAATATAGTTGCCGAAGGACCACTTCCTTGTAATTTAAAATTCATGATCGAAGGAGAAGAAGAAGTCGGGAGTGACAATCTGGAGACTTTTATCAAGGGGCACTTAGAGCAATTAACATGTGATCTGATATTAATTTCAGATACCGGTATCAACAGCTTACAAAAACCAGCTATTACAACAGGTTTAAGAGGCTTGAGTTATATGGAAGTAACAATCACTGGCCCCAATAGAGACTTGCATTCCGGTTTGTATGGAGGCACAGTAGCCAACCCCATTAACATCTTATGCGATATGATTGCCAGCCTTCATGATGAAGATTACAAAGTGACAATCCCTGGATTTTATGATGCAGTAGTAAACTATACTGATTCGGAACGAAATGCGATTGAAAAGGCTCCTATTGACGACGAAGCTTTTAAAAAAGCCCTCGATATAAAAGCCCTTCATGGAGAAAAAGGGTTTACAACCTTAGAACGGAAATCCATTAGACCCACCTTGGATGTCAATGGTATTTGGGGAGGCTATACCGGGGAAGGAGCCAAAACGGTCATTCCAAGTGAAGCACATGCCAAAATCTCGATGCGATTAGTCCCCAATCAACAATGGGATGAAATCAGTAGCTTGTTTGCAAAGCATTTTTCAGAAATCGCCCCTGAGGGCGTTCAAGTAAAGGTAACGACACATCATGGGGGGCAACCTTATGTGACCCCAACAGATACGATTGGCTATCAAGCTGCCAGCAAAGCCTATGAAACAGTATTTGGTATCGCTCCGGTAGCTCTTCGTGATGGCGGAAGCATCCCTATTGTTCCTATGTTTGAAGAAGTGTTAAAGGCCAAAACTATTTTAATGGGGTTTGGATTGGATAGTGACGCGATTCATTCTCCCAATGAACACTATGGCATTAAAAACTTTTTCCTCGGAATTGAAACTATTGGGAAATTTTATACTGAGTTTGTAAAGCTTTGGAAAAATAAAAGCTAGGGCTCCAGCTCGATTAAAAATAAATCAGCCGCAATCCCATCTGTCAAAAACCGAGCTTGCTTGGTCACCAATAAAGTATCCCCATCCCAAAAAAGATTGTTTTGCAAGATATGATGGGTACTTTGTTCTTCAAGATATCGCGCATATAGGTCGCCAAAATCTTTCTCTATCTGAACTCTATTTACCCCCCATTGGGTTCTGAGACCGGTCATTACAGTTTCATTAAACCTGTCTTTTTTTGATAAGACCTCTGACTCAAAAGCCATTTCCCCTTTTTCAATCGCTTTTTGATACAGCTTGTTATTGGATATATTCCAATTTCTAATGGCATTCCCATCATAGGAATGTGCTCCAGGCCCTATTCCCAAATAAGGCTTACGCTTCCAATAATTGGAGTTATTAACAGAGAAAAACCCAGGTTTTCCAAAATTTGAAAATTCATAGTTTATCAGGCCTTTGGACTCGGTTGTATCCACCAAGTATTCATACTGAGCCACAACCTCTTCTTCGTCCAACAATACCACTTCGCCTCTGGCTAGTTGAGCCGCCAATGCTGTTTTGGACTCTACCGTTAAGGCATAGGCAGCTATATGAGGTATGGGGTATTGATGGAGAATGCGTAAATTCTCCTTCCAATCCTCAATACGGGTATCGGGCATGCCATAAATCAAATCTATAGAAACATTGTCAAAGACCTGCAAACAATCCTCTAATGCCCGGATAGCTTGGGTAGAATTGTGAACTCTATTCATCAACTGTAAGTCTTGATCACGAAAAGACTGTATCCCGAGACTTACTCTATTGACGCCTTCTTTTTGAAGTGCCTTTAAATAGTTTAAACTGACATCATCAGGATTGAGTTCAACGGTGATTTCAATTTCTGAATCAAAAGAAAATCGCTTTCTCCCCTCCTGGATTAAAGAGCCCAACTGAGCTGGGGCTAATAAAGAAGGGGAACCCCCACCAAAATAAATACTCTCTAAGGAGCTCTCATTTAACAAAGAGGCTCTCATCTCAAGCTCTTTGGCCATCAAGGAGGGAAAGGAATGGGCCTTTTTGAGTTGAGTAGAAAAATGAAAATTACAATAGGTACAGGCTTTTTTACAGAAGGGATAGTGAAAGTACACGCCAGCCATTTGCCTGTATTAGGAGTTTGTCTTTTCTGGGTTTTGCTTCACAAAAGCACTCCATCCTGTGTATTTTTTCCCCTGCGATTGACGACCTTGATTGTAGAAATGACAAACTGCTGCTGCCAAACCATCGGTGGCATCTAAATTCTTGGGAAGTTCCTTGATGTTAAACTGCCCCATCAACATTCTTGCGACTTGCTCTTTCGAAGCGTTACCATTACCGGTAATGGCCATTTTTATTTTTTTAGGCGAATATTCTGTAATTGGGATTTCACGGTTTAGGCCAGCCGCCATAGCCACCCCTTGAGCGCGACCTAATTTTAACATTGACTGTACATTTTTCCCAAAGAATGGGGCTTCTATAGCAATTTCATCAGGGGTATGGGTATCGATTATCTCGGCCGTCCGTTGGTAGATCTTTTGAAGCTTAAGATAATGATCGGCGTATTTTGTTAATTGCAGCTCGTGCATTTGAATCAATTCCATTTGCCCTTTAGAAACTTGAATTAATCCAAATCCCATGATGGTCGTTCCTGGATCTATCCCTAGAATGATTTTTTCGTCCGCCATTATTCGCTGGCTGTGGCGATAATCTGAATGGGGAGCTTCAAAGACACTTGAACTTTTCTGCCAGCATTTGTTTTTACTGCTGGCTGCGCTTCTGGTAATGTTGCCACAGCTTCTTCAAGTATCGTATCTAGATCGGTTATGGCGGAGCGTATATTGTTGGGATCTTCAACAGAGGACAATTCAATGACTCCTTTTTTAGTCACTTTTAGCAGCAAGATAATTTCAGAATCAACTTCTTCAGCAGCTATAAGTTCTTGATTGCGTAAGTATTCCGAAACAAAATCTCCTATAATACCGCCAAAACAAGATTTTGCTTGACTTCCAGAGAGTCCTTCACAATCAGGAAAGGAGGGATATTGGTCCGATTTTGACCAAGCAGAAGCTTTTTTGATCTCTGAAGCGGGCACTTTTGTATTGAAGCTGTCACAGGAGACGGTTCCAAAGGCAAAACTTAATATCCCTAAAAGTGAAAGTAGTTGTTTATACATTTTGGCTATAATTTCTCCCTAAAATTAAGGATTTTTTCTAAGTTCGTTGTGCATCACAATTCTTCAAAATGGATATAGCCCTATACCTATTCGGAATATTTTTAGCATTATTAGGTATTGTAGGGAGTTTCCTCCCTGTTCTTCCCGGTCCTATCACTAGTTGGTTTGGTCTTTTATTACTTCACTTTACCTCTTGGGTTCCCATGAACACAAAATTCCTTACGATTACCTTTATCGCTGCGATCCTTGTTTTTGTATTAGATTACATCATCCCCCTTTTGGGAACAAAAAAATTTGGCGGGACTAAAAACGGTATGGTTGGCTCGGGCATAGGCTTGGTCATCGGGATGGTTTTTATGGGTCCCTTGGGGATTATAATAGGCCCTTTTATCGGCGCTTTTTCGGGTGAGTTGATGCACGATTTCCAAAATAAAAAAGGGGCTTTAAAAGCCGCTATTGGATCCCTGATTGGATTCCTAACGGGTGTCTTTCTCAAATTCTTTCTGGCAGCACTTTATCTCTTTTTCTTTGTCCAAGAAAGTTTTACTCATGTTTTTTAAAAAACCCCCTCTTACTTTATACCTTACTTTTCAATCAAACCACAACACTATATTTATTTATTGAAAAATGTTTTCATGTTGTTCACAGTTCGAAGACTGTAGGTGTTAAAGGCATTATTAAAGCATAGAAGGGGTATTGGTTAATTTTTTAAGAGGGCTTTTTGAACGTGTGATATTCCCGGCGTAGCTGACATTTACTTTAATGGGATTCAAGGTTTTCCAGCCTGTTTTTTTATCTCCAAAATTGGTAATCCTTATAAACTCTGGGGTTTGAAAATAACTAATGTCTTGATGATAAGCGAGTCTAAATTCATAGTACATAGAGGACAACTTTTGAACTCTATACAAATGCTTAGACAAAAAACTCCGAGATTCTTTTTCGATATTCTCATCAAGATCTTGGATGCCTAACAGAAATAAATCATTGCTATGCAGGGTTGTTAATGCCTCTGCTTTGGCAACAGCTAACTGGTAAAGTGGCTCTTTAGCTGCCTTTCGTCTTACTGCTTCCCAAAGGGTCACAATGTCTTCTTTAATTTCAGCACCACTTTTGTAAATCAAAATATGATGATTGTTCCTTGGATTGACATACATATTCTCATTCGCTTTGAGTTTTACAGCCCCATTAAAAGTTTCTTTTATTCGGACACTGCTAATCGGAACTGGATCGCCTCCTTTTTTATTGGGTACAAAAAGTTTTGGGATTCTAAACCCCTCTGCATTTGTTTCCATAAAAATAGCAGGGGGGACTCTCCCATTTTGGAACCCTCCTACAGCAGTTATTCTGTCTAGAACTATTTTTTTGATAACAGGATCTACAATCTTATGCACTTGTGTTT
The DNA here is from genome assembly GCA_965658355.1 of Flavobacteriaceae bacterium. GTDB lineage: Bacteria > Bacteroidota > Bacteroidia > Flavobacteriales > Flavobacteriaceae > UBA11891. The sequence continues at coordinate 31,466 of CBFHRX010000016.1, read as the reverse complement.
CTGTTAAAAAACTTTCGATTGGTTTTCGAATATGAAAACTATAAGAGGGTTCAGTGGGAGCTCTGCGATAGGAATAGACGGTTTCTTTATGAAGCTTCCCTCTTACTGCTACCCCTAAATTCTTTTCCTCAAGAACCGGATTGTGAATTTTTCTCCGGACATAAATTCTATTGGCCTTTAGATGGGACACCAATATTCTACTGAGATGGTATTCTACTTGCTGCTTGAATTCTTTATAGGGAATCGGAAATTCTGAATTGGGTGCCACTCGATATCGATCCCATTTGAGTAATTCAGTTAGAACAGTAGTGTCGAGTAAAGTACTGATATAAGAATGAAGCGCTACTTCTCGTATATCTTTTGAAGATCCTTTTTGTAAGAGAACAGCATCTAGCTTCCAATGCTTCATCAAATGAAGGCTGGCATAATTTAAGACGACTGAGACATCAGGGCAAACTTGAGTGAAAAAACAACGGAGTTCTTGACTTATAAAATTGGGATCTTGCAAATGATTTTTGAGGACATTGCGTTTGGTATACCGTTTTATAAAGAGTCTGAATTTTTTGTGATTAGAAGGGAAATCGCTAGTGTTTTCAAAAAGTCTAGAAGCTCTCTCTACCACTTCTCCCCATTGATACGCTCTGTATTCATTGAAAAATTCAAAGGGAGTATATTGATTTAAGTCTGCCGCTATATACGACACACAAAGCGTTTTATTCAGAGAAGCATCATTAAGAGAACGGCTCCAAGGATGGATGTATACAATTTGGATCGCTTTCGTAAAGAGTCGTTCCAATGGAATTTTTTCTCCAGAATAGGGGCAGGTATGTTGACACTCCTCCCAAAGTTGATATTTAAGAATATTGGAGGGGCTTGTTATGACTGTTAATTCCTCAAGGATTTTACAATATCGTATGTGATTATGCGAGATTCTTTTTTTATCAAGCTTGTAAAAATAACGCTGGTACTTGTTTGCCTTTAATTTCGTATTCAGTTGGATCTTAATATGGTCCAGAGGCCCGTGTTCCTCTACAATAGCATTGATTACTTTTCGGGCTTGAAAAAGAGCTGTTATCAACGGAGGCGATTGAAAGCGGTAGACCTCATCATCTGCTTTTTTTGAAAACTCAAATTTAGAATGGCTATTGGTCTGCAAAATTCGAGAATTCTGACCATAGAGCTTCGAAATCTGAAACTCATTAAGCTGCAAATAATCTGTCAAGAACTCTTTCAAGTGCATGGTGAATCCGAAGAAGGGAAATTGCTTGTACAGTTCTATCACTTTGGTGGTAATAAAGGTGATGTCCTTTTCTGCGATCTCATCCCAATGCTTGGATAGTGCGTTTTTAACCCCTCCAAGAACAACCGCTAAATCATAGACAACCCCACGCTTCAAAAAAAACAGGATGTTTCTGGCTGCCTTTTTACTTATTGGAGCATAGCGTTTGTCAAGTGTCATTCTCGAGATCTTTTGGGCGTGAAAGGAAGAAAAACCCCAATGAAGCTCTGCATAGCTAACCAATTTAGATTGGTCTTTGAAAAAATATAAGACATGCCAAATATCTTCTCTTGTTTTTGCATCAAAGTCAAACCATTCACTACCGAAATATTCTTTTTTTGAAAATTCACTGAAAACAAAGGACCCTATTATTAATTCATCTGACTTCTTATTAAATTGAGAATTAGATGCGTCTAAAAGCCTGATAACAGCCTCAAAAGTGAATTTTCGATGCGTTAAAAAATACCGAACCACTCGTTCTCTTTCTTCTGTATCAAGAGGTACTCCATTCTTCAATAGGGTATTGACCCATCGATACGCTAATACTTCTTGGTAGGTTAAACTGCTGACGCAGCATTTTGTTTTTTGTGGCTCATACAAGCACTTTCCAACCTTGTGTTTTTGAGATTTTAAAGGCCTTTGAAAAAAAATAATCCCAGGCTGTTTTTTCCCCTTATGAGTCCCTCCTATTAACGCTATTTTCAACTCATCGGTAAGTATCGAATGATGCGGTTTTTGCACCTCCCATATAGCTGCAAGTTCATTTTGATACATAGATCGAGCTATAAACCTATTCCGAATTCGAACAGGAGTGTGGCGATAGGATTGATAAGGGAGCGGGTATAATTGGGACAGATACGCTCCTAAGGTCTGATGTGTTAGATGAGGTTGCAACTCTTTAATGCCCCTTCTATTGCTCCTAGGAAATCCTCTAAACAAGCCTCCATTAGAACTTTCAATTGACCGCTCTGTAAGCGGAAATCCTCTTCTTTGGGCAACATGATAAAAAATACGTCCTAATTCCATAAGGGTAATGGGCTCTTCTAGGGCTTTTACTCGAAGTGCATAGGGATTTAAACGCAACCAAGATTCCAATTCCTCGGCAGGGAAAAGCTTGGTCTTTTTCCAATTCGAAATTGCCTTTTGACTGCCAGGACACAGCCCATATTTTGAGAGTACTAAAAGAAGTTTCACTTTTCGAGCTCGCTTTCTGGCAAATCGAATTCGAATGATCCTTTGCTGCCTTCTTTGGGATCTTTTTGACATTTCTCTTTTCCCAAAGCCAAAATTTTTACTTCCAGTTGGAAAAACATGAACCCCCATCGATTTAATACGCTTACTCTCGGAATCAACAAGAGTCCATCCAATGGATTTTACATCGATATGAAGTCCTAGTGTTGTTGGCATTTAAAATATTTTTGTACGTTTACAACTCAATCTTATCACAATAAGGCTTTGATGCCGCAGATGATCAATCTTTTATCCCGCTTCGGTGGGATTTTTTTTGAGATTTGCTTGAAAAAAATGTGTTTCTAAATAGCGCTCGAAATCCACTAGGGTGTCATAGAGTTCCCACAGCTCTTGTTTTGAGGCTTCCGTTTCTTCCGTGTCCCCATACTGCGTTTTTTTATAGGCAAAAGAAAGCGCAAAGGTTTTGATAGATTCAGTTGTGTATTCTTTTTGAACCATTAATCGGATCCTAAAGGCTTTATTAACAGCAGTATAGCAATTCATGACATCTAATTTTGTCAAAATTTCATAGCGTTTCTTTTGATAGGCTTTTGGGCCAAGCCCCATCAATCTTTGTATGTCTAAATCTCCCATACCCAAAGCCCAAGAACGAAGAATGAGTAGTTCTTTGTCCGAATAATTTTTTGAGGAACTCCTTAAGTTGTTGCTAGCAAGCACAGTAGATTTCATGCAAAATATTTAGTATTTAACTCGTGTTATTTTCGGTACTAAATTGATGCATTCACGGGTTTATTTATGTCTTTTGTGATAAACTGCAGTTATCAAGAAGAAAACGGTAAATATTTTGTCATTTTTGGTAAAATCAAAACAAAACATATTGTAGGATAAGTCCTACAAACAAAACTAAATACTACTAAAAGTTTGCTTATTTTTGCCTCAGGTTTCGCCCTAACAGAGCTTATAAAGAACAGTCACATGAAATTATTCTTACTTACCTTCGTACTTATGGGGATCGCATTTGCTGGAATTGCGATTAAAATCTGGACCAAAAAAGACGGTGAATTTTCTGGCACCTGTGCCAGTCAATCGCCTTTCTTGAATAAAGAGAACGAAGCTTGTGGCTTTTGTGGGAAACTTCCTACAGAACAAGACTGTCGAAAGTCCGATCCACAGCTTAATTAATTTTCTTATTTTAGAAAACGCTGTACGTTTTCTATGAATATTTCGCAACTACTCGATCAGGCTTTACAAAACGACCAGCGTTCCTACAATCAACTCTTTGATAGGTACTGGGATTATGTGTACGGGTATCTACTCAAAAAGACTCGAAACCCAATTCTAGCGGAAGAAATTTCCGTTCGCACTTTTTCAAATGCCTTTGATAAAATACATCAGTTTGATCGTGGGGCACGATTTTCAACTTGGCTTATCTCTATTGCGCAAAATCTCTGGATTGATACCGAAAGAAAAAACAACAGTCATAAAATAAGATTAACGGAGACGAGAGCAGCGATTGATGATTTTGAAAATTTCCAAAAGAGTCCAGAAGAAGAGATGATTGCCCAACAAAAGCTAGAGCAATTGCTAGAGCACATACAATCTCTAGCCCCTGATTATCGGCTATTAATGCAGCTGCGATATTTCAAAGGCTATAGCTACAATAAGCTTTCAGAAGATTTAGATCAGCCTTTAAATACTATTAAAGTAAAACTATTTAGAGCCAAGAAATTACTGGCAGAAAAACTACAGTTATGAATACTCGAATGTTCGCAAAATTAGGCCCTGGTCTTCTCTTTGCAGGGGCCGCTATTGGGGTTTCCCACTTGGTGCAATCGACTCGGGCAGGAGCCGATTATGGCTGGGGACTTCTATGGGCACTCCTCTTAGTGAATGTATTCAAATATCCTTTTTTTCAATACGGCCCACGATACGCCCTGGCGACCAACGAAAGTCTTATTGAGGGCTACTACAAGCTAAACAAGTCATTGCTTTGGCTTTACTTTTTTTTGAATTTGGGTACTATGTTTACCATCCAAACGGCCGTAACAGTGGTAACAGCTGGTATTGCCGCTGAACTTTTTGGTATTACGGACAACCTAGGGGTTTGGAGTTCACTACTAACAGCTTTCTGTTTGCTGATTCTTATAGTGGGCAAATACAGCCTTTTAGACAAACTCATAAAAGCAGTTATCATAACATTGAGTCTTTGCAGCATCCTCAGCTTTGGGATTGCATTGGGAAATAATTCCTCCCCTACTTCTATCACTCAAATTTTCCCTGCAAAAGAAGGCCTGCTGTTCTTAGCCGCTTTTATGGGATGGATGCCGGCACCGATGGATATTTCTATTTGGCATTCCATTTGGACTTTAGAAAAGAAAAAAAACATGGCTGAAAAACTCAATTTAAAAGAAGGCTTATTTGATTTTAAAGTAGGCTATTGGGCAACCGTATTTTTAGGGGTTTGTTTTATGGGCTTGGGCGCGACGGTTATGTTTGGATCCGGGATACCCTTTTCAAATTCAGGAAACATCTTTGCCAGTCAGCTCATTGAACTCTATACAAATAATCTTGGCACTGCCTTTTACAGCATCATAGGACTCGCCGCTCTAACCACTATGTTCAGCACGACGCTAACCACCCTGGATGCCTCACCCAGAGTGATGTCACAAATTGGAACACTTCTATGGAAGCAAAAAAAAGACAGTTATCTTAGTTGGATTCTACTCTTAAGTTCCGGGACCCTATCCATTTTCTTTTTCTTCCTGTCCGAGATGGGTACCTTGGTTCAAATAGCGACGGTTCTTTCTTTTATCACAGCGCCTTTATTTGCCGTTTTAAATTATCGCTTAGTCACAAGTAAGCATATGCCTATTGAGGCGCAGCCCAATAAATACATGCGATGGCTGAGTATTTCAGGAATCCTTTTTCTATCAGCATTCGCTTTCGTCTATCTTTTGAGTCTGCTGTAATAGTTTGTATCTTTACCCCATGGAATATTTGGAAAAAATGGAGACTGGAACGAAGCGCGTGGAAAAACCCAAATGGATTCGCGTAAAACTCCCCACTGGTAAAAAATACACTGAATTAAGAGGCCTCGTAGACAAATACGATCTGCATACAATTTGCACCTCTGGTAGTTGTCCAAATATGGGGGAATGCTGGTCAGAAGGCACAGCAACTTTTATGATACTCGGAAACATCTGTACCCGCTCCTGTGGCTTTTGTGGCGTGCAAACAGGCCGTCCGGGCAAAGTTGACTGGGACGAGCCCGATAAAGTAGCCCGTTCTATTAAACTCATGCAAATAAAGCATGCCGTGATCACTTCTGTTGATCGCGATGACTTAAAAGATATGGGATCTATTCTTTGGGCTGAAACCGTAAATGCCATTCGAAGATTAAATCCTACAACTACTTTGGAAACGCTTATCCCAGATTTTCAAGGAAATGAGCGCAATATAGACCGCATTATTGCTGTTGCCCCTGAGGTCGTTTCGCATAATGTTGAAACAGTTCGGAGGCTTACCCGCCAAGTTCGTGTTCAGGCTAAATACGATCAAAGCCTTGAAGTACTTCGCTATCTAAAAAAGAAAGGCATCCGAAGAACCAAGTCTGGAATCATGCTTGGTTTAGGTGAGGCACGTGAAGAAGTGCTAGAAACCCTTCGCGATCTCAGAGAACATCATGTGGATGTCGTTACGATAGGGCAGTATTTACAACCGTCTAAAAAACACCTTCCTGTTTCTCGCTTTATCGATCCAGAGGAATTCAAAGAATATGAATCCTATGCACTAGAGCTGGGTTTTAGACATGTGGAAAGCAGTCCTTTGGTTCGCTCTTCTTACAAGGCACACAAACACATAGACTAAGCTTTTTGCAACCGCTTTTCGAGGCTCGTTAGAAACTGTATTTCATCTGCCTCTGATAGGAATTTCATTTTAATAGGCACATAATAAACAGCAACTGTTGAGGGCAGTAAAGGCTGCAAGCGTCCATAGTCCTTTTCTGTTGTCAGGACCCATTTAGAGGCGGCTTTGACAGTGATTGTTTCCATATCTGAAGGGGTGAAGCTGTGGTGATCGGAATACTCAAGATGTTCAAAAACCAATCCCTTAGCATGAAGGTAGTCCACCATAGGAGTTGCATTAGCGATTCCGGTAACCAGGACAAAAGGCTGCGTTGTGAGAATGGAAAAAGGCGTCTCATGGGCGCCTTTTAGAAAGGCTGCATAGTGTATGCGGCAAAAATAAACCGCCTGATCTGGCTTTCGTCTCAGCTCTTTTGCAAGAGTTCTCCGCTCTTCTTCTGTTGCCGATTCTGGGGTTTTGGTGACCAAAATAATATCAGCCCGACGCGCTCCTTTTCGCTTCTCCCTTAGATTCCCAGTGGGAAGCACAAAATCGCTTGAGTAGGGATGTTGATAGCTTGTCGTTAGTATTTTCAGGGAAGGGTCCACCCATCTATGTTGAAATACATCATCTAATATAACGCCATCTAGGTTTGGAAACTCATGCAACAAACGGTCTACTCCTACAACCCGCTTTTCAGAAACAGCGACTTTGACTTCAGGATGCTTTTGTAGAAATTGATAGGGTTCATCACCAAGAGAGCTTGCGGTAGTAGTATCTGTCCCCAATACATACCCTTTTGTGGTACGACCATATCCTCGACTCAATGTTGCCAATTGATACTGCTGCTTAAAATGGCTAAGTATATAATCCACAAGCACGGATTTACCGGTACCTCCTAACGCTAAATTCCCAATCCCAATAAGAGGCTTTTCATAGGATTTTGACACCAATAAATGAGTGTCAAACAGAAGATTGCGAACCTCTAGAACCCAACCATAGAGGATCGACACTGGAAACAAAAGAAATCGTATCAGCTTCACAAGCCGAAAGATACACTATATTTAAGTCAAATTAATTGACTAAAAAGACGATTCATTTTATGCAAACGCCAACTATAAACGATATCATTTCTCTTTTGGAGGAATGGGCACCAACGGCAACAGCAGAAGATTTTGACAATGTGGGCCTTTTAGTAGGAGACAAAAACCGAATCTGTACTGGCGCATTGATCGCCCATGACACTCTTGTTGAAGTGGTAGAAGAGGCCATCGAAAAAAAATGCAACCTCATCATAAGCTTTCATCCTATTATTTTCTCAGGGCTAAAAAGTCTTAGCGGAAAAAATTATGTGGAAAAAGCAGTCCTGAAAGCAATAGAGAATAAGATCGCCATCTATGCGATCCATACCGCCTTGGACAATCACCCAAAAGGGGTTAGCTATGGTATGAGTACAAAGTTGGGCTTGGAAAACAGCCAAATTTTAGTTCCTAAAAAAGAAGGGCTTAAAAAACTACATTTTTATGTTCCGACAGAGGCTGTTGAGGCTGTGAAAAAAGCAGTTTTTGAGGCTGGCGGTGGTGCCATAGGGAATTATTCAGAATGCAGTTTTGAACATCCTGGTCAGGGTCAGTTTAAACCCAATAGACAGGCAAGCCCTACACTGGGTCATACGGGTAAATTGACTACAATACCTGAGACCCAAGTGCAGCTCGTCTTTGAAGCACACTTACAAGCCAAAATAGTAGCCGCCCTCTTAAGCGCCCATCCTTATGAGGAAGTTGCCTATGAAGTGTTCTCGATAGACGCAGTGAATCCCCAACTGGGCATGGGCATGATCGGAAAGCTTCCTAAAGCATTGTCTGAGGAGGATTTTTTGATGTTCTTAAAGGACCAATTCAAGCTTAAAGCGATTCGTCATAGTGCCCTATTGGATAAAAAGATTGAAACGGTAGCTGTTCTCGGAGGGGCAGGCAGTTTTGCCATTGCCAATGCCAAGAAAAAAAAGGCAGATGCTTATGTAACAGCTGACCTCAAATACCACGATTTCTATCAAAGTGAAAAGCAACTTTTACTTGTGGACATAGGACACTATGAAAGTGAGCAGTTTACAAATCTGTTAATCCGTGATTATCTTAGCAAAAAAATGCCTAATTTCGCATTCATTTTAGCATTGACAAACACCAACCCAGTAAACTATTTCTAGCATGGCAAAAAAAAAGGAAACATCGGTTGAAGAAAAACTAAGAGCCCTTTACGACCTCCAACTTATTGACACTCGTGTCGATGAAATTCGAAATGTTCGTGGAGAACTTCCTTTAGAAGTTGAGGATCTAGAAAATGACATTGCGGGTCTTGATGCAAGACTAGAGAAATTCACATCTGAAGTAGCTGATTTTGATCTACAAATCAAAACCAAGAAAAACGATATTGAGGTTGCCAAAGAGGAACACAAAAAATACGCAGCTCGCTTAGATAAAGTTCGAAACAACAGAGAGTACAACTCTATTACCAAAGAACAAGAATTCCAAGAATTGGAAATTCAGTTGGCGGAAAAGAAAATCAAAGAGTTTCAAGCCAATATTGAACAAAAAAATATCACCATTGAGGAGTTGACTTCTAAAATTGAAGAACGTAAAAAACACCTGAAGGGTAAAAAAGACGAGTTGGATGCGATTTTAGCAGAAACCGCTAAGGAAGAAGAAATGTTAGCGAAAAAGTCTGCTGAATTCGAAAAGAAGATCGAGGACCATTTAATTGCTGCCTACAAACGCATTCGTTCCAGTGTCAAAAATGGATTGGCAATAGTAGCTGTTGAAAGAGGTGCTTCTGGAGGTTCTTATTTCACCATACCCCCACAAACTCAAATGGAGATAGCCTCACGCCAAAAAATCATCACAGATGAGCATAGCGGCCGTATCTTAATCGATGCCCAAATGGCCCTCGAGGAAAAAGAAAAAATGAACGCTATCTTTAACGGATAAAGAGACTACATACTACAGTAAAAAGCCCGAACTTATTGTTCGGGCTTTTTTTTTGCTCAAAACTGTTTAGAGTATTCACAAGTAACTTAGTTGAAAACAACCTCGTCCGCTATCATTTGACATTTTTTAGCCACCTCTTTTTCTACGATAAAATAGTATAACTTCCTTCCTTTTTCGTCTTTTCCCTCTTTTCTTCTAAGAAGCCCTTGAGAAGATTGACCGCTTAACTGAGCAAAGAAAACACAGGCTGCCAGATAGCTTCCATTGGGGCTGGTGTGTTTATGATCAGCTGTTAAAAGAGGAATAGAAGGATACCGCTTTCGAAATAAATCAAATGCTTGCCCCACTTTTACAATCTCTGAATTAGACTGTGCCTTGATTGAATGCAACGCATTCTCAATTGGACGTGAATTCAATTCCGCTTCTATATTTGATCCTGCTATTCCTGGATACGCCCAGGTCGAATATAAATAAGTAGTTACAGGGGTAGTACTTAAATCCTTTAAAAGGGAAGCATATTTTGCCGTACTGTCTATGGCTTTTAATGGATAGGTGCTGTGGTCTTGAAAAATTATTTTAGTATAAGCATGCTGCTTTAATAAGTGCGTGGTCTTCAATCCTTTTTCATTGAACCAATGTTGCTTTAAGGTAGCACCACTGGCAGTAGATTGATGGACCTCCCACGGCAAACCTCTTTCTTCAGCCATTGCTGCTACGGTAGTGGGGATGTTATAATAAAAAGTAAAACTATTGCCGACGAAAAGAATATTTTCCTGCTGCTGTGAAAAAACAGAGCAAATAGTAATGCAATATGCGAATAGCAAAAATTTATTCATGTGGATAATAGCTTGTAGTTCCTTCCCAATCAGGGTCTGCAGCGCCCATCCATTTTGACGCATTTGGTGCTTTTGCCACTGCATGGACACGACCAAATTTAGCCCTTTCATTTATGTATTTTATGGGCCTTGTGGCAGTATCAAAATCTGCATTAACAGAAGTGACTTCTGGGTGATTTTCAATCCAGATACTGTCTTTATAAGGATATACCCGGGGCATAAACAATGCTTTTTCCAAAGGGAGCTTTTGTCCTAGATAACGACTTAGCACTTGAGTGACAGCGGGTACGATACGGCTCCCGCCTGCTGCTCCTAGAGCCATCTGAATTTCCCCTTCAGCATTGGCCACTAAAGTGGGAGAGATATGAGAATTCACGCGATCCCCTGGCTTATAAGACCCCAAATACCCCCCTAGCGTCACAGCGTATATAAAACCCAAGCCTTTTGTGGCAACCTTTGATCCCATTGTGGGACCAACCGTTTGGGTTAAAGAAACACTATTCCCCCATTGATCTGCTGCCGTTAAGTGAGTCGTATGCCCGTCTATAGAGGTCCATGAAATAGGCATCTCGTTTTGACGCTCTTGTAGGGCAACTAAATCCATGCTATTGGACTCAATCTCTTTTGCCCATTGGGCCGCTTTCTCATAAGATAAAATACTTTTCAGGGAGTCTTCATTTTGTTGAAATCTGCGATAGCTGTAAGCAATTTCTGTAGCTTTCCCCAATTTCAACGCCCAATCCTCCTCACTTTTACTAGCACTCAAATGATCTAATATCTGTAGTATTTGGATTGTGATAGCGCCATAAGAAGGCAAAAAAGGGCTGTATATAGTGTGCCCTTTATAAGTCCCTTTAAGAATTCGAGAACTTCTAGCAGTATACTGCTCCAAATCCTCTAAAGTCAAAAGGCCTCCATTGGCTTGTATATCAGCCACCATCTGCTCTGCTATCACTCCTTGATAAAAACCACTATGCCCTTCTTTCGCGATTTTTTTAAGGACCTCGGCCAAATCTTTTTGAATCAAACGTTCTCCAGGGCTTAAGGAAACACCATTCTCCTTTAAAAAATAAAGGCGAGTCCCTTCAAATTCATATAGTTTCTCGGCTACACTGGCCTGACGTAAGGCTTCTCCAGGAAGGATATCAAACCCTTCCTCTGCCAGTTTTATAGCGGGTGCCATAAGTGTTGCTAAAGGCAACGATCCCTTTTCTTGATGCATTTTAAGCAAACCTGCTACCACACCAGGTATCCCGATTGTAGAATAGCCGTACGAGAATTTTTCATCAGGCTCTACATAGCCCTTAGGGACCTCAGTAGTAGCATCAATTCCTGCAATTTCACCATCAGCAGTATGATAAATGGCTTGTAAACGACCACCTATTCCACTCATACTTGGCTCTACAACACTTAGGGTAAAGGCTGCGGCTATAGCGGCATCAAAAGCATTCCCACCTTGGGCATAAATCGACTCACCTGCCTGTGAAGCCAGAGGATGTGCAGCTGCAATAACACTATTTGAGTAGGGTTTTGTTGTATTCGTACAACTCATGATGAGAAAAAGAAAAAAGCAACTGTAACTGTTACGGAATGATAAAACGGCTCTCATAAATATATTTTTGAATTCAAAAGATAGCAAAAAAAAGGCCTACGAATACCGTAAGCCTTTTTAATTATAAGGTGAAATCTATTGATTCACCGGAGTTTTCGTAAAGATACCTGGATCTTCTGCTGGAGCATTTGAATTTGAATTCAATTCGCTTTGAGCATACGGCATTCGTTCCGGTTTCACAGTATTATCAGCACCTACCATAAAGTAAGGAACTGAAATTGTACCGTCTGATTTGCGCAAACGTCGGGCATCGTTATAAGGCATGTGCATTCCAAAACCAGAAACATAACGTTCTTCGATTACCTCCTTTAAGAAAGCCTCATTAGCACTTAGATCTCCGTTTGTGTTCTCAATCCCACCAGAATTAAAGTCTTCTGATTCAAAGGGAGCATAGTTGTAATCCAATCCACTATAATTCTCATTTAGATTGCCTCCACTATTCAACCAAGCTCGAACCTCATTCAAATGGGGAAGACCGGCAGCCACTCCTCCTGAGCGCCCCGCGGCTTCAGCCATAATAAGCTTATTTTCAAAATACGTCACCATATTTTGAGGCTCTCTTTCTTGAATGATTCCATCGTTGTCTCCTGATGCATTGATGGTATAATAGGCACGTCGTGCCGTTTCATCAGTCTTAGCATGGTTACGAGATAAAGAGTTGCCAGCATCTAGAATCTGAAGCAAATAGCTTTCCGAATCTTCTGTTACATTCCCTAAATCACCGGCTCTAGAACCAGCAAGAATGGTCCAGAAAAGATTGGTATCACCAGATACGGCTGAACCAGGCGTAAACTTCATATCCCCATTCGCTGAAGAAATTCCACTTTGTGCGGCAGTTAATGCATTCGCATAATCCTTTTGATGCAAGTAAAAACGAGCCTTTAAAGTATTGGCAGCAGCGATCCATTTATCCTTGTCTCCATTAAAATAGATATCTTGACTAATGGGGGCAGAAGAAGTCCTGTTAAGGGTGCTAATTCCATCTTCTAAAAGCGAAATAGCACTTTGATATACGGAGACTTGACTGTCATATACTGGATCCGAAATTTCTGGATTTCCGGCTTCTAAAAACGGAATATCTCCCCAAAGTGAGGCCGCTGTTCCAAATGCATGTGCTTGAACAATCATGGCAATACCCCGAAGTAAATCATTTTCTGAGTTATCAATAATATGACGCATATTGGTCATGACACCGACATACAATGCAGTCCATTCACTATTTGACTCTCCTGTAGAGAGATTGTATCCGTAGATATTAGAATACAAAGCTTGAATTCCAATAAGCTGTCCAGAATACATGCCACTTACTCGATTTAAATGACCGCATTGAAGCTGAATGTTTGCGAGCTGACCACCCGTCAAAAAGAGGACCTCATCTACATCGGCAACAGTTAAATCATTTGGGTTTTCATTTATTCCTTCGACGATATCCTCACAGGAATATGCTGAAACTATCAAGGAAGAAAAAATTAAAAATCTATATATTTTTTTCATGTTTGACATATTAAAAGTTAAAGGTTACACCTAAGAGTGTCGATTGCGTTTGAGGATTCGTAAAGTAATCCAATCCTATAGCGTTACCCGTCCCAAATTGATTCACTTCAGGATCAATCCCAGGGATGTTATTGATGTTAATTAAGTTTCTACCCGTAATTGAAAATCGAACACTTTCTAATCCAGTGCTTGACTTTAAACTTTGAGAGTCTAATACATAACTTAAAGAAAGCTCACGTACTTTTGTCCACGTGGCGTCATAGACAGAAAAGTTATAGGCTTGGTTATCTCCGAATCCACCTCCAATTCCTGTTCTATACCAAGTTTCGTCAAGAAGTACATCGCCTCCACCAAAGTTGGCAATATTTCCTCTTACAGTAGTCCCTGAAGCAATAGTATCCCCAGAATAATTGACTAAGTCTTGGGACAATGTTACTCTATTCGAGGTAGCTGTTGTCGTTCCAAATCTGTTTAAAACGTGTAATGTTCTCGGAGCAAATTCACCGCCTTGGGAATGCTCAACAACAATATTAAGACCAAACTTTTTATAGTTCAAATTAATCCCAAGTCCAGCACGCCAATCAGGGTTTGGATCCCCTAAAACAACAAAGCTTGAAGTAATCTGAGGGAAACCGTTTTCATCTAAAATATAACTGCCATCGTCATTGGTTTGCGATCCTGTACCCCAAAGAGTCCCAAGTGGATACCCAACTCTAGCAATCGATTTTACAGAAGCGCCTGCAGACATGTCTACTACATCTGTACCATACAAGTCCGTCACTAAGTTTTCATTTTTAGACCAATTTAAACTTGTGTTCAAGGAGAAGTCATTTTTTTGTATCGCATTCCAAGCGAGGTCAATTTCATATCCTTTATTCTCCATAGCTCCAAAGTTTCCATATTGTGTAGAAAATCCTGAAGAAGGAGATAAACTTACATTCAATAAAATATCTTCTATCGTATTGCTATAGTAGGTAAATGAAAAGGTTAGACTATTGTCAAAGAACCTCAAATCGGTACCTAGTTCCCACTCTGTTTTCAATTCTGGCTTTAGATTGGGATTTCCTAAATTATTATCCAATCTGAATCCACCTCCAAAGGAATCAATTACGAGAGGGTCTGAATAAGTAGAATACGAGAATCCACCTTCTGCTAGTGTTTCAAATCGGTGTGCCGATGGTTGTACCCCTACAATTCCATAAGAAGCGCGTAGCTTTCCAAAGTTAATAACGCTAGAATCTAATACTGAATTTGTGAAATTCCAGGCTACATCGGCAGCCGGATAAAAGAAAGAATCACTCATGGTAGAAGAAGCCTCGAGAGCCCCAGTTAAATTCACAAAAAGCTCCTCTTTCACACCAAAGTTTAAGACGGCATAACCTCTGTTTGATTTCACGAATGATTTTACATTTTCAAATGAAGAAGCTTCTCTCGAACTGTTTAATGAGGTTGTCATTTTGGTCACATTCACCAAAAAGTTAGACACACTTCCTGAACTACGGTTGTATTTTCTGTCATTTAAACTCCATCCCAAAGTTGCCGTTAAATCAATATCGTCTGACAACTCAAATTCTCCTCGACCAATAAAATCAAAATTATTTTCGCGAGTAGCAATTTCGTCTTCTAAATACTCTCCTACTCTTCTATTAATCGTAATGGAAGAACCCGCACTACCTCTTGGGAAAAAGAAAGTTCTTCGATCGTCTGCAAAGTCAATATTTGCTCTTGCTATTAATTGAAGCCAACTGGTCGGTTTAAGTGTAAGTTGTGGTGTGAGTGTAAGTCTGTTGACCTGGTTTAATGAAAGCTGTTCATTCGTAGTCCATAGTGGATTGTTGTAGATCGGGTTTTCATTATTCCCAAGGTATCTTCTATAAGACCGATGCCTTCTTGGAAATTCTTCTCCAGATGCATTGGTATACACCCCTATATAGTCTCTATTGTCAAAGTCGGCAGGTGTTCTAAGATGTCCTAACTGAATCCCCCCCACATTTGAGTTTCCTTGCGTCAGATTTGAATCAGTAAATGTATAAGCCACTTTATTTGACAAATCCATCCAATCGTTCAGCTTCGCATTGTAGTTAAATCGAATATTCGTTCTGTCATAGGTTGATTCCCGAATGATCCCTTCCTGTTGCAGGTTAGAAAGACTAAAGTAATAGGTGTTTTTATCATTTCCACCACTCATCGTTAGATCATTTTGCCAAACGGTTCCTGTTTGAAAAGCGGCATTAAAATTTTCTTCAATGAATGTTTGTTGTGAGTTTTTCTCAGAGATTGGATAATATACATTTCCATTGCTAGAAGTAAAGTAGCCACCAGTCGTATCAACTGTATCTGCCCCTCCTGAACGGTCTGGGATATAGTCTCCCCAAGATTCTGCTATTGTAGGAGAGTAAGAACCGTTTCTTCCTTGACCCCATACATTTTGTCTTGGAACACGTTCCGAAATTTCATCAAACGAGTAGCTAGAGGAAAATGTAATTTTAGCTTTTCCAGATTGCCCTTCTTTGGTCGTGATGACAATAACCCCGTTAGCTGCTCTACTCCCCCATAAGGCAGCAGCAGAGGCTCCTTTTAGCACTTGAAGGGATGCAATATCAGCAGGATTGATGTCATTAAGCCTAGACCCAAAATTGACTGCTCCAGTGTTGGAGCTACCCCCATTAACAATTTTTGTAGTAGCACTATTGAGGGGAGAACCATCTACAATGATTAAGGGATCACTACTTCCCAAAATAGTATTTGCACCTCGAATCCGGATTCTACTTCCCGCTCCAGGATCACCACTTGTTCGGGCCACGCTTAAACCGGCTGCTTTCCCACTTAATGCATTCGCAATTGTAGGCTCTCCTGATCTGGCAACTGCCTTCGTACTTACAATTGACGAAGTGGATCCTTGCTTGTCACGATCTTCAGAAAATCCCAATGCTGTTACTACCACTTCTTGAAGTAATTGGGCATCTTCCTCCAATTGGATATCAATTGAGGTTCTACTACCGACTTCAACTTCCTGAGAAAGAAAACCAGTATAACTGATCGATATAACACTGTTCTCGTCGCTTACAGTAATGGAAAAATTACCATCAAAATCTGTACTAACGCCATTTGATGTTCCTTGTTCTACCACATTGGCCCCAGGTAAGGGACCGTTGGCATCCCGAATTGTTCCTTGAATAACTTTTTGAGCAAAAGTCATCTGTCCGACAATAAGGAATAGACATACTATTTTGTTTTTAATACTCATAATTAATTTAGTTTGTTCAATACAATATATATATTCTTTTCTATACCTTAGGAATTCTTTATTTAAAGAATCGAAAAAACTGCTTTTAAAATGACGAAAGCCCGGAGTCACACTATCCTTTTTTTAGGGCCACTACTATTTTTCATTATTTTATTTGGAGGGCCTATTGAAGGGCTTCCGCAAGCTGCCCAAGCCGTCTTAGCATCAACTGTATGGATTGCGCTGTGGTGGGTTTTTGAGGTTGTGCCTATTAGTGTGACAGCCCTCCTACCGATTGTCTTATTTCCAATGGCTGGCGGAGTAGCTCTTTCCACTACTACTGCGGCTTATGGACATAAGTATATCTTTCTTTATATGGGTGGCTTTATGATCGCCATAGCGCTTGAGAAATGGAATTTACACAAACGCATCGCTTTGTTTATCATCAATATCGTGGGGACCAATATCCAACGTATTGTTTTAGGGTTTATGCTGGCAACCGCTTTTTTATCAATGTGGATCTCGAATACAGCTACTTCGGTTATGATGCTCCCAATTGGGGTTTCCATTGTTAAGCAACTTAAAGACAGTCCAATGACCACTCCAGACGAAAGCGCCACTTTTGGTAAAATGCTCATGTTGGCCATTGCTTACAGTGCCTCAATCGGGGGCATCGCTACTCTCATTGGCACTCCCCCTAATTTGGTTTTAGCAGGTGTCATCAGTGAAGTATATGATGTGGAAATTAGCTTTCTCCAATGGTTTATTTTTGGCTTTCCATTAAGTGTGCTGTTGCTGTTTAGTGCATGGTACTTTCTCACACAAATTGCATTCAACATAAAGATGAATGAATTCCCCGGAGGGCGTGAAGAAATCAGACGGCTCCAGTTAGCCCTTGGTCCTATGAGCTATGAAGAAAAAGTAGTCGCAACGCTCTTTGGGATGACCGCATTTTGTTGGATTTCCCGCTCTTACCTTCTACAATCTATTTTTCCAGCCTTGGATGATACAATCATAGCCCTTTTCTTTGGGATTCTCTTATTTATTTTCAACGCTCAGAAAAAAGGAGAAAAACTGTTACATTGGGAAGAAGCTCTGAAAATGCCCTGGGGTATTATCCTCCTTTTTGGAGGAGGGATGGCCTTGGCCAAAGGCTTTGACACGAGTGGACTAGCAGTATGGATTGGAAGTCAACTGAACTCTATTCAAGGTTTTTCATTCCTATTGATTGTCTTGTTTGTCATTGTTTTGGTCAATTTTCTAACGGAAATAACATCAAATCTAGCTACTACAGCTATGCTGCTGCCTATTCTAGCACCTCTTGCACTTCAGTTAGAGGTACACCCTTTTATCCTCATGGTAGGAGCTGCTACCGCCGCATCTTGTGCCTTTATGCTGCCCGTTGCGACACCTCCAAATGCAGTTGTTTTTGGGTCGGGCTATTTGAAAATTTCAGATATGGTACGAGTCGGAATCGGACTAAACATCTATTCTATTATTGTAGTGTGGGCTTTCGTTTATTTCCTTCTGCCCTTGGTGTGGGATATAGACCCCTTATTATTTCCAGAAGCTTTTAAATAAAAAAAGAGATACTAATAGTATCTCTTTTCTGTGGGCGCGAAGGGATTCGAACCCCTGACCCCTTGGGTGTAAACCAAGTGCTCTGAACCAACTGAGCTACGCGCCCTTTTAGGTGGGGCAAATATAAGGTATTTTCATAAATCGCACTAGAATGATTTAATTTTTTCTAAAACCTCTGCAACAACAAAAGTACTTCCCGTTATCACAATCAAATCATCATGATTCGCTTGTGTTTTTGCTGCTTGGAAAGCCGCATTAACAGTTTTAAAACTTCTATATTCTGAAATCGTATCGGGTAATTGAGGCAATAGGTCTTCAACAGCTAGGGCACGAAACAATTGGGGGGCACAAAAATAATAATGGGCCGATCTTGGAAGGTACTGGAAGATTGTATCTAGATTTTTGTCCTTCACAAAGCCCATTACAAGATGTAGATTCTTGTATTTTTCAAACTGTAAATTCCCTGAAAAATGGGCAAAACCCTCACTATTATGACTGACATCTATTATGACTTTGGGACTGGATTCTATTTGTTGCCAGCGTCCCATAAAAGTTGTGTTTTGAACAACTTTATCAAACCCCTTTTCTACCGCTTCATCCTCTATTACTAATCCTGGTATAAGCTTCAGAGCAGTATATGCCGTTTGTCTATTTTTCTGCTGATAGCTGTTTTTATCCGTATATAAAAAGTCGTGCTCTTTAAGGGACACGTGATTAACAAAATAAATAGGAGCCTTTTTTTCATTCGCAACACGCTCAAAAACAAGCTTCGTATCGTTTCGGTACTCACCGATGACAACAGGCGTATGCACCTTGATAATCCCTGCTTTCTCACCTGCAATCTCCGCATGTGTTTCGCCTAAGTATTGAGTATGATCTAGCCCAATATTGGTAATCACAGCCAGGATTGGTTGTATAATATTTGTGGCATCAAGCCGCCCTCCCATACCTACTTCAACCAAGGCATAGTCGATTTTTTGTTCAAAGAAATACACGAGCGCCATGGCAAAGCTAATCTCAAAAAAAGTCAGCTGCTGATCTTCGATATAGTCGCGGTGTTGCTGAATAAAGGCCGTCACAAAAGGCTTGTTGACTAAAACACCATTGCATTTAATTCGCTCTCGAAAATCGAGTAGATGCGGGGAGGTATAGAGTCCTACTTTAAAGCCTTTTTCTTGCAGCACGGAAGCCATAAGATGAACGGTAGATCCCTTTCCGTTTGTTCCAGCAACGTGAATACAATTCTTTAGTTGCAAATGTGGATTGCCTAAGTATTCGCAAAAGGCGGCTATTTTATCCAATCCAGGCTTAAAAGCAACACCTCCCTGTTTTTGATAAAACGGAAGCTGATTGAGCATCCAGTCAAGGGTCTGTTCGTAGGTCACCTATTATTCTCCAAGTTTAAATTGAACAACAACAAAGCCTATCTGCTTGCTGGGTGCATTAGAGTCGGGATACCACCGATGAAGCAAGGCCGTTCTTTTGGCTGGTTCTAGCAAACAAGGATGTGCGTTTGTGGTTCCTTTTACACCCGGCTGTGCCGCGACAACCTCTCCTTGCTGGTTTACGGTAATTCGGACGACCACTTTCCCTTCTTGATTACACTCCTGAACAACACTACCGTTAGATTGTAAACTACGACCATTCAACCCATAACCGCCACCTCTACCTCCCAATCCAGCATTTCCATAATAGCTATTGGCATAAGGGTTCCCCGTTTCTTTTCCTTTGTCACCGGCTATTGTATCATCGCCTTCGCCTTCTTGGACTTTGCCATCTTTTTTGGGGCCTTTGAACATGTTCTGAAGCACTTGTTGGGTGCTCTTTTCAATCTTGGGCTTTTGCGGCTCAGGTGACGTTTCTTTTTTCGGTGCTGGCACTACTTTTTTTACGGGAGCTGGCGTCTTTTTTTTAGGGACTTCCTTTTTAGGTACCGCTACCGAACTCTGCTTTTGGGTCGCTACCTTTTGGGCTGTTTTGGGGGTTGGTGGCGGTGGCGTAGTCTCTTGTTTCTCCACCACTTCTTTTTGCTGAACAGGCGTTGGATTGGCTGCAACGGCTTGGGTAGGTTGCTTTTTTCCAGCTCCTTTTGTACTAGTCCCAAAGTTGACCTCCATACCAAAAGAAACAGGTGGATCGTAATACGTAAGCCCCAGAATAAACAGAAGCAACATCAACAAAGCACCGATCACAGCCGTCAGTAAGGCTGATTTACGTTGATGTGGTGTTTGGAATAATCTCACTTTGGTCTTGTTTTTTGGCAGCTATTGTTTTGAGTTGGTAAGCAAGAAAATTATCGTATTCCTATTTTGACTTATCTATTGCGCATCAACAGCTAAGACAATTTTGATTCCATTTTGATTGGCGATATTCATGACATATACAACTTCTTCAATGGCCACATTTTTTTCGGCCCTAAGCACAATCGATTTGTTCGCTTCTTGGGTAAGCCGTGTAATCAGCCTGCTTCTAAAAGTACTTTTGGAAACCCCTTGTTCATCAATAAAAAAACGACCTGCTTTGTCGATAGTAACAGCAACGGTACTTCTATTTTCGGTTTTCCCTTTGGCTTGGGGTAGTTGTACGTCAATAGTATTAAGCTGTTTGGCCAATGTGGAGGCAATCATAAAGAAAATCAAGAGCAAAAAAACAACATCTGTCATCGAAGACATGTTGAACTCTGGATTGACTTTATTTCGCCCTCTAAGATTCATATTAAGCCGGTTCGTTTAGCAAGTCCAGAAACTCCAAGGAAGTCGCTTCCATCAGATACACTGCTTTGTTTATTTTCACTACTAGGTGATTGTAACACACATAGCCTACAATGCCCACAATAAGCCCCGCCACAGTAGTCGTCATGGCTGTATACAGGCCATCAGAAAGGAGTTTCATGTCTATATTACCTCCTGCATTTGATATTTCAAAGATGGAAAGAATCATTCCAATAACGGTTCCTAAAAAACCAATCATAGGGGCAGCTCCTGAAATAGTCGCTAAGATGGATACATTTTTTTCAAGCTTGTATACTTCTAATCGACCTGCGTTTTCAATGGCGGTATTAATATCTTCTAAGGGACGTCCGATTCGGGAGATTCCTTTTGCAATCATTTGCGCAACAGGCTTGTCTTCCTTCATGCAAAGGGCTTGCGCACCGTCTATTTTTCCGCTGACCACGAAAGAACGGATTTGAGGCATAAAATTAGCATCGTATTTCAAGGCTGCTCGTATGGCAAAACGCCTTTCAAAATAGATGTAAAAAACCATCATGAGAAGAAAAAATAACAACCCAATGATGATTTGCCCTCCCAGTCCTCCGTCCTGAATAAGCTCGAGAATAGATAGTTTTTTTTCAGTCTGTAAAGAAGGAACCTCTTCTTGAATAAGAGCGACAACGTTTAGCATATGAAACTATTTTTTTGTACTACGTTACTGGCCCTAAATAAATTTCCCCTAGAAGATTAAATCACGCATCAATACGAATACAAGTGAACCTGCTAGAAAACCAACTAAGGCCAGCCATGATATTTTTTTTAAGTACCAGACAAAATCAATTTTTTCCATCCCCATAGCCACAACTCCGGCTGCTGAGCCAATGATCAACATACTTCCACCTGTACCCGCTGCAAAGGCAATAAAATGCCATAATGGGTGATCAGTAGGTTCAGAGAACATTCCCATACTGGCCGCTACCAAAGGTACATTATCGATGACAGCAGAACCGGCACCCAGTAACATGACTACGATATCAGTGTTGGGTATGGCTGCGTTTAAGGAGTCTGCAAATACGAATAAATAACCCAGCGATTCCAAAGCTGCTACCGCCATTAAAATACCGAGGAAAAATAAGATACTTGGCAATTCAATTTTTGATAAAGAACTGTGAACAGGGCTGTGGCTCGAATGCGCGTCAGACTCTGCGTCTATAGAGGATATATTGATTTTGGCATTGCTAAAGATCTCCGCAAAAGTAGCCACAATCGCTAAGGATAGCATCATGCCTACATAAGGAGGAAGGTGGGTGACTGTTTTAAAGACAGGGACAAAAACGATGGCCGCTAATCCCAAATACAGCATAGTGGCACCTTTAGGGTGAAGTTCCCCTTCTTCTTTGCCTTCGTCTTGGCTAATATGACCCTGAAAAGCGGGTAGAAAACTCGCTATTAACACGGGAACAACTACACATACAATCGAAGGGACAAGTAAATAGGTGATCAATAAGCCTGTGGTCACTTTATCGCCAATCCATAACATGGTTGTCGTCACATCTCCAATAGGTGACCAGGCCCCGCCTGCATTAGCTGCTATGATGATCAGACCCGCAAACCAGACTCTTGTGTTACGCTCTGTAATGACTTTCTGAAGGATGGTTATTAATACAATAGTGGCCGTCAAGTTATCAATGATAGCCGATAGAATGAAGGCTAATACTGCAAATATCCACAACAAACCTTTCTTACTCGTTGTCTTGATAAAGTTTTTAATGGTGAAAAAACCATTGAAATAATCAATAACCTCGACAATGGTCATTGCCCCTAACAAGAAAATGATGATCTCAGCAGTTTTCCCTAAATGATGCAGTAATATCTCTTCAATATGAGTGGGTTCAAGTTCTCTTAAAGTTGTATTTACTTCAAAAACGGGAAGATGCGCCAATGCTACTATAGCCCATAAAAAAGCCATCATCCCAAGAGCGGGAATCAACTTGTCTATTTTTAAATTATGTTCGAGTGTAATGGCTAAATAGCCCAGTGTAAATATTCCTATTATGAGTAGTTCCATTCTTATTTGATATCTAAAATCTGTTGCTTGTAAGCGATTTGCAAAATAGGTAAAATTTGAAACTTAGTCATTTTTTCTACGGAAAATATACCTCCCCAGAGCTGTGATCTTTAGGCGCCCCGGTAACACTAGCCAAACAGTTGGGCTGTTCCAACAATCGAAGCACTCCCAAAAAACCAAAGATTAAAGCTTCCTTATACTCAATTAAAGCAGCACTGGGAATAAACAAATGGCTCTTTATTTTTTCTTGCAACATCAATATGGCAAATCGATTATAAACCCCTCCACCCGTGCATAAAACGGCTCTGCTTCCCTCCAAATGAAAAGCTATGATGTCTGTAATATGATGGGTGTAAGTGTGCAATATATCGGCCGCAGAAAAGGCCCCTAAATGGGACTCAAGAAGGGGGAATACTTGCTCTTCTAACCATTCTACTCCAAGTGATTTTGGCGCTGGTTTTTGATAATAATCAAGCTGTTGAAGTTGGCGTTTCAATTCTGGTAGTAACTGACCACTTTGGGCTAATTTCCCTTCGTCATCATATGCCAAACCCACTCTTTGACTAAATTTATTATACACTAGATTAAAGCCCCCTATATCAAAGGCAATAGGCTGTTTTTCGCCTGTATAAGTAAGGTTTACAAAACCTCCAAAATTGACACACACATCATAATCCGAAAATAATTTTTGATCTCCAATGGGTACTAATGGAGCGCCTTGCCCACCGAGCGCTACATCTTGCTTTCTAAAGTCACAAACAACGACTAAGCCTAGATCTGTTGCCAACTGGGGGAGATTTCCAAGTTGGAGTGTAATCCCTTGATCGGGCTGATGCACAGCCGTGTGTCCGTGAGAACAGACGGCATCAATTGCTGTGATAGCATGCTTGCTAATAAATTGTTTTATTTGAGCACCTAGATAAGAAGTGTAGGCTCTATTTATTTCTTCTAATTCCGTTTCATTCAAAAATATCAGTCTTTGAAGTTGCCGCAACCAGACATCGGAATACGCTATAGTTTCAGTTTTTTCTAGGGTATACGTCCAAGTATTGGATTTGTGAAATCGTACGTGTGCCAAGTCTATACCATCAAGGGAGGTGCCAGACATAATCCCTATCACATTGAAGGTGTTTTTTTGAGAGTATAGGACAGTTGATTTTGTATTCAATAAACGAAGTGATTTTTTACAATTTTGTAAAAATTAGAGGTTTAATCTAAAATATCTTTATCCATGTATGATTTTATCATTAAAAATCACAAAATACCAGCTATTATTCTTTTTTATAACCTCTCATGCAAGCTAAAAAAATTATTTTTGTTGTTCTGTTCATGAAAAAGATTTATTGACAAAAAAAATATTATATGCTGCCAAAAGAGCAAGGACTATATTCCCCGGATAACGAACACGACAATTGTGGTGCAGGATTTATTTGTAGCCTAAACGGTAATAAAACAAATGATATCATCCACAAAGCCCTCGATATTTTAGACAAACTAGAACATCGTGGTGCGGTTAGTTCTGACGGAAAAACGGGTGACGGTGCTGGAATTTTGATAGAAATCCCGCACGAGTTCCTCAAAGAAGCTTGTTCTTTTGAGCTTCCAGATGCACATGAATATGCTGTAGGTATGGTTTTCCTGCCACAGAAAGAAAATCAACGTGAGTATTGTATCACTCTTTTCGAAGAAGAGATTACAAAACAAGGACTCACTATTTTAGGCTGGCGTAAAGTCCCAGTAGACCAAAGTCATGTAGGGGCTATTGCAGCGCAGACAGAACCCTATATCATGCAGCTTTTTGTAACTCGTGGTGATGAAAAGCTAAGCGATCACGAGTTTAACACCAAACTCTTTATCGCACGTAAAAGTACTGAGCATAAAATTTGGGAATCTAAAATGTCTCAGTCGAGCTATTTTTACTTACCCAGCTTTTCAACACATACTCTTATATACAAAGGGCTCTTGATCCCTGAGGACATCAAAGCCTATTATCGAGATCTCAACGAACCTAAGGTAGTAACTCGATTGGCTCTTGTACACCAACGTTTTTCAACGAATACCTTCCCTACTTGGGATTTGGCACAGCCGTTTCGCTATATGTGTCACAATGGAGAAATCAATACGTACAGAGGAAATCTAAGCCGAATGCAATCCCGCGAGGAGCTCTTAGCCAGTGACTTTTTTGGAGACGACATCAAAGAGATACTCCCGGTTATCCTGCCTGGTAAATCCGATTCTGCTTCCATGGACATGGTGGTAGAACTTTTATTGGCTACAGGAAGATCGCTGCCTGAAGTAATGATGATGCTCGTGCCTGAAGCCTGGGAAAAACACAGCAGCATGGACGATGCTAAAAAGGCTTTCTATGAGTACAATGCGTGTATTATGGAACCTTGGGATGGTCCTGCTTCCATTCCGTTTACTGACGGGAAATACATCGGTGCCTTATTGGATAGAAACGGCCTTCGACCTTCTCGATACACCCTGACCAAAGATGGCTATGTAGTTATGTCTTCTGAAACAGGCGTACTTGATATCGAACCCGAAAACATCGAAATGCACGGTCGTCTGGAACCGGGGAAAATGTTCCTAGTTGATATGGATGAAGGACGAATCATCAAAGACGAAGAAATAAAAGCGGAAATCGTCAACCAACGCCCTTATCGAGAGTGGGTTTCCGAAAACTTACTGCCTCTTAAGGAGGTTCCTTATACTGGGAACAAAACACCTGAGGAAGAGGAAGCATTTGAAACGCGTCTGCGTATTTTTGGATACACCCAAGAAGACCTAAAAACCATCATTACCCCGATGAGTACTCTTGGGAAAGAGGCAATCGGCTCCATGGGTACAGACACCCCATTAGCCGTTCTTTCCGACAGACCACAATTACTCTACAACTACTTCAAACAACTCTTTGCGCAGGTAACCAATCCTCCATTGGATGGGATTCGAGAAGAAATTGTCACAGATACCAGTTTGAGCATTGGGAATGACCTCAATATTTTTGACATCATCCCCGAACAAGCAAAAAAACTAAGAATCCAGAATCCGGTTATCTCAAATGAAGATTTGGATAAAATCAAGTACATAGAACACAAGGACTTTAAGTCGGCTTCTATATCTACCTTATACCCTATTGAGAAAGGGCTTAACGCTCTAGAAAACGCATTGGATAGCATGGTAAAAGAAACCCTTGCTTCTTTAGAAGAAGGTGCCAACATCATTATTCTTTCAGACAGAGGGACTGATGCCGACATGGCACCAATTCCAATGTTATTAGCTTGTGCCCACCTTCACAATGCCTTAAAGAAAGAAAAGCGTCGCTCTGATTTCGGTGTGATCATCGAATCCGCAGAACCGCGTGAACCCCACCATTTCGCACTTCTATTTGGATATGGCGCTAGTGCCATCAACCCTTATATGGTAAACGAAATTATTGATTACCAAGTAGAGAATAAGGTTATTCAAGGATTTACAAGTGAGCAAGCCATTGAGAATTTCAACAAGGCAATCGCCACAGGGATCATCAAGGTGATGAACAAGATTGGTATTTCCACCCTCCATTCTTATAGAGGTGCGCAAATATTCGAGGCGCTCGGATTGTCGAAATCTTTCGTAAATCGATTCTTCTGCAATACTGCTTCTAGAATTGAGGGGATTGGTATCTATGAGATCGAAAAAGAAATACAAAGTCGACATACAAAAGCCTATCACGCTGACCACTTAGGGAATATGGACTTGGAAATTGGCGGTGACTATCGCTGGCGTAGAGATGGCGAAGCCCATATGCTCAATCCCAATTCGATTGCACAATTGCAAATGGCTGTTCGACAAAACAAGCCGCAGAGTTATGATGCCTATGCCAAAATGATCAACGAGCAGAATGAAAAACTCATGACATTACGTGGGCTTTTCGAATTCTCGAGCTTTGATCCTATTCCATTAGAGGAGGTAGAGGCCTGGACAGAGATCGTCAAACGCTTTAAAACGGGTGCCATGTCTTTGGGATCCATCAGTCAAGAAGCACACGAAAACCTGGCTATAGCCATGAATAGAATCGGCGGGAAAAGCAACTCTGGTGAAGGCGGAGAAGATCCCAAAAGATTCCAACCCGATATGGACGGAAACTGGCGAAACAGCGCCATTAAGCAAGTTGCTTCTGGCCGCTTTGGCGTTTCCAGTCACTATCTGTCGTCTGCCAAAGAAATTCAAATCAAAATGGCACAAGGTGCCAAGCCTGGTGAAGGGGGTCAACTACCCGGACCCAAGGTGAATCCGTATATCGCATCGGTACGAAATTCAACTCCTTATGTAGGCTTGATATCACCACCCCCACACCACGATATCTATTCTATTGAGGATTTAGCACAATTGATCTATGATTTGAAAAATGCCAACAGAGAGGCACGAATCAATGTCAAGTTAGTATCTGAAGTAGGAGTGGGTACTATCGCCGCGGGAGTTGCCAAAGCGAAAGCAGATGTAATCCTAGTCTCCGGTTTTGACGGGGGCACTGGAGCCTCTCCACTGACCTCCCTTAAGCATGCCGGTTTGCCATGGGAATTAGGGATTGCAGAAGCGCAACAAACCTTAGTGTTGAACGACTTAAGAAGTCGTATCGTATTAGAATGTGACGGGCAAATGAAAACAGGACGCGATGTCGCTGTTGCTTGTCTGTTAGGAGCTGAAGAATTTGGTTTTTCAACAGCGCCACTAATTGCTTCGGGTTGTATTATGATGCGTGCTTGTCACCTTAATACCTGCCCGGTTGGAATCGCAACTCAAGATCCAGACTTACGCAAAAACTTTAAAGGGCAGCCTGAGCACGTAATCAATTACTTCTACTATGTAGCAGAGGAATTACGAAAAATTATGGCGTCACTAGGCTTTAGAACTATTGACGAAATGATAGGGCAATCTCAAAAACTAGATATGAAAAAGGCTTTGAGTCACTACAAAGCCAAAGGGATTGACTTGTCAAATATCTTATACAAACCCAATGTGCCCAATCATGTTGATGTTTACAATACGAAAAAACAAGACCACGGTCTTGAAAATGTATTAGACTTTAGCATCTTAGACAAAGCGCATCCGGCTGTTTATCGAAAAGAAGAGCAACATCTTGAGTTTAAGATTAAAAACACAGACCGATCTGTGGGGGCTCTTTTAAGCAATGAGATTTCTAAAATACACGGTGCAGCTGGCTTACCAGAAGAAACCTTGAGTCTTAAGTTTAGCGGTACTGCTGGGCAAAGCTTTGGGGCTTTTTCAACCAAAGGGCTCTTTATGAAGGTCAGCGGTAATGCCAATGACTATTTTGGAAAAGGCTTATCGGGTGCCAAACTTATCGCCCAAATTCCAGAAGAAGCGACTTTTGATGCTGCCGAGAACATCATCATCGGGAATGTAGCCCTTTACGGAGCTACAGCAGGGGAAGCCTATATCAACGGGATTGCAGGAGAACGCTTTTGTGTTCGGAATTCAGGTGCCACAGCGGTAGTTGAAGGTATTGGAGACCATGGATGTGAGTATATGACGGGTGGTATCGCTTTAATATTAGGGGAATTTGGACGTAATTTTGCAGCAGGTATGAGCGGTGGTATCGCTTATATTTACAGCAAAGACGGACTTTTTGACGAAAAGAAATTTAACCTTGAAATGGTTGAATTAGAAGACCTGACCCAACAAGATATCGAGACAGTAGAACAGCTGTTGCACAATCATAAAGACTACACTAAAAGTGCCAAGGCCGCTGCTATTTTAGAGGACTGGCCCGAGAGTAGTAAGAAGTTCATTAAGGTAATGCCGACGGATTACAAACGAGCATTGGAGATGCTTGCGAAACAAGAACAAGAAAAAACGGAATAAGATGGGAAAACTGAGAGGATTTAAAGAGATTGAGAAACTTATCGAACCAGTAATCGATCCGAAAGAACGTATTGAAAATTACAATGAATTCACCCTAGCTCCTAATGACACCCAATTGCAAGACCAAGGGGCGCGTTGTATGGACTGTGGGGTTCCTTTTTGCCATTCGGGGTGTCCCCTAGGAAATCTGATTCCTGATTTCAACGATGCCGTTTATAAAAACGAATGGGAAAAAGCATTACACATCTTACATTCCACTAATAATTTCCCAGAATTCACAGGACGTTTGTGCCCAGCTCCTTGCGAGGAAGCTTGTGTTCTTGGGATCATCAATCCTCCGGTATCGATTGAGTTAATTGAGAAATACATAGTTGAACGAGGCTTTAAAGAAGGGTGGATCAAGCCCCAGCCGCCCAGTCAACGGACCGGAAAAACTGTTGCTGTTGTAGGGTCTGGTCCTGCAGGACTGGCTGCAGCTCAACAATTAAACCGTGCGGGGCATACCGTAACCGTTTTTGAACGTGACAACAAGATTGGTGGATTGCTTCGGTATGGAATCCCTGATTTCAAAATGGAGAAAAAAGTAATCGACAGACGCTTGCAAGTAATGGAGGCAGAAGGGATTACATTTACTTGTAATGTTGAAATCGGTAAAACGATTACTGCTGAAGAATTGGAATCTCAATTCGATGCTGTTGTATTGTGTACAGGGGCTACTATCAAAAGAAATTTACCAATCCCCGGTGCCGATCTAGAAGGCGTGGTACAAGCAATGGACTTCTTACCGCATAACAACAAGGCGGTAGACGGACAACACGACC
This sequence comes from Flavobacteriaceae bacterium, assembly GCA_965658355.1. Lineage (GTDB taxonomy): Bacteria > Bacteroidota > Bacteroidia > Flavobacteriales > Flavobacteriaceae > UBA11891. The sequence goes on along the minus strand of CBFHRX010000016.1, from coordinate 1,949 downwards.
GTGACCCAAAGTACCTAGCAAAAGATAAAAATGTGATTGTCATTGGCGGTGGTGATACCGGTTCCGACTGCATTGGCACCTCCAATAGACATGGTGCTAGTAGTGTGACCAACTTTGAAATAATGCCCAAGCCATCGGAAAGCAGAACAGAAGAAAACCCATGGCCCTACTGGCCCTTTAAGCTTAAGACCAGTTCTTCGCATAAAGAAGGAAGCCATAGAGAATGGAGTATTTTAACCAAAGAGTTTATCGACGACGGCAAGGGACATATCAAAGCGTTGAAGACTGTGGAAGTACAATGGAAAAAGATTCCAGGTGAGCGCCCACAATTGGTCGAAAGAAAAGGAAGCGAAAAAGAATGGCCTTGTGATCTAGTGCTACTGGCACTTGGGTTTACAGGAGCTGAAAAATCCCTACCTGAACAATTTGGCTTGTCCTTGGACGAACGTGGTAATATCGTCGGTAAAAGCGACTACCAAACTGAGAAGGCAAATATATTCACTGCCGGTGATTGCCGCAGAGGACAATCCCTTATCGTTTGGGCTATTTCGGAAGGCCGCGAAGCGGCGCATCAGGTCGATACTTATTTGATGGGGACATCCACGCTGCCACAAAAAAACAAAGCCGGAGATCTAGCCGCTGTATAATCGCTTTTTTAAGTCTTCTAAAGGGGCTTAATAGCTTTTTGGGTGGTTGTCGATTAGAGGTTCATTTCCTAAAGGGTACTAACCGATTGGAAATAGTGAGCTTCAATTCACTCGCTGATTTCAACACTGAATTGGTGGAGCTGGATACTAAATGGAACTAAAAAAAATTCCCAACGATTGGCTATTTGTAATTTACTACCCTAGCCTCTGCAAAGGTATTATCCTGTAAAGCTATTGATAATACATCCATCTTAGAGATACTCATCAAACCAATTGAAATGAGTCTTCATGATATATTCTTTATTTCTGTTAATGTTCTCAATAAAACTTTTTCCAATTGTCGATACATTTTTTGAGCGCAACCAAATTAAATTCCAATCCGTTTTCACAGGAAGGTTTTTAACGGGAATAATTTTTAAGTCCCCATTTTTAAGTTCGTTTTTAATTCCAATTAAAGGCATTATTGAATACCCCAAACCTGCTATAACAGCTTGCTTCAAAGCTTCATTAGATTTCAATTCCATTTTATTATTCGATGAAATTTTATGGGTTGCGATAAAATTCTCCATTATACTTCTTGTTGCAGAACCCTTCTCTCTATATATAAGCTGTAACTCTTCCATTTCTTTATAAGAGAGATCTTTGTCCGATAAAGTATGTTGTCTGCCTCCTATGAGAAACAAATTATTATCCATTAAGGGTATACTTTTTATTTTCAGATGCTTGGGTATCGTAGATACTAGGGCAAAATCTATCTCGTTATTCTCCAATGACCTCACCACTTCCGTCTTATTTGTTACATCCATAGAGAGCGTAACGCCTTTGTGCTGATTGATAAAATCAGTTAAAAAATAGGGCATGACATATTTGGCTGTCGAGACGATTGCAATCTTGAGCTTTCCGACTAATTCACCCTGAAAGGACAAGGCTTTACCATTGATGGCTGCAACTTCATTTAAGATTTTTTCAGCCGCTATTGCAATTTCGTGACCGAATTCAGTGATGTAAACTTTTCTTCCTACAACTTCAAATAAAGGTATATGAAATTGATCTTGAAACTTTTTAAGCTGAATAGACACAGCAGGTTGTGTCAAAAACAATTCCTCTGAAGCTTTTGTAACACTCTTAAGCTTGCTAAGCTTATAAAATATTTCTAATTGATGCAATGTATATTTCACTTGTTAGCTTGTTATTACGCTGTATTTATATAAATATAGATAATATATTATATAAGATATATAAATAATAATTAATAAAATAAATTACAGAAATTTGAAGGATAAAAAAACAACCGTATGGAAA
>CBFHRX010000015.1:0-41571 GCA_965658355.1 Flavobacteriaceae bacterium | reverse complement strand
TGATGATAATGACTCGTACATCATCGTGAAGCGTGAGCAGCATTTTTCTGAAATTTTCTGCCTGAAGGGAGACGTCTCTGTCTTTTTTAAGATGGGATATTTTTGTCAACCCATGAACTATTCTCGTAACTGTCGTCCCCACTAGACCTTCCAAGTCTTCTAATGTGTAGTCGGTGTCTTCGACAACATCATGTAAAAGAGCTGCGGCAATGGAAGTGGCATCTAGCCCTATTTGTTCTGCTACAATCTTAGCGACTGAAATAGGGTGGAAAATATAGGCTTCTCCTGTTTTTCTTCTTTGCTCTTTGTGCGCTTCTACAGCGGTATCAAAAGCGGTGCGTATAAGCTTTTTGTCCTCCTTTGAAAGGCTTTGGTAACTGATTCGCAGGAGCTCTTTGTACTGCTGTGCAATTTCTTTGTTTTCTTTTTCTATATCGACCGCTATCATCACAGTTTAAATTTACCAAATTCGCGGCAAACGCCGTCTATTTCATAGCGTTATAGATTAAAATTCCTGCGGCTACGGATACATTTAAAGAATCTATAGGCGCTGTCATGGGGATTTCCAAACAGGCCGTAGCATTGGCTAACCATTGCGCTTGCAAGCCTTGATCTTCGGTGCCGACTACAATAGCCCAGGGGCTTTTTAAACGACATTGCGTATAGGGGATGCTTTGTTCGTCGAGGGCGGCGGCAGCTATGAAAAATGAATTATTTTTTAAATACTCGAGGATAGCGGAAGTCTGATCCATTACAATAGGTATTGAAAAGATACCCCCCATACTATTGCGAATACTTTGCGGATTGTATAAATCGGTTTTGGGATTGGCAATAAAAACAGCATCTAGCCCTGCACCCGCTGCTGTTCGAATTAAAGCGCCTATATTACCAGGTTTCTCTGGTGCTTCTGCGACCAATATTTTCGCATTAGCCTCTAGCTGTAAGGTTGATAAAGGATATTGTTTTGATTCAAAAACGGCTATCTCAGAGACGCTTGCTCCTCTTCGTGTGAGCTTATCAAAAAGTTCTTTCTTCAGTTCAAAAGAAGTGCACTTTACCGCTACAACTGTGCTGGCTTGCTCGCGGTACCAGATTTCTAATATTTTAAAGCCATTACTGAGCGCACGATCAATTTCTCGTTTTCCTTCTACAACAAAAGTGTTCGTCGCTTTTCGTTCTTTAGACTTTAGGAATAAACGGGATAATTTCTTGTATCCGTTATTTTGATTGCTTTCTATCCGTATCGATTCCTTCATAACTGCAAAGGTTAAAAAAAAGGAGCTCAATTGAGCTCCTTTTTTACAACAGTACTTAGGATTGATACTCTAATTGACTTTTTCGCTATAGCGCGTATACAATTCAGTTTGGTGGGTTTCCAAACTCAAGCTACGCCCGTCAATAAAAGCAGCACTTAAGATATTCGTCCGCATGTCCAAAGCATCTCCTTTTGAGAGAAATAAGGTGGCTCTTTTACCTACTTCTAGGGTTCCTAGTTCTTTTTCAATCCCCAAAATAGCTGCAGGATTAGCCGTAAGTAAAGAGATCGCCTCTTCATAAGGAACGCCATATGCTGCGAAACTTCCTGCATAAAAAGGTAGGTTGCGCGTGTTCATTCTTTCCATACGGCCGCTCATTTCAATAGCAACAGTAAGGCCGGCAGAAACTAATTCTTTCCCGATGGTAAAGGTGCTTTTAAGAGCCTCATCCTCATTTTCTGGAAGTCTATGCGGTCTGGAAATAATTACGGGGATGTTGTGTTTTTTAAGAAAGTCTACTTTCTGCGGGGCTTCGTGGCCACCCACTATTGCGATTTTCTGAACCCCCCATTGTAGGAGTTGGGTAACGCTTTCTTCTATTTGCTGCTGTCTGTCTGCATGAACATAGACCCTTTGTGAGCCATCGAATACGCCCTTTAAGGCCTCGTAAGGCAAATGTTTGGGGCTATGAGGTGCTTGATAAGCTTTTGCTGCAGCAAAATAATCAGCCAATTTTTCGACATCCTCTTTATACGACTTGCTGCGTTTTAAAGAGGGGTCTTCTCCTAGCCACCATCTTCCTCTTGAGAATGGGTTTGGCCAATTAAGATGAATCCCTTCATCTGCTTTGACAATAGCATCTTCCCAGTTCCAAGCATCTAATTGCATGACTGATGAGCTTCCTGAAATCCGTCCGCCTCTCGGTGCTACTTGAGCTAGTAAAACCCCATTTGGGCGGACACTTTCCACGACTTGCGATTCTGCATTGTAAGCAATTGCTGCGCGGATATGGGGAAGCATTTCCCCCAATTCGTCTTTGTCATTAGTAGCACGAACGGCATCAATTTCGACCAAGCCAAGGGTCGTATTCATGCCAATAAAACCAGGGTATGCGTGTTGTCCGTTTCCGTCTATTGTATTCGCATAGCCATTTGGAGCAGCGTCTGCATTGCCCACATAGGTTAGTATGCCCTTGTCAAATCCAATGGCTGCATTCTCGATTACAGTACCATTTCCGATATGGGCAGTAACTCCTGTAACCAAAATGGATTCTGCTTGCTGGGCAGCTGGCGTTTGTTGTGCCCAAACCAATAAAGGCAAACACAAGCTTAATACGTATAATTTTTTCATCAGTATATTTTTAAACTTTTTCATATCCTTGTTTAATCAAGGGTTTCACAATGAAATTCTCTCTTTTCTGTATTCTTTGGGATTTGGGTCGTCATACCACTTTCCTTCGCTTTTTTCATCTGTGCCGCTAGAGACTCTTTTTCCTTGGCAATAATTTCCAATTGCGATTGCGCACGTTCGGAGTCGTAATACATAATACCATCGACCACTGTTTTTTCAGCTTTTGTATAAATTGACATTGGATGACCCGACCAAAGAACGAGATCGGCATGTTTGCCTTTTTTGATGCTTCCTATGCGATCGTCTAAATGCAGCATTTTGGCGGGATTTAGGGTCACAAATTTCCAAGCCTCCTCTTCTGATAGCCCCCCGTATTTTACGGCCTTAGCAGCCTCTTGATTGAGGCGTCTTGACATTTCTGCATCATCGGAATTAAAGGCTACGTTGACCCCTGCACGATGCATAATAGCGCCGTTGTAAGGGATCGCGTCTTTGACTTCGTATTTGTAAGCCCACCAATCGGAAAAGGTAGAGCCCGCTGCTCCATGACGCGCCATTTTATCAGCTACTTTGTACCCCTCAAGAATATGCGTAAACGTATTGACTTTTATGCCAAAGCGCTCGGCTACTTTCATGAGCATATTGATCTCACTTTGCACATAGGAATGGCAAGAAATAAATCGTTCCTCCTTGAGGATTTCCCAAAGGGTTTCCATTTCAAGGTCATAGCGTGGCTTGCTACTAGTTCTTTTTTGACGATTCGAGAGTTTGTTGTATTGATTCCATTTGGCTCCGTATTCTTGGGCTCTTTGAAAATAATCAACAAATACTTGTTCTACTCCCATTCGAGTTTGTGGAAATCGATTGTAACTCCCCCAATTGGATTGTTTTACATTTTCACCTAAGGCAAACTTGATAAAGGGATCTGCATTTGGAAAAAGTAGATTTTCGGCTGTCTCTCCCCATTTTAATTTGATGATAGCAGAACGACCTCCAATTGGATTCGCAGATCCATGAAGAATCTGAATGGTCGTGACACCCCCTGCGAGATTTCGATATAAATCAATATCATCTGGATCGAGAACATCCTCGATCGTTACTTCTGCCGATGAGTTTTGCCCTCCTTCGTTAATACTAGAAGCCCCAATATGTGAGTGCTCATCTATAATACCACTTGTGATATGCTTTCCTTCAGCCTCAATAAGAGTTGCAGTAGCATCTGTCAAATCAGTGCCGACATTGAGAATAATACCGTTGTCAATTAAGACATCTGCACGGGTCATAATTCCTTCTGCTTCATTGGTCCAAACGGTTGCATTTTTAAACAATATGCGTTGTTGCTTTGGCAATTGTTTGAATCCAAATCCATTGTTTGGAAAAGTGACGGCTGCTTCTTCGAATACAACGATCTCTTTTTTGCTGTCTTTAGGAATGGCTTTCCATTCGATTTTAGTTCCGTCAAAAGAAATACCGGTCCCTTCAAGGGGCCCCTTTTTTGAAACAGAAGCTTCTAAACGGGCGCTTTTCTCCTCCTCTTTGTTCAGGGTAATTTGTAAAAGCCCCTCCTCATAGGTGACAGTATTTTCGAATGTCGTTTTCTCTTGGCTTACCGTTAGGCTTATTTTTCCTTTGTCGCGACTCCCTTTGATAGCCAGCAAAAATTCTTCATCATCAAGTGTGAGGGTATATTTTCCGTCTATATTAGACGCATCGTCCTCATTGATTTTATGACGGTTCCCTTTTATGTAGGTGTCCAGTATTTTGCTTTCTAATTCAAACAAAGGGCCTGAGGTCACGATGAAATTGGCCCAATAATTGGGCTGGATTGCACCTAATTTTTTTTCTTGACCGATTAATACAGCCGGAGTCGTTGTCAAGGCTTCTAGGGCTGCTTTTTTAGACAAGCCATTGGCAACGGCTACCCTTAGATTTTTGATGAATTCTTCTGGCGTTTTAGTCCCCTCCATAGTAAAGGCAAAAGGGATGTTGGCTGCTGCTACTTTTGCCGGGTTTCTAGGCGCTAGATTCCAATCTCTCATTTGAGCTAGTGTAATGTTCGCTAGTAAATCCGAATCCTTTACCTCATAAGGTTTTTGGAAATTTAGTGGCAAAAGCAATGCGTTGCCGTATTTTGATAGTTCTTTTAGATGTTCGTATTCTTGACCACTTGCTTTGATAATCCAGTTTTCCCCTAGGTCTTTACTTACTTTAGCAGCACGAACGACATTGAGTTTATTATCTGCCTCAAATATGACAGGTAATTTTTCTTGCTGAATTACCGCCTCTAGGTCTAAATCTTTTGTGTCACTATTTCCTGCTTTATACCAGTTACGATCGTATTTGAGTTGACGGTGTAAAGCCATAGCTCCCATGACTGAGCTAGGGTAGGACTGATAAGATTGAGTGCTTTTTGAAAAGGAATAATAAGCAGCGGTCTCTGAATTTAAGATTCGATCTGTATCATTTTTATGATCTGTCAAGGCGATCAATAAGCCAGTCCCTCTGTGTATGCCGTCTTCCCGATGCGTGTTTACAACACCAAAACCAGCTTTTCTATATTTCTTGGCCTCCTCTTTTTTATAGGAGTAATCCTTTACAGCTTTATAATCGGCTAGAATATGATCGTTCCAATAGCCCCCTTCATCCGAAGCCTTATACTGTGTGCTTCTTCCTCTTGAAGGTTTTTTAGTTGGTTTTGCAATGCCAAAGTTGCTGTATAAGTCAATAAAGGAAGGATAGATATGCTTTCCTGTCAGGTCTTTGACGACGGTGTTCTTTGGGATTGTAATTTGTGTTCCTGCCGATACTACGATTCCATTTTTAATCAATAATGTGGCGTTAGTAAGGGTTTGCCCAGGACGTGAATGAAGGGTTACTCCTGTAAATGCTTGGTAATGGCTTTCTTCTGTCTTGGTCCCAAGATTCGTAGGGTAGTACGATTGCGAAAAAACACAGGTACTATAAACAAGAAACAAGCCAAAGAGTTGCTTTCTCATAAATGAATTTTTTTTAAATGTAATAAATTCCTACATCTAATAGAGCCTTTACAGCCCTTTTCGTATTGAGATTAATAAAGCAACAACTTGACTGTAGCTTTTGCGTCCTGATGGTTGCCCGTTGGCTTTTAAAAATCGATCATAGAGGCTGTCGATGACTGGTTGGAAGGGGTTTTGATAGCGCATCCAAAAGTCTTGTTGTGCGCGATATTCTTTCCGGATTCCAGGGAGTAATTGGCGTGTGCGTTCTGCGGCACATCCAGCATTAAGTCGGTATAAGGCGCTCCAGCAATATTGAAGGGCAAAGCTGTAGGCTGCGTAGCGAATGTGAAGGTTTTGATGTTGATAGGTAGTGGTGAAAGCATAGAAGTTGGCTTCGTTCTCAGGGGCAATTCCTTCTTGATGCCCTTTTTCATGGGCTGCCGTCGTAATAAAGCTAAGGGTTGGTTGAAGGTAATTGAGTTGAGCTTCCCCAGTAAAAGGATTCAAATAGCCCGCTACGCCCATATAACTAATAGGCAAGCTCCACAAAGATTGTTTAACAGGCTGGGAGTGGAGTTTTCGTAGATAGTCACTTTTACGAAGTGGAAAAGAGACGGGAAGGCTGTCATTCTTTGCGAGCCTCTTATGAAGGGCTGTTGTTTTTTGAATCAAAATATCCAAGGTCTCTTGGAGCTCCCATTCTTCATACGGTATATTCTTACCAGTGGCCCTATTCAAAGGAGTTCTGTAATAATTGAGCCCCCAACTTAATTGAAAAAATAAATGAACGACAGCGAGAAGGGCAATTGCTTTGGAAAGGAATACAAAGGGACTTTGAACAAGTAGTTTTCTTTTGCGAAACACAAAAGCAATTCCAGAAATAAGAACCACCAAATATAGGAGGTCTCCAAAAGAAAAAACAAGTCGCTCTACAAAGTAAGAACGAAAAGAATATAAATAGGGGTAAAGCAGTTCCCCGTAATACTGATCTACCCAGCTAGGGTTCTTTCGACACCAGTCAATAAAAAACCACTGCGGCACCCAGGATACTAGCAATGCAACAGTGGTATAGCGTTTCATCAAAGGATCTGATTAAAATTCAGACACACTAATTTTTATTCTGTTAATTGGGAACGACTTCAACAATTTCTATTTCGAAGACCAGATCAGATTCAGGTGGAATTCCACGTGTGCCTCGCTCTCCATAGGCAATATTATAGGGCAAGAAAAGAGTTGCTTTGTCCCCTTCTCTTAGAAGTCGAAGTCCTTCTTTAAAGCCAACAATCATTTGCGCTTCGTCAGTAACGGTAGCTGGAATGGGTTGGTACCCATCCGCTGCAGCTCTTGCTTTATCTACTAAATCAAGTGCTTCTGCTGTTTCCATCATACTCGTTTCCAGGAGTCTTCCGTCAGCAAAATAAACAGCATAGTGTGTCATGGCTTTATAGGTAGAGGTTACTTTGGGGCCATTCCCTTTTTGGGTAATTAGGTATTGCAAGCCTGAAGCGGTCTTTTTTGCTTTCTTACGCTGTTCTTCAAATTTTGCAACTGTTTGCTTGTTGATTTCAGCTCTTTTTTCGGCCAAAACCTCCAAGTCCTCTTGGATGTCTTGTAGGACTTCTGCATACACTTTAGGAGCATCAAAGCCTTTTGCCATTTTTCCCTTTCTGATAATTTGAAGTTTGACAATCGTGTCATTTTGAGCAATACTATCTACCACTTCCTGCCCTTCGAGGACTTTTCCGAAAACGGTGTGTTTGCCATCCAGCCAAGGGGTTTCTTTGTGTGTAATAAAGAACTGACTTCCGTTTGTTCCCGGACCGGCATTGGCCATTGATAGTATTCCGGGACCTGTGTGTGATAAGTCTGTTATTTCATCTGGAAATCGATAGCCGGGACCCCCTGATCCGGTAGCGGTGGGGTCTCCTCCTTGAATCATAAAATCGGGTATTACTCGGTGGAAAGTCAGTCCATCATAATAAGGTTTGTTTTTAAATTCATCGCTTACTTCGGGATGATCTCCTTCTGCCAGGGCTACAAAATTAGCTACCGTCATAGGGGTTTTATCCATTTCCAACTGGAGAAGAATAGTTCCTTTGCTGGTTTCTACTTCTGCATACATGCCGTCTTGAAGGTTGGAGTAAGGGGCCTGACAGCTCGCTATAAGGAGTACTACTAAGATGAGTGTGTACTGTAATGGGGAGTGTTTCATGATTTTATTTTTGTTAATGATACTAATTTTATGGTAAAACGTAATGGCTGATTACTGCCTATCTTTTCAAAATCTCCTTGATATCCATAACACAGATAGGAAGGAAACAAGAAAATAGCTTTTTGTCCTTGCCGCAAGACTTTTGCTCCTTCCCGAAGAGCAGGTAAATAATCTTCTCGGTCAATGAAAAAACGAACTTTTCCCAGCTCTTTTTCGTCATACAGTACGTTTTGATTCAAATCTTCAATTCGGTATTCAAGGACGACCTCATCTCCCTTTTTAGGAAGGGGGGTAGCAGCTGTTTTGTTTTCTACAATTGCGTACCAAAATCCTGTATTGGAATTTTGATAGTTGTGTTCAGGTTCCGCTTGTCTAATTTGCTCAAAAATCTTTTGCTCAATAGCGATACGACTTTTATTTCGTTGTGCCGACTTGTTTAGAAAAACCTGCTGTTTTTTGTTTAGGGGTCTCCTCGGAACCGGTTCTTGACATTGGAGTAAGAGCAGGCTTAGTGCAAGGAAAAAAAAGCTCGTGAAGAGTCTCATTGAAACAGGTCTTTGGATTCTGATATTGCGGTGATTAATTTTTGTTTTGTTGCTTCTAATGACTCATACGAAACCCCTCCTGCCGCATTTTTATGTCCACCCCCACTAAAGTGTTGGCCCGCAAAAGTATGGGCTGGAAATTCGCCTTTTGAACGAAATGACATTTTTATTTTTCCTTCATTTTTATTTTCTATCATAATGACTGCCAGTTGAATTCCCTTTAGGCGAAGACCATAATTGACAAAACCCTCCGTATCTCCTTTTTGGTAATTGCAGGCGTATAATTCTTCTTGTGAAAGGCTTAGGAAAACCGCTGGTATATCCTCCAGCTTTGTCAAGTTGGTCAACCCCATTCCTAAAAGCCGAACTCTATCAAAAGTGTAGGAGTCATGAATACTTTGATGAATAACGCTATGTGAGGCACCACATTCCATTAAATGTGCAATGGCACGATGGGTGTCGGGAGTGGTAGAGGGGAATCTAAATGAGCCCGTATCAGTCATAATGCCGGTATACAAATTGGTAGCCATGTTAGTATCCAAAAGAGCTGAATTCCATTGGTTGATAATATGGTAGACTATTTCAGCTGTGGAACCCATATGCGAATATGACAAGGATAAAGTAGCATAGTCTTTTGGGTTTTGATGATGATCGATCATGACTTTTAGGGCACCGCTTTTTTCTACAAGTGGGCCCAAAGCATCTATCCGAAGTAAATCATTAAAGTCTAATGTAAATAGAATATCCGCATGAGTGATGGCATCAGACGCTTTTTGACTGTCTTCACTGTGGATTATAATCTCCTCTTGACCTGGCATCCACTTTAAAAAATCAGGATAGTCATTAGGAGAGATTACAGTAACGCTATGTCCTTTTTTAGTTAAAAAGGAAGCCCAAGCGAGACAACTTCCCAAGGCGTCACCATCGGGGTTTTGATGCGCTATTACACCTATGTTTTTAGGTTCATGTAACACCTTTTTAAGAGCGTTAAGCTCGGGGATTTTCATGGCTTATTTTTCGGTAAAGATAGCCCTTTATTTCTTTTCATATAGCCAGTATAAAGTGTAGCCATCACTTTCACCAGCTTGGTTTGAGCTTTTTGTTTGATTCCTTAGGGAGGTGTATTTTAGTTGTTTTAATAAAGTCAGATACTCTGTCAAAAGAGTATTTGAAGACGAACATTTTGTAAAAGACAGTCAAAAAAACCTATTTTTGCCCAAAAATTAACGACTATGAATAGAACCTTTACCATGATCAAACCCGATGCGGTTGAAAACGGTCATACAGGAGCGATATTAGAGAAAATTAACAGTGCTGGTTTCCGCATTGTGGGTCTAAAGAAAACACAGTTAACTGTTGCGGACGCACAAGCCTTTTATGAAGTTCACAAAGAGCGTCCCTTTTTTGATGAATTGGTGGCCTTTATGACAAGAGGTCCTATAGTAGCCGCTGTATTGGAAAAAGAAAATGCAGTCAGTGATTTTCGAACTTTAATTGGGGCGACAAATCCTTCAGAAGCAGCCGAAGGGACGATCCGTCAATTGTATGCTACGTCTATGGGTGAAAATGCAATCCACGGTTCTGACAGCGATGAAAACGCTGCTATCGAATCTGCCTTCCATTTCTCTGGTAGAGAATTGTTCTAGCGAATCACCATTTTTTTTAGGGGTGCGCCTTCCAGGTACTGATTAAGTTGTTCCAATATAGCTGGAATAGCATAGTGCATCTCTTGTTTTAGGGTGGCGTTGGTAATAGCGACTGTCAATGTACTGCCTTCTAGACGAACACTCTGGGTATAGTTGTTTACATAATTCCCCATATGGTCCTTCCATATTTTTTCAACTCGGACTTTTTTAAGGCCTTTATGAACCCCTTTTTGCCGGCTAAAATCCTCAAGAACATCTTTAAGAGAACGGGGTTCAAACTTTTCCTTATTCATCAGTTGGGTATTGACGTTTGTAAAAATAGCGTTTGTTATTATGCTCAAGAACGAGCTGCAGGGAATCGAGAGTAATTATTTTTTCGTCCCATTGATCCCAAGCTGTATCAAAAGACAACACCCATGATTTCTCTTTTTTTATCAGTTCAAAATTAGACTGATCTCTAGAGGTTGTCAGGTTGCTTCCAAAACTGGGACTTACTTTTTTACGGTATCCTTTATCAGCACTTGTACGTGTGTAATAATCGTATTGTATATTTCCGACAGCAGGTGTAAAGCTTTCACCGGCTTGAGTCACTTTTTCGATTTGCCAATAGCCCTCCAGCCATTTTACTTCTACAGGAGCAGAGCACCCTACAAGTAAAAACAGAAGGCAAGACAGCAAATTGTAAATGAAAAACGTATTTTTTTTAGGCATCCTGATACTTTTTGGATTCTATTTGAAAAAGTTCATATTCAACCCCAGCGGTTTCGAGTGCTGTTTCTGTTCTGTCAGCATGCGTATCAGAGACGAAAATTTGTCCAAAATTATCAGAACTTAACAAGGATACAATTTTTGAAACACGCTCAGCATCAAGTTTGTCAAAAATATCATCCAATAGAACTATTGGGGGAACCCCTTGTTGCTGCTGCATATAATCAAATTGTGCAAGTTTCAAGGCGATCAAAAATGATTTTTGTTGTCCCTGGCTTCCAAACTTTTTAATAGGATACTCTCCTAGTGTAAAATTCAGATCGTCTTTGTGCAACCCAACACTCGTAAATTGAATCGCCCTGTCTTTGGGCAGCGCTTCTTTTAAGAGCTGCTCAAAAGAGTTTTCGTCTAATTGACTTTGATACGCGATGTGAACCTTTTCATTAGGATCGCTAATTTGCTGGTAGCGCTTTTCAAACACAGGGGTAAAAGCCTCCATAAATGCTTTTCTCTTGTGGTATAAGGGCATGCCAATAGCGAGGAGTTGTTCGTTGTATATTTCCAGATTTGTTGCATCAAATTGATGATTGGCAGCAAAAAATTTCAATAATGAATTTCTTTGTTCAAGCACTCTATTGTACTGTAAAAGGCCCTCAAGATAGACGGTATCTGTTTGTCCAATAATGCCGTCCATAAATTTGCGCCGGGTGCTGCTCCCAGTAGCGATTAAATCTTGGTCTGAGGGGGAAATGATGACCAACGGAATTAAACCGATATGATCGGCGATCTTATCATATGCTTTGCCATTCCGTTTGATTACTTTTTTGCTCCCCTTTTTGAAACTGCAAACGACCTTTTCAGTTTCTTGGTTTTTAAAGAAAACACCTTCTAAAACGAAAAAATCAGCATCGAAATGTATGTTTTGTGTCGCAATAGGGTTAAAATAACTTTTCCCTAAGGCCAAATGGTAAATGGCATCAAGCAGATTTGTTTTTCCAACTCCATTATTTCCTACAAATGCATTAATAGGCATTTCAAAGTCTACTTGGTAGGCTTTTTGATTTTTGTAATTCGTTAATGAAAGTCGTTTTAACTGCATCAAACAAAGATATATTTTTGGCTTATATAGCAGTAGGGTTTTGTTGTTAATTACAGCGGCTTAAGCATTTCTATTTTTGGTAAAAAAGTGTACTTTTGTTTTTCAAATTTTGACAGATGGCGACTTATAAAAAACGCGGGTATAAAAAATCAATTAGCAAAACTGATACACCCGAAATAGAACAAGAAAGCACAACGGCAGAAGTATTTGAAAAACTTGATACAGGCGCTTCAAGAACCGAAGAATTTGTTGCCAAATATCAAAATATAATCCTAGGGGTCATTGGTGGGGTTGCTTTTGTTGTATTAGGTTTTTTAGGCTATCAACAATTCATTCAATTGCCCAAGGAGCAGGAATCTATTAGTGAATTGAATCAAGCACAGTATTACTTTGATATGGCGGTTAACAGTGTCAATTCTGACTCCCTGTATCTCAGAGCGCTGAACGGCGGTGATGGGAAATATGGTTTTCTAGACATTATCGAAAACTATTCCGATACTCCGGCTGCCAAACTCGCAACCTATAGCGCGGGGATGTCTTACCTGAATTTGAAAGACTACAAGAATGCGATCACTTACTTGGATCAATTTAATGCTGATGATGTTTTATTATCTGCCCTTGCAAAAGGCGCCATCGGAGATGCTTTTGCACAAATTGGTCAGCTAGATGAGGCTTTTGACTATTATGTTCAAGCGGCAGCTGTTAATGAGAATCTTTTCAGTACCCCTAAATACTTGTTCAAAGCAGCTACTTTAGGTGCTACCTTAGGTAAAGAATCAGCCGCTTTAAACTATTTAAAGCGTATCAAAGAAGAGTTTCCAAAATCTAAAGAGGCTGAATTGGTAGATGTTCAGATAGGTAAATTGGAAAATTAATCCTTTTTACACATGGCTACAGCCCATACCAATCTTTCCGCTTACCACCCAGAAGAGGTCCCCTCTGGTAAAGGTCTCCACGTTGCCTTGGTCGTTTCTGAGTGGAATTCCCTTATTACTGAAGGGCTGTTTGAGGGTGCTTATCAAACTTTAGTTTCCAAAGACGTATCCCCGTCTAACTTAAAGAGAATCAATGTACCAGGTAGTTTTGAACTGATTCATGGCTGTCAAATAGCCCAAAAGACAGCTGATGTTGTCATTGCAATTGGGAGTGTTATTCAAGGGGAAACCAAGCACTTTGATTTTGTGTGCCAAGGGGTAACAAATGGAATCGCTCAATTAAACACCCAAACCAATATTCCGGTTATCTTTTGTGTTTTAACAGATACTACTATTGAGCAAGCAAAGGCAAGATCTGGAGGGAAACACGGTAATAAAGGGGTTGAGGCAGCTGTTGCTGCATTGAAGATGGCCGCTTTACACCGTTTATAAATTCTCTATTTACGGTAGGTTTCCCACTACTTTCTCAGTCGATTTTTTTATTTTTGATACAAACCCATTCGGATGTTTCGAGGAAATCCTTTAAAGATTAGAAAAAATCGCCGGTATAATTACACCCCCCGTTATTACAAAGGCAAGGAGGCTGGGAATCCCTATGATTTTGACTCCCGTTTTGCCCGTTATCGAGACACTTATAATGCGAATGACTTTGGTCAGCAGTGGCAAGAAGCACGTGAAAAAATGCGGCATAGAGGAAATCGATCTGTCTCTCCCCTTTTACTATTTATAATTGGTTTGTTGAGTTTGATAGCCCTGTACATTATTGATTTCGATCTTTCTTTATTTACACGTTTTCCTTGATGGCAGATATAATCGCCTTATTGCCTGATCATGTAGCCAATCAGATTGCTGCAGGGGAAGTGATTCAACGACCTGCTTCTGCCGTAAAAGAGCTGATTGAAAATGCAGTTGACGCTGGAGCTACTGTAATACAGCTGGTTATTAAAGATGCTGGGAAGTCTCTTATTCAAGTTATAGACAATGGTAAGGGGATGAGTGCTACAGATTTGCGGATGGCCTTTGAACGTCATGCCACTTCTAAAATTCGTTTGGCTGAAGATCTGTTTCAGCTAAACACGAAGGGATTTCGGGGAGAGGCACTAGCTTCTATAGCGGCTATTGCCCATGTGGAAGCACATAGTAGACAAAAAGATGCTGAGGTTGCGTCTAGTATCAAAATAGAAGGGACAACGGTCGTAGATCAAGAAGTATCTGTCGCCCCAAAGGGAACTTCAATCGCTATTAAAAATCTTTTTTTTAATATTCCTGCGAGGCGAAACTTTTTAAAAACGGACACTGTTGAACTGCGACATATTATTGACGAATTTCAGCGAGTCGCATTGGCTCACCCTGATATCTCTTTTAGCATGACCCATAATGGAAGTGAGTTGTTTGATCTTCCAAAGACCAATCTAAAAAGAAGGCTGTCTCAAGTAATGGGGCCTAAGTTTGCTGAAAAAATAGTAGCAATCGAAGAAGAAACTCCTTTGGTTCAGATCAAAGGCTATTTGGTAAAGCCTGAGTATGCAAAGAAATCCCGCGGGCAACAATTCTTTTTTGTCAATCAGCGGTTTGTCAAAAGCCCTTTTTTAAATCACGCTATTTCCGCTGCTTATGAAGGCTTGATTCGGGAGGGCTATCAGGCAGGTTATTTTATCTTTTTACAGGTGGATCCTGAAAAAATAGACATCAATATTCACCCAACAAAAACGGAAGTGAAATTTGAAGACGAACAAAGTCTGTATGCGATACTGCGTTCGGCTGCCAAGCATAGTCTTGGGATGTTTCAAGTGAGCCCTTCGCTGGATTTTGATCGCGATCCAAATCTAGATCCCTCTTATTCTACAACACAATCCACACCTATCATGCCTTCTATAGAAGTGGATGCTTCCTTTAACCCTTTTCAAGAGAAAAGAAGCCCTATCCCGAGTACAGAAACAAAGTGGGAAAGTTTGTATGCAGGGCTTCAAGAGGAGGGGGAGCAAAATCGACAATTGGAAATGAGTGTTCCTCAGGAGCGCACGAAGGTTTTTCAATTGTTTCAGAAATATATAGTCAGCTCCCTGCGATCTGGATTATTAGTGATTGACCAAAAAAGAGCCCACCAGCGAATCCTCTATGAACACTATCTAAATCAGTTAACAGGGCAGAAGTCTTCTAGTCAGCAGCTTTTATTCCCGCACACAAAAGAATTATCAGGGGCAGAGAAAGTGATGTTTCTACAACACCAAGAAACAATTGCTAGCTTGGGCTTTGAAATCGAAAATCAGGATTCCCAACTGCTGATTAAGGGAATTCCTACTACTTGTAAGGAGAATCAGATTGAAGAGGTTCTAGGTGGTTTATTGGAAGTAGACGACTCCTCTATAGAAAGTTATAGCCCCTCTGATTTAATGGCTAAAATAATGGCTCGTACGCTGAGTATTAAGTATGGGAAAGTATTGGATAGTGCCGAACAGGAAAGCGTGATAAATGATTTATTTGCGTGTAAAGAAACCCAGCTTTCGCCTTTTAACAAACAGATATTTGTTACTTTAGAAAAAGACGAATTGGAAAAAAAATTGAATTAATGCGACAGATTTCCGAAACGGTCAAACACTTACTCATTATCAATGGGTTGTTCTTTTTGGCTACCCTTAGCCTAGGACCAATAGTATATGATTGGTTTTCCTTGCATTATGTTGAGAGCCCAAAATTTAAATTTTGGCAACCGCTCACACATATGTTTATGCACGGTGATGTTGGACATATATTCTTTAATATGTTTGGCTTGTATATGTTTGGCACCCCTTTGGAACAAATGTGGGGACGAAATAAATTTATCTTCTTTTATCTGTCCACTGGATTTGGAGCTGCCTTAATACAAATGCTTCTCTATACTTTTCAAGTTTATCAAGGGATTGCTGTTTTGGAAGGTTTTGGCTTGACCCCCAATGATATCGATACCTTTATGCAAACCAGTATGTTGAATCCAGGGATTATGGATCAGGCAGATATTGGCACTTTACGTTCTTCTTATCAGGCGTATAATGCTGTTTTGGTGGGTGCATCTGGAGCTCTATATGGTGTCTTGGTAGGTTTTGCTATGTTGTTTCCAAATGCGCAGCTCATGTTGTTATTTCCACCCATACCAATAAAAGCCAAATATTTAGTTCCCTTATTGATTTTAGTCGATTTGTTTTTTGGGTTTTCTTCTTATTCTATGGGGCCTATTGCGCATTTTGCCCATGTAGGAGGAGCACTCACAGGATTGCTTATGATGTGGTATTGGAAGCGAAATCAATTTAAAAGTAATCGATGGGATTAAGCATGAATTGGAATCAGTTAACATATCGTTTTCAAACCCTGTCAATAGCAGAAAAATTAATAGCGCTTAACGTACTCTTTTTTGTTGTGCCCTTTGTTTTGCAAACACTCTTTTTTTTATTTGACTCTTCTTTTGCAGGTATATTAAGTTGGTTTCAATTGGGAGCGGATTGGGAATTGTTATTATTTCGGCCTTGGACCCTGCTCACTTACAGTTTTTTACACAGTGGAATTTTTCATCTGTTTTGGAATATGATACTGCTGTATTACTCAGGTCAGCTGTTTTTGAATTTATTACCCGCACGTACTTTTTCAAATGCCTACTTTATGGGGGTAGTACTAGGCGGTTTGGTCTTTGTAGTAAGCTATGCTTTATTCCCGGTATTTCAAGGCTTACGTCCTTATATGATTGGTGCTAGCGCCGGAGTGATGTCCGTATTTGTCTTTATCAGTACATTCACTCCCGATCAAGAGGTGCGTTTTTTCTTTTTTAATATCAAATTAAAATACTTAGCGCTTGCATTTGTCTTTATGGATTTGATTCAAATTCCAACGGGTAATGCCGGTGGTCATTTGGCTCATATTGGGGGTGCTTTTTTAGGGTTTTTCTATGCAAGGCAACTGCAAAACGGAAAAGATATCGGTGCCGGATGGGGAGCATTTTGGAGTCAGATAGGAGGGTGGTTTACCCCCCAGCCTAAAGTGCGAAAAGTATACAAAAACCCAAAAAGCCCAAAGCGACCAGCAAAAGCTGCTGTAGATCAAGATAAAATAGACGCTATTTTGGATAAAATAAGCATGTCTGGTTATGACAGCCTTAGTAAGGAAGAAAAGGAAATTCTATTTAAAGCCGGAAAACAATAACACCCCTACTTTATGAGCAAAAAAGTTTCTTTGGGTTCCCGTATTCTTCTTTTTGCCAATATTTTAATGCTGCTACTATTATTTCTAATGATGGAGGGCTATTTCCCCATTCAAGGACTTTTGCCGGGTATTCTTGTTCCGATATTGTCATTTGTTGCTATTGGGTTTTTTATTTTTTGGATGGTGCGAATGAAGTGGCCTTTTTTACTTTTCGTAGTTTTCTTTTTGCTCAATTTTCAAGAGTGGAATCGCTTGTATAAATTCCCCAATAATGCCATTAAAGTATCCGATGGGTTTACAGTAATGTCCTTTAATGTTCGCTTGTTTAATCTGTATCAATGGATTGACAATGAACGTATACCTTCAGAAATAGAGCATTTTATTTACGCAGAAGACCCCGATATATTTTGCTTACAAGAATACAGTAACAGTAGGGCCCCTTCTTTTGAAAACTATCCCTTTCGGTACATCAAAACAGCCGCTGCTTTAGGGAATAACGGGGTTGGGATCTTTTCAAAGTTTCCACTTATTCGTACAGGTGACATCGATTTTGAAAACAGTTCCAATAGTGGAATATATGCCGATATACAGTATCGACAAGATACTATTCGTGTTTACAATCTGCACTTAGAATCCTTTCAGTTGCAATTATCAGACTCTCTTGTTTCCCAAGAGACCTCAAGTAAATTTATAAAGCGATTAGACGGAGTGTATCAAAAGCAATTGAATCAAATCGAGCAGTGGCAGCAAATTGAAAACTTTAATGAATACCCAAGTTTGATCTGTGTTGATATGAATAATACCGCCTTTTCCAAAGCGTATAAAAAGCTAAAAGGGGAGCATAGAGATGCGTTTGAAGAAGAGGGAAGGGGGTTTGGAGCTACTTATTCTATTGGAGGGATTCCGTATCGAATCGATTTTATATTCAGCCCCACTCGATTAGGAGTTCTTGAATTTACTACATACGATGTTCAATTATCAGACCACAAGCCAATTTCAGCGAAACTGAATTGGAATTAAATACAGTCTTTCAGATAGGTTCTTGAGGCAGGTCCCAAATTAAAGAGTAGGTCTAGTATACTAAGATTGCTCAAAAAACCGTATTTATTTTCAAATACCTGTGTATAGTTCGGTAAGGCTGGTATTTGACCTTTTGCATCCAGAAGATTTTCCATCAGCTTTTGAGTCGACATATCCAGCGGAACTTCTTCTTGGTCAATATCAATTTCGAGTATGTCAAAAATCTCTCTGATAAGACGTAGGTTGAAATCGTATAATGAAGGGTTGTCTTGATGGTAAAATGGCGCTAGATACTCTTCGTAAAATTCAAAAAAAGGAGAGGAGCGGTAGGCTGACTGCAGCGACTTCCAATGCAATTGCTGCCAGTCTGCATAAGGATCGGTTAGGACCTCATTTTCTTTTTGATGGCTTTTGTTCTTGCTATGCAATATGGGTACTGTTAAAGTAAGTCTTCCATTGGCACCATATATATAGGCGCGATTCCGGTAGGTTTGTTTTTTGTAGTGACTGTCTTTGACCCACCTTATTTTCTCTTGTTGCAGCAACCAAGAAAAGTAGGCAACAGGAGGAGCATAGGCGGGTACCAATACTGGGGTCATGCAACTTCTTTTTTAGCTTTTCGTCTTCGGTACCAGCTAAAGATTTGATAGAGGGCTAAGACCACTAAAAAATGAGGGAAGTAAGAGCGGGGTTTTCCCTCTAGGCCAACTGTAGTAAAGAGTCGATCCCAGCGAATTCGCCAGTTTTTAATTCCATCGTTAATCCCTTCTATACTAAACCAAATAAAAACCGGTTTTCCAACAATATGATCGGCAGGAACAAATCCCCAGTAACGACTGTCTTCTGATCGGTGTCTGTTGTCGCCCATCATCCAATAATAATCCTGTTGAAAGGTATAGTCTTTCGTTTCTTTTCCATTGAGATAGAATGCTTCCCCTTTTTTGACAAAATCGTTCTGTTCGTATTCCCGTATGATCTTTTTGTAAAGAGGGTAGTTCTCCGTACTAAGGCGAATTTTCATACCTGCTTTGGGGATTACTAGGGGACCGAAATTATCTTCGTTCCAGTCGTAAGGAAGGCTGTTTGGAAAAAAGTTGGTAGTGGGGATTCTCGCTACTTGATTTTTTCGAACGACCGTGTCAATCCAGGATTCTTTTGATAGCTTTTCAGCTTCTTTAAGGGTCAGTGTAAGTTGTCGTTCTCTCTCTAGTACTTCTGTTACTTGCAAGCGTAAATCCCGAACCACATCAAGTGGCAAGCCTTTGCTGTTGGTGATTAATTTAAAATCCTCAACGCTGCTTCCTTGTGTCCCCAATATGTAGGGGCGAAGTGCTGTAAAGCTTTGCTGTGTAATATTTTTGACTTTGTAGGTACGGGTGAAATCTTTATATCCTGCATTGAGTAAACTTTGTGCAGAGAGGCCTTTTTCATTTAGTATTGTATGAACATATTGAACTCTGGCACGATCAGGGAGTTGTGTTCTCTTGCTATCAATATGAACGAAGCCATTGATGATTTGAAGAGTATCTCCTGGAATACCGACACATCTTTTTACATAGTTGGATTTTTTGTCAATGGGTTTACGTACTCCAGCTTCTTTCACAAAAAATTGTCTAACCGTATCCGCTGGCCAGCTAAAAACAACAATTTCATTGCGTTCAATTTTTTCTAAACCGGGTAATCTAAGATAAGGGAGTTGCGGTTTCTTGAGATAAGAACGGATTTTGAAGAAAGGAAGGGTGTCGTGAACCATTGGAAACGATACCGTTGTCATCGGAACTCGAGAGCCATAATGAAACTTGCTGACGAGGAGAAAATCTCCAATAAGAAGAGTTTTTTCTAAGGATCCGGTCGGAATAATATAGGGCTGCATAATATAAGTATGCACCAAAGTAGCGGCTACAACTGCGAAAAGAACGGAGCTTACCCACTCCCCAAAAGCGGTACGCGGAGTCAAACTACGGTCTTTTATGTGGTGCAGTTCTCCTCCATAATTTTTAGTCGCTGTATAGAGACCTGCGGTGAGTAAAACGGCAGCTGTGTCTTTATTGCTGTTGAATCCAAAACTCCGCAAGGTTTCTACCCAAATAACGGGTATGATGATTAAATTGATGATGGGGATTAGCATCAGCAATGTCCACCAACGTGGGCGGTGAATGATTTCCATTAGAACAATGGCATTATAAATAGGGACGGCAGCCTCCCAGGCTTTTTTCCCTGCGGCTTGGTATAATTTCCAAGTGCTTATAAAGTGAATGCCATTGGCGAATACAAAGAGGGCAAGCCAGCCAGTCCAGGTCATAATTTTATGTTCAAATTAATAATCACTATGAATAGGTCATTTAAATTTCGGAAAGGTTTAATACATCTTTCATGTCAAAAATACCCTTTTTATCTAGAATCCATTCCGCCGCAATGACCGCTCCAAGAGCAAAGCCCTCTCTTGTAAAAGCTTCGTGTCGGATGGAAAGGGAGTCGATGTTGTTTTGATACACGACGCTGTGTGTTCCGGGAACTTCTCCATCACGAATCGCCTTAATAGGAAGTGTTTTTTGAGCTTCATTTTCAGTGTCAAGAGCCCACTTTTGGTAGTCTGTATGCTGAATGATAGCTTCTGCTAAACTGATAGCCGTACCGCTAGGGGCATCTAATTTATGAATGTGGTGGATTTCCTCCATTTTCACCTTATAGTCTGTTTGGGAACCCATCAGTTGGGCTAATTTACTATTGAGGGCAAAAAATAAATTGACCCCAATGCTAAAGTTTGAGGCATATAAAAAGGCTGTGTTTTTTTCAAGACAGAAAGCATCCACTGAAGCTTTGTGTGCTAACCAACCTGTTGTACCACTAACTACAGGGATAGAGAGTGCTAGCGCACTTCTAATATTGTTCACTGCAGCATCGGGAATGCTAAAATTAATGGCTACTTCTGCTTCTTCCAAATTCCCTTCTGAAGCATGAGGGTCTACAATAGCCACAATCTCATGCCCCCGATCTTTTGCCATTAAAGCGATGGCTTTCCCCATCCGTCCATATCCGAGAAGGGCTATTTTCATAGTGTAGTATTGAGGTTGATGGTACAGTGACTACTTGATTTTTTACACAGCATAACAGAAACTTTTATTTTCAAAAGGTGACATTAACATGAAGACCGACTTGATTCTGAGAGCGCAAAAAATCATGTTCAAAATGAGGTCTAACACTCAATTGATCATTGACATTAAATTGCAGTAAGTGCGCACTTACATTCGCTTCTAAAATATTAAGCATATAGGTGCCTACAATAAAGATAAAGGCAATGTCTTTATACCGTTGGTGAAACCGCATTCCTTCCAATAGTTTTTCTCGTTCGGGAATAATCTCTGTAAACTCATCGTCAAAATAGCCTGCAAGTCTTCTTTTGTAGGCAGTTCTGTATTTAAGAAGCTCGTCGTTATTGATCTTATAATAGTAGGCAGAAGCCCCTATTGCACTGTAAACGAGCGGTAGTTTCCAGTATTGTCCTAAATAAGCCTGTCCCATGCCTGGAAATACAGCTGAGTAAAAAGCGGCTTTTGAGGGAGTCAGCGGGTTGGCAATGAGCCTTTGTTTTCGAGATATTTTTTCAATAGACAAGCTATCTGCTTGTCCCCATACTGAATAGGATCCTAAACAGATAATAACAATTGCTGTTTGGAAAAAGAGTTTTTTCACTTTTTCATTTTTTCAATCCATTTCTCCACCCTATCAAAGGAGTCGAATGGAATTTGGATATTCCCTTTTCCGCTTGTGTCCACCTTGATTTTGACTCCTTCATCAAAAAAGTTCTGAAAGCTTTCCAACCATTCTGGATTAATGGCGGATGAGGGAGTTTCTTTAATAGGGAAAACTTCAGGTTCTGACTTTGTTTTCTTTACCAGCTCTTCCGTAGCACGAACCGACAATCCTTTGGAGATGATGTTTTCATAAATCCCCAATTGGACATCAGTATCCTCAATATTAATAAGCGCTCGGCCGTGTCCCATAGAGACAAAACCATCTCGCATGCCTGTTTGGATAATAGGATCGAGTTTTAATAAACGCAAGTAGTTGGTGACTGTAGATCTTTTTTTACCAACTCTTTCGCTCAATTGGTTTTGGGTTAATTTAATATCCTCAATAAGGCGTTGATAGGAGAGTGCAATTTCTATCGGGTCTAAGTCTTGACGCTGGATGTTTTCAACCAATGCCATCTCCAAAGATTCTTGATCATTTGCTGTGCGAACAAAAGCCGGAATCGATTCCAATTGTATCGATTTAGAAGCTCTAAAACGTCGTTCTCCGGCTACTAGCTGATACTCATTAGGACCCATTTCTCGAACGGTAATAGGCTGTACAACCCCTAATTCACGAATAGAAGCAGCCAATTCTCTCAGCTTCTCTTCATTAAAGTTTGTCCTGGGCTGAAAAGGGTTTTCTGTGATTTGCGTAAGTGGGATTTCAATAACACTTCCCAGTACAGTGTTAGAACTAGCTGAGGAGGTAGCTGCAGCTTTTAGATCAGGATCTTTTAGAATGGCAGAGAGTCCTTTCCCCAAAGCCATCTTTTTTGTTGATTTTGCCATCGATCAGCCTTTATTCTTTTTTACTATTTCATTGCCGAGAGCCAGATAATTTTCTGCTCCTTTACTGGTTGCATCATATGCAATAATATTTTCACCATAACTTGGGGCCTCGCTTAGGCGAATGTTACGTTGGATTAAGGTTTTGAAAACCATTTCCCCAAAGTGTTTATTGACTTCTTCAACAACTTGATTTGACAATCGCAAACGGGAGTCATACATTGTTAATAGTAAGCCCTCTATATCTAGTGAGGGGTTGTGAATCTTCTGAACGCTTTTGATGGTATTGAGAAGTTTGCCCAAGCCTTCTAATGCAAAATATTCACATTGAATCGGAATAATGACAGCGTCTGCAGCAGTCAAAGCATTCAGGGTTATCAACCCTAGTGAAGGGGCACAGTCTATCAAAATATAGTCGTAAGAAGATTTGATGGGGTCTAATGCTGTTCGCAGCATAAATTCCCGTTTCTTTTTATCAACTAGCTCAATTTCTGCCGCTACTAAATCGATATGCGAAGGGATTAAATCGAGATTGGGACTATTGGTTTTTAAAATAGCTTCCTCTGCCGTGCTGCTGTGCTCTAATAATTGATAGGTGGTTTTTTCCTGTTCGTTGACTTCAAATCCAAGTCCAGAAGTAGCATTCGCCTGTGGGTCGGCATCGATCAGCAAAACGTTCTTTTCTAATATCCCCAGGGCTGCGGCCAAGTTGACAGCAGTAGTGGTTTTGCCCACACCTCCCTTTTGATTTGCTACGGCGATGATTTTACCCATAAATACTGGCTTTAGAAAGCAAAATACGACTTCTTACTGCTTTAAAGAAATTAGTGCTTCTCATTTTTTCAACGCTTTATAAAGATCGTCTAAGGAGTGCGGATACTGTCTTTAAACTCAATGAGATAAATAGATTCATTTTCTTTTTTATGCAAGTAATTTTCGCGTGCAAATTTCTCTAAACTGTCAATATTTTGAAGTTGCTTGATGGCTGAAGCGTCTTTGTCTATTTCTTGGATAAGCTGTTCTTTTTGAGCGTTTAGTTCTTTAATCTCCTGATTTAACTCGTTGTGGATCACAAACGAATTGGTATCTAAAAAGAGCATCCATATCAAAAATCCAATACCCAGTAGTAGGTAGGGAAGTCTTGACTTTTTAAGAACAAATCGTAAAAGCTTTTGAAACATGAATGTATTACGGTTTGGCAATGGCGCTTACTTCCTCTTCAAATATCTGCTTTTCAGCTTTATTTCCCCAATTATTAAGAATATAATTCATGACATCTGCGACTTCCTCATCGTCTAAGCCTTGGGCTATCATTAGCCCGTCATAAGCTTCTCCATTTACGGTTATGGGGCCTCGCATTCCATATTTTACTGCTTGAATGCTTTTAACCAGCTTGTTTTTCAAATAGTCAGATTGGGCTAGGGGTGGAAAACTTCCCGGAACACCTTCTCCTTTTGCCATATGACATTGCAGGCAAAAGTCTTTGTAAATAAGGGCGCCGTCCTCAATACTTTGTTCAAGAGGCTTGTTTTGGAAGAGAAATCCAAGTATCAATCCGTATAGTACGCTTGCTAAAAGGGCTGTAAACCTCATCCTTTGGGTACTATTTTAACAATCCCTTTGCCCTCAACTCCAAGGTATAGTAGTCCATCCGGCCCTGTTACGATATTGCGAACTCTACCGATACCGTCTGCTATTTTTTCTCTTTTCACAACCTTGTTATTTTGAATTTTCAAGCGTTCTAAATATTCAAATTTTAGGGAGCCTACCAAAAGGCTGTTTTCCCATTCGGGATAGGCCGAAGAAGCAAATGCCATACCACTAGGTGCAATAGAAGGCACCCAATAGTAGAAAGGCTGTTCCAGTCCGGGTGACTCCGTTTTGTCGGTGATAGAGGTGCCGCTATAATTGATACCATAGGTAATGGTAGGCCAACCATAATTAGTGCCTGCTTTGATGATGTTGATTTCATCACCCCCTCTAGGTCCGTGTTCGTGTGCCCATATTGCACCTGTTTGAGGGTGAACGACCATTCCCTGAGGGTTTCGATGTCCGAAAGAATAAATGGCTTCTTTAGCCTCATCTTTTCCTACAAAGGGATTGTCACTGGGAATACTTCCATCTAAGTGCAATCGGTATACTTTACCGCCATCTTTTGTAATGTCTTGTGGATTGACTTCTCGGTTTCCTCGATCTCCAACCGTAAAGTACACATGTCCTTCTTTGTCGAATACAATCCGAGATCCCCAGTGTTGGGCTGTTTTTGTGTTGGGAACCGCTTTGTATAATAATTGAAGATTTTCTAGGGTCAATTCCTTGGTTAAGCGTGCACTGTAGAGCGCTGTATTCCCTCCCTTATCCCCTTCGATATTGACTCCAGAGGTAAAGAATATTCGGGCTGTGTTTTTATAATCCGGATCCAAGGCTACATCTAGAAGACCTCCTTGGCCTCTGACATAAACGGGTGGAAGTCCTTTGATTTCTTTTTTTTGACCATTTGAGACATAGTAAAGAATACCCGACTTTTCAGTAGCCAAAAACTCATTTTCATTGATAAAGGCGAGTCCCCAAGGAATATCGAATCCGTCAACTACTGTTTCAAGGGTGTAATTTGTTTCAGTTGGGGTTTGAATTGGAGGTGTATTTTCTTGCGCACAGGCAACCAAAAAGGACATCGAAAGGAATCCAAATAAGAGCGAAAATCTTTTCATAAACAAGTTTGAATTTTATCGAAAATACGTTGAATTTGGCATAAAAAAAAACCATCGCTTAGGATGGTTTAAGTCGGGATGACAGGATTTGAACCTGCGACCCCACGCACCCCATGCGTGTGCGCTACCAGGCTGCGCCACATCCCGTAAAAAAAGGGGTAAAAAACTAGTCGGGGTGGCAGGATTCGAACCTGCGACCTCCTGCTCCCAAAGCAGGCGCGATGACCGGGCTACGCTACACCCCGAAAAGTGCGCCAAAGATAGCGTTAATTAGATAGTTTGCAAACCGTTTTTCCCTTTTTATAAAGAGGGAATTAGAAGGGGTTATTTTGATTCACAATCCATGCAAAGTAATTGAGTATCACTCATTTTCCAGATATGGCCGGTCAAGCCTCTACGTATATAATTTTGATCGTTGGCGATATTGCTGCTTAAGATAGGCAGCAAAGAATCATCAATTCGGAAAAGTTGTCCCTTTGGTATGTACAGGCTTATTGCTACTTCTTGGTCTTTAAATTTTGTTGACTGTGGGCTTGTCAGGTACGTGTTTAATAAAACTTTATGGGCGTCTACATTAGAGGTGTAGGCAATCTCTTGAGCATTTCTTTTGGCACGAGCAAAGGAAGCGCCGTTTGCTTCTTTTTGCACGCTTATGTAAAGAGAGTCTCTATCGGTCCCTTCTATATTCAGTCGCACATTTTCAAGTAAAATTTGTTTGTCTCCATTTTCATCTACGACGATATCGAAGTCACTTGAGTTCGTGAAGCGCGCTTTAAAATCAGGGACGGGATTTGAAGTGATGAATAGCGTGTCGTTAACAGCAATAGCTCGATTGTAATTCTCCGTAGCTTGGTAGGAAAACATATGGGATTTCGCTTCCACAGTTCCCAATACAACCATACTTATAAAACTCAATAACCAAATCCCAAAAAGAACCATGCGCCCCCAAAATCCAAAAGGATTTGAGGTAGGAGCTACTAATTTAATTCCTACAATGAGGAGGAATATCATAGGTATTCCCACGAGGCAAAAAAGGAGGATTAATAAGATCCATAGGGGAATGTTTTGCAATAAGGCTACATCAATAAAGTCAAAAGGAAATTCACTAATCCAGCTAACTACATTGGTCACGATAAAGCCGATTGAGATCCCAAAAAGAGCAAGGGAAGCAATCAAGATAAGTCCAATCCCAATTAATTTTCCGGTGATTTTAATCAACGATAGGGCGACTGATGCCAAGTTGTCGAAAAAACTTTTTGACTTTTTTTTTAAAGTAGCGCCTGCTTTTTCGTAATCGACATTTTTCACTTTGTCAGCAAGATTGTGAACTTCTTCTTTGATTTTTTTTTCAATATTTCCCACTGTGACAGGTTCTCCCTTCATCTGTAATTTTTCAGCAGTAGTTTTGGCTTCCGGGATTAAAATCCAAAAGAGAATGTATATGAGTACAAAGCTGCCGCCGCTAAAAAAAGCCAAAAGGACCCAAATGATACGAAGCCAGCCTGTATCTAGCCCAAAATAGTGTGCCAAGCCAGAAGCAACGCCTCCAACATAAGAGTCCTCAGCATCCCGGAATAATTTTTTGGCAGCGCTGCTAGTGGAAGCATCCTCCTCCTCAAGAACAAAGTCTTCGGGTTGTCCTAGAATTTTGACGACTGCTTGTATGTCTTCTTCTTCAATAACTTGGTCTTTGTTTGCCTTGCGGTCATTTAACAATTCGGCGATACGAGCTTCTACATCCGCTAAAATGTCTTCTTTTCCTTCTGTGTTTTGGAAGGTAGCGCGAAGGGCCTCTAAATAGTTTTTTAAGCGTGTGTAGGCAGTTTCGTCGATATGAAAAAAAACGCCGGCAAGGTTGATATCGATGGTCTTATTCATGATGGTTTATTTGGATTTTAATAGTAGAGTAACCGCCTTTTGAAGCGATTGCCAGGACAGGTTAAGTTCTTGTAACATTTGGGTTCCTTGTGCTGTGATTTGATAGTATTTTCTAGGAGGGCCAGAAGTGGATTCTTCCCACCGATATTCTAGTAATTCAGCATTTTTCAAACGGGTTAGTAGGGGGTATAATGTCCCTTCCACCACAAGCATCTCAGCTTTTTTTAAGCTCTCTAGAATTTCGGATGCGTATTTAGTTTCGGATTTTAGAATAGAAAGAATGCAAAATTCTAGTATTCCTTTTCGCATTTGTGCTTTTGTGTTTTCCAGATTCATAAGTGTAAGCTATATGGCATTGCAAATATATAAATAAAAAATAGAACTATGCAATACATAGTACTATATTATTTTTGTCTACTGCTTAAAAGTAAGTCTTATTGAATGCGAGGCTCTATTATTTTGAAGTTGTCAAATTTGATGGCGCCTCTAACGACTCCTGTGATTGTATTGCGGAGTGCCTCAATGACCGGGAGTTTTAGCTGACTTTTACTATGGATGATGCTGATCTCCCTCGCAGGGGCAGGTTCTGGGAAATTTTTGAGTTGCTCTTTCTGTTTAGCATTAAGATCTAAGGTGTGCAAATAGGGTAGTAGTGTCATCCCCAATCCTTGATTTGCTAGGTTGATCAAGGTTTCAAAGCTTCCACTTTTTAAGCCAAATTTCTTGGAGCTTTTATTTGCTTGACAAAGGTTAAGGACATGATTTCTAAAGCAGTGTCCATCTTCTAGCACTAATATATCATTGTGTTGCAATTCGTCGACTTCGATTTGGTCTTCTTTATTGAGAGGGTGATCTTTGGGTAGAAAAGCAACGAAGGGTTCATAAAATAGGGGTTTCTCTAAGATGGTTGCATCGTAAAGCGGAGTGGCAGCGATGCCCGCGTCCAATTGACCATTGTTGAGGCGCTCAATAATGTTTTCCGTAGTCAGTTCTTCGATTTTGAGGGAAACTTTTGGGTATCTATTGATGAAATTTGTTAAAAACATAGGGAGCAACGTAGGCATTACGGTGGGAATGATGCCCAGGCGGAAAATACCGGCAACGACCCCTTTTTCTTGCGCAACGGCATCCTCCATTCTTTGCGCCTCTTGTAAAATTATTTTGGCTTGTGAAACAATTGTGCGACCTATGGTGGTTAAGCCTATAGGTTTGGTGTTGCGATTGAAAATTTTGACCTCTAGCTCTTCTTCAAGTTTTTGAATTTGCATGCTTAAGGTGGGCTGAGTGACAAAAGATTTTTCTGCTGCTGCAGTAAAATTGCCGTGTTCGGCGACAGAAAGTAGGTAGCGAAGCTGGGTAAGTGTCATGATTTATTATTGTTGTTACAAAATTAATAAGAATAACTTATAAAGGACTCTTGAATTGAAAATAATTGTGTTTAATTATCCCTATTTGTATTCTTTAAATAGGAAATACTTATTTTAATATCTTCATCTTCATACTAACATTTATAAGGGGCATTTCTCTTTTATCCGTTTTTACTTGATTGATTTTATCCACGACATCCATTCCCCGTATAACTTTCCCAAATGGAGTGTAATTCCCGTCCAAATGGTAGGCCCCTGGGGTTTGTTGTACAATAAAAAATTCATAGGGAGAAGCCAATTTATACGGATTGTCAATCTCACTGCTAGGCATGGAAATGACCCCTCTGTGGTGCCGATCTGTTTTCGCAGCATCAACGGGAATAAGATACCGTCCGAGTTCTCTTCTTTTACGCATTACCTTGGCATTGTCCGAAGCGCCTCCTTGGATGATGAATCCTGGGACAACCCGATGAAAAAGGGTTCCATCGAAATAGCGATTCTTGATTAAAAAAATGAAATTGGCACGGTGATAGGGTTTTTCTGGGTCGAGTTCAAGATCGATATTTCCAAATTGAGTTTCAATGCGTACGAGCGTTTCAGGATTCTTTTTCTCGTATTCAAAAAAGAAGGGGATTGCTGTTTTATCGGTAAGGGGTTCAAAACGGGATTGCTTTTGGGGGGTTGAAGCGTTGACTTTTTGGATACTATTGGGGTCTTTCTTTATTGGACTCTTTTTCTGTGGCGTCTTACTTTGACAACCCAGAAAAAGAATAAATAGAAAGGGTGCTATCGTTTTTATCATATTTTTCAAAATAAACACATTTTTCGATAGCCACTAAAGAATAGGTTTAAAGAAGTCTAAAGTTTCTATATTTGAATGATTTTAGAAAATGTACCTGTTTCAAAAAAACCCTTTTGGGCATTATTTACTTCTTAAAAAGTGGCTTATCCGTTATATGGGTTTTATGACCCATCGGCGGTATAGGGGCTTTAACGCACTTCAAATTGAAGGTTCAGAGATTATCAAGGACTTACCGGACAGGAATGTACTTTTCATCTCCAATCATCAAACCTATTTTGCTGACGTGGTCGCTATGTTTCACGTCTTTAATGCCAGTTTAAAAGGGCGAATAGATTCCATAAAGAATATCGGTTACATCTGGAATCCTAAGCTGAACCTTTATTATGTTGCGGCTAAGGAAACAATGAAGGCCGGTTTGTTGCCAAGAATTTTAGCTTATGCTGGGTCTGTTTCTATCGAACGAACTTGGCGTGAATCAGGAAAGAATGTAAACAGGCCCGTAAAAATGTCCGATATCTCAAACATTGGTGTGGCATTGGACGATGGATGGGTGATCACCTTCCCCCAGGGGACAACCAAACCTTTTAAGCCAATTCGGAAAGGAACGGCCTATATTATTCAGAAATACAAGCCCATTGTAATTCCTATTGTTATTGACGGGTTTAGACGTTCTTTTGATAAAAAAGGTTTGTTGATTAAAAAAAGAGGCATCCTTCAGTCCATGCAAATCAAGGAGCCATTAGAAATCGATTACGAATCGGAATCAATAGACTCTATAATCGAGAAAATAGAATTCGCGATTGAACAGCACCCGTCTTTTTTAAAAGTGCTAAGTCAAGAAGAAATAGAAGAACAAGAAAAGCTGAACAAAACCCGTCAGTACGATTTCTAACTTATTCTATGATGCCGGCGCAGCTGACTCTTGCCCCTGCAGCACCAGAAGGTTGTGAGACCATGTCGTCTTTTCCTTGATGGACAATAATGGCTTTGCCCAGTATGTTTTTAGTGTCATCATCACAACCCAAACACCATTCATCGGTTTGAAATTCAATCATGCCGTGTCCCTCTTCGTTGGCTGTAAAATTTCCGATATCACCTTTGTGATAACCGGCTTCATCCCCCCAGGCACCGTGGTTTTTAAAAGTAGGGTTCCAATGTCCTCCTGAGGATTTTCCGTCTTCGGAACTACAATCTGCTTTTTGATGGATATGAATAGCATGCATACCAGGTTCTAACCCATTAATATGGGCTACCATTTTCACACCGCTATCTGTCTCTTCAAATGAAACCATTCCTGAGGTCTCTGAGCCACTTTTGGCGTTAAGGTTGATGGCTACGCTTTTCTTAGGGGTCAGCAATGTTGCGTTTTCCGTATTTTCTTTTTTCTTTTTAGGAGCTTCTTCACATGACATGGTAAAGCTGGCTACTAGAATTGCGAACGCATAAAGAGAATTTTTCATCGGTTGTATGTTTGAGTTTTTCATAGTTCTGTAGGAAAATGATTTTCAGCTGAGCGTTTTATTCTGCGGCGCCTATAGAAGAAGATTTTCCGTTCTTATTTTTTCTAAAGATAAGGGGAAGTCGCTGACCTTCAAAACTAGATTTTTTAATTTCTTTACTTTTGCGATGCTATGAAAATAAAAATATCCTTGACAACACTTCTAGGACTTATGATCCTTCCCTTTTTTTATGGGTGTAAAACAACTTACTCCTCTGTTGCTTTTGAGGAGGTGACCACCCCCCAAGCTCCCCATTACAAGGAGCCTCAAAGCTGGGCTGTCCTGCCCGACAACCCTCCTGAAGAATTGCGTTCTGTAGTGGGGATCCCAGATCCGATTGAAGGCGTTGATGTATTTTTCCTATACCCAACACTATTGACAGATTCAAAAGAAAAAGCATGGAATGCGGATGTATACGACAGTGAAACTCGAAAACAAGTTTTAGCGTCTACCGTTCAATACCAAGCCTCTGCATGGGCCAACTCAGGGCGTTTATTTGTTCCTTTTTACCGGCAAACACATTATCGAGTATTTGTTCCCCCTTATGATCAAAAAGGGAAGCCTGCCTGGGAACTTGCTTACTCAGATATAAAAGCAGCTTTTCAATATTACCTGCAACATCACAATTCAGGAAATGGAATAATCATCGCTTCTCATAGTCAGGGAAGTATGCATGCAAAACGATTGGTAAAAGAGTTTTTTGATAACAAGCCTTTACAAAAGCAATTAGTAGCCGCTTATTTGATTGGGACAAAGGTTGCTCCTGACGAATTTAAAACAGTATTACCAATGGAAACTCCCGAATCCACTGGCGGTTTTGTCAGTTGGAATACCTATAAGAAAAACAAGCTTCCTAAAGATTTTGACAAATGGTACAAAGGAGGGGTTACTACGAACCCTATTTCATGGGATGCTTCAAAGGCAACAACTGAAACCGAACACAAGGGGGTGCTGTATCGCAATTTGAAAATCTATCCCCAAAGTGTGTCCGTAGAAAAAACAAACGGCATGTTATGGTCGAGTGTTCCAAAGGTTCCAGCACGTTTGTTTCTTTCCTTTATAAAGAGTTATCATTTTGCTGATATTAATCTTTTTTGGAAAGACATATCCCTTAATTCTCAGTTGCGAGCAAAAACCTGGCTGATGCAAAATAGAACCGCTAATGTTGAGTGAAATATTTTCTCAGGTCAAAGAGCAGTGGGTCCGTTCAAAATATCAAAAAAAGCATCCCTTTCGGTATTTTGTATTGAGTACTTTTTCGAGTTCCTATGGAGTAGAATCGAGAACGGTGGTATTAAGAGATTTTAATTCTGAATCCTTGCATTTTACGATCTATACAGATCAGCGTTCTAAAAAAATGAAGGCCATACAAGAGGAGATGCGGGTTTGCTTGCTCTTCTACGATCCCAAGAAACTGTGGCAAGTCAAAGTAGATGCAGTCTTATCGAAAGAATCCAGAGATCCTAAATTATACGCACAACTACCCCCAGCTGCACGGAAAGACTACACGACGCTTCATCCTCCAGGGAGCCCCATTAACAATCCAGAAGAGATTGCCTATGAGGCGGATAAAAATCACTTTGTAGCGCTTGAGTTTGAGGCGCATACCATTGAGAGTCTAAAGCTGAAACGCCCTCATCATGTCAGAACTTTATTTGAACGCAAAACAAATTGGGAAGGAAGCTTTTTAGTTCCCTAGTTGAAATTGTTTTTTTTGGTTATCTTTTTTCTTTGAAAACAAATAAGAATGAAAAAACAGCCAAAAAACTCCAGAAGAGATTTTATCAAGAAGGCCGCAGCTGCCTCCTCATTATTTATAGTCCCAAGACACGTATTAGGAGGTCCTGGTTATGTAGCACCGAGTGACACCGTTACCCTTGCCGCAGTGGGTATTGGAGGTAAAGGAAGATCAGATTTAGCCAATGCCGCACTCCCCAAAAATGTCAGAGTAGTCGGTTTGTGTGACGTCGATACCAAAGGGGTCGCAGTAGGCGATGTTCTTCGTTCGCGAAAGGATTTTCCAAAAGCCAATTTTTATGCAGATTTCCGAGAAATGCTCGATACAGAAAAAAGTATAGATGCGGTGACAATCTCAACTCCAGATCACACACATGCTGCTGCCGCTACCTATGCAATGGCGCGTGGTAAGCACGTATATGTTCAAAAACCCTTAACACATAATGTAAGAGAGGCAAGGCTGTTAACCGAAATGGCACGGGAGCAAAAAGTGGTGACTCAAATGGGAAATCAAGGCGCTTCGAATCCCGATCAATTGCAAGTTCAAAAGTGGGTAAACTCAGGTGTAATAGGCGCGATATCAGAAGTTAAAGTATGGACCAATCGTCCTGTTTGGCCGCAAGGAATTCCGATGCCTCAACCCAATGCGAGTATGCAACCCGAAGGTTTGGAGTGGGATTTGTGGTTAGGGCCTGCTAAAGAAACCCCTTATACACCCGAAATGCACCCTTTTAACTGGAGAGGCTGGTGGCAATACGGAACTGGCGCTTTAGGGGATATGGGATGTCATATCATAGATGTTCCCTTCCGGGCATTAGGATTAAAATACCCCACAGCGGTAGAATGTAGTGTCGGAAGTGTGTATCGTCAAATGTGGACGGCTGAGCATCTTCCTGATGGCTGTCCTCCCTCTTCTCATGTTGTATTAAACTTTGAGGCTACGGAGAGCAACCCACTGCCTATTCAAATGACCTGGACAGATGGTGGAATTCGTCCGAGTCACCCGGATTTGATTCCAGCGAACGAAGATTTAGGAGAAGCTGGGGGTAACAATGGAGTTATGATGATCGGAGAGAAAGGGATTATTACAACGGGGGTCTATGGCTTAAACCCGAAACTATACCTTCCAGGAGAGCCAACTCAAGCTGCACCGAAAATAAAATCCGATGAGCCTGAGTATGGACACCAGCGAAAATGGATTGATGCCATTGTAGGTGGTTTTAACAGTGCCGAGCACCAAGCATTAACGTCTTCCTTTGATTATGCAGGCCCTTTGACAGAGACTGTTTTAATGGGTAATATCGCCATTAGAAGCTATCTCTTGCGAGAACAAAATGCCTCTGGTCGAATGAACTATTATGCGCGTAAAAAACTTTTATGGGATGGAGAGGCGATGAAAATCACGAATCTTGAAGCGGCCAATCAGTTTGTCACGCGTACATACAGAGAGGGTTGGGAACTATAAAGACCCCAAAAAATAAATTTTAGTGAAGACGAAAGTTATTTGGATCACCGGGGCTTCCTCAGGAATCGGTAAGGAGATGGCATTGCAATATGCTGAAAAAGAAAACACCGCTCTCATTCTCTCATCAAGAAGGGAAAAAGAATTAGAAGCTGTCAAAAAAGCGTGTTCTTCCACTGCTGATATTGCCATTCTCCCGCTGGATTTAGAAGCGGTTGAAGAGGCGGAAGCTACTGTTTCTAAGGCCCTGTCATTTTTTGGACAGATTGATGTTTTGATCAATAATGGCGGAGTCAGTCAGCGAAGTCTGATTGCAGAAACGGACTATGCTGTTTTCGAACGCTTGCTAAAAATCAATTACTTGGGAACCCTTGCTTTGAGTCGTGCACTGTTGCCCCATTTTATAGCTCAAAAAAAAGGGCATTTTGTTGTTGTAACCAGCGTTATGGGTAAATATGGATCTCCTTATAGAGCCGGTTATTGTGGCGCCAAACACGCACTACACGGCTTTTTTGACGTGATGAGAATGGAGCACCAGAAAGACGGGATTGAGGTTACATTACTTTGCCCAGGCTTCGTGCAAACTCAGGTAACGATCAATGCACTTACTGGAAAAGGGGCCCAGTTGGGGAAGGATGACCCTGCGACAGCCAATGGTTTAGCTTTAAAGCCTTTTGTCAAAAAGGCCATTCGTGCAATTGAGCAAAAAAAATGGGAAGTAGCCTTTGGAAGAAAGGAGAAGCTTGGGGTATACTTAAAAAGGGTTTCCAATAAATTGCTGCATGCTATAGTGCTTCGTTCCCAAGTTCGCTAATCAGTCATAACGAGCGGATTTTCCGTTGGCTGCTGAGTTTTTAATGAATTCTCTCAAGTCTTCATTGGCCTGTATTAGATCCTCTTTTCTCAGGTACATCATATGGCCACTTCTGTATCCTTTAAAGTAAAACCGATCTTTCATTTTACCACTTGGGTCAATTTGCCATTGGGTGTATTTGGCATTAAAATAAGTGGTAGCTCCGTCGTAATAGCCCGATTGATTCAAAACTTTTAAATACGGATTTGCCGCCATTGCTTTTCGAAGGTCGTCCCGGGTATCGTCATCAGAATCATCCCAGGGACGAACAGGGCCAAACATATTGTATTTGATATCTGTATTGAATTTGAGCTCTTTTTTGATGTAGTGATTTATTGCTGGTGTAAACGAATGCAACCAGGAGGTGAGTTCAGCGTTAAAATCAGGGCGTATACCAGCCTCTTTTTTATCGATGCCTTTATAGCGAGAATCTAATCTTCCGATTGTTTTCCCTTCTTCTCTTAAAAGCGATTTCCAGAAGTAGGAGGTAGGGACATCAAGATTGTGTTGCAGAATTTCCTTTTGGGACAAGCCAGAATAAAAAGCCATCTGTGCTGCCATTTCAGCACGCTCTTCATTTTGAATAAATCCTCCTTTTGCTAAGGCAGGGATGAGTCTGTTTACAGCAAAATCTTCAGCTTGTGGCAGTACTTCCAGCAGATCCTTTTGTTGAAGTACCTCAGGTAGTTTTTGGTGGTACCAAGCTGCCGCTGTAAAATAGGGCAAGTTAAGGGCAGAGGAAACAGGGCCTCCTACGCGGATTACTTTGTAGTCAGCAGGGGATACAAGAATAACACCGTTTAAGTACATCCATTGCTTGTTTTGAAGTCGATGTGCCAATCCCATAACACGGGTTCCGCCATAGCTCTCTCCAATCAAATATTTAGGCGATTCCCAGCGGTTCATTCTTGAAACAAACGTATTGAGCCATTCCGCTAAATAGCTTATGTCTTGATTGATGCCAAAGAATTTTTGTTGTTGTGTTTTCGCGTCCATCTCTCCAACTACACGAGAGTAGCCAGTATTTACTGGGTTAATAAATACAATATCAGCGACATCGAGAATAGAGTAGGGATTGCTTTTAAATCCATAAGGTTGAACTGGGTAGCCCTCATCATCAATTTTTAATATACGAGGCCCTGTATATGCTAAATGCATCCAAACAGAAGCAGACCCAGGTCCACCGTTGAATGAAAATATCAGGGGTCTATTCGCAACGGAAGCGCCATTGGTTCTTCTGTAATAGGTAAAAAACAAACTAGCAATAGGGTTTCCGTCTTCATCCCAAACAGCTTGTGTGCCTGTATGGGCTTCGTAATTTACTTTCTTTCCTTTTATAAGAGTTGTGTGTACCGTCTTAACGAGTGTGTCAACGGGTAGTTCTCTTTTTTGAGCGGTCATTAGTGGACCTATCATAAGAAGAAATGCAAAGTATTGGAGGGATTTCATAAGCTGAATAATTTAGTTTCTATAAAGATGCTAAACCTATTTTAATTTCGCAATAGGTCAAAAAAAAACCTCTCCGAAGAGAGGTTTTATAGGGGGTGTTGTAGGGACTATTGAACAGAGATGTCAACTTTTCTATCAAAGTCTACTCTTCTGTTAGCCGCTCTCCCTTTCATGGTGCCATTGGAATTAGAAGGTTTGTCTTCACCGTATCCAACAGCATTAATTCTAGCTTCATCAATACCACTGGCAACAAGAGCTGCCTTGACAGCATTTGCTCTTTGCTCAGATAGTTTTTGATTGTATGCTTTACTACCATCGCTTGAAGCATGGCCGTTAACATTAATCTTTGAAGTTGGGTATTTTTTCAACATCTCAGCGATTGAGTTGATTAAAGAAGTGGCATCTCCAGAAATAGAAGCGCTACTAGCAGTAAAATAAACAACTGTATTTTCATTGGCTAGCATATCAATTAGTGCTTTTGGATTAGCGGGACAACCATTGTTGTCTGCGTCACCAGCTTCGTTTGGACAAGCATCGTCTTTATCAATAACTCCATCATTATCAGAATCTGCCCATGGACAACCATTGTTCTCCATAGCTCCAGCTTCATTAGGGCAATTGTCGTCTTTGTCAGCAACACCATCAGCATCGCTATCAGGACAACCGTTCATTTCGGCTGAACCAGCAGCGTTTGGACACGCATCTTCAGCATCAGCAATGCCATCGTTATCGGCATCTGGACATCCATTTAATGCTGCTTTACCAGCTTCTTCTGGACAGGCATCTTTGTTATCAGGGATACCGTCACCATCTGTATCAGGACATCCGTCGAATTCTTTTAAACCAGGAATATCTGGACAAACATCTTTTTCATCCGAAACACCATCTTTGTCGGCATCGTTAGCACCAAAAACATAATTAACACCAACGGTGTGTTGAAGGTGATTGTAGGCGTAGTTTTCAGATGAAGATCTGTAGGAAGCGCTTACATTAGCGTTAAGGTTGTCTGTTAAACGTACATTGACACCAGCACCACCAAGAACCGTTCTTGATACTTCAGTAGAAGGGAATGCAGCATCGCTGTCAGTATCACCCTCACTAAAGTTTGTGAAACCGTATCCTGCAAAGAGGTAAGGAAGTACTTTGTCACTTTTGCCAAGGTTGTATTTTACAACACCATCTAAAGAATAGTACCCTAAGTCATCCCCGTTAGAAGCTGCTTCTTTTATATTGTTTGAAGCGTATTGCGCCCCAATAGAAAAACCACCTGCTATGTATCGGCTTAAACTTACGGCGGGTACACCGAAAGAGGCTCCTGCATCTACGGCGTCATCCTGAATGCTTACAATGTTAGCACCAATGCTAACAGCCCAAGGGTTCTCTTCAGTTTGTGCAAACAGCATGGAACCTGATACTAAAAATAAAAAGGCAATACCAAAGTTGATTGTTTGTTTCATTTGTTTCTATATCTGTTGTCAAAATTTTATCCAACAAATATAGTCATTTCCTGTTATTTTTTCTAATCCCAAAAGTGGGCTGCACAAATAAGACAATTGCTTGTTCAATTGGTCTCTTTTTATAATTTTGCAATCTAGAATGAATTTAAATAAATCGAGATGAGTGGGTTGAATCAAAAAATGAGAGTATGGCATCGTTATTTGGGTTTCTATTTAGTCGGAATTATGGCTGTATATGCGGTTAGCGGAACGGTCCTTATCTTCAGAAAAACAGATTCTTTTAAGCAAGATAAAATAGTGGAGAGTAAGCTCTCTACCAATTTAACCGAAGAGGAAGTAAAAGA
The DNA here is from genome assembly GCA_965658355.1 of Flavobacteriaceae bacterium. Classification (GTDB taxonomy): domain Bacteria; phylum Bacteroidota; class Bacteroidia; order Flavobacteriales; family Flavobacteriaceae; genus UBA11891. Next base: position 3,513 of record CBFHRX010000015.1, on the reverse strand, counting down.
AAGTCTTGGGCTCGAAAAAGAACTATCCTTTACTGCAGAGGACTCTTCTTTTTATTTTGATGGGGGAAGTTATAATAGCCAAACCGGAATCGCTCGTCAAACCAAAAAGGAATACCCATTCCTTCTCGACAAGCTGATTAAATTACACAAGGCAACTACCTACAGTCCCATTTATTGGCTTAATATATTTTTTGGGGCCTCCTTGCTCTTTTTTGTGGTCTCTTCCTTTTGGATGTTTTTGCCTCATACCGATGTCTTTAAAAAAGGGCTCTATTTTTCGTTGGCAGGAATTGTGATGACAGTCGTCATTTTGTTTTTATAATTAATGTCAAAACAGTTTTAAGGTACTTTTCATCAGCGAAAAACCCACAGTAGGAATAATAGAGGTGCTGGTTTAGGGGCCTTCTATGGCTTTCATAATGGCAAGTCCCAAGGCCTGATTCGTAGCAGGCATACGCTTTACAAGAATGATTTCGAAACGATTCAGTAAAGAAGTGAGGGCCAACAAAGAGTGTTAAGGCCAAACTACCGAAGTAGAAAAGGTTTTAACGCGAATCAAAAGCATTAGCAGTTACGACACTACAGAAGTGCTCCTGACCTGATGGAAAGGGATTAATTAAACATTAATCCCTTTCATCATTTTATTCCAGTACAAATAGGGAAGCATGTATTTTTTAAGCATCCACAAGCGCCAGTGTTCTTTGGAACTGTCTTTAATCAAGAGTTGCTTTAACTTCGGGTCAGGAATAAAATTGTTGTCATAATCAAATTCTGCAAGTACCATTTTACCATAGTCGGTTACAAGTGGGCAAGAGGAATAGCCATTATAAGCCATTGTTCCAATCGTGTTTTCTTGGATCAGTTTCTGAATATTATCCACAACGATAGGCACCTGTTTGCGAATAGCAGCACCTGTTTTGGCGGTAGGCAAGGCAGCAACATCTCCTAAACCAAACACATTGGGAAACTGTTTGTTTTGTAATGTTTCGTGGTCTACAGACATCCATTTCGACTCGTTAGCAAGAGCTGAGTCTTGAACAAATTTAGGGGCTACAGAGGGAGGTGCTGTATGCAACATATCAAAATGAATCCCGACAAGTCCTTCTTCATGATCTATTGTTATGTTTTTTTCGTTGTAAAGTTTTTGATTGTCCGCTAGTGCATACCAAGCGATTTTCTTTTTACCATCGATGCGTTTGAGTTGATGACCAAAGCGCAAGTGGATATCTTTGCGGTCTACGACATTCATTAGGGTATCCGCTATCGGCTTGACGCCAAAGATGACCCCACCGGCTGTTGCAAAAACAACCTTTGTGTTATTTCGGACTGCTGATTTTCGAAAATGACTTTCCGCCAAATACATTATTTTTTGGGGAGCCCCACCGCATTTTATCGGGGTGGTAGGTTGTGTAAAAAGTGCCGTACCGCCCTTAAAGTCTTGTATTACGTTCCAGGTATGTTCAGGGTCGGTGTAATTGCTGCAAACAACCCCTTTGTCTAAGCAATCTGCCAAACCATCAACGAGTGAAAGGTCGTATGTTAAGCCAGGTGCTACTACCAAATATTCATAGCCTATTGTTTCTTTATCAGTTGTTTGGATACTGTTTTTTTCTGGCGTTAGTGTTGCTACCGCCTTTTGAATCCATTCTACTCCAGCAGGAATGACTTCTTTCATAGGACGGGCTGTTTTTTCAAAATCATAGGTGCCAGCTCCTACTAAAGTCCATGCGGGTTGATAATAATGAGTCTGTGCCGGATCGATTATCCCTATAGACTTTTGTGTCTTTTTTTGCAATTGAGCAGCGACCATTATCCCAGCTGTACCTGCTCCAATTATTAAAATATCATACTGATTTTTCATGATTTAATAAGTTTACTAATTAACTATATCAAGTTTTAGTAAAATACTCACTTAAATTGTAACAAATGTTACACAAGTTTAAAAAGCGATTTCCAGCTTTGGTTAGTCTAAATTACAGCGTAAACTCAACTAAACTTATGTTGTCCCTGTCCCATCCCTAAGAATTGGGACAGTGGGACACATAAAAAGCTAAAAGTTTCCAACCAGCATTAATGCAAAGAAAAGGGTATGGGTTTTGGAAAACAGTTTTTCTGTTGAAACAGGGGGCTGGGATTTGATATGTAATCCATTCTCTTTATCTTAGGGATATAATTAACCATAAATCAATTAAAATGAATGTAGCTAGAAATATTATGAAAGTACGGGCGCATGATGCTATCTGTGGAATTCTGTATCTAATAAGCGTTGGATTAACTCTTCAAACTGGGAATTTAGATTTTCTTTACATTGCCTTGGCAGTTGGGGTTTTACAAATTATAAGCCCTTTCACTAAATTTTGTCCTGTTTATTTCACCTTGAATAAATTAATGAAAAATACGGATCCGATTCAAAATGGGAAGTAGTTAAATTAAGCCCTCCCAATAGTAGGGTTTTTCTTTTACACGAATGTCTCCAACCCAAACCCCTTCTAATGCATTGATATTGTTATCTTAAGCTATAATTTCCTTGAAGCAAAATGAGGTGGTTTGTTAAGGGTTTGTGCTGTTACGTGATGGATCTTAGTTTTTATCCAAAAACGTCCAAAATTGACCAAAAATGATTAAAAGTTATATGATGATAAAGATATTCCCGTTATTCCTCTTATTTTTTATTGCGACAAATTGTGGAAAAGAAAAGCAGATAAATGATAGAAATGAGAAATTAAATATGCTTCTTGTTGCAAATGTTAGCGATGCGGATGCTTTTAAAAAACTCTCAATCGACGTAAACTATCCAAAATTTAAAAATTGGTGTGATGCTTCAAAATTCGTTTATTCAAAGGTTAATGATACTACAGTAATTGAATTGTTTTTTGATATCGACAAAGTGAAATTACAAGAATTCTTAAATGATCCTGAAGTAATTGAGAATATAAGTAGATTTAATTTCAAACCAGTCCGATATAGTTTTGAGACTTACATCGATTGGCCTACTTCATCCGCTATAAAATAGGACTGATGAAGAAATTCTCATATACTATTCTCTTATTTATTATGGCTGATTAGAGTCTATGACATATAACAAGTATTTTACACCAATGCCTTCAATCCAAATCCTTTCTAATCCATTGATATCATTGCCTTAAGCTAAGATGTCTGTGTAGTGGTTTTTTGGGGGAGTTGTTTGGGGGATGTTTGTAATGTGTTGAATATTAAAAGCTCTATTGGCTGTGCTGCTTTACTGAGCCTCAAGCGATGGGACAAGCGGCATATATAACTCTCCTGTTTTCAATTCTCCACCAAAACATATACACTACAGTAACTATTGAGATTTTGTAAATGATTCTAATGGTTATTATTCTTTGATAAGACTTGTGTGCAAATAGTCTGCAAGTGAGGAAAAAAAAAGACCACGTTGCCGCAATCCCTTGATGTAATTGTGACCTCGGCAGGAGTAGTGTATGATCCTGACAAAGCTCCGCTTTGAAAATAGTCCAAACAAAAAAACGCTCA
>CBFHRX010000014.1:0-44289 GCA_965658355.1 Flavobacteriaceae bacterium | reverse complement strand
GTATTGACTGAAATACAGGAAGAAGTAGAAGCTACGCCAATTGTAGAAGAAGTTGAAGTTGCTGCTAAAGCGGCAGAGCTAGTGGCAGAAGATATTACACAACTGCAAACCCAGATACAGCCCATTGCTTCTTCAGGGAAACGTTTTTATTCCCCTCTGGTGAAAAATATTGCGGCTAAAGAAAATATTAGCCAGCAACAATTAGATCAAATTAAAGGCTCAGGTCAGAATGGAAGGGTCACTAAAAAAGACATACTTGCCTTTATAAACCAGCCTGCCAAAGAGGTCCCCCCTGTAGTAGATACACCCCAAGCGCAAGTATCACCAACCGACACAAAGTCACAGGACAAAATAGGCTCCCCAATTCCCTCAGCCCCATTACCCTCCCCACAGATTGTGTCTGGTGAGGATCAGATTATAGAGATGAACCGAATGGGGAAATTGATTGCGGATCATATGATCCAGAGCCAAGAGACATCGGCTCATGTGCAATCTTTTGTTGAGACAGATGTAACAGATTTATGGGAATGGCGTGAAAAGATGAAACATAAATTCCAAGAACGGACGGGTGAAAAACTAACTTTCACGCCTCTATTTATCACAGCTGTCCTCAAAGCCCTTCGCGATTTCCCTATTTTAAATAGCTCAGTCGATGGAGATCGGATTATACAAAAAGGAGCCATTAACATAGGAATGGCCACAGCCTTATCAGATGGAAATCTCATAGTACCCGTTATCAAAAATGCAGACCATCTAAATCTATTTGGTCTTTCTAAAGCTGTCAACGATCTAGCAAGACGAGCCAGAGAGAATAAGCTTTTGCCAGATGAGGTTCAAGGAGGCACGTACACGGTTACCAATGTTGGAAATTTTGGTTCCATAATGGGAACCCCCATCATCAATCAACCTCAAGTCGGTATAATGGCCGTGGGCGTCATTCGTAAAATGCCAGCCGTTATAGAAACTCCAGAAGGGGATTTTATCGGAATACGACGAAAACTGATACTCTCTCATAGCTATGACCATCGCATCATAAATGGTGCTACTGGAGGACAATTTGTAAAAAACGTGGCCGATTATTTAGAGAATTGGGACGAACCAGCACCGATATAAAGTATGGTACTTCAACTCAACCGCCCGATTTGTTTTTTCGATTTAGAAACTACGGGTATTAATATTACCAATGACCGCATTGTAGAAATGGCGGTGCTTAAATTAAACCCAGACGGTACCCAAGAGGAAAAGTTGTGGCTGGTCAACCCTGAAATTCCCATCCCTGCAGAAGCTGCAGCCGTTCACGGGATTACAGATGAAAAAGTAGCAGACGCACCTACCTTCAAACAGCTAGCCTCTGAAATCAGTGCTTTTATTAGTCATTCTGATTTGGCAGGCTTTAATTCAGATCGCTTCGATATTCCACTTCTGGCAGAGGAAATGCTACGGGCAGATTTTGATTTTGACGTAAAGAATTTAAAAACGGTCGATGTCCAGACTATTTTCCATAAAATGGAGCAAAGAACACTGACGGCAGCACTAAAGTTTTATTGCGAACAAGACTTGACAGACGCTCACTCTGCTATGGCAGACACTCGTGCTACCTTTAATGTGCTTCAGGCACAGTTAAACCGATATTCAGACTTAGAGCCCAACGTGGAATTTTTAAGTGGTTTTACAACCAGAAGAAAATCTGCTGACCTGGCTGGCTTTATTGTCTTTAATAAGGATGGGCAAGAATGTTTCTCCTTTGGAAAGCACAAAGGGAAAACTGTGAATCAGGTTCTGGAAGAAGAGCAAGGGTATTTTGGTTGGCTGATGAAAGCTGACTTTCCGCGTTATACGAAAAAAGTACTTACCCAAATTCGTCTGCGAAAGTTCAATCAAGGAGGTGCTTAGAGATGAAGATAGTATGCATTGGCCGTAATTATGCGGATCATATAGAGGAGCTTAATAACGAAAGACCCGACGAGCCAGTCGTATTTATAAAGCCCGATACGACCGTCGGACAATCAAACACCCCTTTTTATCTTCCTGATTTTTCCTCAGCCATACACCATGAAATTGAATTGATTGTACGAATTAACCGAATAGGAAAACACATTCAAGAAAAATTCGCCTCTAAATATTACGATCAAATAAGTGTGGGAATAGACTTCACAGCTCGAGATCTGCAAGCACAATTGAAGGCAAAAGGGCTTCCCTGGGAAAAATCCAAATCTTTTGATGGAGCTACCGTTCTAGGGAAATGGGTGGATAAGACGTCATTTAAAAACCTTCAAAACCTAGATCTTGAATTAACCAATAATGGCAAAGTAGTGCAGAAAGGAAATACCGCTATGATGCTCTATACCGTAGACCAACTGATCGCGTATGTGTCTCAATATTTTACTCTTAAGATTGGAGATGTTTTATTCACAGGGACACCGGCAGGAGTAGCTGCTGTAGCTCAGGAGGATGTGCTTGAGGGTTATTTAGAAGGGCAAAGATTGTTTACCCAAAAAGTAAAATGACAGCAGAACTCATCACCATAGGAGACGAAATCCTAATCGGTCAAATTGTCAATACCAATTCTGTATTTCTATCGAAATCCTTGAATGCCATTGGAATTGAAATTGTGCAGATTACCTCTATTTCTGATGAGCCTGATACGATTAAAAAAACACTAGATCAAGCCCGAAAAAGAGCCTCAATTTTAATTTTAACAGGAGGTTTAGGCCCCACTAATGACGATGTCACCAAACATACACTCTCGGACTATTTCAATGATGACTTGGTCTGGTACCCTGAGATTTTGTCTCATATTGAAGAATTGTTTGAAAAGTATGTACCCACACCTATCAGTGATTCGAATCGAGAGCAGGCAAAGCTTCCAGAAAAAGCCCGAATTTTTAAAAACACCATTGGCACTGCCTCTGGGATGTGGTTTGAGGCTGAGGATATTGTGGTGGTTTCGCTACCCGGGGTTCCCTATGAGATGAAAGCTTTGATGCAAAAATCTGTATTACCGGCCATCCAAGAGAAATTTGACACTCCCGCCATCTATCATAAAACAATCTTGACATATGGTCTGGGCGAAAGTGTGATAGCCGACAGGATTGCCGAATGGGAAGCACAGCTGCCTAAGAGTATCAAGTTGGCCTATTTACCGAGTTTAGGAAGGGTACGACTGCGCCTCTCTACTAAAGGGAAAGAGGCAGCAGTTTTGGAAAAAACAGTTGCTGATGAGGTGGCCAAATTGCGCCCCTTAATAGCCGATGTCTATTACGGAGAAGAAGAAGACGAGCCGATTGAAGTCCTAGTAGGACAGCAGTTTAAAAAGAAATCAATGACCCTAGCGGTGGCTGAAAGCTGTACTGGTGGCGCAATTGCAAGCCGAATCACAGCCCACCCAGGAGCGTCTGCTTTTTTCTTGGGCGGAGGGGTTACCTATGCAACAACAAGTAAATCTCAATTAATCGGTGTATCAGAAACTGTAATCGCACAAGAAGGAGTGGTAAGTGCCGCTGTGGCAGAAGCTATGGCCAAAGGAGTACAGTCGAAACTTGGAGCTGATTTTGCCCTTGCCACAACTGGGAATGCAGGTCCTTCTTCTGTAGATGAGTCCGTTGAAGTTGGGACGGTGTTTATCGGTCTCGCCACCCCTGAGGGAGTAAAAAGTTTTCATTTTGTAATGGGGAACAACCGCGAGCGAGTGATTCAAAAGACTGTCAATAAAGCATTTGAGTTGCTGTTCAAAGAAATTATTTCAATCTGATTGAGGCGTCAATTATTTTAAGGAATAGGTTTTGAATCTCCCATAATAAAATGTAAATTTGCGTCCGATTTAATGCAAATCCTTTGAGATATGGCCAAAGTTTGTGAAGTAACAGGTAAGAAAGTAATGTTTGGGAACAACGTATCCCACGCGATGAACAAGACACGTCGTCGTTTTGACATTAACCTACTAAAAAAACGTTTTTATATTCCTGAGGAGGATAAGTGGATTACACTTAAACTAAAGGCCTCAGTATTAAAAACCATTAATAAAAAAGGCATCAGTGCTGTGTTGAAAGAAGCACGTGCACAAGGTGTAATCAAATAAGTTTCTAGAACACATGGCAAAGAAAGGCAATCGCGTTCAAGTAATATTAGAGTGTACAGAGCACAAGTCTTCTGGACAGCCGGGTACGTCTCGTTATATTACAACAAAAAACAAAAAAAACACTCCTGACAGATTGGAGATTAAAAAATTTAACCCGATTTTGAAAAAAATGACGGTTCACAAAGAAATTAAATAGTCATGGCAAAGAAATCAGTAGCAACATTACAAACTGGATCCAAGCGCTTGACAAAAGCGATTAAAATGGTCAAGAAAGAAGGTTCAACAGGCTATTCTTTTGTAGAAACCATCTTACCACCTGATATGGTAAATGACTGGTTGAATAAAAAATAACAACCCCTTATAGGGACTTTTAAAAGCTACTGTGAAGTAGCTTTTTTTGTATCTAACAATGAGTAAACTCAACAAACTGTTTTCCGCTGAAAAGAAAAGACGCTTGGCCGATGGACTCCAATCCAGTAAGCGTTCTTTTTTTTCAAAGCTTGGAACAGCAGTTGCCGGTCGTTCTTCTATTGATGACGATTTACTGGACGAGTTAGAAGGGGTTCTGATACAATCAGATGTAGGCGTAGCGACCACGGTCAAAATAATTGAAGCCATTGAAAGTCGGGTCTCAGAAGACAAGTATTTGGGTTCAGAAGCCCTGGGCCAATTGCTGACAGAGGAAATCACGAAAATACTCGTTCGTCCTGATGCTTCTAACACACCGCAAGATTTTACTGCTCCACTCGTGCATCAGCCTGAGGTGATAATGGTTGTTGGGGTCAACGGAGTGGGGAAGACCACCACTATTGGGAAACTAGCACATCAATACACAAAAGCGGGCAAAAAAGTAATCTTAGGAGCCGCTGATACCTTTCGAGCAGGGGCAATCGACCAGTTGCAAGTTTGGGCGGATCGGGTTGGCGTTCCCCTAGTAAAGCAAGAAATGGGGAGTGATCCTGCCTCTGTTGCTTTTGATACCTTGCAATCTGCTGTCGCCCAAAAAGCAGATGTAGTACTAATCGATACCGCTGGGCGCTTGCACAACAAAGTAAACTTGATGAACGAGCTGTCCAAAGTCAAAAGAGTCATGGATAAAATCGTTCCTGAGGCCCCTCACGAAGTACTGTTGGTATTAGACGGTTCAACAGGACAAAATGCTTTTGAGCAAGCCAAGCAGTTTACCGCCGCTACAGAAGTAAGTGCCTTGGCTATCACCAAACTCGATGGAACGGCGAAAGGCGGGGTTGTCATGGGAATTTCAGATCAATTTCAAATCCCCGTAAAATATATTGGCGTTGGCGAAGCTGTTGAAGATTTACAGCAGTTTGACCCTGAAGCTTTTGTTTTCTCTTTTTTTAATGCCTAGTCTATGAAATCACTTCCTATAAAAATTCTGAGTTCACTGGCGCTTCTCATCATTTTATATCTTTTGGGCCCAACGCCAACGACTCCTGAATTAACCAAGCCGCTACCTATTGTTCCAACTGAACTTATCGAGCTTGAAAAATGGGTAAATGAAAAAGAGGCAGCTATACAAAACATACGCCCTGACAATCAAAGTCAGCTAGTTTTTGCCGACAGTGTCCCACAAAAAACACCCTATAGTGTGTTGTATCTTCACGGCTTTGGAGCCGTAGCAGAGGAAGGTGCCCCTTTTCATAGGACAGTGGCAGACGGATTGGGAGCAAATTTATATTTACCTCGTTTGTTTGGTCATGGATTGAATGAAGAAGAGCCGATGATTGGGTTTAATGCGGATGATTATTTAGACAGTGCACGGGAAGCCTTAGCTGTGGCAAAGACATTGGGAGAAAAGGTGATCATTCTCGCTACCTCAAACGGTGCCACATTGGCATTGACCTTAGGAGATGACCCCGATATTGCGGCATTGGGTCTTTATTCTCCAAACATTAAAATTAAAGATCCAAGGGCTTTTTTATTAACCTATCCTTGGGGGTTACAATTAGCCCGTTTGATAACGGGTAGTAAGTATCATTTTATGTCTGATATGACTGCTGAAAAGAAAAAGTACAACACCCATTATTATCGATTTGAAGCGACTATTGAAGTGCAAAATCTTTTAGAGGTCGCCATGCATGAAGAGACTTTTCAAAAGGTAAAAGTGCCCGTTTTTATGGGGTATTACTACAAAAATGACAGTTTACAAGACGATACAGTACGGGTAGAAGACATGCTTAGTATGTTTGAACAGCTTGGGACCGTCGATTCTTTAAAGCAAAAAAGAGCCTTTCCAGAAGCAAAATCTCATGTCATCACCTCTTATTTAAATACAACTGTTTACGACAAAGTGGCCTCGGAAACACTGACTTTTTTAGAAGAAACACTTTCGTTACAACCAAAAGATAGTTTAAGTACCTTATAGGCATGCGCACAAAAAGCTTACAGAAAAATACAATCAATGTAATCACATTGGGATGTTCCAAAAATGTGTACGATTCTGAAGTACTGATGGGGCAACTCCAAGCCAGTGGAAAAGAGGTAGTCCATGAGAAAGAAGGAAATATTGTAGTCGTCAATACCTGTGGCTTTATTGGGGACGCCAAAGAGGAATCCGTCAATACGATTTTAGAACAAATCCACAAAAAAGAGCAAGGAGAGGTAGATCGCGTATATGTGACCGGTTGTTTGAGTGAACGCTACAAGCCCGATTTAGAAAAAGAGATTCCCCAAGTAGACCAATATTTTGGAACCAGTGATTTGCCTCAATTATTAAAAGTATTAGGAGCAGATTATAAACACGAACTTTTGGGGGAGCGATTGACTACTACACCCAAAAATTATGCCTATTTAAAAATTGCGGAAGGCTGTGATCGGCCTTGTTCTTTTTGCGCCATCCCGCTGATGCGAGGCAAACACAAGTCCAAGACGATTGAAGAGTTGACCCATGAAGCAAGTTTGCTAGCAAAAGATGGGGTAAAAGAGTTGATTTTAATTGCACAGGATCTGACCTATTATGGGCTAGACCTATATAAGGAGCGAAAACTAGCAGATTTACTTCGCGCTTTGGTAAAAGTGGAGGGAATCGAATGGATTCGCTTGCATTATGCGTTCCCGACAGGCTTCCCGATGGAAGTGTTGGAGGTTATGCGAGAAGAACCTAAAGTGTGTAACTACATCGACATTCCCTTGCAGCACATTTCAGATTCAATTCTGAAATCCATGCGGCGTGGTACCACGCAAGCGAAGACAACCAAATTACTTCAAGAGTTTCGAAAAGCGGTACCCGAAATGGCAATCCGTACTTCACTTATCGTAGGCTATCCTGGAGAGACAGAGGCTGATTTTGATTTATTAAAACAGTGGGTTCAAGAAATGCGATTTGATCGATTGGGGTGTTTCACCTACAGCCACGAAGAAAATACCCACGCTTTTGGATTGGAGGATAACGTCCCTGAAGAGGTCAAGCAAGAACGTGCCAATGAAATTATGGCCCTACAGACAGAAATATCTAGAGAGCTCAATCAACAATGGATAGGAGAAACCCTGCGTTGTATGATTGACCGTAAAGAAGGCAATTATTTTATAGGAAGGACAGAACGAGATTCACCCGATGTTGACAACGAAGTTTTAATCTCTGCCGAGGAGCATTATTTAAAATTGGGTGATTTTGCCCAGATTGAGATCACTTCGGCAACTGAGTTTGACTTGTTTGGTCGTCCCAGCAAAATTTAAAATATATTTACAGAAAGATTGGATATGAAGGTCCACCACATTCCCTACGAACAAACAGGGTATTTTTCGGGGCTTATACTTGATTATTTAAAACAGGATCCTACATTGGATTCCTTTTACACAGCCTTTCCTACGATTGATAGTTTTAAAAAACAAGCCGAAAAAAAAGGAGCTTCATTTTCATCCTCACAGCGTTCAATACTGCTTCAATCTTTAAAAGAGCAGTACAGCGGGATAACTCTTTCAGAAGCAACAACTACCCATATAAACCGCTTACAAGAGGAAACTACTTTTACCATTACAACAGGACATCAGTTAAGCTTATTGACAGGTCCTTTGTTTTTTATTTTTAAGATAGCAACCGTTATCAAGCTCTGTCGGGATCTAAAAAAAGCACATCCCGATTTTCATTTTGTCCCCGTTTATTGGATGGCAACTGAAGATCATGATTTTGAAGAAATCAGTAATTTTCAGTTCAAGGGGAAAAAGTACCAGTGGACACATCCAGAAGAAGGAGGTAAAGTAGGCGACTTATCATTGGATTCTCTTCAGCCCGTTTTGGATCTTTTTGAAACAGTATTGCCGAATAATAAAGCTGCCTCACAGCTTAAAGAATGGCTCGATGAAAGTTATCGAAAACCCCACACTTTAGCGCAGGCGACACGGGTCTTGGTCAACCGTATTTTTGGTGAAGAAGGTTTGGTGATTATTGATGGAGACGACAGCCATTTGAAGAAAAGTTTCGTGCCTTTTATTCAAAAAGAATTGGAAGAACAAAGTTGTTACGCAGCAGTTCAAAATCAAATCCAGCAACTACAACAACAGTATCAGTCAAGTTACAAGGCGCAAGTGAGTCCCAGGGAACTGAACTTGTTTTACATAACTCCTGGGAAACGGCAAAGAATCATAAAAGAAGAAGACGGTTTTGTTCTCGATGGAGACCCCGAAAAGATCTCCCTTGATCGTATGATCGCCCTTCTGGAAGAAGATCCTCAACGGTTTTCACCCAATGTATTGATGCGGCCTTTATATCAAGAGACCATCCTTCCTAATTTAGGATATATAGGGGGAGGGGGAGAATTGGCCTATTGGTTTCAACTTAAATCTTTCTTTGACGAACAGCAAATACCTTTTCCTCTTCTAGTACTTCGGAATTCAGCGGTATTAGTAAATGGGAAAGCAAGTACGAAAATCAAGAATATGGCGCTAGCGCCGGCAGACTTCTTTCTTAGACGCAATGGAATCATCAAAAAGAAAACCAAACAGATTAGTGCGATAGATTTAGACTTGGCCTTTCTGAAAGAAGAGTTGGAAAAAAACTTCGCGTATTTAGAGGGCTTAGTTTCAAAGACAGATGCTTCTTTTGAAGGTTCGGTTCGGGCACAGCGGCAAAAGCAATTTAAGGGGATTGACCATTTAGAAAAACGCTTGTTGCAAGCTCAAAAAAGAAAGTTAAAAGACCAATTAGACCGATTGGTTGTGTTATATGAATCTTTGTTTCCAGGAGAAGGCTTGCAAGAGCGACAACTTAATTTCAGTGAATTTTATTTGGAAACCAATGGGGCATTGATTCCAAGTTTAATAGCCTCCTTTGAGCCTTTGCACTTTGATTTTTCCTGGATTGAGCTCTAGCTTTTTTAACAATAATATCGGATAAAAAGCTCTTATTTTCCTGTTGAAAGGGTATTGAAATAGCTATTTTTGCGCATGCAAGAAAAAGTACTTATCCTTGATTTCGGTTCTCAATACACCCAATTAATCGCGCGTCGGGTCCGAGAACTTAACACCTATTGTGAGATCCATCCTTTTAACAAAATCCCAGAAAACGTATCTGATTTTAAAGCCGTTATTTTATCAGGTTCTCCCTTTTCAGTGCGATCAGAAGACGCATTGCATCCGGATTTAAGTAATATTCGCGGAAAGAAACCTCTTTTGGCTGTTTGTTATGGAGCCCAATATTTGGCTCATTTTTCGGGTGGTGAAGTAAGCCCTTCTGAGACCCGAGAGTACGGAAGAGCAAGATTAACGTATATGGATACTCACGATTTACTTTTTAAAGAGATTCCTTCAGAAAGTCAAGTTTGGATGAGTCATAGCGATACCATTCAGCAATTACCAGAAGGGGGAGTATTACTTGCGAGTACAGAAGAGGTAAAGCATGCAGCTTACCGAATCGAAGGGGAAAAAACCTATGCGTTGCAATTTCACCCTGAAGTGTACCACAGTACAGACGGAAAACAAATCCTCGAGAATTTTATTTCCAAGATAGCAGGCGTAGCCTCAGATTGGACCCCCGATTCTTTTGTGGAAATGACTGTGAATGAGCTGAGAGAGAAAATTGGAAATGAAAAGGTCATTCTAGGGCTGTCTGGGGGCGTTGATTCAACAGTAGCAGCAGTATTGTTACACCAAGCTATTGGGGATCAGTTGAACTGTATATTTGTCAATAACGGATTGTTGCGGAAGAATGAATACAGCGAGGTTTTAAAGCAATACGAGGGCATGGGATTAAATGTCAAAGGAGTAGATGCTTCCGATATTTTCCTTGAGGCTTTGGCAGAGGTGTCCGATCCTGAACAAAAGCGTAAAATTATAGGAAAGACTTTTGTCGATGTTTTTGATGCGGAGTCCAAATTAGTAGAAGGCGCTGCTTGGTTAGGCCAAGGGACCATCTATCCAGATGTAATTGAATCGGTTTCTGTCAATGGTCCCTCTGTTACGATAAAATCCCATCACAATGTAGGCGGACTTCCTGATTATATGAAATTGAAGGTTGTCGAGCCTTTGCGAATGTTATTTAAAGACGAAGTAAGAAGGGTTGGCAAAAGTCTGGCTATAGCACCAGCGATATTAGGGAGACATCCTTTTCCAGGTCCCGGATTGGCCATACGTATACTAGGCGACATCACAGCTGAAAAAGTAGCTCTGTTGCAAGCTGTCGATGCCTTATTTATAGCCGCTTTGCGAAAAGCAGGATTGTACGATGCCATTTGGCAGGCTGGGGCAATTTTGCTCCCTGTGCAATCGGTTGGAGTGATGGGAGACGAAAGGACCTACGAAAAATGCGTGGCATTACGAGCGGTTGAATCCACAGACGGTATGACTGCTGATTGGGTGAACTTACCTTATGCTTTTCTTCAGGACATTTCCAATGAGATTATCAATAAAGTTCCTGGTGTCAATCGAGTCGTATATGACATCAGCTCAAAACCACCCGCCACTATTGAATGGGAATAGTTTTTGATATATTTAAGACATGAAGAATAGTTGGTTACTGCTCCTTTCCCTTTTGTTTTTTTCTACGGCCTTGCAGGCCCAAGAAGAACCCATACCGGAGCGATTTATGACACATAAAGTCAAGAAAAAAGAGACTTTATTTAGTCTCTCTCAACAATACAATATATCCGTAGACCAAATCAAAGCCTATAACCCTGCTGTTGATAAGGTCGGATTGAAGCGGAAGATGATGCTTCGGATTCCGGTTTTTAAAGTCGAGATTGAGGAAGTAGCGGTAGTCAGTTCAACAACTGAATATGAAGTGCCTCCCAAAGCCACAAAATGGAGAATTGCCTATACCCATGGAATCACTATTCAAGAATTAGAAGCGCTAAACCCATCTATTAAAGACGGGCTTCTGGCAGGCCAATTGATTCAAGTCCCTATTTCCATAAAAGACAGCTTACGGGATCCCTCTTCAGCGTTCAATTATTACACTGTGCAACCGAAAGAAGGCTACTATCGAATAGAGAAAAAACTAGGGGTTAGCCAAGCCATTTTAGATTCCTTAAATCCAGAACTAAAGGAAAAAGGTTTGCAAATGGGGATGGTATTAAAAGTTCCTTTGGAGTTCTCGGGTGAGCTTAAAGTTCAGGATGACTTATTGGTGGATCGAATCAATTTGTTAGACTCCCTTAGTCCTCTAGAGAAAGTAATCAATGTGGGATTATTATTGCCGTTTAAGACGAAAAGCTTGGAGCTAGACTCCCTTGAAAAAACCAAGGAGCAACTTAAAAAGCGAAACCTAAGCACTCTAGCTTTGGATTTTTATGCTGGGGTCCGTTTAGCGCTAGAGATTTTATCTGATAAAGGAGTGTCTTCTTCATTGCAGGTTTTTGACACCCAAAATAGAACGGGAGTATTAAGACAACTGGGTCAAAATCCAATTCTCAAAGAGCAAGACGTTTTAATAGGGCCTTTGATCCCCAAGAATTTTGACTTCATTACAGAACAATCACAACTTTCTGATATTCCCAAAGTAGCACCGTTGTCTTACAAGGAAGTGAAGATGCGACCAAATGTATACCAAAGTATTCCCCCTAAAAAAGTGCTGCGGGAACAAATGGTATCGTATTTGGATAAAGTATTGACGGAGGAAGAGCAGATCGTTATTGTAGCAGATTCTTTGCATCGTGATATTGAAAAAATGCTTCAAGAACGCTACCCTTATGCCATTCAGTTTCGACCTGAAAAAGGAGGCTATCTGGATTCAGAATTGATGGATTCCCTTTTGTTAGACAGTATTCCAACTAAAGTGATTCTAGAGTCCGAAAACTTTTCCTTAATATCCAGTATTAGTTCACAACTAAGTGGAAGGATAAGCCCTAGTCGCCCCATACAATTATTTACTACTTATAGAGGAATCGCGTATGAAAACCCCAATATGCCAAAAGCCACTTTTGGGTCTTTGAAATTTACTTTTACATCAGGATACCATCCTCAAGCGTTTGATGAAGGAAAGATGGCGGATGCTTATTTAGAGCGATTTGGCATGTACCCTTCAAAAGAATCGAAAAGAGGATACGACTTGACAATGGATCTCCTTTTAAGAATAACGAAGGGAGGAAGTTTATCTGATGGAATTGCACTTGGTGAAACCGATTATGTTGAAAGTAGATTTGATTATCAGAAGATGCTCAATGGAGCTATTGTCAATAAGGGGGTTTATTTACTCCAGCATCAAGAAGATTCCATAATCGTCTTAAAGAAATAAGTAAAATTCCTAACAGGCTATAGGAGATTTTGTATTTTTGAGCCCGGTAGGTTTTTAAATAGTAATACCGGATGTCCAACACCAAATACGTATTTGTTACAGGAGGGGTAAGTTCTTCTTTAGGGAAAGGAATTATTGCCGCTTCCTTGGCGAAATTATTGCAAGCACAGAACTTCAGTGTTACCATTCAAAAGTTTGATCCCTATTTGAATGTAGATCCCGGAACCTTAAATCCCTACGAACACGGAGAATGTTATGTGACTGATGACGGTGCCGAAACCGACTTGGACTTGGGCCACTACGAACGCTTTCTCAATGTCCCTACTTCACAGGCAAATAATGTCACCACGGGGCGCGTTTATCAAAGTGTTATTGAAAAAGAACGAAAGGGCGCCTTTTTAGGAAAAACAGTACAAGTAATCCCGCATATCACCAATGAGATTAAAGAGCGAATGCAGCTATTAGGTTCTACTGGTGATTATGATATTGTCCTCACTGAAATTGGGGGTACTGTTGGGGATATAGAATCATTGCCTTATATAGAAACGGTACGTCAGCTTGTTAATGAATTGGGGGATCAAAATTGTGTCGTCATTCATTTGACACTCATTCCCTATTTAGCAGCCGCTAAAGAGCTCAAGACAAAACCCACTCAGCATTCTGTCAAAATGTTGATGGAAAGTGGTATCAAAGCGGATGTGTTGGTTTGTAGAACTGAATACGAACTCACGGACGATTTACGCAAAAAGTTAGCCTTGTTTTGCAATGTAAAACAAGAAGCTGTGATCCAATCCATTGACGTTGAAACCATTTATGAAGTTCCGTTAAAGATGTTAGAGGAAGGGCTTGATAAAGTCGTTTTAAACAAGCTGCAATTGGTCTCCAAGCAAGAACCTCAGCTCTCCGATTGGGAAGAATTCTTAGCCAAATTAAAAACCCCAAAGAGTACTCTTAAAATTGGACTTGTGGGGAAATATGTAGAATTGCAAGATTCCTACAAATCGATTCTAGAGGCGCTGATTCATGCCGGAGCCAAACACCAAGTTTCGGTTGAGGTAGTCAGTATTCACTCTGAAGAATTAACGGAGCAAAACAGTGCACAGTTATTACAAAATCTTAATGGGGTTATTGTAGCCCCTGGATTTGGGTCTAGAGGGATCGAAGGAAAAATAAGTGCCATCCAATATGTCCGAGAGCAAAATATTCCTTTTTTAGGTATCTGTCTTGGGATGCAAATGGCCGTTATAGAATATGCCCGTAATGTAAAAGGTATGGCAGATGCAAATTCAGCCGAGATGGATGCTGCATGTCAAAATGCTGTAATCGACCTAATGGAAAGCCAGAAAACAATAACTGAAAAAGGCGGGACCATGCGTTTGGGGTCTTGGGAATGTCAACTGGAAAGCACTTCTAAGCTAGCCACAGTGTACAACAGTTCAAAAATTTCAGAGCGCCATCGTCACCGATATGAATTCAACAATGATTTTAGCGAACAGCTCTTTGACGACCATTTTAAGATCGCCGGATGGAATCCAACTACCAATCTTGTTGAGATAATCGAGAATATTGACCACCCTTGGTTTGTAGGGGTGCAGTTTCATCCAGAATACAAGAGTACAGTTTCCACTCCTCATCCTTTATTTACCGCTTTTGTAAAAGCCGCTCTAACCCACAGTCAAGCCTAATCTAGTATCTTTACGCTATGGAAGAAAAAAAATTTGATCCCTACCAGTTTATTGGTTTTGTACTAATAGCCATGATTCTAACCTGGATGCTGTACCAAAATCAGCCGCAGGGAGAGGGAGAAATTCAAGAGACCACGACCACTCAAGTCGAAGCAGCCTCCATAGAAGAAACCACTCCAGTTGTCAGCGATTCTCTTGCGAAAGTAGTTCTTCAAAATACCTACGGGGATTTAGCGGTCTTTATGCAAGAATCTTCAGCAGAGACACAGATCCTTTCTTCTGAAAAATTAAGATTGGAAATTGAGCCCAAAGGCGGGCGATTGGCAAAGGTTCAGCTGAAGGAATTTGAAAACTATTTATACGAACCCCTTAACCTGGTGGCCAATGGCAATAGCGACTTCAACATTGCGATTCCTTTAAAAGACGGTCGTACACTGAATACCCGGGATTTCTATTTCACTCCTTCTCTGTCTCAAAAGGGAGAAAAAGAAATTGTAACACTTACAGCTGGATTGGATTCTGGAATGCAGTTTCAGCTTGTATACACTTTAACGCCATCATCCTATTTAATTGATTATCAAATTAATACAAAAGGAATGGCCCCTTATCTAAAAGCAGAGGGTTTGCAGCTAGAATGGAATTCAAGGGCTTTTCGCAATTCAAAAAGTTTGGATTACGAGAACCGCTATACCGAGCTCTCCTATCAGCATCTAGAAGATAAAGTAGATGAACTTGGGGTTGCGGGTTCCGATGAAGAAACTGTCGATTCAGTCAATTGGATTTCTTTTCGGCAGCATTTTTTCAGTGCGATCTTAATCAGTAAAACCCCTTTGAATACCGTTTTTCTAAGCTCTGAGGATTTATCCGGAGAGCTAGATTTAGAAGAGAAATTCACCAAAGATTTCCGTGCCAATATCCCCCTTACACTTGCTGCAAACGGGGAACTAAGTCAAGATTTACATTGGTACTTTGGCCCTACAGATTTTGGCACATTGCAAACCTATGAGTTGGGACTTGAAGACTCTGTTCCTCTTGGATGGGGAATTTTTGGATGGATCAATCGTTTTATTTTCTTGCCGTTGTTTAGTTTTTTAGGGACCTTTTTACCCACTGGAATCGCCATTATTGTGATGACAATTATAGTGCGATTGGCCATGTCACCAGTTACCTACAAGGCCTATGTGTCGCAAATTAAGATGAAGGTGCTGCGTCCAGATGTTGAAGTGCTCAATGAAAAATACAAAGACAATGCCGTAAAAAAGCAGCAAGAGACCATGTCACTGTATAGCAAGGCAGGAGTGAATCCAATGTCAGGATGTATTCCAGCCCTTTTGCAGATGCCTGTTTTCTTTTCCTTGTTTACTTTTTTCCCAGTTGCCTTTACACTCCGTCAAAAATCATTTTTATGGGCAGATGATTTGTCTTCTTACGACTCTGTATTAGACTTGCCTTTTTCAATACCATTTTATGGGGATCATATAAGTCTTTTTCCGTTGCTCGCTTCAATAGCGATATTCTTCTACACTCAAATGACAACTGGGCAGCAACCGATGCCGCAACAGCCGGGTATGCCCAATATGAAAGTCATCATGTATTTGATGCCTTTAATGATGTTGTTCTTCTTTAATAATTATGCTAGTGGTTTGAGCTTGTATTATTTTATTTCCAATTTGATTACCATAATTCTGATGTTGGTTATCAAAAATGTAATTGTAGATAATGAAAAAATACATGCCCAGATAGAGGAGAATAAAAAGAAGCCCAAAAAATCGGGAGGTTTTTCGGCACGTTTGCAAAAAGCAATGGAGGAAGCAGAAAAACAACAAAAAGCGCGCGGCAAGAGGTAAGAGAATCTCTATAATGTTCCCTATTTTTGCACAATGAAAGGGAAACGAGTCATTGTTGGATTGTCTGGAGGAGTAGACTCTTCCGTAGCTGCTTATCTACTCAAGCAGCAAGGCTATGAGGTCATTGGTCTGTTCATGAAAAACTGGCACGACGAGAGCGTCACCCTATCAGCTGATTGCCCTTGGTTAGAAGATAGTAACGATGCTATGTTGGTCGCTCAAAAGCTGGGAATTCCTTTTCAGACAGTAGATTTGAGTAAGGAATACAAAGAACGTATTGTAGACTATATGTTTTCCGAATACGAAAAGGGCCGGACTCCCAACCCCGATGTGTTGTGCAATCGGGAAATTAAATTTGATGTTTTCCTAAAAATAGCACTGTCTCTTGGGGCAGATTTTGTTGCTACGGGCCATTATTGTCAGAAGGACAGTTATCTTGATTCGAACAATAATCCCCTATATCAACTCAAAAGTGGAGCGGACAGCAATAAGGATCAGTCCTACTTCTTGTGTCAATTGAGCCAAGAGCAATTGGCAAAAACTTTATTTCCAATAGGGCATTTAGAGAAGTCTGAAGTTCGGAAAATCGCCCGAGATCAAAAGCTGGTAACAGCCGAAAAGAAAGATTCGCAAGGTTTGTGTTTTATAGGTAAAGTAAGTCTGCCTGATTTTTTACAGCAACAGCTACAGCCTAAAGAGGGTCCCATCATTGAGATCTCTGAGGACTTTGATCGCTACCAGGAAGTCCCGCCACATTTTGATTCTAAAGAAGCGCAATGGGCTTATAGGGCCTCAAGGCGACAGTATAAAGTAACCGAAGGAGAAGAAGTAGGGCAGCATCAAGGGGCGCATTATTTTACAGTAGGTCAGCGTAAAGGGCTTGGAGTAGGCGGGACCCCAGAGCCTTTATTTGTGCTCGCCGTTGACACCAAAGAAAATGCCCTTTATGTGGGGCAAGGGAAAAAGCATCCTGGTTTGTATCAAAGTGCCCTATTCATTCACAGCGACGAGGTGCATTGGGTCAACCCTAGTTTGCAATTAGAAGTAGGCGAATCGGCTTCTTACAAAGTGCGAATTCGCTACCGGCAACCCTTACAAGAGGCGGTCTTAGAGAGGACCGAAGCCGGTCTTTATATTGTGTTTCAAAAGCCGCAATCAGCGATTACACCCGGGCAATTTGCGGCTTGGTATCAGGAAGGGGAATTGGTGGGCTCTGGCGTCATTGCTTAAGTTTATTTTTTATGGTTTCTAACACCTTATTTAATGAAAGACAATCGTATTTGTAATTTGTTTGGGATCCAATATCCGATCATTCAAGCAGGAATGGTTTGGGCAAGTGGTTGGCGATTAGCCGCTGCAGTAAGTAATGCTGGGGGCTTGGGGATAATAGGTGCTGGATCCATGCACCCTGAAACCCTTCGAGAACATCTTCAAAAAATGAAGCGGGCAACGGCTAAGCCTTATGCTGTCAACTTACCTTTGCTGTATCCCGAGATGGAAACTTTAATTGAAATTTTAATTTCTGAAAAAGTACCTATCGTATTTACATCAGCGGGGAATCCAACTAGCTGGACTCAAGTTCTCAAAAAGAAAGGATGTATAGTGGTGCATGTAGTGAGTTCTGTTCGTTTTGCTAAAAAAGCAGTTGCGGCGGGTGTGGATGCTATAGTAGCTGAAGGGTTTGAAGCAGGAGGTCACAATGGGAGAGAAGAAACCACTACTCTTGCACTACTACCTTCTGTCCGAAAATCCATTGACATACCTCTTATTGCCGCTGGTGGAATTGCTACAGGAGAGGCTATGCTGGCCGCTTTTGCTTTGGGAGCAGAAGCCGTTCAAGTGGGATCACGTTTCGTAGCGTCTTTAGAAGCTTCTTGTCATGCGGCTTTTAAAAATGAAGTGCTTCAAGCTCAAGAGGGGAGTACCGAATTAACACTTAAAGAGCTCACCCCTGTTCGATTGCTAAAGAATTCCTTTTACCATCAAGTAAAAGACTGTTACGAAAAAGGGGGTAACAAAGAGGAATTAGCACGACTTTTGGGGAAAGGACGTGCCAAAAAGGGAATGTTCGAAGGAAACCTAGAAGAGGGGGAGCTGGAAATAGGACAAGTAGCCGCCCTGATAGAGGCCATATTACCCGCAGAAGAAATCGTTCGTGAAATCGTAGCAGACTACAACGCAACTCTAGCAAGATTGCAGCAACTAGGAACCTTTAATGTCTAGATTTCAACGGCTTTTTCTTGGAAGCGAAGTAGTTTTTGATTTTTCAGTAAGTCTTCGAATTGTTCTTCTTCACGGATGATATGGGCCTGACCTTCATGCCATAAAATCTCAGCAGGGCGATAACGAGAATTGTAGTTACTGGCCATGCTAAAACAATAGGCACCCGCATTATGGAAAACTAAATAATCCCCTTCCCGAACTTCGGCAATCTGTCTATTTGTGCCAAAAGTATCGGTCTCACAAATATAGCCCACTACAGAATAAAAACGTTTTTTACCGCTTTGATTGGAAAGGTTTTCGATATGGTGATGCGATCCATATAACATGGGTCTGATAAGATGATTAAAACCACTGTCTACTTGTGCAAAAACAGTAGAGGTGGTTTGTTTGACGCCATTAACGGGCGCAATAAAATAACCCGCTTGACTGACCAAAAACTTACCCGGTTCAAAAGCAAGGGAAAGTTCTTTGCCGTACTCTTTGCAAAATGCATGGAAGCGATGGCTGAGCTTTTCACCTAATTCTTCAATATCCGTTTCGATATCTCCAGGCTTATAGGGAACCTTAAATCCGCTTCCAAAATCAATAAACTCCAAGTTGTCAAAGTTTTTGGCTGTATCGAATAAAATTTCGGCCGCATGCAAGAAAACTTCAATATCCAGAATATCAGATCCAGTATGCATGTGGATTCCGTTAACATTCATTCCGGTGTTTTGGACGATGCGCAGTAGATGGGGGATTTGATGAATGGAAATACCAAATTTAGAATCTATATGTCCTACAGAAATATTGCTATTTCCGCCCGCCATAACATGAGGATTGATCCGAATACAGACAGGTACATCTGGGTGGTGATTGCCAAACTCTTCAAGTATAGCCAGATTGTCAATATTTATTTGAGCCCCTAGTTTTATAACCTCTTCCATCTCCTTTAATGAAACTCCGTTGGGGGTAAAGATGATCCTGTCTGAGCTAAAGCCCGCATGGAGGCCAAGCTGTACTTCTTGTAATGAAACGGTATCCAGCCCACTGCCTAAGCTTTCCATAAAATTTAATATGGAGATGTTTGACAAGGCTTTCATAGCATAGTTGATCTTTAAATTCTTAACTGTACTAAATGCATTTCGAAGACGATTGTATTGAGATTTAATGGTCTCTGAATCGTACACATAAATAGCTTTTTTATGCTGCTGAGCTATAGTGAGTAAATCTTGATGTGTCACCTGTTGTTCTGTTTAGATACAAAAGTAAGTAAGTTCAACTTGATGGAACTGCTTGCACGGCTTATTTATATAAAATAAAAACAATTTGTTGTAAATACAACAGATTAATCTAGTCTAAAATATTCCTCACTCTGAGTAGAATTCTTAATTTTGTTGCGAAATCAACGACTATGAATTTACACGAATATCAAGGAAAAGAAATATTAGCTAGTTTTGGCGTAAATGTACAACGCGGGATTGTAGCTGATACAGCAGAAAAAGCAGTAGAAGCAGCACAATCGCTAACAGAAACAACAGGAACTTCTTGGCATGTTATCAAAGCTCAAATTCACGCAGGTGGAAGAGGAAAAGGGGGCGGTGTTAAATTGGCTAAAAACCTTGATGAAGTAAAGGCGATTGCCGATGCTATTATCGGGATGCAATTAATTACACCTCAAACCCCACCAGAAGGGAAGCCTGTCCATCAAGTATTGATTGCAGAAGACGTATACTACCCTGGAGAATCGGAGACGAGTGAAATTTATATGTCTGTTTTGTTAAACCGGACAAGCGGGAAAAATATGATTATGTATTCTACTGAAGGGGGTATGGATATTGAAACGGTTGCTGAAGAAACTCCTCATTTAATTTTCACGGAGGAGGTAGATCCAGGATTGGGATTACAAGCTTTTCAAGCCCGTAAAATAGCTTTCAATTTAGGCTTAACTGGGACGGCTTTTAAAGAAATGACCAAGTTCGTGGCGGCTCTTTACAAAGCGTATGTAGGATCTGATGCTTCGCTCTTTGAAATCAATCCTGTGCTTAAAACGTCAGATGATAAAATACTAGCCGTTGATGCAAAGGTTACTTTGGATGACAATGCTTTATTCCGCCACAAGGACTATGCTGCCTTGCGCGACTTAAAAGAAGAAAATCCAGTTGAAATAGAAGCCCATGAGGCAGGCTTGAACTACGTAGACCTTGATGGAAATGTAGGGTGTATGGTGAATGGAGCAGGACTTGCAATGGCAACTATGGATTTGATCAAACAATCAGGTGGTGATCCAGCCAATTTTCTTGATGTTGGAGGTACCGCAGACGCTGCGAGAGTAGAAACGGCCTTCCGATTGATCTTAAAAGACCCAAAAGTAAAAGCCATCCTTGTCAATATCTTTGGTGGAATCGTTCGATGCGACCGAGTGGCTCAAGGGATTGTAGATGCCTATAAAAATATGGGAGATGCCATCAATGTGCCAATCATTGTGCGCTTGCAAGGGACGAATGCAGAACAGGCAAAAGCACTTATTGATGCCTCTGGATTGAATGTGCTTTCAGCTACAGCTTTTGAAGAAGCGGCTCAAAAAGTACAGTCCGTCCTGTAGATTGACATCTTGTCAGTTTTTTACTGAAAAAATACGCCATTATGACATCTAATTGTGATTGGTATTTCATTTGTACAAGAAGAAGGGTAACACCTTAAAATTTGATACAATGAATTTAGTTAGAAGACAAACAAGTAATTTTTTACCCTCATTTTTAGACGAAATGTTTACGAATGACAGCCTGTACACACCTGATTTTCAATCCAGACAACTGCCCGCTGTAAATATACGCGAAACCGATCAGGGCTTTGTTTTAGAAGTAGCAGTGCCGGGTATAAAAAAAGAGGCTTTAGTTGTGGAGGTAGAAAAAGACCTACTTTCGATCGCTTCGGAAGTCTCAAAATCTGAGGAAACTACTACGAGCTATACTCGAAAAGAATATAGTTATGAGGGTTTCCGCCGAACGTTTTCAATTCCTGAAAGCGTTGAAACTAAAAAAATTGAGGCCCAATATAATGAGGGGGTCCTTACGGTAAACCTTCCCAAGAAAAAGGAGGTAATGGTAGAGGAAACCAAAAAATCAATTCGTATTCGGTAATAAAATCAATTTTTTGTTTTTGTTTTGGAAAGCGCCTTCGGGCGCTTTTCTTATGCTTTGAGTTCTTTTTTGAGCGTTTCAATTTCGTCTCGCAATTGAGCCGCTTGGATAAAATCCAATTCCTTGGCCGCCTTTTCCATTGCTTTGCGCACCTCTCTTATTTTTTGTTCTAATTCCTCTGGGCTTTCAAAGCGGTGTTCTGCCTCCGCGACTTTCCGCGCTTCTCTTTCTTGCGCATAAGTAGCAACAGAGTTTTTGGAAAGAGCATTGTCCAAGGATTTATTAAGTGCTTGTGGGGTTTTGTTATGTGCTGTATTATAAGCTATTTGTTTTTCTCTCCGGTAGTTGGTTTCGTCTATTGTCTTTTGCATGCTTTTGGTAATGGTATCTGCATACATAATCGCTCTGCCATTCACATTCCGTGCCGCTCTTCCCACCGTTTGGGTTAGCGATCGATTGCTTCTTAGAAAACCTTCTTTATCAGCATCAATTATAGCCACTAAAGACACTTCAGGTAAGTCAAGCCCTTCTCTTAGAAGATTGACGCCTACTAAAACATCAAACAACCCTTTGCGTAAGTCTTGCATAATTTCAACTCGTTCTAGGGTATCTACATCACTATGAATATAGCGGGTACGAATGTGTACTCTCAAAAGGTATTTGGTTAATTCTTCTGCCATTCTTTTGGTCAGGGTGGTTACCAAAGTACGCTCTTCCGCTTCAATTCTTTTTTGAATTTCTTCGATAAGATCATCGATTTGATTTAAGCTGGGACGCACTTCAATCACAGGATCCAGAAGTCCAGTCGGACGGATTATTTGTTCTACAAAAACCCCCTCTGTTTTTTGCAGCTCATAATCAGCGGGGGTCGCACTCACATAAAGTACTTGATTTTGCAAGCCTTCAAATTCCTCAAATTTTAAAGGGCGATTGTCCATGGCAGCGGGTAAACGAAACCCGTATTCCACCAAGTTCTCTTTTCGACTGCGATCTCCCCCGTACATGGCATGTACTTGCGAAATGGTGACATGGCTTTCATCCACTACCATTAAATAATCATCAGGAAAGTAATCCAATAAGCAAAAGGGACGTGTGCCAGGCGCTCGACCATCTAGATAGCGAGAGTAGTTTTCGATACCTGAACAATACCCCAATTCTCGTATCATTTCTAGGTCAAATTCGGTCCGTTCTTGCAAGCGTTTGGCCTCTAATGGCTTCCCAACTTCTCTAAAATAATCGACTTGTTTAACAAGATCGTCTTGAATTTGATGAATGGCATTTTGGAGTAAATCAGGGCTGGTTACAAAAATATTGGCAGGGTATATCGTGACCCTTTCAAAGTGATTGATACTTTGATTATTAATGGGGTCAAAAGCTTCTATTTCTTCTATTTCATCCCCAAAAAAATGAATGCGGAAGGCCATGTCTGAATAGCCTGGAAATATGGAAATAACGTCACCTTGTACTTTAAAATTTCCCCGGTTAAACTCACCAGTAGTTCTGGAATACAAGCTTTGAACCAGTCGATGCAACAGCTGCGTTCTGGAAATAAGCTGGTCACGCTGCAGTTCAATTACATTTTTTTGAAATTCCTGTGGATTTCCAATCCCATACAAGCAGGATACTGATGCCACAACCAATACATCTCTTCTACCCGAGAGTAGGGAGGAAGTAGTACTCAACCGAAGTTTCTCAATCTCTTCATTAATTGATAAATCTTTCTCTATGTAAGTCCCTGTTACGGGTATATAGGCTTCTGGCTGATAATAATCGTAATAGGAGACAAAATATTCAACTGCATTATTCGGAAAAAATTGCTTGAATTCAGAATACAATTGAGCGGCCAATGTTTTGTTATGCGCTAACACAAGTGTCGGTCGTTGTAATTTTTCCACCACATTAGCGACGGTGAATGTTTTCCCTGAGCCCGTAACACCTTGAAGGGTTACAAAGGAATCTTGGCTCTCAAAAGCAGTGACTATTTCTCTAATGGCTTGCGGTTGATCTCCGGTAGGCGAAAAAGGGGATTCAATTTTAAAATTCATAGCAATAGTAGCTTCAAAAGTAACTATTCAAGGGCAGAATTAAAGCTTTCTTAGTTGAAGAAATGAAAAGAAATCGTGCTTTTGAAAAGGGGTTTTTTGTAAACTGCTGTTATTCTTAGGGGGGCAAGCCTTGACGTTTCTTAAAAGATGCTAACTTTGAGAAAAACAGCCCACTTGGATAAATTAATTTCTCAGAAGAAGCCTTTTTTTGAATTAACAGATTCGTATACTGAGTATCTCCGATTTTACAATCGATGGGTAGATACTCCGATAAGTTATGCTGACTTGTTGCGGTTTTCAGGCTCTGTATCCGTGTACGATCAAAATGACGAGGACACCTTGTGGGTGCGAGTTTATTATACGGATTCTGAACGAGAAGGGATAGACAATGATCTCAAAAAGATCTATACTCTATTGCATTCAGATGGTAATGAAGTGGGGCTACCCTACCTAAATGTGGACGCTATTGACTATTGTACTTTTGGAAATTCAAAGCCATTTCGAATTAAGATTCGAAATATCCTCAATGACAATTTCACATATTTTTACATTAAGAGAACAGATGCCTCTCGTATTTGTGGTTTGGAATTCGAACATATGTTATCTCCCTATAATCTGAACTTTTTGGTCAATAAAGAGACGCTTATAGAAGAACATATAGCCGGCATACCTGGGGACGAATTTATACGGAATGATTTGCAATTTTGTACCGATGCTCAAAAAGCGCAAATTGCTAAGGAGTACGTTAAGTTTAACGAGCGCTGCATGATCCGTTTACTAGGCGATATGCGGGCGTATAACTATGTTATTATCCCGATTCATGATTTTGATCAGGTGATTTATAAGATTCGTGCTATTGATTTTGATCAACAGAATTTTGAGGGCAAACTAGCTGTCTATCGCCCTCAATTTTTTAAAGAAAATCAACCGATTATGAAACTGGTAAAAGAAAAACTTACATCAGATTCTATCCAACAATATAAGATTGAGGAACGCTCTATTGTCGCCAAGAGAGTGATCAGTACAGAAAGGAGAATTAATGACTTGATTGCAGAGATGAAAAAGACACGCTTGTCCCTTCCCCATCATCTAGCGAATCTAAAAACAGAAATTTTTAAGTTTACCAGTGACAAGGCTTTTGAAAAAAGTCGTTCAATGGGAGAGGTCATGGAAGCTTCTTTAAACTTTGTCAAGCGCAATTACGAGAATGTGAGTATGAACACTCTTTTTACCAACTAATAGTAGCTCTCCATATCGTCTTCGAAATCAGGATCGTTTAGATTCTCATTATAAGATTCATCCTCCGTCTCAAAATTTTTCTCAGGTGCTTCCTCTGGAACTTCACCCTGAGCAAAAACCAAATGTGGATAACTCATTCCGGCTCCGGGTTCTACCACTTCCATGACTTCTACAAAGAAGGTCCATAGGGCCATAAAGTCATAAACGTATATAAGGTGGTGTTGGTCTTCAGCGAAAATACTCCCCAGAGGTGTCTCTCCTTGAGGTGCGTCTCCAGTACCCATATCTAGCAAAGGCAATTCTTCACCTTGTTCCCAATTTTCTGTGGATCGATAGAAAGATGCCATTTCACTTCCTGCAAAACCAAAAGATTGTGCGATGGATAAATGCAACTCTTCTAGAGTTGATTGGTGGTCAATTTCAAGATCTCTAATGACATCTTCTTCTACATCTAGAATAACCCGGATTCGTAGTATCATAGTCTTCTTTTAAGGGTGAATTGTTGTAGTAAAATATAAAATTGTGTGGCAAAAAGGACTGCTGCTAATACCAAGTGTATTGGCTGCGAAGCTATGGGGAAATCGAAATAATACATCGCGATCCCCGTTAGAATTTCCAATCCAATACAGCCAATTATCCAAAATAGGGTTGGATTGTGGATGTTATTTTTCCATAGTTTCCATCCCAAAAAGGAATTGACAGCGACTACCAATAGGGAGAAACTCCGGTGCACATAAAACACAATCGGGCTATTGGACAGCCATTTTTGAGGTTCTAGCTCCCATGCGTGCATTTGTATGTCTACAAATTGCCGTACTTGTGTTCCCATTGCAATTTGGATAATGCTTAAGGTCATCGCCACCAGGCTAAGACCGATAAAGTGTTTCTTTATATGCTTGAACTTTTCCAAATCTTGTTCGCGATGCCATAGGCTTACTAAAAAGGCAACAATTAGAAGCGCCATGGCCATGTGTATGGTAATTTTTGCGGGGAGTAAGTTGGAGTCAACAACAGTTTTTCCCAGCCATGCTTGGAATCCCATTCCAAAGACAATTAAGAAGGATAAAAGGAGATTGGTTTTGGAGTCTCTCCATCGCAGGGCACTCATAAAGAGCAACAGAAGTGTTGCTAAACCTGCTAGCGCCCCCAGTAATCGATTGATGAATTCTATCCAGGTATGGTATACATTGAACTGCGCATAGTCGTGTTTGGTATAGGCTTCCCAATTTTGTTCATCAAATTCATTCTGCGACTGAAAGTCTTTCACAGCCACTTGCAATGCCTCCCCAACGATAATAACCTGTCCCTTTTCGTATTCTTGTTGTGTCTTCCATTCCAATTGGGAACGTTCGGTTGGCGGGATCAAATACCCAAAGCATTTTGGCCAGTCTGGACAGCCCATACCGCTCCCCGTCATTCTTACAAATGCACCAGCAGCAATCACTAGAAAAACCAATACAAGGTTGACCAGGATAATTCGTTTGTAGGTGTTAGTTGTCATGGGGTCTCAAGCCTAATTTAATTCCTTCTTCTTTCATTTTTTCTTTGGCCGCTTCCAATTCATTCGGAATAGTTCCTTCTAATATGGCTTCTTTAATGACTTCTTTTATTCTTCCTATAGCTTTCGAGGGGCCAATTTGAAAATACGCCATAATCATTTCACCTGTAACAGGAGGTTGAAAATTTCGAATTTGATCTCGAGCTTCAACTTCAATAATTTTTTCACGAACAATTTTAAAATTATTGTGGTAGCGTTTAAAACGTTTGGGATTCTTGGTGGTAATATCGGCCTCACAAAGACAAAGTAGATCCTCTATTGCCTCTCCAGCGTCAAAAATAAGACGTCGAACGGCCGAGTCAGTTACTATATCTTGGGCAATCACAATGGGGCGTGAGCTCATGTAAACCAGTTTTTGGACATACTTCATCTTCTCATTCAACGGCATTTTGAGACGCTTAAACAGCTTGTACACCATTTTAGCACCCACAAATTCATGCCCGTGAAATGTCCATCCGATTTTAGCATCGAGTTTTTTAGTGGGGGCTTTTCCAATATCATGGAGAAGGGCAGCCCATCGCAGCCAAAGATTCTGGGTGTTGGCACAAATATTATCCAATACTTCAAGACTGTGGTAAAAGTTGTCTTTGTGCCGGTGGCCATCAATTTCTTCTATGCCCTTAAGCGCACACACTTCAGGGAGGATACTATCCAATAGGCCTGTTTCTTCGAGGAGCAGTAAGCCGATTGAAGGCTTGGGAGTTTCCATTATTTTGTGCACTTCCTCCACGATACGTTCTTTTGAAATGATGGTCATCCTATCGGCATATTTTTGGATGGCTGAAAGGGTGGCAGGGGCTATGGTAAAGTTAAGTTGTGTGGCAAATCGAATGGCTCGTAACATTCTCAGTGGATCGTCGTCGAATGTAATCCCGGGTTCTAATGGGGTTTGAATGCATTTTTTGTTGAGGTCTTCGATTCCATTAAAGGGATCTAAAAGGGCTCCATAATGATCTTTATTCAGGCAAATCGCCAGGGCATTTATCGTAAAATCTCTTCTGTTTTGGTCGTCTTCTAAGCTTCCTGGGCGTACATCGGGATTTCGGCTTTCAGGGCTGTAGGATTCTTTTCGGGCACCGACAAATTCCAATACCCAATCCTTGGTTTGAACCATAGCTGTTCCATAGGACTTGAATACTTGTACTTTTTGGGCATTAGGGATTCTTTTTTGAACGGCTTTCGCCAATTCAATCCCAGAACCCACACAGACAATATCGATGTCTTTCTTACTGTCTCTTTCTAAGAGGAGATCCCGAACAAAACCCCCAATAACATAACAGGGGATATTCATCTGGTCTGCCACTTCTCCAATTAATTGAAAAGGAGCTTTCGCTATTGTAGATCGAAGATTAGAACTTGCTTTCATCAGTCGCGAATCAAAGTGATTTCTCCACTTGCATGTACTTTCACTATTCGTGAAGGCTTTGTTTTTTGGTGCTTGTTTTCCAAAGGTACGATATAGTCAACGCCCTCCAAAATAGCCTTTTCTATTTGTGAAAAAAGGATTGGAGTTGGGTTCCCACTTATATTTGCAGAGGTTGCAATAATAGGTTTTTTAAACCCCTTGAGTAAGGCTTGGCAAAAAGAATCATTTGGGATTCGAACGGCTAGGCTATTGTCTGCTGCGATCATATTAGTCGCAATCCCCTTGGGACGGTTTAGAATAACAGTAGTCGGTCTAGAAGCTTCAAAAAAGGGAATCGCTTCGGCAGGGACAGCATCAAAATAATAGTGCAGCATCTCCAGGTTGGAGACCAGGCATAACAGCGCTTTGGATTCTTCTCGTTCTTTTAGCTGATATACTTTTTTTACGACTTCCACAGAGGTAGCATCTCCACCAATACCCCAAACTGTATCGGTGGGAAACAAAATAGTTTTTTGTTTTACCAGCTGTTGAATTGTTTGATTGAGTATTGCTGTATTTTCCATCACTTTCTAGGCTGCAAAAATACGGTAAACTGCTGTAGCTACGAATTTGAAATATGTTTTTTAATGGAATCTATTTTATTCCAGAGGCTTTTTATCAGGGGGCTATTTTAGGCACAAAAAAAACAGAGGTACTCTATCTCATGATAGCCTATGCTTAAGTGTTTAGTAAAAGAAGCCAGCGAAATGGCGGCTGTTAACTAGTGCAGGAGATGACTCTATTCCCTTTGTATCGAAGCAGCTCAAGACCTGAAATAATTTTCAAAATGCTCTTTTTCAGCTACTGAAGAAGGCTGATTTTAGCATGTCAACTACTTTATACAGCTACCTGATGTTCTCTAAGGGCATTGTTTAGAGAGGTTTTCTTATCGGTACTTTCTTTCCGTTGTCCAATGATCAAAGCGCAGGGAACTTGATAGTCTCCTGCGGGGAATTTTTTTGTATAACTACCTGGAATGACTACTGAACGAGCTGGAACTCTTTTTTCATAGAATACAGGTTCTTCTTGAGTCACATCAATAATCTTAGTAGAAGCCGTAAGCACAACATTGGCTCCCAACACAGCTTCTTTCTCCACATGAACCCCCTCCACAACAATAGATCGTGATCCTAAAAAGGCATTGTCTTCAATGATAACAGGAGATGCTTGTAAAGGTTCTAATACGCCACCGATACCAACACCTCCACTAAGATGGACATGTTTACCAATTTGCGCACAACTCCCCACTGTCGCCCATGTGTCAACCATGGTTCCTTCATCAACATAAGCACCAATATTCACATAGCTAGGCATCAAAATAACACCTTTTGAAATGTAGGCACCGTGGCGGGCAACGGCATGGGGTACTACCCGAATGCCACGTGCGGCATAGTTTCTTTTTAAAGGCATTTTATCATGAAATTCTAATGGCCCCGCTTCCAGTGTTTCCATTTTTTGGATGGGGAAGTACAACACAACTGCTTTTTTAACCCATTCATTCACTTGCCAACCAGAATCAGTAGGGGTAGCCACACGAAGAGCGCCACTGTCTATTTGGTTGATGATTTCTCTAATGGTATTCTGGGTTTCGGTCTGTTCCAATAGACTGCGATCCTCCCAAGCAGCTTCTATAAGTTCTTTCATGTATTGATTTTGGGGTAAAAATACTGAATTCAAAACTGCTAGCATGTTATATTTCGATAGCAAAAAAGTATCTTTGTGACAAATGGAGCACGGAGTTTATATTGCTTTTGATTACGGAGAGAAGCGGGTGGGGCTCGCTCACACAGACCCTTTACAGCTGATTGCTTCGGCACTTGATACGCTTCCTCCCAAGCAGGTTGAGACTTTCTTAAAGCGCTATATGGAAACCGAAAAGGTGCTAGGTTTTGTCGTTGGACAGCCCACTCAAAAAGATGGAACGCCTTCTTCTGTTGAAACTAAAATCCTTGCTTTTATCAAGCGTTTACAGGCTCTATATCCGAACACCCCCGTGTATCGTCAAGAAGAACGATATACCTCAAAAATCGCAGCTTATACCTTGTTGCAAAGTGGTGTGAATAAGAAAAAGCGAAAAGAAAAAGGAACCTTAGACCGTATCAGCGCAACTCTTATATTGCAGTCTTTTTTAGAGCGTCCAAAAACACATTCAATATGATACTACCTATTGTTGCTTATGGAGCACAAGTTTTGAAGAAAAAAGCCAAAGAAGTAGACCCAAAAGAGGCTACTCTGCCGGCATTCATTGAAAATTTGTGGGAAACCATGTATGCGGCTAGTGGGGTTGGTTTAGCGGCCCCTCAAGTAGGTGTTTCATCCCGGATATTTGTAATCGATGCGTCTCCTTTTTCAGAAGATGATACGCTTTCTGCGGAAGAACAAAAGCTATTGGCTGATTTCAAAAAAGTATTTATCAACCCGACAATCATCCATGAAACTGGGGAAAGCTGGCCTTTTAATGAAGGCTGTTTGAGTATTCCCAATATTCGAGAAGACGTCATGCGCCCCGATCAATTGCAAATTCGCTATTTAGACGCTGATTTTAAAGAGCGAGAAGAAACCTACTCTGGATTAGCAGCTCGTGTTATTCAGCACGAATTTGATCATATCGAAGGGATTTTATTTACCGATAAACTATCAGCACTTAAAAAAAGACTTTTAAAAGGAAAGCTATCACAAATAGCCAAAGGAAAGGTGGATGTTGATTATGTGATGCGTTTCCCAAATGATTTAAAATTATAATATGGAAAATATAATTGCCATTTCCGGGCGCCCAGGACTTTTTGAATTGCAAAAACAAACAAGAGTAGGGGTTATAGCCACTGGTTTAGTAGATGGTAAGAGGGTTGTTACCCAGCCAACAGACCAATTAAGTGTTTTAACAGACATACAAGTCTACACCTATTCAGGGGAGATTCCTCTAAAAAGTGTTTTTGAGAAAATACACGAGAAACACGGAGACGCTCCTTTAGCAATAGCCCCAAAGGCTGGTGCCACTGATTTAAAACAGTTTTTTTCGGAAGTCTTGCCAGACTATGATGAAGGTCGTGTCTATGTGAGTGATATGAAAAAAATGATCCAGTGGTATGCTTTGCTTCAACAGAACAACCGCTTGGATTTTACTGAAAAAAAAGACCTTAAAAAAGAAAAGGGTGAATAGCAGAAAAGCGCAGCTTGAGGCTTTCAATCGACTCTTAGACATCATGGAGGAGCTTCGTGAGAAGTGCCCATGGGATCGAAAGCAAACATTTCAAACCCTTCGGC
This sequence comes from Flavobacteriaceae bacterium, assembly GCA_965658355.1. GTDB lineage: Bacteria > Bacteroidota > Bacteroidia > Flavobacteriales > Flavobacteriaceae > UBA11891. The sequence goes on along the minus strand of CBFHRX010000014.1, from coordinate 13,137 downwards.
CCCTAACTATTGAAGAAACCTATGAACTGGGAGATGCTATTCTAGAGAACGATGTGACGGAAATTCGAAACGAATTAGGGGATCTGCTTTTGCATATTGTTTTTTATGCCAAATTAGGCTCTGAGCAAAAAGCATTTGATATTGCGGATGTAGCCAATCAAATTTCAGAAAAGCTCGTTTATCGGCATCCCCATATCTATGGAGATGTCAAAGCGGATGATGAAGAAACAGTCAAAAAGAACTGGGAGGCTTTAAAATTAAAAGAAGGTAAAAAAAGTATCTTTTCGGGTGTCCCCAAGGGGTTGCCTGCATTGGTGAAAGCGCAACGTATCCAACACAAAGCTGCTGGAGTTGGTTTTGATTGGGAGGAGGCTTCTCACGTTTGGGACAAAGTAAAAGAAGAATTAGAAGAGTTTCAAGCGGAAGTCAAAAGCGAGAATCAAGATGCGATGGAAGCTGAATTTGGCGATGTGCTTTTTGCTCTTTTGAACTATGCTAGATTTAAAAAAATTGATGCTGACTCCGCTCTGGAAAGAACCAATAAAAAGTTCATCACACGCTTTCAGTACATAGAAGAAGCTGCCATTGCTCAAAACACATCGGTTTCAGATATGAGCTTACACGAACTTGAAAAACTCTGGGAAGAAAGTAAAGGCTAGTTCTCTGTAGCTTCTGTTTCTTCCTGTGCTTCTGCTTCTTTTTGTTGCTGATTCTGGATGCTTCTAATTTCTTGTCTTAGCTCTGTCAATTGTGCTAAATAGCGTTGCGCCTTGGCATTTAAAGCCTCTAATTGGGTTTTAACTTCTTTAACTAAGGGGTTTGACTCGCTATTATTACTAAAAAATTCAAGATTATTTTCAAGTTGATTGACCTCCGTTAGAACTGCTTCATAGCGCCCTTTGATAGTCATTAAGGTTTCGTTTAGTCCCTCTAGATTTCCCTTTAAGCAGCGAATTTTAAAAGTGAACTGAAGGGTTTCTTTGTCTTCATCACTTCCCTTAATACTCTTTATCTTCTTGTCAATTAACTTTTGTAGCTCCCGGTTTAGAGGTATTAAAATTGACTCTTTCAAAGCATCCATTTGAAGCCATTCTTCCCATTTTGACTCTAAAAACGCCAAGAGTTTTGTTTCGGATGTTGGCGACTTCGCTTCTTCAAAAGTTGTCAGGAAGGACTTTCGCTGTTCGTAAAGAGGTGCCTCTTCTTCTGTCAATTTTTGGAATCCGGACTTGAGCCTTTCAAAGTAAAGATTACAGCTGTCAAAAAATTCTTTTCGCAACTTTTGAATAATCTTTCTGGGGATAGGGCCTAAATTTTTCCAGTCTTTTTGGATGTTTTTCATCCTTCCACTTTGCTCACGCCATGTATCAGAATCAAGAATTGTTTTGACTTCTTCAAGCAATTGTTTGGCCTTGTTGATGTGTTCCTTTTGTGTGTTCTTGAGGTCTCTGTAAAAGGTGTTTTTATTTTGATTAAACGCTTTGCTAATGTCTCTAAAATCAGCCCAAGTTCGTTTGCTGTCTGATTTGGGAACAGCTCCCATTTGTTTAAATTTTTCTCTTAATTCTTGAAAGTTTTGAATCGTTTTTTGCCATTCACTATGAGTCCCACTATCTTTCTGACATAAGGCTTTCATTTCTGACAACAACGCTTCTTTTAAAACCAGGTTTTCTTTTTGAATACTTTCAAAATTTTTATGGTATTCCTGTTTGTTTTTGTGTATTTGCTGGGTCGCTTCTTGGAATCGTTTCCATAATTCTTCCCGGTGTTCACGAGCTACAGGTCCTAAATCTTCTTTCCATAAACGGTGAAGTACATCTAAATCCCGTCCTGCCTTTACGACGTCAGAAATAGTGGCGAGTTCCTCGGCTTTTTCAATAATTTTTAGCTTCTCCTTGTAATTATGCTCATAGTCTTTGGCTCTGAGTTCTCTATTTAGATGTACAAAGTCATAAAAGCGTTCGACATGGTGTTTAAAGGTTTGCCAAAGGGTATTATTAACAGCTCTAGGAGCGGCCCCTGTTTTATACCAACTGTCTTGCAGGTTTTTAAAGCTGTTATAAAGCTGATTGATGTTTTCATCTTTTCCGATTAACTCCTTAATGCCTTCAATAATTTGTTCTTTCCGTTCTTGATTGGCTTTTTGGGCTTGTTCTACTTCAAGATAGTGCCTGCGTTTTTTCTGACGATAATCTCGTTGTACTCTATCAAAGCTTTCTTTTTCAACGGGTTTGAAATAAAAATCAATGGAATTGCCACCCTCTTCAATAAATTCTTTCTTTTTAAGCTGTAGTAGTTCATTGAACTTTTTATCAAATCCATCCGTGATTTGTTGAAATAAGGGTCGCCTTTTGTACCATTTTTCAGCAGCTAGTTGCTCTTCAAACAACGCCACTAATTCTGATAAGCTTGCTTTTTCAAGCTGTTCTTCAGAGAGGCTTTGTGATTCTGTATCTGGAGAAACTGAAGATACATTATTAGTAACTGGTTGTGTTTCAGCAGCACCCTCAGTCACATCATTTTTCATTGAGGGATCGTTCACTTGATTTTCCATAATCAGTAGCTTATTTATAAGGCTTTGGTACCCGTTTAATAGTTTGAAATTACGAAAAAATTGGCTACTGATTTTGCATCCAATATTCCCATGACTTTTCGGCTTGATATTCTAGCATAGCCAATCCATTTTGGATTCTGGTTCCGCATTCTTCTCCTTTTGAGAGAAACTTGGTTTTAACAGGATTGTAAATTAAATCGAAAAGGCTATGTGCCGAACTAAGATACTCATACGGAATGTCAGGGGCCTCCTCAACAGCAGGAAATGTTCCTACTGGCGAACAATTGACGATGAGTGGATGATTTTCTATCAGCTCTTTTGAAAGCGTCTCATAGGCAATACTGCCTTCTTTTTGAGAACGGGAAACAAATGTTACGGCTACATTGTTTTTGGTAAGCACATGCTGTACCGCTTTTGCTGCTCCACCGGTACCCAGGATAAAGGCTTTTTTGGGAAATGCAGGAAGCATATTCCTTAAGGCAGTTTCAAATCCGTAGGTGTCTGTATTATATCCGACAGATTCTCCTTTTTTGTTAAAGCAAATCGTATTTACAGCTCCAATCAGCTTCGCATCGTCCACAATATGGTCTAAGAAAGGAATTATTGTTTCCTTGTACGGTATCGTAACATTCAACCCCACAATAGACTTTTCTGAAAGCACTTCCGATACCTCACGGATATCCTTTATATCAAAGTTTTCGTAGCTGTAGCTACCGATTTTTTCTTTTTTGAATTTATCAGCAAAATAGCCTCTTGAAAAGGAATATCCGATGTCTTTACCGATAAGTCCCAATCGCTTATTCGTGATGTTTTTGTTCTTTTCCATACCATTCTAAGGCGATTACAATCGCAGCCCCTAATAAAATAAAAAAAATGGGAATCCAAGTACTGGATTCACTCCAATTAGGCCAAAAAGTTTTGTAGGCTTCTATTTTGGGTTTTCCAGAATCACTTACCATAAGAGCCTTTAGTGAATCTGTTCTATAAATAGGTGTCTTCCAAGGCCAGACACTTTTGCTTGCTCCAATGATAAAGCCCAGAATACCACTCAAAGTTTGCGTTTTAAAATTCTTAAGAAAGTAGGATAAGATGTTTGAGAATAGAATCAAACCTGTGATGGATCCTAAAACAAAGGCCATTATAATAAAGACTGCTTGTTGATAGAGAGGCTCTTCTAGGATTTTGAAGTTTCCTTTCAATAGTTCAAAAAACAACTCCCCCACCTGATTCACAGTATCGACCAAAAGGAGGGAATAGTTGCCGAGTAAAATTAACAAATAAGAACCCGAGAGCCCAGGCAATGTCATTCCACAGACACTCACAATACCACAGAAAAAAACAAAGAGTAGATTGGTGTTTTCTGAGATTGGATTTGAAAAACTGATTAAAACCCCTGCAAAAATCCCTAGGAGTAGGATTCCAATTGAAGATGTATCCCAATCAGTAATCTGTTCATAAATGTAATAAAGAGAGGCTAGTATCATACCAAAAAAACAAGCCCAAACATTGATTTCAGAGTAGGCCAACAATTGATCCAATACTAAGGCTGTTGTAAAGTAGCTGATGACAACCCCTGATAGCAACCAGGTTAAAAATTGAAAATTGGTGTAATTATAAAAGGCTTTCCATTGCCCCTTTAAAAGAAGGAGAAGCGCCTTGCCGTCAAATTTTTGAAAGGTAAAGATCAATTCTTCATAAAAGCCTCCAATGAGAGCAATAATGCCCCCGGAAACCCCTGGAACTTTATTGACAGTCCCCATGGCAATTCCCTTTAAAACAAGGTAGATACGATCTGTTAAGTTACGTTTTTTCACCCGGACTAAATCTGTCTTTGAGTCTTTCTAAAAACAATAATATACCCGCTCCAAGAACAAAGAGAAGTACGGCAAAAACCCATTGGGAATCCCCTTGGTAGTGGGTAGGCCAAACAGCTGAATAGAGTGTTTTCGTTTTGTTTTCCAAAGACAATACTTCTAGGGTCTGCCAAGGCCATATCTTATGAAGTGCACCGATCATCAAGCCGATTAAGAGAGCAAGTGTCTGTGTGTAGTAGTGATGTAAAAGCCAACGTAAAACACGTGAAAAAGTTAATAGGCCAACAACTATCCCAGCTATAAAAAGCATTAACTGACCGTAAATATCAAATGCCTCAGCTGCTGAATACGCTCCCCTATCAAGAAGGGTGTTTTTCGCTTCTTTGACCAAATTCAAAATACTTGAATAGGCCCCCATAACGAGAAGGATGTAGGCCCCCGAGAGCCCTGGTAAGATCATGGCACTGATGGCTACAAAGCCACACAAAAAAAGATATTCTGGATCTATTGCTCCAGAAGAGGGGGTTAATTGTGTTGTAAAAAAAGAGAGGAGTACGCCTGCAAAAAGAAACCCTAAATTGGAACTATTCCAGTGCGAGACTTGTTTTCGCAATACCACAATGCTAGCGACCAATATTCCCTGGAAAAAGGAAAATAATAAAATGGGATAAAATTCAAGTAGTTGTCCAATTAAGGAAGAAAATAGAAGGACACTGCTGATGATGCCTAAGAAGACACTCAATAAAAAAGCCCCATTGCACGCTTTCCAAAAAGCGACAATCCCATCTTTTAATAACACTTTAATTAATTTGGGATGCACTCCATGAAGACTTTCGATAAATTCTTTGTAGATGCCAGATATAAGAGCAATAGTCCCCCCTGATACTCCTGGGACTAAATCGGCTAATCCCATTAACATTCCTTTGCAATACAGTAGTACGTATCTACTCAATTTAAATTCTTTTGGGATAAAGGTAGGTATTAATTTTTCCTACGATTTTTGAAGTTTAGGACTTTGGAGCGAGATTCGGAAAAAAGTAGGCCATTTCAGCCATCAGGGATTGGTTGTTTGAAAATATATTCTGGAAATACTGACTTTCGTCTTTTTTACCCAATTTATTGTAACAGCCCGATATACGGATAGCGATTGTTGGCGCCTCGGGGTAGAATTCCCGAGCTTGTAGTCCTACCTTTAAAGCCTTATTCCATTCTCTAAGATGCAATAAAGCATCGATCCAGAGAGTCCAAGTATCCAGCTCAAAATTTCCGAGAGAGACTGTATTTTCAAATGCATAATCGGCTTCGGAATACTGTGTGAGTTCAAAATGGATTTCCCCATTTTTTTTCCACAATTGAATACTGTCTTCGTTTGCTTGTAAGCCTTTTTTACAATAGTACAAGGCTTTTTCAGGGATGCCTTCTTTTATGTAAAAGCCAATCAATCCCAACCAGGATTTCTCAAATTGAGGTTCTAAATGGATGGATTCTTTCAGGAAGTTAATCCCCAGTTGTTTGTTTCCGAGTTCCAAATGGCACATGCCAATACGATGGTAGGCATAGCTACCGGGATCACTTGTTTGCATTGCGATTTGATAATTTTCAATCGCTTCATTTAGGCGTCCCATTTTTTCTAAGAGCTTCCCTTTTTCTACATAAGCACCCGTAAATGTGTCATCGCTTATGATGGCAAACTCGTATGCAGAAAGGGCCTCTTTATAGCGTTCCGTTTGGGTGTAAATTTTACCCAATTGGTGCCAGGCAACTTCACAATAAGGCTGGGCTTCCAACACTTCATTTAAAACTTCGATCGCAGCTTCGGTAGTATCCAGTTGCTCAAAGCAATACAGGATATTATAGAGGGATTGATAGTCCAAGGGGGATTCTTTAAGGCAAAGCTTAAAATACTTAGAAGCCGCTTCAAAATTTTCTACTAATAGGTATTCCATTCCTACTAAAGACCAAATATCGACGGGGTCTTCTGTTAGTAGCAACGCTCTGTTGAGCATGGCAATGGCTTTGTGATGTTCTTTTTCTTTTGAATAAATATTTGCTCTTTGAAGATAGACTTCTTCATTTTGAGGGCAAAGCTGATCCACTAAATCCAAAATACTAGTGGCAGCATCTAATTCGGTTTCGAAAATATGGAGCTCACTTTTTAAAAGTAGCAATTCTATGTTGTTAGGATGTTGTTCCAAACCAAGCTTAAGCGCTCTTTTGGCCATATTATTTTGAGCAAAGTCTAAATAATGCTGTATGATAGATTCGAACTCTTGAGCATCAAAAAAGTGAATTTTATCACTTTTCAGCATCCTTTCAAATTTTTGGATTGAGGCGTCTGCTGGATCGGAAAAGTCACTATACATACACAGTGGTTTGTTATCTCTAAATTAGAGAACAAGCCTTCTGTAAGCAGCAGGATAGCGTCTTTGTTTTCAACAAAATAATTAACATTTTAGGGGAGTGTATCGAGTATGTCTCGAATAATGCGACAGCCTTTTTGTATGTCTCTTTTAGAAATAGTAAGGGGAGGAGAGATTCTTACTGCCCTTTTTTCCCATAGAAGCCAAAACAGAATAAGCCCTTTTTCTAAAGATTTTAAAACAAGTTGATTGGCGGTCTCTTCATTTTCAAAAACTGGGGCTAGCATCAATCCAGTACCCTTTATATGCAGAATTTTAGGGTGTTGTAGTGCCGTTCTAAAAAGCGCTTCTTTTTCTGCTATATCCGCCATTAGCGTACTGTTTAATAGCGTACTTAATGTAGCCTCTGCGGCAGCTGCGATCAAAGGATTCCCCCCAAATGTGGTAATATGGCCTAGTTTGGGTTGGTCCGTAAGACAATTCATTAATTTGTGACTGCTGACAAAAGCACCGATGGGCAAGCCGCCACCCATTCCTTTCCCAATAACTAAAATATCTGGAATAATTTCGGTTTGCATAAACGCAAATAAACTTCCTGTTCGGCCAAATCCAGGTTGAATTTCATCTAATATCAAAAGGGCTCCTACTTCATCACATCGATTTCTAACAGCTTCTAAATATCCTTTTTCGGGCACGATAAACCCAGCGCCACCTTGTATGGTTTCCAGAATTACAGCAGCTGTTTTGCGGGTTATTTTTGAAATGTCTTCCCTAGAATTAAACCGAATAAAATCAACCTTTGGTAGCATAGGACCGTATCCTTTCTTTTGTTCTTCATAGCCGGTAAGACTCAAGGAGCCATGGGTGCTACCGTGGTAGGAATTGAAGGCACCTATTAATTCTTCCCTTCCTGTAAAACGCTTGGCCATCTTTAATGCACCTTCAATGGCTTCTGTGCCCGAATTGGTTAGATATACTTGTTCCAATGGAGAGGGCAGTGCTTCTATTAGCTGTTTGGATAGGTTGACTGCCGGTGCTTGTGCAAATTCACCATAGACCATTACATGTAGGTATTTTCGGCTTTGACGTCGTATGGCACGCGTTACCTTTGGGTGGCGATGTCCTAAACTACAGGCAGAAACACCTGCTACAAAATCAAGATATTTAGTACCCGCTGTATCCCAGATATAACTTCCTTTTGCTTTTGAAATTTCAATAGCAAGGGGTGTAGGCCCTGTAGCTGCTTGGTATTTTAAGAAATCTGCCTTCATCATTTTAAGGAGTCAAATTCTTTTGGAAGTGGAATGCCTCTAATTTTAGGGAGCCTCAGCTCCAAATCTTCCTCACTAAATAAATCTCTTTTTCTTCGAGGACGTTCTTTGTCACGCCACAGGAAGCCCTTAAAAGTTCGTTCGTTTGTGTTGATTTGAAATTCAGGAAAAACATCACCACCGGGGCTCACTAAAAAAGTTATTTCTTCAATCCCATTTTCCCCCATGTTCATGTCCAAGGCACTGCAAAGGGTTTTATTGATGCCTATTAATTCATTGTCTTCATCTGAATAAAGATAATAGATGACTTGGGTGTTTTTTTCTACATAAATTGACTCTAGGGCTCCTTCTTTAAAACTGCCGTTCAAAAGACCTCCTTTTATTTGATTATAGCCCTCCTCGCTGATCGTATCTTTTTCAATGACAAATACATTGCCTCTTATTTTAAGGGAATCCAATTTTTTAGTATCAAGATTGGAAAGAAGTTCAATTTCATTTCCAGACATTTGACTATTCCCAAACCACATAACTGGGTTTCGCTGTGTCAGGTCTTTTTCCGTAAAAACCTGTTTTTCTTTTTCGGTAAAGGGTCTTTTAAACAACCGAATCCCACCGGTAGTTTCATTAAAATAGATAGAATCAGACTTCGCACGCATGTCCGATTTTAGAATCCTGACATCGTAAAATCCGCGTAGAACTCTCGCGGTATCGGGTCCCGTAGCCACTAAAGTGTCTGCATGTATAAAAAGGGAATCATTTTCAATGATATTGGTTGCAACAGCTCTTCGGGTAATAATAGCAGAATCTTTCGCTTTGAAGATTTCACCATAATGCCCTTGAATCAAAGACTGATTCAAGGTGTCCAGTATGCTTACTCGGTTGGTGCCGGCAGCATATTCTTTTTCATTTTCAAAATACAAACTATCTCCACTGATGATTTTCCCGTCATAATAAATACGTGCATTTTTTTCAAAATTTCCCTTTTGGGCTTTCATATTATAAAAACCTCTTTCACTGACAATGGTATATTCTTCCCCTTCAATCGTAGTGGGGCCATAAAAATAGGCATAGTCCAGTTCTGTGAAATAGTCGAGTTGCTGAGCATTGACTTTGTATTCAGGATTTTTGATTTTCACATCATTCAAAAAGCGGTATTTTTTGTTTTCCATGAAATAAATACCTCGCTTGCTTGTAAGGGTACTTTCTTCATCAATAATTTTCCCTGGGGTGTTGTAAAACGCTTTGTTGGCAATTCGGTCAAGGTATAATGTGTCCGTTTCTAATGTCATATCAGGGCGTTTCAAAATGACATTCCCCCAGGCCTTCGCTTTACGCGTTTCGCCTTCATATTCAATATATTGACAGGTCATTTTAAGGCTGTCACCTTGGGTAAAAACAACCTCCCCCTGTGCTTTGAAGAAATTTCGTTTTCCGTAGAAGTAGGCTCTGTCCGAAACAATTAAGGCCCCTTCATGAAAAAGATGCACCTTTTGGGTCTTGTCTTTTAATAAGATAGTAGCTCCTGGAAATTGGATTTCGTCTTGTTGAGAACTTCCAGCTTTTTGGATTTCAATGATTTTGGATTCCTGTGCCCAGAGTGTTGAGCAAGCAAGAAAGCACCATCCAAAATGAAACAGAAGTTTCATACAATTTTACTTACCGAAATATTGTTTGTTTACGATCTGGCCCTACAGATACAATTTTAATGGGGGTCTCTAATTCCGCTTCAAGATAGTCTATATAGGCTTGAAAATTGGCGGGAAATTCCGCTTCTTTTGTCATTTTTGTCAGGTCTTCATTCCAGCCTTTAATAGTCTTCCAAATGGGTTTAATGGAAGGGTCTGACAGATCGAATGGCAAATGTGCAATAGGGCCTTCTGAGGTTTCATAGCCAGTGCATACTTTAAGGGTGTCAAAGCCTGATAAGACATCTCCTTTCATCATCATAAGCTGTGTGACTCCGTTGATTCGTATCGCGTATTTGAGTGCTACTAAGTCCAACCAGCCGCAGCGTCTCGCCCTTCCTGTAGTGGCACCAAACTCGTTTCCAATTTTCCCCATACGCTCCCCATTTTCATCAAATAGCTCGGTAGGAAATGGGCCACTGCCCACACGTGTTGTATAGGCTTTGAATATTCCGAACACTTCTTTGACTGTATTCGGAGCAATGCCAAGCCCAGTACAGGCTCCTGCAGCAGTAGTTGTAGAAGAGGTTACAAAAGGGTAGGTTCCAAAATCAACATCTAATAGCGATCCTTGAGCTCCTTCTGCTAAAATTTTCTTTCCAGCTCTTTGTGCCTGATGCAAATAATTTTCACTATCGACAATTTGACACATTTTGAGAGTTTCTAAACTGCTAAAAAATTCCGCTTCAAGATCTTTTAAATCGTATTCAAGTGATACCTCATAATTGGCTAGTAGCCGAGTGTGTTTTTTAACAATCGCTTGGTATCTGTCCGTCCAATTATCGGCTAAAATATCACCTACTCGAATTCCATTGCGACCTGTCTTATCCATATAAGTAGGGCCAATTCCTTTGAGGGTAGAACCAATTTTTGCTTTTCCTTTTGATGTTTCTGAGGCAGCATCTAAAAGGCGGTGTGTGGGGAGTATTAAATGCGCTTTCTTTGAGATCATGAGTTTTTGTCCAAAATCGATATTGAAACCAGACAAGCCCTGTATCTCTTTTTTGAATATGACGGGATCAATAACAACACCATTGCCAATAAGGTTGATCGCTGTAGGATGAAAAATACCGGATGGGATTGTGTGTAACACATGTTTGTGTCCTTCAAACTCAAGTGTATGACCCGCATTGGGTCCTCCTTGAAAACGGGCAATAATATCGTAAGACTTAGTGAGAACGTCAACGATTTTTCCTTTTCCCTCGTCTCCCCATTGGAGCCCGAGTAATAAATCTACCATACAGCTATCGTGCTAATTTGATGTGTCTTTTTTTTGGGTGCCGTAAAAGTATAAAGAATGGCTGTGAATATCGATATTAAAAATTTCCTCAATCGTTTTTTTAATTTGTTGTATCCTCGGATCACAAAATTCTTTTACGTCACCAGAGTCGGTCAGTATTACATGGTCGTGTTGTCGGTCAAAATAAGACTTTTCATAATGGGATTGATTGGACCCGCCGAATTGATGTTTGCGAACCAAGCCACAGTCTAATAACAATTCTATGGTATTGTAGAGGGTAGCTCTACTAACACGATAGTTTTTGTTTTTCATTTTTAGGTAAAGGGACTCAATATCAAAATGTTCTTGACTGTCATAAATCTCATACAGAATAGCAAAGCGCTCGGGTGTTTTCCGATGCCCCTGTAAATTGAGGAAGTTTACAAAAACTTCTTTTACAATTTCTTGTGGATTTTTTGAGTCCGTCGTCATAAGAGCAAATATAAATTATCTGATTTAATCCCGTTGCACTTTTTCGATTCCTTGTAGCTTCTTTAATCTATCGACAAGTTTTTCCAGAATGTTTTTGTTTTTAACACGGACACTTATTCTGCCTTCAAAAACACCATCGTTTGCTTCGAATGATAGTTTACTAATGTTCACGTGCATCGCATTGGAGATCAATTGTGTGACTTCATTTACGAGCCCCAAATTATCAATTCCTGTTAGTGTAAGATTGGCAGCATATTCTTCTGCAGTAGAGTCTATCCAGCGCGCATCAATGATTCTGTAGGCATAATTGGCATTTAGAGCAATGGCATTTGGGCACTCTTTTTGGTGTACTTTAATTCCCTCTCCCACGGTCACAAATCCAAATACAGGATCTCCTGGAATCGGATTGCAGCATTTCGAAAAGGTATAGGCAAGCGTTTCTTTATCCTTTCCAAAAACAAGTTTGTCATAAGTAGGGATTTCTTTTATTTCTTTTAGCTGTCCGGTTCTTTTCTGGAAATTTCGAATTCGTTTTTTAAAGAAGGTAAGTAGGGTGTTGGTATAATCACTAGCATACGTCTTTATTTCTTTATTTGTGATAGTGCCCATACCGACTTTATAAAATAAATCTTGGGTGGTATTTACTTTAAAATAGCGGACCATATACCGCAAGCACTTGTCGTCCATGCTCACCTTTAGGTGCTTTAGTTTTCGACGTAAGGATTCTTTGCCTTCGGCTGCGATTCTCTTTTTTTCATCGTTTAGGGAAGCTTTAATCTTGGCTCGTGCCCTTGAGGTTATAACAAAGTCAATCCAGTTAGGAGTAGGTTTTACATTTTCTGATGTGATTATATCAACATGATCGCCACTTTTTAACTTATAACTCAGCGGGACTAATTTATTATTGACTCTAGCGCCTCTTGTCTTAATGCCTACCTCTGTGTGAACATGAAAAGCAAAATCAAGGGCGGTAGCCCCTTTGGGAAGTGATTTAAGTTCTCCCTTTGGGGTAAAAACAAAAATTTCTTTAGCGTATAAATTGAGCTTAAAATCCTGAACAAAATCTACTGCGTCTGTATTATTTGATTCCAAGACTTCTTGCAGTCGATCCAGCCAAGTTTCGATTCCAATTTCCTTTTGTTCTCCTTGCTTGTATTTAAAATGTGCGGCATAGCCGCGTTCTGCAATCTCGTGCATTCTCTCGGACCGGATTTGTACTTCAATCCATTTTTGTTCAGGCCCCATTACAGTGATATGCAGCGCTTCGTAACCTGTAGATTTAGGGGCGGTTATCCAGTCTCTTAACCGAGTCGGATTGGGTACAAAGTGATCTGTTAAGATGGAATAGATCTTCCATGCAATAAACTTTTCTTGTTCTGGAGTCGCTTGGTAGATAATTCGAATCGCAAACTTGTCAAATATTTGATTGAAAGGGACATTCTGCTTTAGCATTTTCTTGTGAATCGAATAGATCGATTTACTTCTCCCTTTTATTTCATATTTGAGTAGTTCTTTATCCAGTGCTCCGTGAACAAGATTCGTAAACGATTCTATATAAGCATCTTGAAACTCCTTATCCTCTTCAATATTATTTTTAATCTTGTTATAATGAAGCGGTTCTGTGTATTTAAAGCCGAGATCTTCTAAGGTAGTTTTAACATTATACAGACCTATTCTATGGGCCAAAGGGGCATAAATATAGAGCGTCTCTGAGGCTATTTTTACTTGCTTGTATTCTGCTA
>CBFHRX010000013.1:0-44690 GCA_965658355.1 Flavobacteriaceae bacterium | reverse complement strand
AACACTTATTACTAAAACGACAAAACGATTCATTTTCAAGCAGTCATTGGTATTCGTTTGTGTATTCTTTGAGGGCAAAAAAAACAGCTTTTATACAGCTGTAAAAGTAGAAAATCTTATTCAGAAGCTGAGGTAGAATGTAACGTATCGAAAATATTTTTTCCTTTTGCAGGGCCTAAAAGGGCCTTTAAGTCATCTTGAGAAGCCGCTTTAATACGTTTAACAGACTTAAATTTCTTGAGTAAAATTTCTTGTGTTTTCGGCCCTACCCCTGGGATTTGATCCAATTCTGATCGCAAGGCTCCTTTGCTTCTTCTATTGCGGTGTAGGGTTATTCCAAAGCGGTGCGCTTCGTTTCGCAATTGTTGAATTATTTTGAGGGTTTCTGATTTTTTATCCAGATACAAAGGGATTGGATCTTCTGGGAAGTAGAGCTCTTCAAGGCGTTTGGCGATACCAATAATGGCTATTCTACCCCGTAATCCTAAAATGTCTAAACTTTTTAACGCCGAAGACAGTTGCCCTTTCCCTCCGTCTATGACGATTAATTGGGGCAAGTGCTCACCTTCGTCTAGCAGTCGCCGATACCGTCTAAAAACAACTTCTTCCATTGAAGCAAAGTCATCGGGCCCTTCAACTGTTTTGATTTTATAATGCCGATACTCTTTTTTACTGGGCTTTCCTTTTTTAAAAACCACACAAGCAGCCACTGGATTAGACCCTTGAATATTGGAGTTGTCAAAACATTCTATATGGACGGGTTCAGCACTTAATCTTAAATCTGATTTCATTTGCTCCATCAGGCGTTTTTCATGCCGGTCTGGATCCACAATTTTCATTTGTTTAAAGCGTTCCATTCGGAAGTACTTAGCATTTCGAATGGATAAGTCAACTAGTTTGCGTTTGTCCCCTATCTGAGGGACGAGTACGTCAACATCTTCTCCTAAATCTAAGGAGTGTGAGCTGAAAACAGTTTTGGATTGAGAATGAAAACGCTGGCGAATTTCAACAGCGGCTAGGCGTACTAATTCTTCGTCTGTTTCTTCCAAGCGCTTTTTGATTTCTATGGTATGGGAACGGATGATAGAGCCAAACGAAATTTGCAGAAAATTGATATACCCGTAGCTTTCATCAGAAATAATGGTGAACACATCCACATCGCTTATTTTAGGATTCACCACTGTGGATTTGGCCTGGTAGTTTTCTAGGGTCTCGATTTTATCTTTTATACTTTGCGCGTGTTCAAATTCTAATTGAGCAGCGTGCTCTTCCATTTGACTTTTGAATTGCTGCAAAGACGCCTTAAAATTCCCTTTGATAATAGATCGAATTGCTTGAATATTTTCGTCATAGACCTTTAAAGGGATATTCCCCACACAAGGCCCCAAACAGTTTCCGAGGTGATATTCCAAACAGAGTTTGTATTTCTCAGCAGCAATTTTTTCTGCCTGTAAATCGTAATTACAAGTGCGAAGTGGATAGACTCCTTTTATCAATTCTAAAAGTGTACGTACCGTTTTCATACTGGTGTATGGACCGTAGTACTCGGAGCCGTCATGGATTATTTTTCGCGTGGGAAAAACTCTTGGGAAAGGTTCTTTTTTGATGCAAATCCAGGGGTACGACTTGTCATCTTTTAACAGGACATTGTACTTCGGCTGGTATTTTTTGATCAGATTATTTTCCAATAGCAAGGCATCCATTTCTGTAGCCACTACTATAGGCTCTACTTTCACAATATTCTTAACCAGCATTCTCGTTCGGTTGTTGAGATGCTGTTTGGTAAAATAGGAATTGACTCTTTTTTTGAGATTTTTAGCCTTTCCGACATAGATCACCCTGTTTTTATCATCATAGTATTGATAGACCCCTGGGCTTTCAGGCAGTGTTTTTATTTGTATCTCAATAGCGGGTAATTGCACAGTTAAAAATACAGTATTTCCCGCTTTTGACAATACTTGTTTTTGTCTCAAAAAGAACCTTTAAAAGTAGTTGTCTGTTTGCAACCGTTTGTAGTTGCCCTTGTTATTACGGCGAAATTTTGAAAAATTAAAGGTAAGCTGTACTTCAAAAATTTTAGGCGCATGTATAAGCGTGTTTTGTATGGGCAGTTGATAGAACAGACCGAAATCAAAATTTTCGAGTGCGATCCTAAAAGAAAAGCCAAGGTTGTTGAGAGCGATTCGAGAGGGTGTTCGTGAGATTCTTTGACTGACCCCAAAAGTTAGGGGGCCAATAAGGAACTCTTGGGCAGTTGTTGCATAAAGGTTTTGATTAAAAAAATCCAAACTGGAAAAGAAAAAAAGATAAGAGCTCGCAGGCCAAAAATTGTTGTCGTAAGGATTTAAACTCCATTCGTAACCTCCTACTAACTGATATGAAATTGGGAGTTCACGGCTGACTTCTTTATTAAAACTAGCATTGGGTTGGTTGAGATTCTGAAAGCTAACTCCTATCAGGTACTCCTCATTATGCACTAAAAAAGAAGCTGCCATATGAAAATAGCGAGTAGCACCTTGGAGATCCGAAAGAGGGTCAATACTTTCTGAATTGATAAATCCAGTGACGGAATTTAACTGGTCTTCAAAAATAACATTTTGAGTATCCAGTTGGGAGTTGGCTATTCCAAGACGAACAGAAGGCAATAAGTAGGTATTGTTAGTGACTCTTAAATGGTAGGCATAGGTAAAAAGAAAGTCATTAAGCGCAAGTCCACTTTTTTCAATTGTAAAGGAATTAAGTTCTATCCCAAGACTAAAGTTAAATTCCTCAAAAGAAAGGGCCGCAAAAGCATATTGGGTTTCCATTAAATTATTTTGGCCTACTTCGATACTGTTGTAAAGCACACCAATCTTATTGAGGTTATTAAAGCCAAAATAGCTTGGATTTTTCTTTTGGATAAAGGTGGTCAAACCGGCATAATTTTCGTTTTGGGCCCATCCGTTAAAGCCCACAAAAAAAGCGACCCAAAAAAGACAATTTTTTCCTCTCATTTTAAAAGAATAAAAGATCCCGATTGCGCTACTGTAGTTTCTCCATCCAGAAGCATTCCTTCGAATGTAAAAATGAAGTACTCGTCATGGCCTGCATTGGCACCCTCCCAACCGTTTAAGGCTATCCCCGTCAGATTTTGAGGGTCTGTTTCACGAACAGTCTCCAAATACAACTGATTGCCAAAGCTGTCGTAAACAGCAAAACGCACAGACAAGAAACCATTAAACATCACGCGATACTGATCGTTTATATTGTCTTTATTTGGAGAAAAAACCGTTGGCGATAAAACACTATAGCCTTTTCCAATCTTGATTGAAATTGTTTTTTCCTTACTACAACCGAGGCTGTTGTAATTTCGGGCCGTTACAAAATAGTTGCCTGAAATCCCATACGTATGTCTAACGGGAGTTAGAGCGCTTCTTTGGACAATAAGAGGCACTGTATGGTCACCAAAAATCCACTCAGTATGAGTATAGTCTCCAGTAGAGGTGTTCCTAAAGGTTACTTCTTCTCTAGCCAGAATAGTTTGGGTCGCCTCAAAGGAGGGAGAGCGGTATTCAAAACGGGGCTCTTCAATAGGGAAAAGAGGGACTGAAACGCTGATATTACACCCTTTGGAAGAAGCTATTTGAAGCGCTCCTGTTTCTTGTGGGTTTTCAATATACAGAGTATACAGTTTTCCTTTTTCAGTATTGGTTTGGTTGGTAACAGAAATCAATTCATTTTGGTAATAGAATGCAAACAGCTCGTTTTCAAGCTGGCTTAATTCGACAAGCAGCTGTCCTGATTGCCCTTGACAGAGATCCATGTCGATCATTGGGCCGCTTATAAGTTTGAAGCCAATAGTAGGTGCGACTGTGATTATTTCTTCATGAAAGACAAATGAGGAAAGCCTGTCAGCTGTTCTGCAATTGATTCCTTGGGAGATAATTTCTACCTTATAACGTCCAGGACTCAAGTCATTAAGATGGGTGGCATTTTCAAATTCTGCTAAGGGGATAAAACCATTTTCAGCAGCTGTGGACTCTTGATACCACTTGATGGTATAAGGTCTCAATCCGCCTTCAATCAGAATACCTATTCTACCATCTGGATTTTCGCCCGCACAGCTGGGAGCTATAGATTTGACCCTTTCTGAATTGCTTTGTAATCCCGATAAAGCCCCACTTACTTCTATGGGCCCCTGGTCCTGAAAAGCTGACGCCAGCCGAAATACAATGGGGTCACTCTCACAGTTGTTTTGATCAACAATGGTAAGTTGGTAGTAGCCAGGGCTCGCATTTGTAATACGAGAACCTACAAAGAGATTCCTTTTTTCAGGATCAGAATCAAATGAGGAATACTCCCAACGGTAGTCATAGGTGATGGCTCCGTTTACACTATAGGGGTTCCCTCCTTCTACTAGCATAGTATCTACTTTCAATTCGTTATCAGTGTCACATTCGTCTATTAGAAATTGGGTTTGCCCCCTGTAGGTGATCGCGTCTCTCGTACGAACCTCAAAAAGCTTGACCACTTCACATTGGATGATTGTAGTGGTCTCTGTAGTCGTTAGAAACTGTACATTAAGGGCATTGTTTCCAGCGCTGATATTTGAAATTTGATAGCGACCTTGAGTTTGAGTAGCACTTACAGTTTGACCGTTTAAAGAGAAAACGGTTACAGTATTGTCTAGATTAAAATTAGGTTGCATTGAAAATTGTACGGCGGCTGTTGTCACTACTTCACATCCAGTAGCGGTAATGATTTTAAATTCTTGTAGGATAGCTGAATTCTTGCTCACTTCAATATTTTGAGTAATAATGTTTGTTTTACACAAACTATTATCGGGGGTATTATCTCTTATTAGGGCACGATAAATGCCGGGATCTACTCCAGCAGCAATTCCATTATTTTGGAATTGTGGCAGGACCACCCAGTTGTTTACTTCAAAAGAGGGAGTTGCTGTTGTTGTTATTATTGTTTCCGTTGAGGTAGAAGGACTAACGGTATTGATATTGCTCTGAGAATATTCTTGAAATTGTTGCCACTCTATCGTATAAGGAGGAAGTCCTCCTGCTAGTTCTAATTCTATCGTTCCCAGGGAAGTATAGCAGTCAGCTCCTGTGGTCAGAATATCGGTAATATGGAGGATTTCAAAATCGCTTTCAGAAACGGTTATTTTTTTTTCAAACAGCAAGAAGTTCATTTGCGTTATTCGAACCGTATAAATACCTGCCGTTGCTATAGCGTCTAAAACGCCTTGATTTGAACTCCATCTGGTATATAAATGGATATCGGGTCCTATCCATTCTACTTGCAGCGTTTCAGGATCGCTAATCACACCCCCTGTCAACTTGAGTTCTATCTTCCCTAATTGTCCAACTGCACAATCAATATCTTGAATTTCTTCTGAGAAGGTGAGGGGTTGGACCGTAGGAATTGTATCTGTTTTGCTTTGAGTAGCTTCCTGAACTGAGGGAATGCGTAAGGCAACATCCGCCACAGTAGTTTTTGCAAGAGTGCGTATGTTTTGTGTAGGATTAGGCGTCGCGTCCAAGCGATCTCCAGAAGCTAAAATGAGGTATAGGAGCAACAGTAGGGAACAACATACAGTAGTTCGATTAGGCATAGCAGTAAGATTGGGTCTTATAAAAGTACAAAAATTTAACAGCCCTATAGCGCCTGAGTCCAAAGACATAAAAAGAAGCTATTTTGAAGCTTTTTTAGCAACGAAATAGAGGAGTAAAGGAGCGCAATTTGGTAGAAATATGTAGCTTGTAGACGTGAAAAAAAGAGAGATTCGTCAGCTATATCTTGAAAAAAGGAAAGGACTTTCCAAGCAAGAGCTTACAGTATGGAGTGAAAAGATAAGAGAGCGAGTCCTCCAAAACCTGACTGTTGAACATCAGTACATTCATCTTTTTGCATCCTCAAAAAAGCAAGTAGAAGTAGACACCTATCCTTTAGTAAAAGAACTTTGGAGCCTGGATAAAAAAGCGGTAGTTCCCAAGATAATAGGCCCTTATGAACTTGCGCATTCCCTCTGGGACCCTACAACAAAAATGACGCTCAATGCTTGGGGAATACCCGAACCAGAAGCAGGGGAAATGATTTTACCCCAGCAACTAGATGTTGTCCTCGTGCCGCTTTTAGCAATTGACGAGCGCGGGCAAAGAGTAGGGTATGGAAAAGGTTTTTACGATCGGTTTTTAGCCACATGCAATAGCCATGTTTTGACAATAGGGCTGGGGTTTTTCCCACCTCTAAAAAAAATAGAGGATGTAGCGGCGACCGATATTGGGCTCGATATGTATCTAACTCAAGGGGGGCAATGGAATTTTAATCACTAGCGTGTTTCAAAAATCTTTTTATTGAAGAAAAGGAGGATTCCGACACCAATCGTAATCCAAGAATCTGCAGCATTAAAAATATATTCAAAAAACAAATACTTTTCGCCTCCTACCCAAGGCATCCAAGAGGGCCATGTCCATTCTATTAGCGGAAACTGAAACATGTCTACAACATGACCAAAGAAAAAAGGCGCATAGCCACCATCAGTAGCCCAGCTTGCGACTTGTCCGTAACTATTTGTGAAAAGGACCCCATAAAAAACAGAGTCTATAATATTGCCCAAAGCCCCAGCAAAAATTAGGCATAAGGCTATCGGGAGGAGTGTTTTATTTTGTTGCCTTAGGGTATCCCACAACCAATATCCCAAACCACAAATTGCCACCAAACGAAAACTCGTCAACAGTAATTTAGCGGTTTGTTCGGATAGAAAAGGGAAAAAAGTGTCCAGCCGTGTACCCATGGCCATCCCTTTATTTTCTACAAACATCAATTTAAAAAAGCCCCAGTCTACAATGGCCTCTTGCCCATAGAGCGTTAGGGGGTAATGGAGTTTGATAGATACTTTTATCCATTGGTCCACAACCAGTAAAAGCCCAATAAAAAGAAGGGCTGTGATGCCATTTATGGGTCGCAAGGATAGTTTGATCATGAGTAGAAAATGAATTCAAAAATACACATATCAGCGAGGAAAACAATCCACAGTGTTTCGTTCTGTGATTATTTCAAATTGGGCCTCACTTTTTGAGTTGCTGCAAGCTAAGGGTTTCCCTGAGGGGAGCTGCCTTACTTGCATTTGTTTAGAATGGAGAACGAGCCGGGCAAATTCACTTTTAAAAAGACCCGAGGTATTTTCTAAATTCAATTGGCATTCTCCGCTATAAAGAGCTAGTTGAAGCTGACTGAATTCACCACTTGCTTTTAGCAAACCTTGTTGCATTTTAAGGTGGACAGTGCTGTTTTTTGGGACGGATAAGTAAAGTTTGGTTGCGATCACTTTATGAGCTCCAAGTTTGTCATTCGGAGCTCTGAATAAGGGATTCAAGTATTCTCTAAGAAAAAGTATGCCGTCTTCTATTTGGCTTTTAATGCCCAATTGTTCTTGGTATTCACCTTCAGAAAAATACTGAAGTTGGATGCTGTTATCTTCCGTATTTGACAATTCAAAGGAAGCCGAGAACGGGAGTTCGATTGTAATGTGTTCGGCATCGGCTGCTACCCAAGATTTTGTAAAGACAGCTTGTGCTCGCAAGTAGCAGCTAAAGACCAGAAAGGCACCAAAGAAAAGCCGTCTTATTTTTGAATATTTTTGGCTTCGATACTCAACGTAGCGTGGGGGACTAGCAATAAGCGTTGCTTATTGATGAGTTTGCCTGTAACGCGGCATATCCCGTAGGTTTTATTCTCAATACGAATTAACGCATTTTTAAGATCTCGTATGAATTTTTCTTGGCGAATCGCCAGCTGGGTATTGGCTTCTTTTGACATGGTCTCTGAGCCTTCCTCAAAAGCTTTGAAGGTAGGTGAGGTGTCATCCGTACCATTATTCCCATCATTCATATAAGCACTTTTTAGCAACTCCAGGTCAGATTTTGCTTTTACAATCTTTTCTTCTATCAGTTCTTTAAACTCTTGCAGTTCTGAATCCGTAAATCGTTTTTTTAATTTTTCTTCCATGACTACAGTTTTCGTAGGTTAATTTGTGTATCAATTTGATCGAATGAAAGGGGGTTTCCTTCTTTTAGGGCAGCAACAAATTTTAATTCATCGCTTAAGGTTTCTTCCATGATATACCCCTTATTATTCGAAACAGCTTTTTCAAGCTCTTCATGCTGTTGGATTTCAACAGCAATCTTGTCGGTGACTTCGAGTCCCGCATCTTTTCTCAAATTCTGAATACGATTGACCAACTCTCTGGCGATTCCTTCTTCAATAAGTACTTGATTAAGGGTACTGTCGAGCGCTACAGTCGTTCCATTTCCTGAAGCAATCAACCAACCTTCAATATCTTTGGTACTGATTTCAACATCTGAGCCTCCTAAAATAATATTTTTTTCGTTGACAACAACCTCCAACTGACCTTGTTTTTCAAGGGTGCTGATTTGAGTGTCGTTAAGATTTTTGATGGCCTCTGCTACAAAACGCATTTCCTTTCCAAAGCGGGGCCCTAAATTCTTAAAATTGGGTTTTATTTCTTTGACTAATATGGCACTTGCGTCATCCAGAAGTTCTATTTCCTTAACGTTTATTTCAGTTTTAATTTGATTGGCAATAGAAGTTAACTGTAGACGTTCGGCCTCATTTTTCACAGGAATCATTAATTTCTGTAGCGGTTGCCGAACTTTAATCTGCTCTTTTTTTCGTAGTGATAGTCCCAATGACACAATCAAACGGGCTTTGTTGATACGCGCCTCTAAATCGCTATCAATACAATCGGGTTGCGGTTTTGGAAAATCACTAATATGAACAGAACTGTATGTTTCGTAATCTGTATGGGCCACAAGGTCTTTGTAGAGACGATCTGAATAAAAAGGCGCAATGGGAGCCGCGAGCTTGGCGATTGCAAGCAAGCATTCAAAGAGGGTTTGATAGGCGGCAATTTTATCAGGACCATAGCTGCCTTTCCAGAAACGGCGTCTGTTTAAGCGAACGTACCAATTGCTTACTTTTTCTTGCACGAAATCTGAAATAGCACGTGCTGCTTTCGTAGGTTCATAATCGGTAAAGGCCTCATCGACAATTGCGATTAAGGAGTTTAATTCTGACAGTATCCAACGGTCTAGTTCTGTTCTATCTGGAAGTGGGATTGTGGCTTCTTGGTATCGAAAACCGTCAATATTACTGTAAAGGCTAAAAAAGGAATAGGTGTTGTAAAGGGTCCCAAAGAATTTCCGTTGCACCTCCTCTATTCCTTCCAGATCAAATTTCAGATTGTCCCAAGGATTGGCATTAGAGATCATGTACCAGCGCGTGGCATCTGGGCCGTACTTGTCAAGTGTTTCAAATGGGTCAGCAGCATTGCCAAGTCTTTTAGACATTTTTTGCCCATTCTTGTCAAGAACCAGCCCGTTGGAGACAACATTCTTATAGGCAATTTGATCAAAAACAAGAGTTCCAATCGCGTGGAGTGTATAAAACCA
Organism: Flavobacteriaceae bacterium; assembly: GCA_965658355.1. Taxonomy (GTDB): domain Bacteria; phylum Bacteroidota; class Bacteroidia; order Flavobacteriales; family Flavobacteriaceae; genus UBA11891. Next base: position 35,226 of record CBFHRX010000013.1, on the reverse strand, counting down.
GCCCCTTGTTTGATCGACTCCTTCTGCAATATAGTCTGCCGGGAAGGAGGATCCGCCGTCTATTTTGTCTTTATTTTCAAAAGGGTAATGCCATTGTGCATAAGGCATTGATCCCGAATCAAACCAAACATCAATGAGGTCACTTTCCCGATATAGCGGAGTACTTCCGTCGTCTCCTACTAGAGTAATGGCGTCTACCGTATTTTTGTGCAGGTCTATTTTTTCATAGTTGGCTTCCTCAAAGTTACCGACCTCAAAACCGTCAAAAGGATTTACAGATTGAATACCGGCAGCCTGGGCTTTTTGGATTTCTTCGATAAAGTCTTCCATTGAGCCGATCACTTTTATTTGTTTCCCGTCTTCTGAGCGCCAAATAGGCAAGGGAATCCCCCAAAAACGAGAGCGTGATAAATTCCAATCATTAGCATTTTGGAGCCAATTTCCAAACCGACCTTCCCCCGTTGATTTTGGTTTCCAGTTGATTTCCTGATTCAGCTGAACCATTCGTTCTCTGACCTGTGTCATTTTGACGAACCAAGAATCTAAAGGGTAATACAAAACAGGCTTATCGGTTCGCCAACAGTTGGGGTAAGAGTGCACATATTTTTCGACTTTAAACGCTCGATTGCGTTCTTTTAACCGAATGGCAATTTCGACATCCACCGATTTTTCTGGTGCTTCGCCTTCAGGGTAATACTCGTTTTTAACAAATTTATTGCCTAAGGGGCCTAGTTCTTTTCTAAACTTTCCTTGTAAATCTACTAAGGGTACCAGGTTCCCATTTTCATCTTCTACCCGTAAGGGCGGTACGGGTGGTTTTGCTTCTAAGGCTACTTTTGCATCGTCAGCGCCAAAAGTAGGAGCCGTATGTACGATCCCCGTTCCGTCTTCAGTCGTTACAAAATCTCCTGAAATGACGCGGAAGGCATCTTGTGGATTTTCAGTGGGGAGCGGACTTTCTTCCCACAGTTGCTCGTAGCGAATACCAACCAATTCGCTTCCTTTCATTTCGGCACCCACCCAATATGGGATTTGTTTTTGTCCTTCTTCATAAGCTGACAAATCAGCCTCTGTTTCGACGGCGGTGTATTTTTTTCCGAACTGTTTCCCCACCAAGGCTTTGGCAAGGAGAACCCGTATGGGGAGATGTGTGTATTGATTGTACGTACTAACGACCACATACTCAATTTTAGGCCCAACAGTAAGTGCTGTATTGGAAGGAAGTGTCCATGGAGTTGTCGTCCAGGCAAGAATGTATAAAGCGTGCTCACTGGCAAGCTTTTTGGGCAAGCTATCAGCCAGTGTCTCAAACATAGCTGTGACAGTGGTGTCAGTGACATCTCTATAGGTTCCCGGCTGGTTTAATTCATGCGAGCTAAGACCTGTTCCAGCTTTAGGTGAATAGGGCTGTATCGTATAGCCTTTGTACAATAAGCCTTTCTCGTGAATTTGCTTCAGTAACCACCAGACACTTTCGATATACTTAGATCTATAGGTGATATAGGGATCTTCCATATCTACCCAATAGCCCATTTTCAGGGTCAGCTGGTTCCATACATCGGTATAGCGCATAACGGCTTTTTTACAGGCTTCGTTGTACTCTTCTACGCTGATGGATTTTCCAATCTCATCTTTGGTAATTCCCAATTCTTTTTCGACCCCTAATTCAACAGGAAGACCGTGTGTATCCCATCCTGCTTTCCTTTTAACTTGGTACCCTTTTTGGGTTTTGTAGCGGCAAAAAATATCTTTAATAGCACGGGCCATTACGTGATGTATTCCAGGCATTCCGTTTGCCGAAGGGGGGCCTTCATAAAAAACAAAAGGGGGCTTTCCTTCTCGTGTGCTAATACTTTTTTCGAAGATCCCTTCCGTTTCCCAAAAGTCCAAAATCTCTTCTGCTACTTTGGGTAAATCGAATCGTTTGTATTCCTTGAATGCCATGGGTTTGCGATTTTTTCGCTCGCATGCGAAAATAATGATTTTCGAGTAGAATTCCCGTGAATGAAATTTGAAATAAAATCGCTAAAAATCCATCTGGAGTCCAAGGCGAAAACTTCTTCCTGGGGCAGACACACCAGAGGCAAAAGTACGGTAGTGAATATCAAAGATGTTTTCAAAGCCAGCTTTGACTGATAGTTGTGGACTCCATTGATAATTGGCTAGTATGGAAAAGTCACTCCATGCAGGCGTTCCTGCATATTGTTCTGTCAGTGAGCTTGCATTGGGATCTAGCAGGGGTGTTTCTTCTAACCCATCTTCGCCCCCCAAACTATAGGTATCGGGGTCTTTTGCAGAACTGAATAAAAGTTGCCCGCGAATTTCAAAATCTTGTTTAAAATAGCGAAGCGAGAGAGATCCAAAAAGAGGAGAGATAGAGGGCATAGGACCGTATTTCTCATTTGTATCTGCTCCGGTATAGGTTAGGTTTCCTTTAAAATCAAGAACGGGACTTAATCTGATTTTGGAATCTAAGGCCGAACCAAACACCCATCGATCTCCTAAATTTTTATTGGCTACTGTCGGCAATTCATCTCCATCATACAGAACAGTGTTCTGATCGGGGGTTGTCGTATCCGAAAAAACAATGTAATTAGAGCGAACAATATGCCGAGAGACAAGGGTCATATAATTCCTCAAAGCAAGTTGTAATTTTTCATTTTTGCTTTTGTAGTTAAAGCCCAGGTCAAAATTATAAGCATATTCAGGTCGTAGGAAAGAATTGGGAACAACAAGCACGCCATTATTTTCTCGTATTTTTCCAATATCATCGACGTTTGGCGCCTTGAAACCATTTGACAATAAGACATTCCACTGCCAGCGCTCAGAAGGTTTGTATATAGTAGCAAGTGTCCAAGTCAAGGCATTGGGGGCTAATTGAACTTCGTCTAGTAGACCATCCACTAAGGCAATGTCTTTCCAGGCTGCTTGTAGTTCATAATGTGTAAAACGAGTTCCTAGATTAAAAGTCCATTTAGGAGCGTATTTCCATATCCAATTGGCATAAAGGGCGTAGGTTTCGGTGTGGCTACCATCGGAGGGATATCGACTTGGGCTCGTGGTGGGATACCCTAAGCTGCTGATAGTATTACCATTCGTTTCTAGAAGTTGCGAATAGCCTCTTGAATAGACATGGTTGTAGACCCCCTCAAACCCATAGCTCAGTTGGTGTCTTCGATTGAGTTGTGTGTAAAAATCTCCATTAAGACTGAGTGCATTTACGGTCTCTTCTTGGGAGTTTCGTTCTAGGCTTCCAAACTTTCTTTTGTTTCTTGATTCCAATACATTTTGGTAAGCAGCTGTAAGAGTTCCTTTTTGGAGCCATTTTTTTAGCGGGAAAAATTTATGCTGGGTTGAAAGTAAAACTCTTTGTTGTGGGCCATAGTACCATTCGCTAAAACGAAGCAGGCCGTCTCTTGTTTCGTTTAGCTTGTCAAATCGATTGATATTTGATGAGGTAGAGTATTGTATATTAAATAATAGCTGATTGGACTTGGGGAGCTGCAAAAGAAATTTTTGCAGAAAATCATATTGGGAGTAGCCGGTATTTCGTTGTCGATTAGGCGTGTCGTTTACCGTTTGATTTTTTTTGTAAAAAGTCTCCTTGTTTTCAGAATACAAATTGCTCAATCCCCAGTCTTCATACCCATGCAAGCGATTGCTACCCATTTGAATATCACCAAAATCAGAGAAACTAAAGCTCGTAAAGCTTCCCCATTTTTTTTCACTGATACTCGCAGAAGTATGATAACGTCCCGATCGAGTAGCCGAGTTAAATTCACTCGAAACAGTAGTCGTGACTTTTTTATCGCGATTTAACACAGGTGTTTTGGTGTAGTAATGGATAACGCCTCCTAGGGCATCGGAGCCGTAGCCAACAGAAGAAGACCCAAACATGATTTCGACTCGTTCAATCGTATTGGGATCAAGAGTGATGGCATTTTGGAGATGCCCAGAACGGTAAATAGCATTGTTCATGCGGACTCCATCTACTACTAGCAACACACGATTCGCCTCAAAGCCACGAAGAACTGGACTTCCCCCACCGCCTTGTGATTTTTGAATTCGAACTCCTGGTGTGAGCGCCAACAGATCTGCGCCTGTACTAACAGCATTTTTCTGTATGGTTTTTGAGGTTATGACCGCTACTTTTTCTGCGATTTCATTGCGATTGCTGGCAGATCGGGCGACTGAAAGAATCACTTCTTCTAAATTTTGCGCTTCAGGAGACAAGTAAAGCAGCTGTCTTTGTTGCTCTCCTTTAAAATTGAATTGCGCTATTTTATAGCCATAATACTGGATAGTGAGTGTTTCTCCTTTTGAAAAGCTCTCCAGTGTTGCGACTCCATTTTCATCCGTAAGCGTGTTTCTCATCAAGTCATCTGAAAAAACAGCTACGGCTTCTAAAGGCATATTGTTATCGGCATCTAGAACTACTAATTCCTGCGAAAACCCCATAAAAGCGGCTCCCCAAAAGAATAGGATTAGTAAGTTAATAGAGTTCGAATATCGCATGCAATACTTTCAATGATTTGGGGTGTTTGAATCCCTGTAGATGAAACGCATAATAGGATAAAATAGTATGGAGGATTTCTGTTCTTTGACTTTTGCTTATAACCAGTGTTAACGCTTCCTCAAAATTCGTGCCCAAAAGCGAGTTAAAGAGCATTAAAAGGGGGCCTTGAATATAGTGACCCCTCGGGGAAAGAGGGCTGTAACAACCTGCTTCTAAATCAAAATAGGGCATGTCTTTTTGAGAAGTGTTGGGATAGAATCCAATAAATCGAGTTAAATCTAACAAAAACTTTAAATGGAAATTGGTCAGTCTATCTGCGTTTTCAAGCCAATTTAATGTTGTTTTCAAATACGTATACAACCCAGGATTAGGGTCGTTTTCCTCTTTGAGAACACTTGCCAAAACCTCGCATAGAAAAAGCAGCATAGGGCCTTTGATGGGGTCCCCTTGATCTTGCAGTAAACTATTCTGAAGGCTGCATTCTTTTATATACCCTAGCTGCTCCTTCTTGTGGTCTGTGACAATAAGCTTTAACTGTGTTAAAGGCTGAAAATAAGAAGGTTTGATTTTTCCTCTTTTAGCGGTCAATATCCCTTTTAGGATATAGGATCGAAACCCTAAAGCCTCTGTAAATAGATGAACAATCAGGCTGCTGTCTTTGTATTTTAAACTCCCTAAGACAAAGGCTTCAGTCTGTATCAATTCTTTTCTGTTTAGACGACACCTTGTGCAAGCATCGCATCAGCAACTTTTACAAAGCCAGCAATATTGGCACCTTTTACATAATTGATGGCTGTCTTTTCTTGTCCATACTGCAAACATGAGGTATGAATTTCGTTCATGATGTCTTTTAGCTTATCGTCTACCTGCTGACGAGTCCAGTTGTAGCGAAGTGAATTTTGAGCCATCTCTAAGCCGGATACCGCCACTCCACCAGCATTTGAGGCTTTACCTGGAGCATACAGCACATGCTGACTTTGAAAATGCAAAATAGCTTCTGGAGTACAAGGCATATTGGCACCTTCTCCAACAGCTTTACAGCCATTTGAAACCAAAGATTTGGCATCGTCTACTTGCAATTCATTTTGCGTTGCACAAGGAAGGGCAATATCACAGGGAACTTCCCAGACTTTCTTGTTAGCAAAGAATTCGGCTTTGGGGTATTTTTCTAAATAAGCGCTTAAACGCTTACGCTCTACATTTTTCAGTTGCATGACATGCGCTAATTTCTCTTCATTGATTCCTTCTTTATCGTATACATAGCCCGATGAATCTGAAAGGGTTACAACCTTCGCTCCTAGATGATTACACTTCTCGGCGGCAAACTGAGCCACATTCCCGGATCCCGAAATAACGACTGTCTTACCCGCGATAGAATGATTGTGGTGTTGCAACATATTTTCGGTAAAATAGACCACCCCATATCCGGTAGCTTCGGGGCGAATAAGAGAACCTCCCCAGCTTACTCCTTTACCAGTAAGAACACCCGTAAATTCATTTTTCAGGCGTTTGTACTGCCCAAATAAATATCCGATCTCACGACTGCCTACTCCGATGTCTCCTGCCGGGATGTCCCTATTAGGGCCAATATGTCTGAAAAGCTCTGTCATAAAACTTTGACAAAACCGCATGACTTCAGTATCTGATTTCCCTTTGGGATCAAAATCAGATCCCCCTTTTCCTCCCCCCATTGGGAGCGTGGTAAGGCTGTTTTTAAATATTTGTTCGAAGGCCAAAAACTTCAATACACTTAAATTTACGGAAGGATGAAACCGAAGTCCCCCTTTGTAAGGTCCAATGGCAGAATTCATTTCGATACGATACCCACGATTTACCTGAATTTTTTCTTGATCGTCAATCCATGCGACACGAAAGGAAACGACCCGTTCGGGTTCCACCATTCGCAATAGGATATTTTGTCCGTAATAAATATCATGCTGAACAATGTAGGGGAGTACCGTTTCAGCCACTTCGGTAACGGCTTGTAAAAATTCGGGCTCGTTTTGATTCCGGCTTTCAACAAGCTTCATAAAGTCCTTGATAATTTTTTCCATCAGCTAAAGGTTTTATAAATCGAGTAGTAAAGTTAGCCAAAAAGATAACCTACGACACTTTCAAGCTTCGGAAATGTTAACCACTCAATAGACTGTGGCTGTTGGCTAACTGCAGGGTGTGGTGCTGTGATAATAGTTTCGAAACCCAGACGAGCAGCTTCTTGTATGCGTTGCTCTATTTTGGGCACCGGGCGGATTTCCCCAGAAAGACCCACCTCCCCTGCAAAAGCAATTTTTTTGGTCAAGGGGATGTCGTGATGACTGGAGAGTATGGCTGCTACTATGGCCAAATCTAGTGCAGGATCGTCAATAGAGATCCCTCCTGTTAGATTGATAAAGACGTCTTTACTAGCCAGTGCAAAACCGGCTCTTTTCTCAAGAACAGCTAATAGCATATTCAAGCGCTTGGTGTTAAAGCCGGTGCTGCTTCTTTGTGGGGTTCCGTACACAGCGGTACTAACAAGTGCCTGAACTTCTATCAACAAAGGGCGAATGCCTTCTACAGCCGCAGCAATAGATTGTCCTGATAAGCCATGCTGGGTATTGGAAAGCATTAGTTGACTCGGATTGACAACCGCTTTTAAGCCACTCTGTTGCATCTCATAAATCCCAATTTCAGAGGTCGCCCCAAAGCGGTTTTTTTGGGCCCGCAGGATGCGGTAAAAGTGATTTCTATCCCCTTCGAATTGCAGAACCGTATCCACCATATGTTCCAGTATTTTGGGCCCTGCAATACTTCCTTCTTTGTTTATATGACCCACTAATAAAACAGGTGTGTTAGTGTCTTTGGCATATTGAATCATTTCAGCGGCACACTCTCTAATTTGAGTAATACTTCCGGGACTACTTTCTACACGGGAAGTTTGAAGCGTTTGGATCGAATCAATGATGATAATTTTTGGGGGAGATTTTTTTAGCTGCCGGAAAATTTTAGCTGTTTGAGTTTCACTTAGCACATAACATTTTTGTGTACTAACCCCCATTCTGTCGGCTCTAAGCTTAATTTGTTTTTCACTTTCTTCTCCCGACACATATAGTATGGGATACGTTGAGACCAATGCGAGTTGTAGTAATAAAGTAGACTTTCCAATCCCAGGTTCACCTCCCAATAAAATTACCGCACCGGGGACCATTCCGCCCCCTAAAACACGATTCAATTCTGGGTCTTTTGTATCGATTCGAATTTCGGTATCTGTTGTTATTTCCTCTAATAGGACAGCCTGGTTGGCAGGGCTAGATCCTTCCTCCTTCCAGGCTTTCTCTGTTTTTTCAACAACTTCTTCTACTAGGGTATTCCAGCTTTTACAAGCATGACATTGTCCTTGCCATTGGGCGTGTTGGGTGCCACAACTTTGACAAAAAAATCGAGTTTTTGTTTTCGCCATAAAATTCTTTACTAAAAGGCTATTTATTCCGGTTGACTAAAGGTAAAGCAAAAAAGGAAAGGGCACCAAAGAGAACGATCATTAGGGTTTGTGAAGACCACATAATCCATCCAAAAGCCAATCCTGCTTCTTGGGAAATTCCAAAGCCTCCCAGCACAAGCGCAACGGTGTAGGGGTAAATTCCGATCCCACCATTGGTAGCACTAATGGCCAATCCACCAGCCACAAAGGCAGGTATTACCATTGCCCAAGTCATCTCATAAGTCGCTGGAATAGCCCATTTGATGACATAAAACATAGCCAAGTACATAGTCCAAATAAAAAGAGTGTGAAAAAGAAAGGCACCTTTATTTTCCATCGTTTTCAGAGTGGAAATACCTTCCCAAAAGCCCGCCAAGATCGTTTTAATTTTTAGGGCCATAGGGTGGTTGCTGTGGATAAAAAAACGACGTATCATAAAAAAGCCTAGCGTTCCAATCAGCAGCCCAGTACCCAACAAAGCGATATTAATTTCTCCTAAATTGAGAAGTTCCCAGATCAAATCAAATTGCAAAACCAAGGACAGGAGAATAAAACCTACTAAGAGGACGAGGTCAATTGTCCTTTCTGCAACAATAGTTCCAAAAACCTTTTCAAAAGAATATTTTTCATAATTACAAAGCGCAGTGGCTCGTAAGAGTTCCCCTGATCTGGGGATTCCTAGATTTGCCAAATAAGCAATCATAACAGTAAAAACGGAGTTGATTAATGTGGGTTTATAGCCCAAGGGTTGAAGCAGAAACTGCCACCGATACGCTCTTGAAAAATGGCTTAAAACGGCAAATAATACGGATAGTAGGACGAAACGGAAATCAGCATTTTTGATTGAAGAAACGATCTTGGCACGTTCTTCGGGAGTAGTACTGTTATACGATAGATACAGAAACAAAAAGCCGACAGCTAATGGGAGTATGGTTTTAAGAAATGTCCGGATGTATTTCAAACCAATTTATTAGTGGCTTCGTTTGGGAAAATCAGAGCGGGTGAAAAGTTTCGGGCCTCTTCAATGGGCATTTGAGCATACCCAATAATGATCACAATATCCCCCTTTTGGACTTTACGAGCGGCGGGCCCATTGAGCGTTACTTCACCGGTTTTTCGCTCCCCAGCAATAACATAGGTTTCGAGTCTCTCTCCATTGTTGATATTAACGACTTGCACTTTTTCTCCGATGACCAGATTAGCGGCATCGATTAGGTCTTCGTCAAGGGTAATACTACCAATGTAATTTAGATCTGCATGGGTGACTTTAACCCGGTGTATTTTTGATTTAACAACTTCGATTAACATGCGGCAAAGGTAATCAAAAAGGGAGATTGTCAATCAAGCGGACTTCCCCCAATTTAGCCGCTATAAATCCTCTTGCTTTTTTGGATTCTGGGACTGTAATTTCAGCCAGTGTTTCTGAGTTGCAGATGGTAAAATAATCGAGTTCCCATTCGGGTTTTATCTCAAACATTTTTTGAATCTGCAGCCGTATATTTTCAGGGGAATTGTGCTGATAAAGGGAGCGGGCTTTTTGAAGGGTTTTAAATAAAAAAGGAGCGCTTATTCGTTGTTCTTTTGTCAATCTTTGATTTCGAGAACTCATGGCCAGGCCATCTTCTTCTCTTTTGATGGGGCAGCCAATTATTTCGGTATTGAGCTGGGTTTGTGCTACCATTTTTCGAATGATCAATAATTGTTGGTAGTCCTTTTCACCAAAATAGGCACGTGTAGGGCGAACTAAATTGAGAAAATGTTCTACAACAGTAGCAACCCCCTGAAAATGCCCTTTTCGAGAACGCCCTTCCATGGATAGATCTAAAGAGTCAAATTCATACGTTTTTACCCGAGGCTTTTCTCCATATATTTCCGTTACAGAGGGACAAAAAAGAAGGGCTTTAGGATTGAGTTGTTTGATAAGCTCGATGTCGTTATCAAGAGTCCTTGGATAGCCTTCTAGGTCGGAAGCGTTGTCAAACTGTGTGGGATTAACAAAAACACTCACGACTAAGACCTCATTTTCATGACATGCTTTTTTCATCAATGACAGATGTCCCTGATGAAGCGCCCCCATAGTTGGGACAAAGCCAATTGAGCCATTTAGTTCTTTGCGTATTTTTTGAAGAGAGTCGGCAGTCTCAACTATTTTCATTTATGAAAAGATTAACACCGCAAATTATTGATTATTTCTGTTACTGCGCTTTATTTCGTATTTTTGCAAGACCTAAAAATTCAAAGGTTATTATGAAAGATAAAAGGGTTCTGATTATATCTTCTGAAGTAGTGCCTTACCTTCCTCAGACAGAGCAGGCGGTGAATTCTTTTGCCATTCCAAAAAGTGTAAATGAAAACGGAGGACAAACTCGGATATTTATGCCGCGATATGGCATGATCAATGAGCGAAGACACCAGCTCCATGAAGTCATTAGACTTTCAGGTATGAATTTGGTTATCAACGATATGGATACACCTTTAATCATCAAGGTCGCTTCCATACCCAAAGAACGAATGCAAGTTTATTTCATCGATAATGAAGATTATTTCAAGCGTAAGGCGACACTACGAGATGAAAAAGGAAAGTTGTTTAAAGACAACGATGAACGCATGTTATTCTTTACCAAAGGGGTTATAGAAACAGTGAAAAAACTGAATTGGTCTCCGGATATCATTCACCTACACGGTTGGTTTACGTCTTTGTTCCCCTTGTATTTGAAAACCTATTATAAAGACGAGCCCCTTTTTGAGCAATGTAAAATAGTAAGTTCTATTTATCCTAAAGATTTCAGTGGTCAGTTAGTTGGAAATTTGCACCAAAAGCTAGCTTTTGACGGTCTTGAGGAAGAAAATATTAGCCTCTTAAAGAAGCCCACCTATGAAAGTTTGCTGCATCAAAATGTAGCGTACTCTGATGGCTTTGTACTTGCGGGGGAGGATCTTCCCAAAGAAGTAGTGAAAGCCGTGAAGGAATCTGAAAAGCCTCTTTTAACGTATGATGACTCAAAAGCTGAAAAGGCATTTGTTGATTTTTACAACGATAAAATCGTTTCTTAAATACATGCAGCTCCAAGTAAAATCAAGCGTATTCTTAGCATTTATAGTAGTTTTTTCTCTGACAGTAGGTTGTGATAAAGAATTTCACAGTGTTGGTATCGATTTATTCGAGGATTACGGGTTTAAAATTCAATCGGAAACCTATCCCGTTTATGTGTATCAAGATCAAGTAGAGAAAGTGCAAACGAATGGCTTGCCCCTAACGATGTTGGGTTCTTATTCCCACCCTGTTTTTGGTAAGACCAAAGCGCATTTCACCAGTCAGCTGCAAATAAATCAAAGCCCCTTTTTTGGGAATTACAGCCAGGATAGAGAAGACGAAGGCGACCCTAGTTCACCAAATGTTATTCCTGAAGATGAAACCGTTACAGAAGTATTCCTTGAGATTCCATTCTTCACCAATCAAAATGACGCCGATTCAGATGGTGTGATCGATGAAAGAGATATTGATCCTTCAGATCCACAAAGTGATACCGATGGCGATGGATTATCCGATTTGTTGGAAACCCAAGCGGGGACAAACCCCTTGAATATAGACAGTGATGGGGATGGTATCAACGATGCCGAAGACGAAGACAACGAAAGTTATGATGCCGGAGACAACGTCTATCAGATTGATTCTTTGTACGGGAATAGAAATACGAGTTTCAACCTTAAAGTTCAGGAGCTTACCTATTACTTAAGTCAATTAGACCCTGCGGATAACTTTGCCTCTAGTTTGCCCTATTACAACGACACAGATTATGCACAGCAAGGTTTTGTAGGCGAAACATTATTTGAGGGAACCTATGAATTGGATTTTTCTGAAATCCCATTCTATTACGATGAAGACGATCCAGAGACAGAAGTGGACGAAAGAACTCAGGTAGAAGGCCGATTAACGCCGCGAATACGAGTCCCTTTAGACCCTTCTTTCTTTCAAGAAAACCTTATTGATTTGGAGGGATCAGAGACCCTTTCCGACCAGGCGAATTTTCAATCGCATATGAAAGGGGTCATTATTCAGGCAGATCAATTCTCGGATGATTTATTAATATTGTTGGACATTAATAATGCCTCCATCAAGATACAGTACGATTATAACCTTTATAATGATGCAGGGAGTTCAGACGATCTAACAGATGATTTTACCGAAAGAGAGACCCAAACTTTTAATTTGATTTTGGGCGGGGTGACCTTTACGACGCTAACTACCGAAAATGGCAATTCAGCTCCGGCAACGGCCCTCCTCTCTGGCTTGCAAGAACAAGCTTCAGAAAAGATTTTTGTACAAGGAGGGCGTTATTTTGCCAATGTTTCTCTTTTTGGGAGAACAGAACAAGAGCAGCTAGAGGCCATTCGTCCTATTAAAATCGAAAGACGATTGGTCAACGAAGCCAATCTGCGGTTTTTCGTTTCAGATCTTTACGAGTCAAACCCGAATCTCTACCTCCCAGAAAGGCTCTATCTCTATTTATCCCCCTCTGGGGACCCCTTACCCGATTATGCTGTGGACAATACGTTCGCCATTTCCGGCACAAATGCAAACAAATACATACTAGGAGGAATGCTTCAATATGGTGATAATGGGCTTCCGTCTCATTATAAGTTTACCATAACCGAGAACATTAACACTCTTTTGAATAAGGCATTAATTGAGGATACTACCTTGTCGTTGTCAGATTTTGATAATTTTTCGCTTGGCTTAGTGATAGGAGCTGATATCAATTTGGTTTCTACCAGCGAGGCTCTGTTAACAGAAGGACGAGGTGCTATCAAATATCCAACAGCAGGGGTCCTGAATCCTTTTGGAGTGGAGCTTTGGGGAAATGCATCTGAATTCCCGTCTGCTGAGTTGGAGATTATATACAACGCCACACGATAAGCTTTTCATTATGGAAAATTCCCTCATAATATTACGCCATAACAGAGCTATTTTCAGCCGCTTTCTAAAGCACTTTTCTCTAGCACAATTGAACACCATCCCAGACGGGTACAACAACTCCATTTTTTGGAATATTGCGCATTGTCTTGTGACTCTTCAAAGGCTAGTTTACGGTCTTTCGGGCTTGCCTTTGGGAATTGATGCCAAGTGGATAGCGTCCTATAACAAAGGGACTAAGCCCACTAGAGACGTTACCAAAGAAGAGGTGGAAGAATTGCTTCGACTTTTTGATAGTACCTTTATCCAATTAACAAAAGATGTTGAGGATGGGGTGTTTAAAGACTTTCAGTCCTATACTACCTCTACAAAGATGGAATTAAAAAGTGTAGAAGATGCCCTTAGGTTTTCGTTGTTTCACGAAGGAATCCATGTAGGAAGCGTATTGGCACTTGCCAAATTGGTGTAATTATTTTCGAGCCGCTATTGCGCTCATGATAATAGGGGCGTGAACTCTGGAATTTTCTATAAACCACTTGTTCGTTTTAAGTCCCCCACAAACAACTCCAGCCAGATAAACTCCCTCTTGAGCAGCCATAGTAGCATCCTCATAAAGGGGCGTTTTATAAGCATCCTTTTGAAAGGAAACCCCAAGTGATTCTAAAAGCGTGAAGTTCGGCTGATAACCGGTCATGGCAAGAACAAAATCATTTTTTATGGTATGTGTTTCTTGAGGGGTTTTAAATTGAATGTGTGTTTCGGTAATTTCGGTTAAAGAGGCTTCAAAGTAAGCGCTGATACTTCCCTCTTCTATTCGATTCACAATATCCGGTCGCGCCCAATACTTTACGTTTTTCCCTATTTCTTTTTCCCGGATGACCATTGTCACGCTTTTGGCCCCTTTTCGATAGGTTTCCAAAGCGGCATCTACAGCCGAATTGGCAGCCCCAATTATGGCAACATCCATATTAAAATACGGATGAGGCTCCGTGTAGTAATGTCGCACTTTATCCAGCTCTTCTCCGGGAATATTTAGTAAGTAAGGGGCATCATAAAAACCAGTGGCCACAACAATATTTTTAGCTTTAAAGGTGTTTTTTGAAGTTTTGATTTCAAAGTTTCCTTCTGATTCTTTTTCAACATGAAGTACTTCTTCAAAGAGATGAAGCTTTAGTTGGTGGTAAGAGGTAGCACGCCGGTAGTATTCTAGTGCTTCGGAACGAGTAGGTTTGGGGTTTTGAGAGATAAAAGGAACGTTTCCTATTTCCAATTTATCAGAGGTTGAGAAAAAAGTCATGTTAAGCGGGTAGTGATACAAAGAATTTACCAAGGTTCCTTTATCAAGAATTAAATAGTCTAAACCCTGCTCTTTTGCCGCTATTCCACAGGCTAAACCAATAGGACCCGCACCAATTATTACTACATCTATCATGGATACGAAGCTACAAACTATTGTGAAAGCATCACAACATCAGATAAAATTATTACAAATATAAAAAACATCATAAAAAGTTATATCAATTAAAACACAAAAAACATATTTGTGTTTTATGACATCATATTGTAGCATATAATCAGTTAATTCTATCGTCTATTGTCATTGATATAAGTAAAAACAATAGCAACCCAAAAACCACGCTTAAAGCGGTAGTCATATCGTAAAACCCAAAAAGGGATACCCCAAGAACACAATACCACAAGGGAAACAAAAATAAGGCCGCTGCGTATTTAACAGATCCGTGGAAAATAGGGTCTTTGAACTGCTGCATCAATTTCTTGGTCAGCCAGAGCGGGATACAATTTGGAAAACGGAGCAGTTGATTCAACAGTCGGATTGCTTTGGAACTGGGTTTAGAGTGACGATGGTTCGTGATTTCTGATACTTCTTGTTTTATATCGGCGAATGATTGTCTACAATCAACTTTATTAATAAACGCAACTTTAGACTCATAATGGTTTTCTTTTTCAGGAATCCATAAACAGGCTTTCATGCCTTCCGTTAAGCTCTCTCGTATTGAATTGATTATGTGCACCTCTTTTTCAGCTTGCTTTAAAAAAGGCTGAATGGGTATCGATTTTCCAAAAACTAGCTGCAATCCTTTTCTAGGCCGATTGTAGTCTTGATAGTTAATACCAACAGGTACTAAAAAAAGGGGGGTCTTTGGGTGTTTTTGCTGTGCTTTCAACACCAGTCGGCTAGATCCCTTGGAGACAGGGTACAAATACATTTCTTTGTGATGAAGGCCTTCTGAAAACATCATTATGTTTTGGGACCTTCCCAATATCTCGTGGCATTTAGCAAAGGTGGCATCATTATTTTTTAAACTGGAAAAGCCGTTTCGAATCCGAAAAACAGGAAGCATTTGCATCGCTTCAAAAGCCCACTTATAGGGCCATACAAAGACATCTCCTCGGGTTAGTGAAAACAATTTGCCAGGTACATAAGCCCCCACTAAAATGGGGTCCAAAAAGGCACCTTGGTGATTGGGCGAAAATACGACCCCCCCGCTTTTAGGGATATTTTCTCTTCCAAAAACACGAACACTGCTAAAATAGAAGGGTGTGAAAGACCTAAATAAGCCTTTCATTCCCATGTAAAATGAGTTTTTTAAAAACGACATAAGACAGTATTAGTGTGTTGAAACGCATCTTGAAGTAAATATAAATAGATTATAGACAAACCTTTAATTATGAAGTATTACAATATTCTCATATATTTAAAGAATATTTAAAAACTTCTAAAGAAATGAAAAAAATTACGTCACTATTGCTTATGCTCTTGGGTACTGCCCTGACATTCGCACAAACGACCCTTTCCGGTACGGTAGTGGATGAAAACAATCAGGCGGTGCCTGGCGTTAATATTGTTTTGTCATCAACAGAGGGTACAGTTTCCGACTTTGATGGAAACTTCCAAATTGAAACATCACAAGCATTCCCTATTACTTTGGAGATATCCGCAGTTGGGTTTGCCTCACAGGAAATAAACGTAACAGAAGCAGGCGCTATAGCTGTCACGATGATAGAACAAGCCAGTCAGCTTGAAGAAATTATTATTGCCGCTTCTAGAACACCAGAACGAATCGCAGAATCTCCCGTTTCGGTAGAGCGATTGAGTTTAAAAGACATTCGCAATACAACATCGCCAGATTATTATACTTCTCTTGAGAACTTAAAAGGGGTTGATGTCAACTATTCAGCAATTGGTTTTCCTTCTATTAACACCCGTGGTTTTGCTTCATTTGCCAATACTCGTTTCCTTCAATTGGTAGACGGTATGGACAACGCAGCACCTGGGCTTAACTTTTCAGTAGGAAACTTACTCGGGTTGAATCAATTGGATGTAGCAGCACTTGAATTATTACCAGGAGCTTCTTCTGCCTTATATGGGGCCAATGCATTTAACGGGATCCTATTCATGAGAAGTAAAAGTCCATTTGACAGCGAGGGGGTTTCAGCCTATGCTAAAACAGGAATCAACTCTTCTTCTAACAATGGAGACAATACCTACTACGATGTAGCCGTTCGAGCGGCCTTCAAAGTGAGCGAAAAGTTTGCTGTTAAGTTTAACGTTTCCCACTATCAAGGGAAAGAATGGGCGGCCACTGACGATCGTATGTATGTAGATCGTTTGGCTGGTAATGCCGATCAGACCCTTACACGTACAGGTAACGAACTTGTTTTTGATGCCGCAAACGTATACGGTGATGAGGTTACTACAGGTTTAAACTTTTATGATATCGCAAGAGCCACACCCGCTGTAAGAGGAGCTGTTGAGCAGCAAGTATTAAATGGAGCTGTTGCAGCAGGTCTAGCTCCGCAAGCAGTTCTTAGCAACCCAAGTCTGTTTCCAGGTTTAGACGCTGCTGTTGATGGCGCTATCGGAGGAATATTTGCAGATGAGGAAGTAACTGTTGGGATGGATGGTTATACAGAACAACAACTTTACAATGGCGATGCTACTTCCACAAAATTTGATGCCTCTTTGCATTTAAAATTAAGTGATACTACTGAGGCCATTTGGGTTTCTAAAGTAGGAATGGGGAACTCTATCTATCAAGGAGCCAGCCGTTATATTTTGAAGGACTTTGTCATGCAACAGCATAAATTAGAGATTCGCGGCGATAACTTCTTTGTTCGTGGATATACTACCATTGAAGATTCAGGTAATTCGTATGATGCAGTAGCAACAGGTCTTGTCATTAATGGTTCACAAGCTACTGATTGGTTTACAAACTATGCAGGTGCTTATATAGGAGCAGTACTTCAAAATGGTGCTACTTCTGCACAAGCTCATGCGGCAGCTCGTCAAACGGCGAACCAAGGCCTTGCACAATTAGGTACATCCCAGTTCGAAAGTTTATTCAATACAATTACTTCAACCCCCTTGTATGCGGGATCAAAATTTACAGATAAAACTAGTTTGACGCACTTTGACGCGAACTACAATTTTAAAGACAAGATAAGCTTTGCTGAAATCCAAGTTGGAGGTTCTTATAGAAGTTACAGCTTGAATTCTGATGGTAGTATCTTCACCGATAGAGGAAGTACTATTGACTACTCAGAATATGGAGTATATATGCAAGCACAACGAAAGTTTGGTGAAACGCTAAAGTTCACCGGATCTCTACGTTATGACGGGGCTCAAAACTTTGAAGGGAACTTCTCTCCAAGAGCTTCTTTTGTGTGGACGCCAGACGAGGCACGTAACCACAATATTCGTTTGTCTTATCAAACCGGTTTCCGTTACCCAACGACTCAAAACCAATATATTGGTTTGGAAACACCTAGAGGAATCTTATTGGGATCTGCCAAGGATAACTTTGACCGTTATGAAACAACTTCAAGGGATTTAGACCCGGAGATAGTTCAATTAGGACAAGCACTCAATGTGTCTACTTATAACACGCTTACGGGTAATGATATTGCCAACAATTCTTTTACGTTTTCTTCTGTTGTAAAATTTGCACAAACAGAAAACCCAGCTGATTTAGTAAAAGCAAATGTTGCCTTAGTTGAGCCGGAACAAGTGACGGCTTACGAAATAGGCTACCGTGGAAAAATAGGTAAAGTATACGTAGATGCAAGTTACTATGCGAATGATTACAACAATTTTATCACATCGGAAACTGTCGTAACACCTCACTATGGAGATGTTGCTTTAACAGAAAACATTCCGTTGTCTGTACTTCTTGGAAACCCTAACGCACCTGGTGCAGTTCCTGCAGCAATGCTTGCAGTAGCAGAAGGTGATTTCACTGGAACAGCGATCAATACCAACACTGACGCTGATGTAAAATCAAGTGGATTCAATATTGGACTGGATACACAACTAGGAGGCTTTGATCTTGGTTTGAGCTATACCTATGCAAAGTTTGATTTTGCACAAGAAGAAAATCCTGATTTTGAAGCTGGATTCAACACGCCTGAGAATACCTATAAGATTTCTTTTGGAAAAGAAAATTTATTTAAGAATGTCGGTTTTGGAATCAACTTCAGACACTACGATTCTTACCTATGGGAATCTTCTTTCTTAGATGGTACTATCCCAGCTAGAGATTTATTGGATGCTCAAATCACCTATAATTTGAACAATCTTTCTCTTAAAATTGGAGGATCAAACATCACCAATACAGAGTATGTATCGGCTCCAGGAGCTGGTTTAATCGGTTCGACATACTACATTGGATTGACCTTTCAACCTTAATTGAGAAACAACAAATAGAAAGGGGGCTTTTGGCCCCCTTTTTTATTGAAAAAAACCTATTAAATAGGTGGTGAATCTCTGTTGTACCTAGTATATTTGCACTGCAAAAAGTAAAAACTCTTTCAAATGGCTCATACCCAAGGCAAAGTATCCCAGATCATTGGACCTGTAGTAGACGTAACCTTCGCTGAAGAAGGCGCTACTCTTCCCAAAATTTATGACGCATTAGAAATCGAAAATCAAGACGGATCTAAACTCGTCTTAGAGGTGCAATCTCACATTGGTGAAGACACTGTACGAACGATTTCAATGGACTCGACAGATGGATTGTATCGTGGGGCTGCTGTTACCCAAACAGGTTCTGCTATTCAAATGCCTATTGGTGACGCCGTTTACGGACGCCTTTTCAATGTGATTGGAGATGCTATTGACGGTTTGGGTGACCTTCCTAAATCTGGAGACGATGGACTGCCGATTCACAGAGCTGCACCTGCATTTGACGAGCTCTCTACATCGACAGAAGTTCTTTTTACAGGAATCAAAGTAATCGACCTTATTGAACCTTACGCCAAAGGAGGTAAAATTGGATTGTTCGGAGGAGCCGGAGTAGGAAAAACAGTATTGATTCAAGAATTGATTAACAACATTGCCAAAGGGCACGGAGGATTGTCTGTATTTGCTGGAGTTGGAGAACGTACCAGAGAGGGGAATGACCTACTTCGCGAGATGTTAGAATCAGGGATTATAAAATACGGCGACGACTTTCTTCATTCTATGGAAGAAGGAGGATGGGATTTGTCGAAAGTAGACAAAAAAGCGATGCTTGATTCCAAAGCAACCTTTGTATTTGGACAGATGAATGAGCCTCCTGGAGCCCGTGCACGAGTAGCCCTTTCGGGACTTACAATCGCGGAATACTTCCGAGATGGAGCAGGAGACGGACAAGGGAAAGACGTTCTTTTCTTTGTCGATAATATCTTCCGATTTACTCAGGCTGGTTCTGAGGTATCTGCCCTATTGGGTCGTATGCCATCAGCGGTAGGATATCAACCCACACTAGCCACAGAAATGGGGGCTATGCAAGAGCGAATCACCTCTACCAAAAAAGGATCGATTACATCGGTACAAGCGGTATATGTACCTGCGGATGACTTAACTGACCCGGCACCGGCAACAACCTTTGCCCACTTAGATGCCACGACTGTATTATCTCGTAAAATTGCCGAATTAGGTATCTACCCTGCAGTTGATCCACTCGATTCTACTTCGCGTATCCTAACAGCGGAGATCCTAGGAGACGAGCACTATAATTGCGCGCAGCGCGTAAAAGAATTGCTCCAGCGATACAAAGAATTACAAGACATTATTGCCATCTTAGGGATGGAAGAATTGTCAGAAGAAGACAAACTAGCGGTGTCGCGTGCCCGTCGTGTTCAGCGATTCCTTTCGCAGCCTTTCCACGTAGCGGAACAGTTTACAGGAATCCCTGGAGTATTGGTTGACATCAAAGAAACCATCAAAGGGTTCAATATGATTATGGATGGAGAATTAGACCATATTCCAGAAGCTGCCTTTAACTTAAAAGGATCTATTGAGGAAGCAATCGAAGCAGGTGAGCAAATGTTAGCAGAGGAATAATGTATTTAGAAATCATTTCTCCAGAAACAACCCTTTTTCAGGGTGAGGTAGAATCGGTACGTTTACCGGGTTCAAAAGGGAGCTTCCAACTATTGGAAAACCACGCTTCTATAGTATCCACTTTACAAGAAGGAACTGTTGTTATCAAAGGTCAAATTTCACTTCCCGAAGAAGCCCATTCTTTATTTGCAGCGGTCAATAAAGACGAATTAAAATATGAGCTTCGTTCTGGTACAGTGGAAATGAAAGACAATAAAATTATATTATTGAGCGACTAACGTACTGTCGCCCATCCTCCTCCCCCTTATTTTACCCAATTTAATTACCTACAGATGAAAAAGTATTTCCCCCTACTTTTGCTAGGCCTTTGTCTCTCCACAAAGGCACAACAAAATCAAGATTCGATAGCCACCAAGCAATTGCAAGAAGTTGTCGTTCGTTCTACCAGAATTGATTTACCCGTATCAGAGAACGCCCGTTCCCTACAAATTATTACTAAAGAAACTATTCAGCGCGCCGGAGTAACGACAGTTGCCGATTTATTACAGCAAGTGGCAGGAATTGATATTCGCCGTCGCGGTATAGCTGGAATGCAAGCCGATTTATACATTCGAGGAGGCAGCTTTGACCAAACTTTATTATTAATCGATGGAATTAAGCTTGACGATGCACAAACGGGACACCATACTCTTAATTTTGCACTGCCTCTTGAAGTAATCGAACGTATTGAAATCATCAAAGGACCAGCTGCTAGAATCTTTGGTCAGAATGCCTTTACAGGAGCCGTTAATATGGTAACCAAGTCTACCCTTGATACTACTGGAATTGTAAATACAGCTGTGGGTTCTTTTGAGCAAGTAAATGTTGAAGCAACCCTGGGCACTACTAAGGAAAATTCAAATCTTTTGGCCCATTACTCCTATAAATCAGCCGAAGGATATCGTTACAATACAGATTTTGAAAATCACACTGTCTTCTTAAAAGGGCAGTTTAACAAACAAGCCTTCCCAATTGATTTTATAGCTTCTTTTTCGGAACGTAAGTTTGGCGCAAATGGTTTCTATGCACTTCCTTCATACGAAGATCAATATGAGGAGACACAAGCAAGTTTAGTCGCTTTTTCATCTCGAATTAACAAAGGCAATTGGTTGTTGAAACCCAGGATTTACTGGAGAAGAGGTCAGGATGAATATCTATTAGTTCGGGACAATCCGGCTCTTTATCGCAACCTTCATATGACACACAAGCTAGGTTTTGCTGTCGATGCCTCCAATACCCATAAATGGGGGCAAACAGGTGTGGGCATTGATGTTGCATCGATCAGTATCGCCAGTACTAATTTAGGGGACCGTAGCCGTTTTATGACCACCTTATTTGCGGAGCATCGCTTTCGCTCGCGTACAAACCAGTTAGACATTACCCCTGGTATAGCCCTTACAAATTATACTGATTTTGGCAGTCAATTATTTCCAGGTATCGATATAGGCTTTACCTTAAAAGAGGCATTACGTCTGTACGTTAATTTTGGGTACACCTACCGTATTCCTACTTTTACAGATTTATATTACAGTGATCGAACCACTATAGGAAATGAAAACTTAAAGCCTGAAAAGGCTTTGACAGAGGAGCTTGGTCTGCGATGGAAGCATACAAACTGGCAGCTTTCCACAAGCGCTTTTTTACGTCAAGCAGAAAATATTATCGATTATATACGGCCTTCAGAAGACGAACGCTTTGAGGCCACGAATATTCGTGAAGTCAACACATATGGAGTTGAAATAGAGGCCAAAACAGCCTTTAAGTTGGGCGATCAACCGCAGCAGTTACAACTTGGGTATGTGTATTTGAAAGATGATGTCAAGGCCATAGACGTAAATTCTTCCCGCTATACCATTAATAGTTTGCGACATCATTTTACCTTCAATTATCGTTCCAATATCACGAAGAATCTTTCGGGAAGTATTGCTTTTAAGCACGCTCAGCGTCCCTTGCAAGACAGCTACCAAGTACTGGATTTATTCTTGCAATGGCAGCTAGACAAATTCAGACTGAGTGTTGCTGCAAACAATATTTTAAACGAAGTCTACAGCGAGAGTAATCTGGTTCCCATGCCTTTGGGGAATGGCTTAATTGGTGTTCAGATTCTGTTCTAAAGTGGCCACTGTTTCATAAATTAAGTTATTTTCCCATCCTCTATACCGAAGGGCATCCATTACTTTCTTCTTACGAAGTAGGGGAGTCCGATGGGCATTGGACAGCCAAAATTTTTCGGCAATTTCTGTAAGAGTGTTGACATAATCTTCCTCAGGAATTTCTCGCAGGGCAATTTTGATGTTATAGGAAGAGATTTGGCGTAATTTAAGTTCTCGAACGATGCGGTTTTTACCCCACTTTTTTACCCGAAACTTGCCCCTTGCAAAACTCTGAGCAAAACGGGTTTCATTCAGGTAATTTTCTTCAATTAGGTGCGTAATAATGAGTTCTTGGGCAGCGGGAATAATCCCAAGGTTATCTAATTTTGTACTTACTTCAAGATGACAGCGTTCTTGATAGGCACAATAATATTCTAGTTTTTTTTGAGCTTCGGAAACAGTCAATCCTTTTGTAGACATGCCTTAAAAATAAAAAAACCGCCCTACATCTGTAAGGCGGTTTCATTTTAATTCCTCAAACGTTTTCCCGAATTGTTGAGAAAACGAAAGTGTAAATACAAGTAAGCATTTCTGGGTACGATTCGCACCCATTTTTTGTGTTCTAACCACCATTTAAATCGGATGGATGGAAATCCTTTAGTGAGATAAGCCGCAATAAAGGGGTGTAAGTGTAAGTTGATTTTTTGTCCTTTATTTTGGTTGTGGTTTAACACTTTAATAAGATCTGATTCAATTTTATCAATCAGAACAATTGGCGCTTCTACTTCGCCGTTAGGATTCGGATTGCGCTCTTTTGTTTTAATATTCATTTCTGGGCGCACCCGTTGGCGAGTAATCTGAATTAAGCCAAATTTACTGGGGGGAAGAATCTTGTGCTTAGTGCGGTCTTCTTTCATTTCATCACGAAGATGTTCGAAAAGTTTTTTTCGATTGTCTCCAGAATTTAAATCAATGAAATCAACCACAATAATACCTCCCATATCTCTGAGTCTTAATTGCCGTGCTATTTCTGAAGCGGCAATCATATTGACTTCTAGGGCGGTGTCTTCCTGCGATTTAGACTTATTGGATCTATTTCCGCTGTTGACGTCAATTACATGAAGTGCTTCGGTATGCTCGATAACGAGATAAGCCCCTTTTTGCATTGAAACAGTTTGTCCAAAACTAGATTTGATCTGTTTGTCAATTCCAAATTTCTCGAAAATGGGCAATCGATCGTCATATAGTTTTACGATGTTCTGTTTTTTGGGGGCAATAGCAGCGATATACTCTTTAACCTCCTCTAATAATTGAGGGTCATCAGTATGGATGCCTTTGAAACTGTCATCAAAAACATCTCTAAGAATAGAGGAAGATCGGTTGATTTCACTCAATACCTTAGTAGGATGTTTGTCGATACGCGGAAGTTGCTGGCATAAATTTTTCCAGCGCTTTAGTAGTGATTGTAAGTCCGCGTCTAGTTCTGCTACTTTTTTTCCTTCAGCAACGGTACGGATAATAATTCCAAACCCTTTGGGCCGAATACTTTGGACAAGTCTTTTCAGTCTGCTTTTTTCTTCGCGATCTTCTATCTTTTGAGAAATTGAGACGCGATCAGAGAAAGGCATAACGACCATATATCGTCCGGCCAGAGAAATTTCTGAGCTCAGCCGAGGGCCTTTGGTAGAGATGGGTTCTTTGACCACCTGTACCAATACAGTTTGTTGACTCTTAAGAACAGCTTCAGCATTCCCATCCTTGGGAATATCAGCTTCAAATTGAAAGTTCTTTAGAAAATAGTCTTTTTGCTTACCTGTACTTATTTGTTTTAAAAATTTCTGCATGGAAGGGAAACGAGGGCCAAGATCATGATAGTGTAAAAAACCATCTTTTTCATGACCGACATTGACAAAGGCTGCATTGAGCCCTGCCAGGGATTTTCTGACTTTAGCGACATAAATGTCACCGACAGAAAATTTATTGTTTTCCACTTCTTTGTTAAGCTCTGTTAGTTTTCCATCCTTGAGCAAAGCAAAATCTACTGCAGAGGAATTTGATCGGATAATCAGTTCTTTATTCACTCTGAACTAGTTTATATGGTCCCTAAGGACAATAGATTAAACAATAAATATCAGGTTGTTACCTGTTGTTTTTTTTCAAAAACAATTTCAATGAACGTGGGAATATTTTAAGTGTGCCCTACACACTATTTCTTTTTGTGGCGATTCGCTCTTCTGCGCTTTTTACGCTTGTGCGTCGCTACCTTGTGTCTTTTACGTTTTTTACCACTAGGCATATAATTGCAATGTTAAAGTTGAACAATAATTTTTTTAAGCTACTGGGACTTTTGATTTAACCCCTTCCACGAAAACTTTCGCAGGCTTAAAGGCAGGAATATTATGGGCAGGGATCTGAACTGCCACGTTTTTAGAAATATTCCGACCGGTTTTTTCGGCTCTTGTTTTGATGATGAAACTTCCAAACCCTCTTAGGTAAACATTTTCACCTTTTTCCAAAGAGCCTTTTACTTCATTCATCAGTTTTTCAACGACAGCTTGCACATCTGCTTTGTCAATTCCAGACTGTTCGGATATGTTTGCTACGATATCTGCTTTTGTCATTCTCCTATTTTTACAGAGTTATACGAATAGATTTTAAGGGCTCGCAAATATACACATTAATAAATTATAATCGACTCTGAATTACCAATTTAAAAGAGGGAAGCCTCTCATGGCTTTCTAATATCTTTGCGGCTGTGGAATGGCAAAAATACTTATTGAATTGGTACGAAGAGCACAAACGGGATTTTCCCTGGCGTAAAACCAAAGACCCCTACCGCATTTGGTTGTCTGAGGTGATCATGCAGCAAACCAGGACCCAGCAAGGGCTGCCCTATTATCAAGCTTTTGAAACTACATTTCCCACTGTCGAAAAGCTAGCTGCTGCAACGGAAGATACAGTGCTCAAGTTGTGGCAAGGATTGGGCTACTATTCGCGTGCTCGCAACATGTATGCTACTGCACAATTTATCACAAACGAATTAAAGGGGGTTTTTCCTGACGATTTTGAAGCTCTTAAAGCCCTCAAGGGAGTGGGTGACTATACCGCAAGTGCAATAGCGTCTATTGCTTATGACCTGCCACAAGCAGTGGTAGACGGAAATGTATATCGTGTATACAGTCGTTTTTTTGGGATAGACCATCCCCATAATACCCCAGCAGCATTTAAACATTTTAAGGAAATAGCTCAGCAATCGCTTCCAAAAAAAGACCCGGGGACCTTCAATCAGGCCGTTATGGAATTGGGCGCTTTGCAATGTGTCCCTCAAAACCCGAATTGTCAGACATGCCCACTAATAAAGGGGTGTAAAGCTTTTCAGCTGCAGCTGCAGGCGCAATTACCCGTTAAGACAAAAAAAAATAAAATCAAAAAACGCTTTTTTCATTATTTAGTTTTTGATTGTGGAGAGCCTAAAAAATATTTTCTGCAACGAAAAGCAAAAGGGATATGGTACAGACTTTATGAATTCCCCTTAGTAGAGCTTGATCGTTCGCTTAAAAATCCGGCTGCTTTGCTACAAGAGGGTGTAAAGCAGTTTACCAAAACCTCTTTTGAAATAAAACAAATGGGAACTCCTTTGATTCATAAGTTGTCCCATCAGCATATAGAAATACGTTTTTGGAAGGTGCTTACTTCTCAAGTAGATCTAGAAGGGTATGACCAAAAAGAATGGCAACGGTTAGCAGTTCCTGTTCCAATTGCTAATTTTCTAAAGCGGGAAGAGCCGTAAATTTTGCTATATTTGAGTAACCCCAAAATTTAAGTAACGATGAATGGAACCTTAAACAAAGTAATTCTTATTGGACATCTGGGAGACGATGTCAAGCTCCACTATTTTGATGGAGGCGATTGTATTGGTAGATTTAGTCTTGCAACCAACGAAATCTACACCAACAAAAGCTCAGGAGAGCGTGTAACCAACACAGAGTGGCACAATATTGTTTTGCGAAATAAAGCAGCTGAAATTTGTGAGAAATACCTCAGTAAAGGAGACAAAGTGTATCTGGAAGGAAAAATAAAAACCCGTAAATGGCAAAGTAAGGAGGGTGTAGATAAGTTTACCACTGAAATACATGTTCAGGAATTCACTTTTCTAAACACAAAAAAACAAGCTGATAACTCCGCAAATCAAGGAAGTACTGCTGCCCCTGTGGTCGATGAAATGCCCCCTGATGACGATCTGCCATTCTAAAATTAAAGTAGCACCTATTTGGATCCAGAGCCTGTATTATTCTTAAGTCTTGTATTAGAAACATCCTCCTTTGTAGGGTTGAAAGTGCTTCTCCTTTTAGGGCTTATTACGAGTTCTGCCTTAATATCAGGAGCAGAAGTTGCTTTCTTTTCATTATCTGGAATTGCGCTTAATGAAGCAGAAGAAGAAAGTGAAAGAAACATAGCGCTTATCAGGTCTTTATTAGAAAAGCCCAACAGGCTTTTGGCTATTATATTGGTGGCAAACAATTTCATTAATATAGCCATAGTCTTGTTGTTTGCGTCTCTGAGCCCTCTTTATTTAAGTGGGATTTCCAATCCATTGTTGGTAGTATTCATTGAAATTGGATTGATAACAGCTTTAATACTCGTTTTTGGGGAAATCTTGCCGAAGGTGTATGCCAATAGAAATGCCCTAGGTTTTTCTCAGTTTATGGCACCTGTGCTGAAGTCTTTGGATCGCTATCTTCTCTTTTTTCTTACAGGACCTATGAGCCGTCTCACCTTATGGTTCGAAAAAAGAGCAAAAAATAAAAAATCTGATTTTTCAGTCGATCAGCTTTCACAGGTATTGGAGCTTAATACAGAACAAAAACGATCCAAAGAAGAAGAAAAAATTTTAAAAGGGATCGTCAATTTTGGAAATACTGAGGTCAAAGAAATAATGTGTCCTCGAGTGGACATGTTTACCCTCTCAGAAGAAGAAACAATGGGGCAAATACTTCCTAGTATAACAGAGAAAGGGTTTTCAAGAATCCCTGTTTACAAAGAAAAGCAAGAGGAGATTTCAGGGATTCTCTATGTCAAAGACCTTCTGCCTCATCTACACGATAAAAAATTCAATTGGATTCAGCTTTTGAGAGAACCCTTCTATGTTCCTGAGAATAAAAAATTAGACGACTTGCTGACTGATTTCCAACAAAAGAAAACGCATTTGGCTGTTGTAGTGGATGAATACGGTGGTACTCAAGGGATCATAACCTTAGAAGATATCATTGAAGAAATTGTCGGTGATATATCGGACGAATTTGATGAGGATGCTCTTTTTTATTCTAAACTAGACCCCTACAATTATGTGTTTGATGCCAAAACGAACCTCAAAGATTTCTTAAAGATTATTCAATTAGAAGACGAAGAGGTTTTTGATAAAGTGAAAGGAGAAGCGGAAACATTAGCAGGATTCCTTCTGGAACTGGCTCAAGCTTTACCCAAAAAAGGGCAACAATTAGTCTTTGGAAAAATCGTTTTTACAGTGGAATCTGTAGACCGAAAACGCATCCGTCAAATTAAGATAACCCTTCCTAAAAAGCCATGATGATCACTAAAAACAGGATGCTTTTATTTCTCATGTGTATGTTTTATTCTTGCGCAGAGAATACGCTTCCCAAACCCAAAGGATTGCTTGCCTTGGAGTATCCACAGTCTCGATACACTAAGTTTGATAAAAAAATCCCCTTTGAATTTGAGTACAATGATCGGGTACAAGTCAAAACCGTTAAAAACCGCTCCCATACCTTATTGTATCCTGACATGAAAGCGACATTGTATTTGTCGTATGTTCCTGTGACCAATAACTTAGATTCCCTATTGACGGATGCCTATAAGCTTCCTAGTAAGCATATCAGCAAAGCAGAAGAAATTCCAGAGCGCGTTTTTGTAAACCCTGAAGAAAGAGTATATGGCACTCTTTTTAAGGTAGTTGGAAATGCCGCTTCCCAGCTACAGTTTTTTTTGACCGATAGCACAGATCATTTTATGGTTGGGTCTCTTTACTTTTACTCCAGGCCAAACTACGATTCCCTCCTTCCCGCATTGAATTATATTGAAAAAGATGTGATTCATTTAATGGAAACATTAAAGTGGGATGCCGATAAATAACGCATCTTTACAGCGGTATGCATACGGATTATAAAAAGTGGGGGTATCTGATTTTATTATCGCTGATATGGGGGAGCTCGTACATATTGATAAAGAAAGGTTTGATTGCACTTTCTCCTATTCAATTAGGGTCGCTCAGAATCCTATTTACTTTTTCAATCTTGCTCCTCGTAGGCTACAAACACCTAAAAAAAATTCCTGTTGACAAATGGTCATGGATCGGGCTTTCGGGCTTTTTAGGCACCTTTTTTCCGAACTATCTTTTTGCTTTTGCAGAGACCAAAATTGACAGTGCCATTGCAGCTGTTCTCAATGGGCTTACCCCCTTATTTACTTTATTATTTGGGTTGTTTTTTTTTGGGATTGGACTCCAAAAAAAGAAGCTATTGGGTGTAGTAGTAGGGCTTTTTGGAACGCTTATTCTCGTGGTGAAACAGATTCAAAGTACTGGAGTCGAAAATGGACTGTATCTTTTATTGGTGGTGGTCGCTGCTTTGTGTTATGCAGCGAATGTGAACATCATAAAATACAGATTAGGAGGCATTTCTTCTTTGGGGATTGCTTTGGGAAACTTTAGTGTGATCAGCTTCCCTGCATTTGCCATCTTTTTGGGTTCTGGCTTTGTGGATTTAAATTTTCAATCCTCTATCGTTCAGCATTCGATAGGCTATATTTTTCTTTTAGCCTTTTTTGGAACGGCTATGGCCAAAGTCGTATTTAATGAATTGGTTGCCATCTCATCGCCTGTTTTTTCATCTTCCATCACCTACTTATTACCTGTTGTCGCTATTTTTTGGGGCGTATTAGACGGAGAACAATTGGGATGGGAACAATTTGCAGCCAGTATGATTATAATGGCTGGGGTCTATTTAATTACGGACACAAAAAAAACACACTCTCGTCAATAAGGGCCCCTTCTTTTAGATTGTTCTATTAAATAAGATTTTCTTTAGTGAATTGAATGGCGTCTTTTTGACCATATACTCTTGTATTTTAGAAGCGAGGAATAATACATTCTTTATTAAAGAAAGGGTTTACATTTTGCAACAACAGTAGGTGTTTTTAGAGCGCATACCATAATAGGATAAGTTTAGTGCAAAGCAGTTGTATTAATTTTATACATTTAATACACTTCTAAGAAATTATGGAATGCTCTTAAAAGTTGTTTGATTGGATTTCCAATCCCAATAGAAAAAAATGTAAACCGTTAACTCTTTACTAATTATGAAAAACATACAATTTTTATTGACCTTTTTTATCATTGGCAACCTGTCGGCACAAAAACGATACGAACAACAGCTAAGCCAATTAGAGACCCAAGCCAGTAAATACGGAGAAATAGCTCAGACAATTTGGTCCTATGCCGAATTGGGGTATCAAGAAGAACAAAGCAGTGCCTTATTACAGTCAACCCTTGCAAACGAAGGTTTTACTATTGAAAAAGGAGTTGCTGGCATTCCAACAGCATTTGTTGCTACCTATGGGTCTGGAGGCCCTACTATTGGAATATTAGCAGAATATGATGCTCTTCCTGGCTTGTCTCAAAAAGCAGTTCCCTACAAAGTTTCAAACGAAGGGAGAGGGGGGCACGCATGCGGGCATCATTTATTTGGAACCGCTTCTACTGCAGCTGCCATTGCATTGAAAAATTATTTGAAAAAAACAGGGAAAAAAGGGACCATTAAGCTCTATGGCTGTCCTGCAGAAGAAGGCGGATCTGGAAAAGTCTATATGACTCGAGCTGGTTTGTTTGATGATTTAGACGTGGCCCTTCATTGGCATGCAGACAGTAAAAATTCAGCGGGGATACGTCCTGCATTGGCCAATAAATCAGCCAAATTTCGATTCTATGGTGTTGCCGCACACGCAGCCGGAGCTCCTGAAATGGGACGTTCAGCTTTAGATGCTGTTGAAGCCATGAATGCTATGGTCAATATGATGCGAGAGCATGTTACCGACGATACTCGAATCCATTATGTGATCACAAGAGGTGGAGAAGCACCCAATGTCGTTCCAGATTTTGCAGAGGTATACTATTACTCTCGCCATACCACAAGAGATGAAGTGATTCGCGTGTTTGACCGCATTGTTAACGCTGCCAAAGGTGCTGCCCTAGGGACAGGGACTACGATGGACTACGAAATGATAGGGGGGACACATGAACTACTGTATGTTCCTTCTTTGCAAAAAAGGGTCCAGCAAAACCTTGAAAAAATAGGAGGTTATACCTACAATTCAGAAGAAAAAGCTTTTGCAGAAGAAATCTCAAAAACCCTCAATCGACCTTTATCTACAGAATATGTAGAAGGGGTAATGCCTTATTCAGATTCTGAAAAAGCGGGAGGATCTACCGATGTAGGCGATGTGAGTTTTGCGGTTCCAACAGCTGGCCTAAGAGCCGCAACATGGGTTCCGGGTACTCCGGCACATAGTTGGCAAGCAGTGGCTGCTGGGGGTACAACAATTGGTGAAAAAGGAATGATGGTTGCGGCCAAAACTCTTGCTCTAACCGGGATGCAGCTTTTTGATCAAGCTGGTTTTAGAGAGCAAATCAAAAAAGAATTCATAGAGGTAAGAGGAGCAGATTTTGAATACATCCCACTATTGGGAGATCGTGAGCCCGCCTTAAATTATAGAAATTAAATGGGTCTTAATGTTAAAAGCAGTCATCAATAATCTGTTTAAACCCTATTTGAAAAGTGGTCACTCACAAAATAGCATGTCATGAAAAAAATAATTCAAGCATTTGGACTCCTTTCAGTGTTTTGTGTCCATGCGCAAGTATATGAATTTGAATCTACTGAAAATGATCAAGTTTTACAGCATCGAATTTTGATGGATGAGGAGTATATCATTGAAACCATATATCAAGATAATCCATCAGTATTTATACTGACAAGAGGCGGGTTTTATCAGAAAGAAGGAATGACAATCAAATCAGACTTTGAGTTTAATTCCAATCATGAAAAAGACCAATTGAAAGGCTATAGCTGGGATACTAGCTCATGGAAAGCCAAGGAAAAAGCGGCTCAAGCCTTGGATGGAAAATGGCTGATGGCTGGACGTGTTAAACCCGAAGGTGAGCAAAGGCGAGATATAACTAGAAGTAGAAAAACGATGAAATTTTTGATAGATGGCTGTTTTCAATGGACGGCATTCAATACCGAAACATTTCAATTTTTTGGTTCAGGCGGCGGCCATTATAAAGCCATTGAGGGAACCTACATTGAAGAGATAGGGTATTTTTCAAGAGATAACAGCAGAGCCGGTGCTAGCCTCCGCTTTGAATACGATCGTAAAGAGAATGA
Source organism: Flavobacteriaceae bacterium (assembly GCA_965658355.1). GTDB lineage: Bacteria > Bacteroidota > Bacteroidia > Flavobacteriales > Flavobacteriaceae > UBA11891. The sequence continues at coordinate 3,400 of CBFHRX010000013.1, read as the reverse complement.
TTGGTATCACAAAGGCATGAGTAGTAAGGGGAAACCACTGCATGAAATCTGGACACTTCGTCCTAAGAACTGAAATTGAGGAGTACACAAATAACGAAGGCTTTTCCCTTTCTGGTGAGTATTTCAGCGGGAATGGCGCTTTTTTACCCACCGATTTTTACATGGTTTTCGGGCCCCTTGATCACCTATGGACTGGGGGGAATTATGCTGGGTATGGGAATTACACTTCGATGGGAAGATTTTAAAGAGATTGCCAGAACCCCTACCTGGGTATTTTTAGGGATGGCGCTCCAATATACGGTGATGCCCTTTTTGGGATGGCTTTTGGGAATCCTATTTGAATTGCCCCCCTTTTTTGCAGTGGGGTTGATATTGGTATCCTGTTGTCCAGGAGGAACAGCCTCCAATGTCATCGCTTATTTAGCCAAGGCCAATGTAGCTCTTTCTGTAGCGATGACAGCTGTATCTACCATTTCGGCAATAGCCTTCACACCTCTGCTAACATCACAATTATCTGGAACCTATGTAGAAGTAGCTGCTGGGGGACTTTTTTTAAGCACCCTTAAAGTCGTCCTTCTCCCCATAACACTAGGGGTATTAATCAATCGTTTTTTTCCAAAGGCAACTCAAAAGTATGTTCCCTATGCGCCCCCTTTAGCTGTTATTCTAATCACTTTGATAGTAGCGAGTATCATTGGTCAAGGAAGTGAGATTATAGTAAGCGCAGGCCTCCGATTGACGGCCGCATTGATGATACTCCACTTCTTAGGGTTTTTGCTGGGTTATATGATTAGTGAACTGTTACTAAAAAATAAAGAGGTAAGTAAAACCATAGCAATAGAAGTAGGGATGCAGAATTCAGGTTTGGGCGTGGTATTGGCACAGGAAAATTTTGCCAATCCTATGACTGCTATTCCAGCCGCTATTTCCAGCTTGGTACACTCTATTTACGGTAGTATATTTACGGTAGTATTCTCAAATACTTCAAAAAAAAATACGCTAATTCAATCAAGAAGCACTAAAAAATAAGTATGAAAAATGTTGTACTAGTAGCAGCCAAGCGCACCCCAATTGGAAGTTTTATGGGGGCCCTATCCACAGTATCAGCGGTTGATTTAGGAGCTACTGCTATTAAAGGGGCATTGACGGCAATAGGATTGGCTCCTGAAAGCGTGGAGGAGGTTTTCATGGGCCAAGTTTTGCAGGCTGGTTGTGGGCAGTCACCTGCTCGTCAAGCAGCAATCAAAGCAGGAATTCCCGATACAGTTCCTTGTACAACGGTCAATAAAGTATGTGCTTCTGGTATGAAAAGTATACAGCTAGCGGCACAAAGTATTGCCTTAGGGCAGGCTGATATAATAGTGGCTGGTGGGATGGAAAACATGAGTCAAAGCCCACACTATTCCAATCTCAGAAAGGGCGCAAAATTTGGTGCTGTTCCCCTTCAAGACAGTATGCAGATAGATGGGCTTACCGATGCTTATGATCAAGTAGCAATGGGAGTATTTGCAGATGCAACAGCCAAAAAACTCCAAATCAGTAGGACTGATCAAGATGCTTTTGCTATTTCTTCTTATACACGTAGCAAGGCAGCCTGGGAATCGGGATTCTATGCTGCTGAAGTAGTTCCTGTAGCTGTCCCGCAACGCAAAGGGGATCCGATAGAGTGTACACAAGATGAAGAATATCTGAATGTCAACTTGGATAAAATTCCACAGCTACGCCCTGCTTTTGGAAAAGAGGGTACTGTGACAGCTGCAAATGCTTCCACATTAAATGATGGAGCTGCTGCCGTGGTTTTAATGTCAGAAGAGAAGGCGGTAGCATTGGGAATGAGCCCCATGGCGACCCTTGTTAGTTACGCAGATGCAGCTCAGGAGCCGCAGTGGTTTACAACAGCTCCTGCTAAAGCATTGCCCAAAGCTCTTGATTTGGCTGGACTTACGCTAGAGCAAATAGATTGGTTTGAGCTGAATGAAGCGTTTTCAGTAGTTGGACTGGCAAATATCAAATTATTGAATCTGGATACTGCAAAGGTCAACCCCAATGGAGGTGCTGTTTCTTTAGGACATCCATTAGGCTGCTCAGGGGCCAGAATAGTGGTAAGTTTAGTCAACCAATTGCAACGAAGTGGCACCTACGCAGCAGCAGGTATTTGCAATGGCGGAGGGGGAGCTTCAGCACTTATTCTCAAGAAATAATTTTTTAATTTTACAAAAACACGATTTGTATATGCTGAAGGAAAGTCAATGGCGACCCTTGCCCTCTTTTTTGACCATAAAGGAGAGTAGAATAGAAGGCTTAGGACTAGTAGCAACAAAGCCGATTGCAGAAGGGACCGATTTGGGAATGAGCCATGTGTTCGACGAGCGATTTGAAAATGGCTACATCCGCCTACCGATAGGAGGTTTTATCAACCACCATGACATGCCCAATTGTAAGGCTGTTATTGCTCATGAAGACGAAAGTGTGGGGGCCGTAAAACACATACGTTTGGTGACCACAAGCGCAATTGAAGCAGGTGAGGAACTGACGCTGAAATATATTATCAACAAGCTAGAAAATCCAAATTGGGAGTTTGAGTTTGAGGTGTCACAATAAAAAAACCCGCCTGAAAGCATAAAACTTCTAAAACCTTTCAAGCGGGAATCAAACAAAATGAAAAAAGCCTATTTCCATTGTAAAAGTAGATTTCATAACGTTAAGATCTTCACAATAAGAGGTTAAATAGAAGTTAAACTAATAGATGAGAATGATGAAACAGCCAGTATCGATACTTCTACTTATTGCAATAATACTCTGTAGTGGGTGTAAAAGTGAAGAAGACACTATGCCCGAAATAGAGCCACAACTCATTGGTAAATGGAAGATACGCCGGTCTTCTTCAAAAGCAGAAAAACAGTGCTATGTAAATAGTATAGAGATTCAAAAAGAAACCATGACCGTCATTTTTACGACAGGAGAAAACGGAGTGTTTAGAGAGCACACCTTCACGGGAGAGCACCTTTATGAGAACAATACACTAAAGCTTCCAAATGTTGCTTTGTTGCAATCTCCGCGGGTAGCGGATAACGAGCTGTTATTTGAGTTTGAGTACGATGCTGATTTAGACTATTTCTGCGCTTATTTGAATTGGACAAATAATCACACACATGATAATTTTAATGGAGTTGGCAGCAAATAGAAAGCGTTTCTGCCTAGTAATTCTGGCTGTAATTTTTTGCCTGAGTCTTCCCGCACAGGTTGTGCAATCTGTTGGAACACCCTCAAAAAAGGTAATTCCAGTATTTATTACGGATTATCCAGAGGAAGCCGATTTATGGGTGTTTATATTAGATTCTAAAAAACAAGCCACAGGAAATAAAGGGCTTTGGTATTTTCAGGATTCTCAGACGTATGC
>CBFHRX010000012.1:0-44761 GCA_965658355.1 Flavobacteriaceae bacterium | reverse complement strand
CAGCGGGAGCCTTTGTGACGTATTTAGTATTGATGTAGGAAAAAATTACTGGACCTATAAATACAACTTGTTTGAGGATTATAAATTTAATATGAACATATGCAGTTTAAGGTTTAATCTTGAGACATATCAGGCTTACTGTGATACTGGTTATTTTAATTGCTTGGAGGAAGACGTGATGAAATTGGCTAATTAAACTAACTCTCAATAAACAACGTTCCAAACTTCTAATGGGAGTACATGAATTTTGGTCCTGCTCTTTTGATAAATCGCCACTCTGTTCTTCTAAGGAGCTAAGGAGTTTAAACGCTCTATAATAATTAGAGCAAATTTCTCAATTACTTTATAGTTCATCCCATTCCAATCCTCTTGAAAAGTATTGAGTATTGTTATAGTAATAAACTGGATTTTTTGCTTTTTTTTTTAACCATTTGATTTATAATGGTTAGTTCGTTCTGGGTTTTTGTAGACCCTGTGAATAGGACTTAAGTTAATAAGACAAAATAAACAGATAAGAGCAATATTAAATTTATATTTTTTTTTGGCACAAGAATTTAATTGATTTCATAAGTTAAATAACCTTCATTAGACGCCTGAGAAGCGTTGCTTGGACAATTGTAGTTAAATGCTGGACAATATTTTACATAAATATTATTACTCGCTTCACTAACGTAGACATTCGCTTCAGAAAACCCGTTAACTACACCGTTAGTAACCATCATATTACCTTTATTATAAACTTCAAACCTCATATTAGTGCTAGTATTGTTCTTGATTTTAATTGTAGTTAAAGATGAAGCAATTAAAATAAAGGGAGTCATTAAAAAAAGATATAACGCTTTTTTCATAATTGTGTTTTTCTAAATATAGTTGATTTTAACTGATTAGACAAAAAAGATGGTGTGCCGCTTTCCTTAGCCTCAAGCGGTGGGACAAGCGGTTATATATAACTTACCTATTTCAATTCCCATCCAAAACATATACATTGGAGTAACTATTGAGATTTTGTAAATGATCCTAATGGTTATTATTCTTTTATAGGACTTTTGTGCAAATAGTGTGTAAGTATGGAAACAAAAAAGGGACTGCATTGCTGCAATCCCTTGTTAATACTGGGTGGAAGATCGGTCTCGAACCGACGACCTCCTGAACCACAATCAGGCGCTCTAACCAACTGAGCTACAACCACCATTTGCGGCAAAAATAAAGCATTTAAAACGGTTGGCAAAATTTTTACCCTAGGCCTTTAAAAAAGCTTTAATTTTAAATTAAATCCGCTATTGTATCTAGGGCTACTGGTTTTTCCACTGTAAAACCTTCGACTGCCTCAACCCCTATCAATCGGCCTAGATTCTTTGCTCTATAAGCAACACTGTCAAGGAAGTTCTGGCTACTAATCGGAGTTTTTGGTGCTGTAGATTGGGGATCGTAAAACTGCGAAGAGTAGGCTTCAACGGCTTTCATTTTAGCATCCAGATAGCCACTAATATCCAAACATAACTGGGGCTCTATCTCTTGCCATTGGATGTAATGCAATACATGTTTGGGGCGCCAGGGGCTTTGTTCGGAACCCTTTGAGTCTTGCGTTTTGATTTTCGATAAACCACTGAGAAAACAAGCATGACTTACCAGATCGCTTCCCCGTGCGTGATCTATATGGCGGTCTTTAATGGCATTGCAGAGAACAACTTCGGGCTGATACAAACGAATTTTTTCAATGACTGCCAGCTGATTTTCTTTTGAATTCTCAAAAAAGCCATCTGCCAAACCGATATTTTCACGAAAAGAGGCACCTATAATCGCAGCAGCTTTAGTCGCTTCTTGACGGCGTATCTCTGCACTGCCACGGGTTCCTAGCTCCCCTTTTGTCAAGTCTATAATACCTACTTTGCCGCCGTTGGCAACGGCTTTACATAAAGTACCGCCCGCTCCTAATTCAACATCGTCAGGATGAGCTCCAAATGCCAGTATGTCAATTTTCATCAGCGGTCTTTTTTGCTTTTACCAATGCCTGTTCTATATCGTATCGAAGGTCATCCTGCTCTTCAATACCACAGGAAAAACGAATTAAGGAAGGACCTATTCCCTGCTCCATTCTTTCTTCTTCTGTAAGAAGTGCGTGAGAGGCCAGTCGCGGTACAATCAAGGTACTTTCAACTCCTGCAAGACTCATCGCAGGCTTAATCAGCTGCAGTTCTTGACAAAAAGTCCGCACCTCAACCGAAGGGGATAATTCAAAAGAAAGCATGCCTCCAAAACCTTTCATTTGTGCACTAGCTAGAGAATGATCGGGGTGGGATTGTAATCCCGGATAATGGACTGCCTCTATCAGGGAATGGGATTCCAAAAACTGTGCTAGAAGAAGTGCATTTTTATTTTGCTCTTGAACTCGTAACGCCAGGGTTTTGATGCTGCGCTCTAACATCCACACCATCATATCGCTTAAACTTCCGCCATAATTAATAGCAGATGCGTGCACCTTATCCATAATTACTTTCGAAGAAATAACGACTCCTGCCGTGATATCAGAATGCCCTCCCAGGTATTTTGTAGCACTGTGGACAATAATATCGATCCCGAACTCAATCGGATTCTGATTGACAGGGCTTGCGAACGTATTGTCTATCATAGTCCACACCCCTGCTTCCTTTGCTAGTATACTCAATACTTTAAGATCTACAATCTTCAACAAAGGATTGCTGGGGGTTTCGAGGTATATTCCCTTGGTATTGGGTTGTAGAAGTGTTTTAAAATCTTCTGCTAACAAGCCCTGGGTAAAACTAAAGTCGATCCCGAGTTTGGGGAATTCTTTTTTAATAAAATTACGGGTCCCTCCATAAAGATCATTCTGTAAAATAATGTGATCTCCCCTTTCTAGATGAGACAGCAATGCCGTGCTAATAGCCGCCATTCCAGAGCCAAAAATCAAAGCAGCTTCTCCACCTTCAAGGGCCGCTAATTTATGAGCTAGTGCCTCCTGATTGGGGGTGTTAAAATAACGCGGATAGCGTTTGATAGCCACGTCTTCAAATGCATAGGCTGAGGACATGTATATAGGAGAGACAACCCCTTTAAACTGGGTGTCTTTCAGTTCGCCTTCGTGAACACAAACAGTCTTAAAGTGTTTCTTTTTAGTCATTTTTTTCTATCCACTCAATGACCTCTGGGTCATCAGGTTGTGTTCGTGGCGCTATCACCTTCTCTAAAGTTCCTTCGGGTCCAATCAAATATTTTTGAAAATTCCAGGTGACCTTGGAATTCATTTTACCATTTTCCTCTTCTGAAGTTAAAAATTTATAAATAGGATGCATGTCTTTACCCTTCACAGAGATCTTTTCCATCATGGGGAAGCTTACGCCATAATTGGCTTTGCAAAAGGCAGCAATTTCATCATTAGAACCCGGTTCTTGAGATAGAAAATTATTAGCGGGAAAGCCCACTATTAGGAAGTCTTTGTCTTTGTACTTCTCATACAATGCCTGTAAGGTTTCATATTGTGGTGTAAGTCCACATCGTGATGCCGTATTGACAATCATGACTTTTTTGCCTTTTAAGTCACTAAAATTAAAGGGGTCACCGTAAATATCGGAGACCGTGAATTGAAAAATTGTGTTGTCCATTGCTTTGTTGTTTTGAGCTGTCAATGGAGGGATCGATAGTACCAATAGCCCAATAATCATTGCCGCTTTTTTCATGAATTTTTTTTGAGACCTAAATTACGATAAAATGTCCAATTGGATATCCCAAAGCCTCTCTCAGAGAATTTCAGCACTTAGTCCTGCCTCTAATAGAAGAGTACATCGGGGCTCCAGATCAGAATAGGATCCTGTTTTCACAACACACTTACCAGAAAAATGTACTAAAACTGCGCATTGCTCGGCCTGCTGATGACTGTGTTCACATACGCGAACTAAGGTTTCAATAACATGCGAAAAAGTATTGACATCATCGTTATACAACATGATTTCATGTTCTTTTTCCGCAACCGTTTCGGTTAACGTCTCAAACTCTGGATCGAGTTCGGGTTTTGGATCAGCTGATTTTATGAAAGTGCGCTGCAACCCAGTCATTTTGTTCTTTTTTAGCATACATGTCGTACCCTAATATAGTCATTTGTGCCTTAATTTGTGGCCAATCCTTTTGGTAAAATCCACTCAGCAAAAGAGTCCCTCCTACTCTATTCACTTTTGCATAAGAGGCCATTTGTTCGAGTAAAATATTTCTGTTGATATTTGCCATAATCAAATCAAATTCACCCTGGTCAAGAGGAACAAAGGACTGTTTTAATGCCGTTATTTTACACTGATTTAATTCTGCATTTTCCAATGTATTTTCAACACACCAAGGCTCTATATCTACCGCCAAAACTGAGGCTGCACCAAGCTTTGCACAAGCAATACCCAAAACACCTGTTCCACAGCCCATATCTAAAACCTTTTGATCTGTACAATTGATTTCCACCAAATGCCGAAGCATTAAAGCGGTTGTTTCGTGATGCCCCGTACCAAAGCTCATCTTTGGATTGATGACAATTTCTAAGGGATACGCTTCCGCTTTATGAAAACTGGCTCGAATCCGACATTGGTCATTTACAATGACGGGCTGAAACTCCTTTTCCCAATTCGCATTCCAGTTTTCTGGATTGATGGTAACCGTATGAAAATCAATAGAGACCGCTGGGTTCTTAAAAATAGGCAATTGCCTAAGATCCGCAATTCCCCCCTTTGTCTCAGGCAAATAAGCAACCAGTCCTGTTTCTTTTTCTTCAAAACTTTCGAAAGGAAAGTCAGAAAGTGCTGCCAACAAAATATCCGTAAAGGGCTGAACAGGCTGAACCCTAAAGTGGTACGCAGTGTAGCGAGTCGACATCTATTTAATAGGCATTTACGATCGCCATAAAATCATCAGCAACTAAAGAAGCACCCCCAATTAACCCTCCGTCCACATCCGCTTGTGAAAAAAGCTCATTGGCGTTGTTGGGTTTTGCACTCCCCCCGTATAGGATACTGGTTGCATTGGCCACTTCTTCACCGCAATTCGATTTTATAAGATCGCGAATAAAAGCATGCATTTCTTGCGCTTGTGCAGGGCTTGCCGTTTCACCAGTACCAATAGCCCAAACAGGCTCGTAGGCTAAGATGATGGAATTCCAATCTAAGTTCTTGTTGTCAAATAAAGCTATTTGAAGCTGCTCTTCTACTACTTTAAAATGATGGCCCGCTTTTCGATCTGAAAGCTCCTCACCAAAGCAAAAGATAATTTCCATTTTGGCTTCTTGCGCTGTTTGTACTTTTTGAGCTACTGTTTCATTGGTTTCATTGTAATAGGCTCTTCTCTCTGAATGCCCCAAAAGAGTGGTGGTAACAGCAATGCTTTTTAGCATCGAGGAGGAAACCTCCCCTGTAAAGGCTCCCGAAACAGCTGCATTCATATTTTGGGAGGCAACTCCTATTGAACTGCCTTCAGCGGCTTTTGCTACGCCCTCTAAAAAAACAGTGGCAGGAGCCACTATCACTCGAACATCCTGAGGGATATCGTGGGTGCGCAATTCGTTTATTAAAGCAATAGATTCGGAAGCATCTTTATTCATCTTCCAGTTACCAGCTACAATTTTTTGTCTCATCTTTATAGGTGTTTAATTGAGTTTAACTTGAGGATCTAGTAAACGATACAGTAGATCCACAATAATATTAATCGTAATAAATAAGCATGCAATAGTGAGTACAGCCCCCATTAAAACGGGGATGTCTAGAAAATTCAAAGCGCTTACAATTTCTTTCCCCAGACCCTTCCAGCCAAAAATGTACTCTACAAAAACAGCCCCTGCAAGCATGGAAGCAAACCAACCAGAAAGCGCTGTAATCACTGGATTTAAAGCATTTTTCACAACATGCTTAAAGAGCACTTGTGTCGAACTCAATCCTTTGGCATAAGCGGTCTTGACATACTCTTGTGAGGCCACCTCTAATAAGCTGCTTCTGATCAATTGCGTTATCACGGCTATTGGCCGTATCCCTAAAACTACCGCTGGGAGCAGTACATTTTTCCATTGTATTTGACGCCCTATTCCAAAATCATCTACTTCAAACAGACTTCCTGTCATGTTCAATTGGGTCCAAGAATGGAATACATATCCAAACAACCATGAAAATAAAATGGCGCTAAAAAAAGAAGGAACACTCATTCCAAGAGTGCTTGTAAAAAGAATGATCCGGTCCCAAATTGTGTCTCGAAATTGCATGGAAATTATCCCTAAAAAAAAACCCATGACGATAGCGACACTAATGGCAGCGACAGCTAATACGATTGTATTGGGAAGCGTTTCCGCAATCACTTCAGATACTGGCTTTCCCTGGCGTTGGTAAGAGGTTCTTAGATAAGGCCATTTTAATACTACTGTAAATGTAGAAACGGAAAAAAGCGGAAATGCAGTGTGCAAACTAGGTGATAAAAAGGTGAAATGAGAGGCTGAATTGGAATGCACTGAGAGGGGAGAAAGGTCGTTTAAATAAAAAAGGTATTGCTTGTGAATGGGCAAATCAAATCCATATTTCTTTTTCAATAGCTCCAACTGCTCACTCCCTTCATTTTGATCCAACATCATTTGGGCAGGGTCACCAGGCAACACACTAAAGAGGAGAAAAACCAAGCTAGCGACTCCCCATAATGTAACAAGTGTGGTGGCGATTTTTGAAAAAAAATAAGAGCCCATTTTACTTTCCTTCCAAATGAATCAGAGCAAATACTGCATAGTTAATGATATCTTGATAGTTGGCGTCTATCCCCTCACTAACTAGGGTTTTCCCTTGGTTGTCTTCGATTTGTTTAACTCTAAGAAGCTTCTGTAAAATCAAATCGGTCAAAGAGCTTACGCGCATGTCGCGCCAAGCTTCGCCATAATCGTGGTTTTTATCTTGCATTAATTGAAAGGTGCTCGCTATTTTTTCATCGTACTTTCGTGTGGCTTCTTCAAGATTTAAGTCCGCTTGTTCGGCCACACCCATATCAATCTGAATCAGGGCCATAACAGAATAGTTAATAATACCCATAAACTCAGAAACCTGTCCTTCCTCTATTTTTTGTGTTTCGTTTTGCTGCAACGACCGAATTCGTTGTGCCTTTATGAATAGTTGATCTGTTAGCGACGCAAGACGAAGAATACGCCAGGCGCTCCCGTAGTCTTGCATTTTTTTTGAAAACAAGCTCTTACAGTCAGATACTATCTTTTTATATTCTACTTCTGTTTGCGTCATCCGTTCTGGAAATTGATGTAAATTTCGCTAAAATTTTTCTCGACTTTACGGAAAACTGAGAAAATTTTAAACAACAAAATGACACTTAACTGTAACGGAACCCTTGTCGATTTGAAAACCCCTAGAGTCATGGGGATTTTAAATATAAGCCCTGATTCTTTTTATGACGGTGGCCAGTACAACGAATTGAATACCGCCCTTAGGCAAACTGAAAAAATGCTTGCCGAAGGGGCTACTTTTATTGACATTGGTGCCGTAAGTAGCAAACCAGGAGCAACCCTACTTACAGCTGAGCAAGAAGCAACTCGACTGTTTCCAATACTAGAGGGACTTATTAAACAATTTCCTGGAACCTTGTTTTCGGTTGACACCTACAACAGTGCAGTTGCCAAAGAAGCCTTAGAAAAGGGGGTGGCTCTTATCAATGATATTTCAGGAGGCGAACTAGATCAAAATATGCTAGAGATCGTGGCCCAATTTTCAGCTCCTTATGTGTGTATGCATATGCAAGGGACTCCAGAGAGCATGCAACTGAATCCGAGCTATGATGCTGTAGTCGAAGAGCAATTGTACTTTTTCGCTCAAAAAATAGAGACAATGGATCAGTTAGGGGTACGTGATATTATCATAGATCCAGGTTTTGGATTTGGTAAAACCTTAGAACACAACTATACCATTTTAAAAAATCTACATCAGTACCAAAATCTGAACATGCCTATTTTAGTTGGGATCTCACGAAAATCTATGGTCTACAAGAAGCTCTCTATTAGGGCAGCAGAATCACTAAATGGAAGCACAAGCCTACATACCGTTGCCCTACTTAAAGGAGCCAATATTCTTCGGGTTCACGATGTAAAAGAAGCCATGGAGGTCGTTGATTTGTTGCAAGCCCTTAATTAGTTTCTTATTTTTACCAAAAGACCTCTCTTTGAATCGATTTGATTTTTTAGAAATAACCTTTGTCGATGTTCTTGACATTCTACTTGTAGCAGTCCTCTTGTTTTATCTATATCGATTGGTGAAAGGGACAGTTGCCATCAATATTTTTGTGGGCATCGTGATCATCTATCTTATCTACAAACTCACTGATGCCCTCGATATGGATGTCTTGAGTAATATCTTAGGAAACTTTATCAGTGTCGGTTTCTTCGCCTTAATCGTTGTTTTTCAGCAAGAAATACGAAAATTTCTACTCTTAATTGGCTCTACTAACTTTACCTCCAGTCGGAATGTGGTTCGGTATTTTAAGTTTTTGAATCAAAATCAAAACTTAGACAGCTCGCTGAATATTTCTGATTTACTAAAAGCCTGTGAAAATATGGCCAGCAGCAAAACAGGAGCCATCATTGTTTTGGAACGAAATAACAATCTTGATTTTTTAAAAAATACAGGAGAGAAAGCAAAAATTGAAGTCTCGCAGTACATACTAGAATCTATTTTCTTTAAAAACGGCCCTTTACATGATGGTGCTATTATCATCAAAGAAAACAATATCAGCTCTACAAGAGTGATTTTGCCTGTTTCAGACTCTTCTGATATACCCGCTCGTTACGGACTTCGGCACAGAGCAGCACTGGGGGTCTCCGAAAAAACAGATGCTGTGGTTCTCGTGATCTCAGAACAAAGTGGTCTTCTTTCCTATGTGAAAGACGGTGCTTTTGTCTCTTTTTCAGACACCAAGGAATTAAAACGAATCATCTTGGAAGACCTGGCGAATTAAAGGACCGGCTCTTTCTCTAAAAACTGGACTTTATGCAATTGAGCATAATAGCCGTCAGGGATTTGTAGCAACTCCTTATGAGTACCTGTTTCTACTATATGCCCTTTTTCCATCACAATAATTCGATCCGCATTTTTTATTGTGGCCAATCGATGGGCTATAATCAATGAGGTCTTGTCTTCTGTGATTTTAAGGGTCGCCTTTTGAATCAATTCTTCCGAATGCGAATCAATAGACGCAGTGGCTTCATCCAATATTAATATACTTGGCTTTGCCATATAGGCTCTAAGAAAGGCTATCAATTGTCTTTGGCCTGCGGAAAGCATGACCCCCCTTTCTTTTACATTGTAGTTATACCCATCAGGAAGGCTTTCGATAAAGTCATGTACGCCTATTTCTTTTGCGGCCATTGCCACTTCTTCTTCTGTTATATTAGTATTTTGCAGGGTGATGTTTTTGTATATCGTATCCGCAAACAAAAAGACATCTTGAAGTACTACCCCAACATGGGTTCTAAGATTTTCTAGGGTAAAATCTTGTATGGGGATACCGTCAATACAAATAGTCCCGGAATTAATTTCATAAAATCGAGACAGCAAGTTTATCAAAGTCGACTTCCCTGCTCCGGTAGCACCAACTATCGCCACTGTTTCTCCGGATTTTATATCAAAGGAGATCCCATGTAAAACTTCTTCATCTGGAATGTATGAAAAGTGGACCTTCTCAAATGTAATGTCACCATTAACAGAAGTACTTTGGTGTTTCCCTTTATTTTCAATCTGTTCTTCAGTTTCTAGAATTGAGAATACGCGTTCTGCAGCCACCATCCCCATTTGCAAGGTGTTGAATTTATCTGCTATTTGACGCAGTGGTCTAAAAAGCATCTGTGACATTTGAATAAAAAGAAAGATAGACCCTATTGAAACAGCGCCGCCAACCGCAACATTAAGCCCTCCGTACCATACCAAAAGGCCAATTGTTACCGATGATGAAATCTCGGCTATTGGAAAAAAGATAGAGTTAAACCAAACCGTTTTCAACCACGCATTTTTATGTTTCTCATTGATCTCTAAGAAGGATGTATACTCCTTATTTTCACGATGAAACAATTGAACAATTTTCATTCCGCTAATTCGCTCTTGAACAAAGGTGTTTAAGTTTGCTACCTGAAGCCGCACTTCCTCAAAAGCCTTTTTCATGGATTTTTGAAAGACTCGAGTCGCATATAGTATAAGGGGGAGAATAGAAAAAACAATCAATGACAATCGCCAATCTACGTAGAGCATTACCGCTATAACCAAGAGCATTTTTAACAGGTCTGCTATAATCATAAACAAACCCTGCGAAAAAATACTGGCAATGGTTTCTATATCGTTTACTGCTCGGGTGACCAAACGCCCAACAGCAGAAGTGTCAAAATAGCGCATCCTAAAATTGACAATTTTCTCAAAAAGGGTGGTCCGCAGCTTTTGAATAACGTGCTGTCCTAGCCAGTTGGCGTAAAAAACAAATAAAAATTGAAAAACAACTTCTGCTACTAGCGTCCCAAGCATCAAGCCGACAAACAAAACCATCCCCTGATAGTCTTTAGGGGTGATATAATCATCTACCGTACGCATCAAAAGATACGGGCTAAGGGTCGAAAATACGGATAACAGTATGGCCGAAAACATGACAAAATAAAAAACTCCTTTGTGCGAACTCACAAACTGCATTAATTTGTAGAAAAGGGCACCGTCAAAAATGGAAACTTTTTTCTTAGACATGCTTTGCTAGGTGGGTTTTGGGATACGAAATATCTGTTAAAAATAAAGCGTGTGCTGGAACGGAATAACCCGCTTCAGAACGGTTTTTTGATTGAATAGTATACTGAAGAGACGCTAAAGTCCGCTTCTCTTGCCCTATTTCCACAAGCGTGCCTACTATTGCTCGGACCATGTTTCGCAAAAAACGATTTGCTTTGATGGTAAAGGTAAGTTGATTTCCATCCCTTTCCCAATGTGCAGATTCGATTTTACATAAAAATGTTTTTACATCTGTGTGAACCTTCGAAAAACACTCAAAATCTTCATATGTCAATAGGGTTTTAGCAGCCGCATTCATTTTTTCAAAATTCAGATCTCCTTTTAAATGATAGTGATAAGGATGGTGAAAAGGGTCTTTTTCAAAACTAATATGATATTGATAGGTCCTAGAAAGGGCATCAAATCGAGCATGAGCATTGGCGGGGACTTCATGAATAGACTGAACGGCAATAGCAGCAGGAAAATATTGATTGAATATAAAACAAAGGTTGTCAGGAAGTGCTTCTTCAAAGTCAAAGTGTGCCACCATATGCTTTGCGTGCACCCCTGTATCTGTTCTCCCTGCGGCGGTTAGAACTATCGGTGTCTGCAAAATTCGCGCAAAAGCATTTTCCATCTCTTCTTGAACAGTAATGGCATTGGGTTGTCGCTGCCAACCGTGGTAAAAACTACCGTTGTAAGAAAAGTGGATGAAATAACGCAATCGTTTTTTTACAAATATATTGCTTTATTTTTCTTGTTGAGAAAGGGTTGTATTAATGGCTTTTACAACTCTCCTTGCCTCACTCGCTTTGCTAGTCAAAAACACCTCTGACTCTATTCCCATTCGCTTAATTCGAACACAGAAAAGACATTTACCGTTGATGATAATCCCCACTAAAAACAAAAGGAATAAAAAGAATGTCAGGATCGGATACAAAGGAGAAGCTTCATTTACCAACACAAAATAGGTAAGTCCCTGAAGGGCTAAAAAAACAAGTGCCAAAAAATAAAACAGATGATTGATTCGGACCATTTTAGCCTTGTAAATTTCTTTGTAATAGACCTTTCTACTACTGAATTTTTCGTCCAAACGGTACACTAAGAAATCGGTGTGGAGTTCGACTTTGGATCGATGTCTTGAACTTGAAATAAAGGTCTTTTTAGTGCGAGACAATTTTAGGGCTGGCGACATAAAGTTTGTGTTAGGTTTTGTAATATTGGGATGTTTAAAGATAAAAAAAATTGACTAGAATCTGCTTACTATCTGATACTCATGGATATCTAGATGACAAAATTCTAAAACATATTGATTGGGCAGATCAAATCTGGCATGCAGGGGATATTGGGTCTTTAAGCCTACTGGAACAATTGGAAAACGCAAAGCCTACTAGAGCTGTTTTTGGTAATATTGACGACCATCGCATACGAAGTGCCTGTCCAGAAAATCAAATTTTCAGCTGCGAAGGGGTCCCTGTTTTAATGCGACATATAGGAGGGTATCCCGGAAGATACAATCCCACTACCCGATCGCTACTTGAGCAACATCGGCCCAAATTGTATATCTGTGGGCATTCGCATATCTTAAAAGTACAACATGACAAACAAAAGCAATTACTTCATTTAAATCCTGGAGCTGCTGGCCGAAGTGGGTTTCATAAAGTTAGGACCCTACTCCGGTTTACACTTGATACTGGTAAGATTGAAAATTTAGAGATTGCAGAAATGGGAGATCGCTCGCTAGCCTAACGTATTCTATCCACTGATTTAACCAAATCATCATCTTTTTTAATGGCTCTATGAGCCAGAAAAACAAACAATACGCTCACGAATTCCAAAGCAATAGGAAGCGCATTCTGGAGTGCTATCCCCTCCACTATCCCATGGTAAACTGCAGCAGCTAGCTTCAGTACTACTAGGAAGAGGATAAGACGACAGCCTATCAATTGGAAGGCTCTGAATTTAAACAAAAACAAACAGAGGGATGTTCCAATAACGAGTAGTAATGGAAGCACCGAAATCACCTCAGAAGGGATCATATCAAGTAAAAAGGGATACGATCCTGTTTCAAAAAAAACAAAAATAGACTGTGCGAGTACACAGCCAAACAAATAAATAGATTGAATTCTCTGTATCATAACATCACCAAAAATAAATTTTATTTAGATGTCTATTGAAATTTAATTCGTAATATTGACCTGTAATCGAGCTCTTACCGATTACCAGGATAATCCCGCACTTTTGAAAATCCCTATTATTCACGATTTATATGTATGAAATTGCTACGCTAAAAACAAAGAAGCTCAATGAACTTCAAGAAATGGCAAAAGCCCTAGGCGTAAAAAGAATTACTGGTTTAAAAAAACTAGACCTTATTTATCAAATTATTGATTTTATCTCTGCGAATCCAAAAGCCATAGAGAAATCAAACCCTGATAAAGAAACTGATACGAAAGAAAGACAAGTACCAAGAGCTTATAAAAAAACGATCGTTACCCCTGTACCAAAAAAGGAGACGAAAGCAGCTGTAAAGGACTTTAAAGCAACGAACGAAAAAGTAGCTTCTAAAGAAACGGATGAAAAAGTAGAATCGAAACAAAGAGACCGTTCCGATAATCCGCATAATAAAAATCAAAACAACCGGAATAAAAACCGAAATCATCAGCACAAAAAGCAAGGTGACCACAATCACAATAAAGACCATAGAAATCGTTACAGAGAGCCTGATTTCGAATTTGAGGGCATCATTCAAACCGAGGGAGTATTAGAAATAATGCCCGAAGGTTATGGCTTCTTACGTTCTTCTGATTACAATTACTTATCCTCACCTGATGATGTTTATGTGTCCCAATCTCAAATACGATTATTTGGATTGAAGACAGGAGATACTGTATTGGGTACGGTTCGCCCTCCTAAAGAAGGGGAAAAATATTTCCCGCTGATTAAGGTTGATAAGATGAATGGTTTAGATCCTAAGGTAGTTCGAGACAGGGTTTCTTTTGAACATTTAACACCCCTATTTCCCCAAGAAAAGTTTAAACTGGCAGACAAGCAAAGTACTATTTCTTCTCGAATCATCGATCTGTTTTCTCCTATTGGAAAAGGACAAAGGGGCATGATTGTTTCGCAGCCTAAGACAGGAAAGACCATGCTGCTTAAAGATATCGCCAATGCAATTGCAGCCAACCATCCAGAGGTTTACCAATTGATATTATTAATTGATGAGCGTCCAGAAGAAGTTACTGACATGCAACGAAATGTTGACGGAGAAGTCGTTGCCTCTACTTTTGACGAACCTGCTGATCGACATGTAAAAGTGGCTAATATTGTACTGGAAAAAGCCAAACGTCTCGTCGAATGTGGTCATGATGTGGTCATTTTATTAGACTCCATTACCCGATTGGCCCGTGCCTATAATACCGTTCAGCCCGCTTCTGGTAAAATATTATCTGGAGGAGTAGATGCCAATGCGCTGCACCGACCGAAGCGATTTTTCGGAGCGGCACGTAAAA
This sequence comes from Flavobacteriaceae bacterium, assembly GCA_965658355.1. Taxonomy (GTDB): domain Bacteria; phylum Bacteroidota; class Bacteroidia; order Flavobacteriales; family Flavobacteriaceae; genus UBA11891. The sequence goes on along the minus strand of CBFHRX010000012.1, from coordinate 30,492 downwards.
TTGAGAACGGCGGATCATTATCAATCATCGCTACCGCTCTTACAGAGACAGGGTCCAAAATGGACGAAGTGATTTTTGAAGAATTTAAAGGAACTGGAAACATGGAGCTTCAATTAGACCGAAGAATAGCCAATAGAAGGATATTCCCCGCTATTGATTTGGTATCATCAAGCACTCGAAGAGACGATTTACTTTTAGATGAAAATACCATACAACGGATGTGGATCATGCGCAAATATCTAGCGGATATGAATCCCGTAGAAGCCATGGAATTCATTAACGATCGCTTCAAAAGAACACAAAACAATGAAGAGTTTCTAATCTCTATGAATTCCTAATTCGAAGTGAAAGACCATAAAAAAAGCCTTCCGATTGGAAGGCTTTTTTTATTACTGTTGGTAGTGTATCTTACAAAGAAGCGACAAAACGTGCAAGCTTAGACTTTAAGTTGGCTGCCTTGTTCGCGTGAATGATATTTTTCTTAGCCAATTTATCCACCATAGATACCACTTGTGGAAAAAGAGCCGTTGCCTCTTTCTTATCTGTTATACCTCGTAGTTTGCGAACAGCATTACGTGCTGTCTTGTGTTGAAAACGATTTCTCAAACGCTTTCTCTCATTTGAACGAATTCGCTTTATTGACGATTTATGATTTGCCATATAAATGTTTTTAAAAAAGTAGCCCGTAGGGGAGTCGAACCCCTCTTTCCAGGATGAAAACCTGGCGTCCTAACCGATAGACGAACGGGCCAGTCGTTAGTTACTCACTATTGAGTTTTTTAACTTTAGCGCAGCAAAAATACTTCTTTTTTACAGCATACCAAAGCCTGTTAGAAAAATTTTAGTAAGCCTTTGCAAAAAGCACTCTTTGCGCAGATGATTTTCCGGAATAGACACACTTTCCAGGCGTCATGTCTGCCTCAAATGGCAAACAGCGAATCGTCGCTTTCGTTTCTTTCTTGATCGCCTCCTCCGTCTCAGCTGTCCCATCCCAGTGAGCTGAGATAAAACCGCCTTTATCAGAAAGCACTTTTTTAAATTCTTCAAAATCCGTTACCTCTGTGATATGATTCGTTCGATACTGCAACGCACGCTCGAATAAAGTTTCTTGAATCTCACTCAGTATAGTGGGTATCATTTCTGAAACGGAGTCGATAGAGACTGTTTGCTTTTCCAAGGTGTCCCGTCTGGCGAGTTCTACTTGATGATTTTCAAGATCTCTAGGGCCAATCGCAACACGTACAGGAACTCCTTTTAATTCGTATTCATTGAATTTAAAACCGGGTTTGAAATTGTCCCGATTGTCGAATTTAACAGAGATTCCTTTTGCTACTAAGGCTGTTTTTATCGTTTCGGCAACAGCGGCAATAGCGGTTTGCTGCTCCTCTGTTTTATAAATGGGAACAATGGCTACTTGTATGGGGGCCAAATTTGGTGGTAATACCAAGCCATTATCATCGCTATGAGTCATAATTAAAGCCCCCATCAGCCGGGTAGAAACTCCCCAAGAAGTTGCCCAAACATATTCTAAACCGCCTTCTTTTGTTGCGTATTTGACATCAAACGCCTTGGCAAAATTTTGCCCCAAAAAGTGAGACGTTCCCGCTTGAAGTGCCTTCCCGTCTTGCATTAAGGCTTCAATACAAAATGTTTCTTCCGCACCAGCAAAACGTTCCGATTCGGATTTAACTCCTTGAATCACCGGTATAGCCAAGAAATTTTCAGCAAAATCAGCATAGACTTGATTCATTTGACGCGCCTCTGCAAGGGCTTCTTCTCTTGTTTCATGAGCAGTATGGCCTTCTTGCCATAAAAATTCTGCCGTGCGCAAAAACAAACGCGTGCGCATTTCCCAGCGAACCACATTGGCCCATTGATTCAATAGAATCGGTAAGTCACGATAGGATTGTATCCAATTTTTATAGGTACTCCAAATGATGGCCTCACTGGTTGGGCGAACCACTAACTCCTCTTCTAATTTTGCCTTGGGATCCACTCGCAACTTGCCGGGTTTATCCGGGTCATCTGTAAGCCTGTAATGGGTTACTACAGCACATTCCTTGGCAAAGCCCTCTGCATTTTTCTCTTCCGCTTCAAATAAACTTTTCGGAACAAACAAAGGAAAATAGGCATTTTGATGTCCCGTCGCCTTGAACATTTTGTCTAATTCCGCCTGCATTTTTTCCCAAATAGCATATCCATAGGGCTTGATCACCATACAGCCACGAACCGCGGCATTTTCAGCTAAATCAGCTTGAACAACCAATTCATTATACCATTTGGAATAATCTTCACTTCGGGAGGTTAATTTTTTTGCCATAAAATTTTTTGGCATAACTTTTGCCAATAGTATTAGTGTAACTCGAGAGGCACAAAACTACTACTTTTTGTCACTCCTTAAAACAGATGAATTATGAATGCACGAAAAAAAACATCTCTAAAAAATTTATTTTTTATTGTAGCAGCTGCGAGCATTTCTATTCACTGCGGATCTTTTCAAGGAGTTTCGTATTACGATTCCGATGGTATTTACAACAGCACCTCTCGATCAACACCTAGTAGCAACTATATAGCGCCTGCAGAAACAAGGCCCCAATCCCAACAAAGCGAACCAAATTATAGAACAGCATCCAATAGCGGATACTATCAAAATTATTTTCAAAACTTAAGTGACGAATACGCTTCAACAGCTGCAGACAACGAAGTGTTTGTCGATGTAGATGCCTACAACAGCCCTGTACAAACCAATCAACATTGGGGGGCGCAGCCCAATCAAACAGAAGTTTACATCTTCAACAATCGTCCCAACAATCCATTTTTCTTTGGTTCTGGTTGGGGTTGGAATCGTTTTGGTCCCTGGGGAAACAATCGCTTTGGATGGGGCTTTAACAATTGGAATTTAGGCGTAAATCCGTATTGGGGATGGGCTGGATTTAATTCTTTTTACGATCCTTTTTGGGGTGGATTTTATGGACCCAATCGCTTTTTTAATCCGTATCGATTTTACTCTCCTTATGCCTATCGTTCTCGATTTTTTAGAAACAACAACAATCGCTTTTTTGACAGTCGCGCCTTTGAAAGACAACGATACAGTAGAGTTGCCTCACGAAGAGGGGAAAAAACCTACTCAAATTCGAATCGGAACAGTCGTCAAACAACTGACCCAAAAAGCGAAACTAAAAACACAAAAAAACCAAGGGAGCAATACAATATTGGACGAAACCTCTATTCGATTGGATATGGTCGCATTCCAGCCAATCTAGGAAGCGCCAACAGAAGTTTTCAGTCAGCAGTAATCCCCGCTTCTGGAGCTCCAACTCAAGCCAATGGGACCGCTACCAGAAGTGCCAGCCCGAAGGGCAATTCTAACTACGGAAACACTAGCCGTTACAACACAGGACGTAAAACGTCTCAAAATGGACGCAACCGTTCCAATACTTCGCGAACCAATACCTCACCAAAACGTTCTTATAATACAAACCGATCTTACAACAATTCTTCCTCACCTTCGATTAGCAGACCCATTCGAGCTACTGGTAGTAGAAGAAGTTCAGGAGGTCGAACAAGAGGAGGGGGACGAACTAACAACTGATAACTCTATTTATGAAAGCCCTAACAACCTTTACCCTAGTAGTGTGCAGCGTTACTTTATGGTCTCAATCTGTAGCGGATGCTTTGCTATTTACGCAAGAAGATCTTTCGGGAACTGCTCGCTATACTGGGATGGCGGGTGCTTTTGGAGCCTTGGGTGGTGATTTGACTGCTATTGCAGACAACCCAGCTGCTGCTGGGGTATTTAATTATTCTGAAATAGGATTTAGTGCGCTACTAAACAATCAAGCGATCACGTCTTCTTACTTCTCGAGTGCCACCCCACAAGAAAGCAGCCAATTTAGATTCAATCATTTTGGATTGGTTTATACCCTGAAAAATAGTCAAGCAGAGCGTGATTGGACCAAAATAGCCTTTGCCTTTAATACGAGGAAAGTAGCTGATTACACTTCCAAAAGCAATGCTTTAGGGACCAATCCTAGTCAAAATTTGGGGGATTATTTTAATCATTATGCGGATGGTCTTGCTACCGAAAATATCGAAGTATTCCAGGATGAAACGATTCCAGGGATTTATGAATATTTAGGAAATAATTTTGGCTTTGCGGCACAGCAAGCTTTTCTGGGGTACCAAGGATACCTTCTTGATCCCTTTGACAACTCCCCTACTAATACATCGTATACCGCAACAATTTTGGGGCCTGTTCAACATGACTGGATCAGCCAGAACAGCGGCCGACACCGAAAGAATAATTTTGCGTTAAGTGCTGTTTATAAAAACAAGCTTTATGTAGGTGCTGCACTCAACAGTCACCGTATTACACTGGAACAACAAAACACCCTTCGAGAACGCAGTAACAATCCCCAAAGCCCAGTCGAGTTCACCACTTTCGAAAACACTCTTGACACCTATGGAAGAGGAGTATCTGCTCAGGTTGGATTGATTTATCAAATTCAAAATGCACTCCGTTTTGGATTGAGTTATCAAAGTCCGCAATGGTGGGAATTTGAAGAAGAAGGCAGCCAATCATTAACGACAGAAGGCTTTTTCGGGGATGTATTTAGCAGGACTGTAGTGGATCCAGAGGTGCTCAACTATTATCCAAGTTACAGACTTGTACTGCCCTCCAAAACCACACTAAGTTTTGCTTATGTAATCAATCAAAAAGGCTTGGTGAGTATCGATTATAGTACACGGGATTTGGGAGCTATGAAATTTGAAACAGCTTCACAAGCTGACTATTTAGGGGGGTTAAATACTGAATTAGGAAATAATTTGAGCCTTGAAGAAAGCATTCGAATAGGTGGAGAGTACCGAATGGGGCGCTTGCAATTGCAAGCAGGCTATTTTACAAGCAGCAATCCACAAATACAGCTAAACAAACCAAACAGCGGAATAACAGCCGGATTTAATTACGACTTAGGAGGTGATTTATTTGGCGTAAGCTGGATGTCACAAACACGAAACGGTCAGAGAGCCCTTTATGATTCTGGCTTAACCTCTGTAGTGGTGACTGAAGAAATTCGAACCCAAGTGCTTTTTTCATACCTACTAAAATTATAGGGTACAAAGACAAGGCTTCCCGTTAATTTTCCAATAAATCCTTACCTTTACATCAGTTTTACCCCCTATGAAAGTAGAAAAAATAACCCCTGTAGATCCTGTTGATTTAGGCGAGGATCACCTGTCGAGTTCTTTAGAAACACCTCTAAGAGAGGATGCTTTTGAGCTATCAGACGATGAAAAGATCCAACGCATCCAAGAAAATGTCTCAGCTATACTAGAAACACTGGGAATGGATCTAACTGATGATAGCCTAAAAGGAACTCCAAAAAGAGTGGCCAAGATGTTTGTCAAAGATCTCTTTGGTGGACTACATCCTGACCGTCGACCTGGGCTTTCCACCTTTGATAACAAATACAAGTATAATGAAATGTTGGTAGAGAAAAATATTACCCTCTACTCTACTTGTGAGCACCATTTGCTTCCTATTGTGGGAAAAGCTCATGTAGCCTACATTTCAAACGGTACTGTTGTGGGCTTGTCTAAAATGAATCGAATTGTTGATTATTATGCCAAAAGACCTCAAGTACAAGAACGTCTCACACGTCAGGTGGTGAATGAGCTCCAGAAAGTACTCAATACAAAAAACGTAGCCTGTGTGATCGATGCCAAACATTTGTGTGTCAATTCTAGAGGTATTCGGGATATCAGTAGCAGTACGGTTACAGGTGAATTTGGAGGGGTCTTCCAAGAAGAAAGTCGTAAAAATGAGTTTCTAAAATACATACAACTCGAGACTGAATTTTAATGGAGCAACAACTACGGGTATACAACTCACTTAGCGGACAAAAAGAAATTTTTAAACCCATTACCCCAGGATATATTGGCATGTATGTTTGTGGACCTACTGTTTACAGCAATGTTCATTTAGGGAATTGTAGAACCTTCATCTCTTTTGATATCATCTATCGCTATCTGAGTTTTATTGGCAATAAAGTACGCTATGTACGAAATATCACCGATGCCGGTCACTTGGAAAACGATGAAGATGTCGGGGAAGATAGAATTGCAAAAAAAGCACGACTTGAAAAGATTGAGCCCATGGAAGTAGTGCAGCGCTATACTGTTGATTTTCACAATACGTTAGCCCAACTCAATACGGTTCCACCCAGTATAGAACCTACCGCTACTGGTCATATTATCGAACAAATTAAAATCATCGAAGAAATAATCGAAGCAGGCTATGCCTATGAGGTAAATGGCTCGGTATATTTTGATGTATTGCAATTCAATAAAGACCAAAAGTACGGGAAGTTGAGTGGCCGTAATATTGAAGACCTCATTCACAATACACGTACATTAGACGGCCAAAGTGACAAAAAGAACCCGCAAGATTTCGCTTTGTGGAAAAAAGCCGAACCCCAACACATTATGCGTTGGCCCGCTCCTTGGAGTGATGGTTTCCCCGGATGGCATTTAGAGTGTACCGCCATGAGCACTAAATACTTAGGGGAACAATTTGATATTCATGGTGGAGGAATGGACTTGAAATTTCCACATCATGAATGTGAAATTGCCCAAGCTGAAGCCATTAACAAGAAAAGTCCTGTTAGCTATTGGCTGCATGCGAATATGCTGACCTTGAACGGAAAGAAAATGGCAAAGTCAACAGGAAACAACATACTCCCTGATGAAATATTTACAGGTGATAATGCTCTTTTTTCCAAATCGTATACCCCTACGGTAGTTCGCTTTTTTATATTACAAGCCCATTACAGAAGCATCCTCGACATCAGTGAAGCAGCGCTTGAAGCTTCTGAAAAAGGCTATCACCGACTAATGGACGGCTACGCATTACTCGATACACTAGCCGCTGGGGAAAAAGGTGATTTTGATATACCGCAATGGCAACAAAATTGTTATGATGCCATGAACGACGACTTTAACACCCCCATATTAATTGCCCATTTATTTGATGCTATCAAATACATCAACAGTGTTAAGAATGGTATCAAAACGATGAATGCTTCACAAATTGAAAGCCTTAAGCAAACTATGAAAGGGTTTTTATTTGATGTCTTGGGCCTTGAAAAAACTGAAAAGACTTCTTCTGCCTCTGATGACAAACTCAACAAAACCATTTCGCTCCTTTTGGAAGTTCGCGATCAAGCACGTTTGGATAAAAACTTTGCGCTCTCAGACCAGATACGCGACCAATTACAAGCTATAGGAGTTCAGCTAAAAGACACCAAAGAGGGGACCCAATTTCAATTGGATTAAAGAACGATGTTTCGCAAAATTGCAATCGCGCCATTTTTATTTTTTATTTGGATATATCAAGGCTTTGTATCCCCCTTCTTGCCTTCCAGTTGTAGGTACTCCCCTACTTGCTCTCAATATACCAAAGATGCTTTGGTAAAACATGGCCTATTCAAAGGCAGTCTATTGGCTATCAAGAGAATTTCGTCCTGTCACCCTTGGGGCGGAAAAGGCTACGATCCTGTTCCGTAAAGAAATTTTTCTTCCCTTTTTATTTCCGTACATTTAGGCGAATTAAATTGACTTTAAAATGATCTTATTGAAGGTAAACTGGGCCCCCAACGAATCTCTATTTGAGTTTTTTGGCATTGGGGTTCGTTTTTACAGTCTCATGTTTGTAATAGCCTTTTCGTATGGGTATTATTTGATGAAAAAAACTTACGAGAAAGAACAAATCAAATTAGAATATTTGGACCCCTTACTAGTCTATATGGTATTCTCAACTCTTATAGGAGCGAGATTAGGACACGTCTTTTTTTACGATTGGGGGTATTATCAAAATCATCTTCTCGAGATCTTATTACCCATCCGTGAATCCAGCCAAGGAAGTATGCTTTTTGGAGCCATAAAGGGGTATAAATTCATTGGGTATCGGGGACTCGCCAGCCATGGTGCCGTAATCGGTATTTTGACAGGAATTGCCTTATACCAGAGAAAATTCAATTACAGGTCTTGGATATGGATTGTGGATCGGCTGACACTCCCTGCAACTATAGGTGGTGCATTTGTTCGCCTAGGGAATTTTTACAATTCAGAAATCGTTGGAAAGTTTACCAATTCAAGTTTCGGCGTTGTTTTTCAAAATAATGGTGAAAGACTCCCAAGACACCCTGCTCAATTGTATGAGGCGTTTGGGTATGTACTTCTATTTTTCTTTTTGCGCTGGTTGTATCGACAGAATAAAACCCAAGAAGGTGTATTACTCGGCACCTACTTTGTGGGTATTTTTTCCATTCGCTTTTTAGTTGAATATGTTAAAGAAAGCCAAGGTGGTTTTGAAGATGTATTGCCTTTGTTTACAACAGGGCAATGGTTAAGTATTCCCCTTATTATGTTAGGAATTGCTTTAATCGTTAGAGCTCAAAGAATAGCCAAAAGTAGCTAGGATGGACGCTTTACAATATCCCATAGGACCTCATCAAGAGGTTTTGAATTCTACTAATGAAGAACGTCTGGAACGGATCCAAAGAATAGCACACTTTCCTCAAGAATTAAAAGATTTCATTGTCGTTTTTGATGCTTCTAAATGGGAAAAGAGCTACAGACCTGGTGGCTGGAATGCCATTCAATTGGTAAACCATTTAGCGGATAGCCATCTTCATAGTTACGCAAGGTTCAAACATGCCGTTACTGAAGACAAGCCAACCATTAAGGATTATCCCGAAGCGATTTGGGCTTCGACAAAAGAAGGGAATCGAAAAGAAAGTGTTACTGCCAGTTTACTCATGATTGAAGGGATTCACATGCGCTGGTCTTCCTTTTTAAATGACTTATCCCCTTCCGATTTTGACAAAACATTCTACCATCCCGAATCAAAAACTCACAATTCTCTTCACAAAGCACTCGCTTACTATAGCTGGCACTGTGATCATCATCTAGGACATTTGAAAATAATTCACGAACAAGCATAAAAAAAAGCCCTACAAAGAGGGCTTTTTTATTTTGAAAATAGTCTAAATACTTAGAATACCAATTTCGTTTCCAATACGATATCATCTAGTATTAATTTATCTCCAAGATTCTGGAAAAAAGTACCTGAACGAAAACGAACGTCGTATTTAGATCGATCAAAAGTTAAGTTTGCGATCCAATTGTCACCATCAGGAATTAATTTAAAATTAGCTGGATGTGTAATCCCTTTGATAGTAAGATCTGCTTGCACATCAAAAGAACCATTCTCTGCTGCTGATGCACTGGTAACGGCTAACGAAGCAGTTGGAAATGATGCCACTGAAAAGAAATCATCTGACTTCAAATGACCAATTAATTTTGGCGCGTATTCTGCAGGAAGATCTTCACATACCATAGAAGTCATGTCTACTTCAAAAGAACCTGAAGCTGGTACTCCTTCTTGGAATACTATCGATCCTGAAGCAAAAGTAAGACTCCCGTAATGTTGTTTTGTAGTCAATTCTGAACCCGTCCATTTAATGGCACTCTTTGCTGTATCAAGCGTGTATTCCTGTGCCCAGGTCATAGTAGTTGTTAGCATTACTGCCAAAAGAAATTTAATTTTCATAACTGATTTTTTATTTGTTAATACAATTGTTGTACGTACAAATATACACAAAAATTGTTTGCGGAATAAAAAAAAGCAGCTAATAGCTGCTTTTTTTCTAATAGTAGATGTTGGTGTTATTCTAAATCCTCTTTGTTCTTTTGCGTATCGTACATAACAGGGGTGGCTATGAATACGGAAGAATAAGTTCCTACTAATACCCCTATTATCAAGGCAAACATAAATCCTCTAATAGATTCTCCACCAAAGATAAAGATGGCTAAAAGGACTATTAGGGTTGTTAAGGAAGTATTGAGTGTTCTACTTAAGGTACTATTTAGTGCTGTATCTACAGTTTCATTAAAAGACCATTTAGGATGTTCATTCACGTATTCTCTAATCCTGTCGAAAACAACAACAGTATCATTTAAGGAATAACCAATAACCGTTAAGATAGCCGCTATAAATGCCTGGTTAATTTCCATATTAAAAGGCATTATTTGATAGGTCAGTGAGAATACTCCCAGTACTATAATAACGTCGTGAAATACAGCAGCTACGGCTCCAAGAGAGAATTGCCATTTTCTAAAACGCAATAGAATATAAAGGAACACAACAATCAAAGATCCAATTACTGCTAAATAGGAATTGTTTTTAATATCATCCGCAATGGTTGGTCCAACTTTAATAGAGGACATTATACCCAAGGCTTTTTCATCAGAACCATTAATAAATTCTTCATACGAAATTCCTTCAGGTAAATAACTTGCCAACGCTTCAAAAAGTTTGGTCTGAATCTCGTTATCAACAGCCAAACCTTCTACATCTACTTTGTATTTAGTAGTGATTTTAAGTTGGTTGGCTTCTCCAAAAGTTTTGGCTTCAGCACTACCAAAAGCGTCAATCAAAGCCCCTTCAATCTCAGATGGATTTACCGCATCTTGGAATCGAACGGTGTAAGAACGTCCCCCTACAAAGTCAACCCCTTGGTTTAAACCGATTGTAAAGAGAGAGCCCAAACTAACAATCAAAAGTAGTGCAGAGATTCCGTAGGCCATTTTGCGTTTTCCTAAGAAAACCCAATTGATATTACTCAACAAACCTTTTGTTGCTGCTGTTGCAAAAGATATCTTTTTGCCTTTTTCATTACGATTGTCTAAAAAGATTCGCGTAATAAAAATAGCGGTAAACAAAGAAGTCGCAATCCCGATTAAAAGTGTTGTGGCAAATCCTTTGATAGGACCTGTTCCGAATACAAATAATATCAAGGCGGTTAAACCAGTGGTGATGTTGGCATCTAAAATAGACGATAAGGCATTGTTAAATCCGTCTGCTACCGCTTTGCGGATTCCTTTACCACGGCGAAGTTCCTCGCGAACTCGTTCGAAAATAAGTACGTTGGCATCAACTGAAATACCGATTGTTAATACAATACCGGCTATACCTGGCAATGTTAACACGGCTCCTAATCCGGCTAAAACGCCAAAGATGAGTAGAATATTAAAGGACAAAGCGATGTCGGCAAAGATCCCTGAAGTTCCGTAATAGAATACCATCCAAACCAGTACTAAAACGAGCGCAATCAAAAAAGAGTAAATACCACTTTCTATAGCTTCTTGCCCTAGGGAAGGACCTACAATTTCAGACTGAATGATATCAGCTGAGGCAGGTAATTTCCCTGCACGTAAAACGTTTGCAAGGTCAATGGCTTCATTTAAGGTAAACTCTCCTGTAATTTCTGATCGTCCTCCAGAGATTGCACCCCCTGGTACTCCCGGTGCTGAATATACAATGTCGTCTAGGACGATGGCAATATTACTCGCTTCTTTAAAGGCTTTACCTGTCAAGTTTTCCCATGATCTAGCCCCCGTAGCATTCATTTGCATGGATACTGCAGGCTTGCCAACAGCATCATAGGTTTGCATCGCGTCTACCACGACTCCCCCACTTAGTGGCGGTTCGCCGTTTCTGTTGGAACGCAGTGCGTACAACTCGGTTACTTCGCCATTTGCCTGCGCTTTTCCCCAAGCAAACTTTACATAACGAAACTGAGTGGGTAATAATTTACGGACATCAGGTCGGTCTAAGTAGCCTGCAATTAATTCTTGATCTTTTTTGGCAAACTGTGCCAAAACAGGTCCCCCTTGAAAACCAAAACCTACTATTCTATCTAAAATAGGATTTGGTAAGTTTAGATCCGTAGAGTCTTTTTCTACCACATCAGCTAAGAGATCGTCAATAGCATTTTCAGCAGTTGGCTCTTCGGTTTCGGTATCTTTTAATTCTTCTTTTAATAATTCATTGGCTTGACTTAAAAATCCGATGAGCTGATCGTTTTTAAAAGTCTCCCAAAACTCTAGCTGAGCAGTACTTTGGAGTAAATTTTGAACACGGTCAACATCCTTGGCTCCAGGCAACTCTACCAAAATTCTACCCGAAGTCCCTAATCTTTGGATATTAGGCTGGGTCACTCCAAACTTATCAATACGCTTGCGTAAAACCTCAAAAGCAGAGATAATAGATTCATCAACCTTACGACGGATAATCGGTTTTACCGCATCGTCTGTCATGTCAAAGTTAATCTCGTCACTTAGGGTACGATTTGCAAAAATAGTTGTTTCAGCAAGCCTATCACTCTCCCCTTTAATGCTTTCAAAAGCGGTGAAAAAGGATTCTACATAAGGAGCATCAGTGCTTTTTTGTAGGTTATCAGCCTCATCTAAGGCCTGATTGAAAACAGGATTTTTACTGTTTTCAGCTAATCCTTTAAGGATATCACGAACTGATATTTGGAGAATAACATTTATTCCTCCTTTTAAATCAAGTCCTTTATTGAGTTCTTTCCCTTTGGCATCGTTATAAGATGTGAATCCATACAGGGGAAGGTTTCCAATGGAATCCAAGTAGTTTAAAACAGCACGATCTCGTAATGTCAAATAATTAGCGGTATCGTCTGTGATCGACATAGCAGCATAGTTGGCTGCTTTTTCCTCTTGTTGGCTTGCTATGAATGTAAAAGAGAGCTGATACAAGCTCACCAAGCCAAAAAGGATTCCAAAAACTCGTATGAGTGAATTGTTTTGCATTGCTAGTGAATTAAAGCATAATTAAGGCGAGCAAATATAAGTTTTACCCACTGATTTGACAAGTTTCCCAAATAGGATGAAAAACTTGATTAAAGGATCTCATTTAGAGCTGCGTTCATGGTACGTACAGCAGCAGCACTTTTCTTAAATTTTTCTTGCTCCTGGCTGTTGAGTGACACATCAACGATGGATTCTACACCGTTTTTTCCGATGATACAAGGAACTCCAATACAAATATCACTTTCTCCGTATTCACCCTCTAAATACACTGAGCAGGGAATCATTCTATTTTGGCCGTGTAAGATACTCGCTACTAAATAAGATACAGAAGCTCCGGGTGCATACCATGCAGAGGTACCCAGTAGTTTTGTGAGAGTGGCGCCACCAACCATCGTATCAGCGGCTACTTTTTCAAGTGCTTCGGTAGACAAAAATTGACTTACGGGTGTCCCGTTATAACTCGCCAAACGAGTCAAAGGAATCATGGTGGTATCACCATGACCTCCAATCACCATCCCTTGGATATCATTAGCGGGTTTGTCTAAAGCGAGTGATAAATAGGTCTTAAAACGAGAACTGTCTAGTGCTCCACCCATTCCTATAATTCTATTTTTGGGCAAAGAAGTCGCTTTTAAAGCCAAATAGGTCATCGTATCCATAGGATTGGACACTACAACAATTATAGTGTCTGGAGAATACTCCAATATATTTGTTGCTACGGTCTGAACAATACCGGCATTGATGCCAATCAACTCTTCACGGGTCATTCCAGGCTTTCTAGGAACCCCAGAGGTAATCACCACAACATCACTGTTGGCAGTGGCAGCATAGTCATTGGTTACTCCAACTAATTTGGTGTTAAATCCAAGAGTAGTTGCTGTTTGATACAAGTCTAAAGCTTTGCCTTCGGCAAAACCTTCTTTAATATCTACTAAAACAACCTCACTGGCAATTCCTTTTATGGCGATGTATTCAGCACAAGAGGCCCCTACATTTCCGGCCCCTACAATCGTAACTTTCATAATTCAATTGGTTAATAATTCAGCCGCAAAGGTACCAAAAAACGTTTTAAAAATATGCTTTAAAAAGTGTGGATCTAGGCGTCTATATTGGCGTAGATGGCATTTTTCTCAATAAATTCTCTTCGCGGTGGAACTTCATCCCCCATTAGCATTGAAAATATACGATCGGCTTCACCCCCATTGTCAATGGTCACTTGACGTAAGGTTCTGGTTTCTGGATTCATCGTAGTTTCCCACAATTGCTCAGCATTCATTTCACCCAAACCTTTATAACGCTGGATACTGGCTCCACTTCCAAAATCTTGCATCAGTCGATCGCGCTGATCATCATTCCAAGCATAGCTTTTCTTAGCTCCTTTTTTAACTAGATAGAGCGGTGGAGTTGCGATGTATACGTATCCTGATTCTATCAATTCTTTCATGTAGCGGAATAAGAACGTAAGAATCAAGGTTGAAATATGGCTACCATCTACATCGGCATCACACATAATCACAATTTTATGGTAGCGTAGCTTTTCCATATTCAAGGCTTTACTATCTTCTTCCGTACCAATAGTAACCCCAAGGGCCGTATAGATATTTCGTATCTCTTCGTTTTCGAAGACCTTATGTTGCATGGCTTTCTCTACGTTCAAGATCTTTCCACGAAGTGGCAAGATGGCTTGAAAGTTACGGTCTCGACCTTGTTTGGCTGTTCCGCCTGCCGAATCTCCCTCTACCAAAAACACTTCACAGGCCATCGGGTCTTGTTCGGAGCAATCGGAGAGTTTTCCTGGCAATCCACCACCACTCATAACCGTTTTACGCTGCACCATTTCGCGTGCTTTTCGTGCTGCATGACGGGCTTGTGCCGCAAGAATTACCTTCTGAACGATAGTTTTGGCATCGTTGGGGTTTTCTTCCAGATAATTTTCCAACATCTCAGAAACAGCCTGAGAGACAGCTGAAGTCACCTCTCTGTTCCCAAGTTTGGTCTTGGTTTGCCCTTCAAACTGAGGCTCTGCAACTTTTACAGAGACAATTGCTGTTAAGCCTTCACGAAAATCATCCCCTGCTATATCAAACTTTAGCTTATCCAATAAGCCTGAATTATCGGCATATTTTTTTAAAGTGGAGGTTAATCCTCTTCTAAACCCTGATAGATGGGTTCCCCCTTCATGGGTGTTGATATTATTCACATACGAATGGAGGTTTTCAGAGAAGGAGGTGTTATACACCATGGCTACTTCTACAGGGATTCCATTTTTCTCCCCTTCCATGCTAATCACATCTGCAATAATGGCTTCTCGTGATTCGTCTAAAAAATGAATAAATTCTTTGAGTCCCAATTCTGAATGAAAGGTGTCGCTTATAAATTCGCCTTTATCATCCTTGTTACGCTTATCGGTGATGCTTATGGTGATACCCTTGTTCAAATAGGCCAACTCTCGCATCCGAAGTGCTAAGGTCTCGTAGGTGTACTCGAGTGTTTGCTTAAAAATCTGTGGATCGGGTTTAAACGTGACCACAGTACCGGTATGATCGGCTGTTCCAACAGTTGCAACAGGAGCAAGAGATTTTCCTCTTTCATAGGTTTGCTCCCAAATTTTACCATCTCGGAACACACGAGCTGTTAAGGATTCTGACAGCGCATTTACACAAGAAACACCGACTCCGTGTAATCCTCCGGAAACTTTATAGGAATCTTTATCAAATTTTCCCCCAGCTCCAATTTTAGTCATGACGACTTCTAAGGCAGAAATCCCTTCTTTTTTATGCATGTCCACAGGAATCCCACGACCATTGTCTTCCGTTGTAATGGAGTTGTCTTCGTTGATGATGACCTTAATCGTATCACAATGACCGGCAAGCGCTTCGTCGATTGAGTTATCAACTACTTCGTATACAAGGTGGTGCAGTCCACGAACACCGACATCACCAATGTACATTGAGGGTCGCATGCGCACGTGTTCCATCCCTTCAAGGGCTTGGATACTGTCTGCAGAATATTGAGGCATTTTGTTTTCTTCACTCATGGAAAATAGGCTAATTAGTTAACATTGGTCCGTCTCCCAAATATACTAAAAAAGCCCCCCTGTTTAGGGAGGCTAACCCCAGTAATTAAGGGGGATTTATTAACATTTAGTGGATAAATACAGCTTCCCGTTTAAAGCGATTTATACGCCTCTTCGTGAACCTTCGCTACAGCTCTACCGCTGGGGTCATTTTGATTTTTAAAAGCTTCGTCCCATTCCAATGCTACTGGAGTGCTACACGCAACTGAAGGGACAGAAGGAACGCTTAAGGCAGCTGCTTCGCTGGGGAAATGACCTTCAAAAATACTCCTGTAATAAAACTCTTCTTTATTTTGTGGGGTTTGAACGGGGAATCGAAAATGCGCATTTTCCATTTGCTCATCAGTCACTTTTTCATCTACCAGCTCTTTTAGTGTATCAATCCAAGAATAGCCTACCCCGTCTGAAAATTGCTCTTTCTGTCTCCAGGCAATACTCTCGGGTAAATAAGATTCAAAAGCTTTCCGAACAACCCACTTTTCCATTCGGTCTTTTGTAATCATTTTATCTTTTGGATTGAGGCGCATCGCAACCTCCATAAATTCTTTATCTAAGAAAGGTACCCTACCTTCTATCCCCCAAGCGGCTAGGGATTTATTGGCACGCAAACAATCGTATTGATGTAACTTCTGCAGTTTACGAACTGTTTCTTCGTGGAAGTCTTTTGCAGTAGGTGCTTTGTGAAAATAAAGGTATCCTCCAAACAATTCATCTGCTCCCTCACCACTTAATACCATTTTAATCCCAAGTGATTTAATGGCTCTCGCCATCAGGAACATGGGAGTAGAAGCCCGAATGGTTGTAATGTCATAGGTCTCTAAGTGATAAATCACATCTTTAATAGCATCTAAACCCTCTTGAATCGTAAATTTAATCTCATGATGAACGGTTCCAATATGATCTGCCACTTTACGGGCTGCTTTCAAATCTGGAGATCCTTCTAAGCCAACAGAAAAAGAATGCAATTGAGGCCACCAAGCGGCTTGCTGGTTGTCTGATTCGACTCTTTTTGCTGCATATTGTTTGGCCAAGGCAGAAGTAATAGAAGAATCCAAACCACCAGACAAAAGTACTCCGTAGGGAACATCACTCATTAACTGGCGCTGAACAGCTGCTGACAAGGCATCGTGTAAATCCTCAATACTCGTTTCATTGTCTTTTACAGTATCGTATTCATCCCAGTCTCTTTTATACCATTGGACAGGTTCTGAGCTCCCGCTCTCTAGATAATGACCGGGAGGAAAAAGTTCTATTTTGGTACAAACTCCCTCTAAACCTTTCAGCTCTGAAGAAACATAAAAAGTACCTTGTGCATCCCATCCCATATAAAGGGGGATAATACCCATGTGATCACGCGCAATAAAATAACTGTCTTTTTGAGTGTCATAGATTGCAAAAGCAAAAATACCATTGAGATCGTCTACAAAATCAGCTCCTTTTTGTTGGTATAAAGCAAGAAGCACCTCACAATCTGATTCTGTTTGAAAATGATAAGAACCTTCAAATTGCTTTCGCAATTCTCTGTGATTGTAAATTTCTCCATTCGCTGCTAAAACAAGGGACTGGTCTTCACTAAACAAGGGCTGTTTCCCAGAGGTGGGGTCAACGATAGCCAAACGCTCATGTGCCAATATCGCTTTTGAATTGCTGTAGATTCCACTCCAATCGGGACCCCGATGACGGATTTTTTTCGATTGGCTTAATAATTGAGGTCGCAATGTATCGACATCTTGTTTTAAATCAAAGGCACATACAATACCACACATAATATATTTTTTGCCAAATATAAGTATATGGTTGTATACTTAAATGTATTGTACCAATTTGGTTTAATATTCAATTAAATATTTAAATAATGATAAATATATGAAATAAAAAAAGCGGCTAACTGCCGCTTTTTAAAAGATTTTAAACCTTATGGCTATTGAAAGCGGTTCGAATAAACAATTTCACCATTGACAATGGTCGCTACTACTCTTGTTTTAGCGAGCTTCGAGTCGCTTACTTTCATAATATCACGATCTAATATGACGAAGTCTGCTAACTTACCCACTTCTATAGTTCCTTTTTTATCCTCTTCAAAATTGGCAAAAGCGGCCCAACGCGTCATCCCTAAAAGGGCATTATAACGAGACAATTTATTGTCAACCTGATACCCATCTTCTGGATATCCATTCAAATCTTTTCGTGCGACAGCAGCGTAGAATGTGTGAAAAGGATTTACTGTTTCTACTGGGAAATCAGTGCCTAGGGCGAGTATCCCTGCATTGTCAAGCAAATCTTTAAACGCATAGGCTTTTTTAACTCGAGTGGGGCCTAGCCTGTCTTCTGCCCAATACATATCACTGGTAGCATGTAGGGGCTGGACCGAGGGTATGATTTTCTCGCTGAAGTTTTCAAAGTCTTTTTCAGCTACTACCTGTGCGTGCTCTATACGCCAGCGGGGGTCTCTTAAAAAGCGAACCTCATTCGTATAGGCGTTTAATACTGCTTCGTTTGCAGCATCCCCAATAGCGTGGGTATTCATTTGATATTTCGTTTTTGCGATCCGGGCAGCTAATTTTTTCAAGGAATCCATTTCAGTAATCATTTTACCGCTGTGGTTCGGATCATCAGAGTAAGGCTTCTTCAAGGCAGCCCCTCGAGACCCTAAAGCACCATCGGCATATACTTTCACCGATCGGACAGACAACTGATCCGTTGTGTAAGGATCCTTTGCTAGATAGTGTGCTAAATTTTCAGGAGTGTTCGAGATCATGGCATACACCCGCATCTTAAGCGCATTCGTTCTCTGTAAACTGTCAATTAGTTCGATATCCACTCTGTCGATTCCTGCATCCGTAACAGTTGTTAATCCGTACTTAAAACACAACTCTTGCGCTGCTGCCAAGGCTTCCGCTTTTTCTTGCAAGCTAAAGGGTGGCAATGCTTTATGAACCAATTCCATAGGTTTATCAATCAACACCCCGGTAGGCTTTCCGTCTTTAAGAACAACGGTTCCGCCTGCTACGCTTGTGGAGGCATCAATACCCGCTAGATCCAATGCTTTTTGGTTTACCAACAAGGCGTGACCGTCAATTCTTTTTAAAACAACAGGGGTATCCGGATACAATTCATCCAATTTATCTTTGGTAGGATAGTTTTTATTTTCCCAATCGTTTTGGTCCCAGCCTCTTCCGTAAATAACTTTAAGCTCTTTGTCTTTTGCGAAACTTTGAACCTTGTCTAAAACCTCATCAAAGCTTTTGGTCCCTTCTAGTTGCGCTTGGTTAAGGCTTAATCCCAATCCTAAAAAATGACTGTGCGCATCAATTAAACCTGGAAATACTGATAAACCTTGAGCATCAACTACATTAGCAGCTTTGTACTTATTCAAAATATCATTACCGCCTACTTCAATGAACTTACCCTCTTTAATAGCAAAGGCTTCCGCTCTGCTCAATTTTTTATTGGCTGTATATACCGTTGCATTGTGAACAATCAGGTCTGCACTTTGCTGACAGGACACCAATACTAGAAAACCACTAAAAAAAAATAGGAAACGTGTAAGCATAATGTTATTGAAAAATTTAATGAGCGAATTTAATTGAATTTTAAAAGATATTAAAATAGTAGTTCATTTATTATTTCTCAGAAATTATAAGGTGATGTTAAATTTATACCGGATTCCTAAAAGAAATAAATTTTGATTGAGGGGGGTATAATCCCATAAAAAAGGGTTTTCGCCAAAGACGGATCGATATCGAATAAAGGCATTCCATTCCTTGAATAGTCTGTAAGAGATTTCTGATTTCAAGAACATCACAGAAGAAAGGCTTTTAACCTCAGCTTGATTTAAGGAGGGGTCTTGTAGGAGAAATACCGGACGGTAGGCCGAATTTCTATTCCCGACAAACTCCAGAGAAGCGTAGCCTTTTAGCTTCTCGCCTATATTTATAATAGCCTTTATATCGGCTTCAATATCGGGAAGATTCCACGCATAGGCTTCCCGTTCAAATGAATAATTATTTTGCTGAATAGTAAGTTGAAATTCGCTTAAGTTTTTTGTTTTATACCGCAGCCCTACATAGGCACCATATCTTTCGACTTGATCGTAAATGAGGCCAAAGGAATTGGCCAATTTGTAGCCCTCTGTTTGCGTATTAGGATGAAGCGCAAGTCGTTGAAATAAGGAAAAGTTATCCGCTTTGCTGTATTGACCTGCAAGCTGAAATTCTACCCCAGACAAAAAGAGTGTGGTGAAACCCAATTCCCCAGTGTACTTTTCATCCGTAGGCAGCAGTTCAATGCCGGGGGCTACAAAAGGATTGCTTTGAAAAGCAGAATAATAGGAGTTTAAATTTAAATTTCCGCTGACTTTTAAATAGGGCTGCATTTTTGTGTCGGGATCACTGTAGGCAACAAAAACTTCGGGATAGACAAACAGTTGGTTGGCAGTTAGGGTATTTTCATTGAGAAGATAAGAGGCTTTAGCTCCGAGCTTGTATTTAAATTTTTTACGGACATCCGAAAGTTGAATTTGAAGACCCGCCTTCGATTGGTTGTATTCGGTAATTTCATTGGTATAGTAATCGTTTTCAAAGGTTGTAGCTAAAAAATCAATACTGGGACTCATGTCCAAATAGGCATTAAACAATGGGATTCTAAAATTAGGAGCCAAATGAACAAACTGTTCTGCTGACCCAAAGGCATCTCCGGTGTATCTAAATTTCGCATTTATTTGCTCCAGCCAATTGTCATACCATTGCCATTGTGACTTTGCAAGAACCGAATAAAATTGTTGCCCGAAAAGCAAGGACTCATCCCGAATTGCATTACTGACAGTAAGATCTTCAGGATACAATCCATAATAATTAGTGGAGGTCCTTTCAAAACCCACTTGATGAAAGGCTGAAAATTGCGATGTATTGTACTGGTGGGTTACTGCTAATTCCGTTTGAGAGCGATTGCTGGGAATACCCGTATTAGGAACATCCCCTTCTCCTTCTAAAAAAAGATCAAGGCTAAGTGCCTGCTGACTATCTAAAGGAGTTCTAATTGAGGCATCAAACAAATACTGACTTTGACTGCCAAAACCCAAACTCAATTGACTATTGGTACTCGGGAGTTTCTTTTTACGCTGTAGTTTTAGAGGAGATGCTTTATTGGGCACAAAAGTAGAAACTACCTTAATTTCCTTGGCTTGATACTCCAGTTTTTGTGGCTTTGGTAATAGGGAATCAATAAGCAGTTCATCCGTTTTCAGCTTAAACGATTCTGATAAACTTGGGCTGTAAGATTTTGTAACTGTTATTTTCTGGGTGCCAATATTCTCTTCCGCTTGAGCCATCAGAAGATTCATTCCTCCAGCAAGAATAGCCCCTAAAAGCAGGATATGATTTTTAGCCTTTAGCATCTGTTTGGTTAGGTTCGTTTTGTTCTGATTTTTGTTTCTCCAATTTGACTTTCAAGGCTTTTGCTTGATCGACAATAGTGGGGTATTGCTGAAAGTTATCGACTATAGAATCCAAGATAAAAAGAGCTTGAAAACTGTCTTCTAAACGATCAAAATTCAGCGCCATTAACAACAAACTCTTTGCACTCCACTCTCCTGCACTACTGTACTGCTTGGCAATTATCGCAATGGTCTCGTTGGATTCTTTATAGGCTTTGTCTTTGTGTAACAACCACGCTTTAAAATACAAAGCTTCTGCTGCAACAAAGTCTTTGGGCGCTTTTTCAAGTACTTGAAAAGCTTTTTTAGCTTTCAAAGAATCCTTTAACTCTAGTGCAGAATGTGCTACTAGTTCAAAAGCATCCCATCGTACAGAGGCTTTTAAATCGGGTAGCGCAATCACTTTTTCGCTTTGTGCTATTGATTCTAGATAGCGTCCTTCCTGGTAATACGCTTTCATCAGGTTAAATTGAGCATATCGCTTATTCTCTTCATAGTTAGCAGCCGTTTCCAATTTTTGCCAAATAGGAATAGCAGCTGTGTATAAGGAATCGTTCACAAGGGCCATAGCTGAACGTACCAGTGCTTTTTCAGCGTACTCATTCTCTGAATCAATGACTTGTTGATAAGAAGCTACCGCTTGTTTCCAATTGGAATCTTCAAAATGTATCTCAGCCAAATAAAAATTGGCAGCTATAGTATGGACCCCTTCGGGGTGGTTTTCAATATATTCCTGCAGTAATTTCTGTGCCTGCTTTTTTTTGTTGTCCAAAAACTTTTTTTCTGCTGCTTCAAAGGCGGTTTGTTCCAATTCATTTGAACTAAAAGAACGAATACCATGCTCTCTTAACCAGCGTGAAAAAGAGGAAACCTCACCAGACTCAACAGCTATTTCTCGGAGTGTACTTAACCCCTGCTGAGCAGCAGATGATGTTGGGTAGACGATCACTAATCGTCTTAATACGTTGGTAGCCTCTTGCAAACGTTCCAAATTATAGAGAATAAGCCCTTTGTTTAGAAGAGCACGACTCCTGTAGGGACTTTTTGGGAAAAATTGTAACAAGCGGTCGTATTCCGTAATAGCGTCAGCTGTTTTATTTTCACTTGCCAAGGTACTTGCCAAGGCGTAAAGAGCATCATCTATCAAATTGTGCTTTGCTTTTGAGTCAATGAGTGCCCTTAAATTTTCGATTTTCTGGGAGTTCCTATTGACAAAACCATATGAAATGGCTTTTTGATACAAAGCATAACTCCCTTTGGAAGGATCTAAGGAGATCGCTTTGTTGTAGTTTTCCATTGCAGGCCAATATTGCTTATTGGCAAAATAAGAATCCCCTAACCTAAGATACAAATCCCTCGTTACAGTTGGCTTTAGCAGATTCTCTTTTTGCCGTTTAAAGCACTCTATGGCAGCAACGTATTTTTTGAGTTTGAAATAGGCATAGCCTTGGTTGTAATAGAATGCATTCCACTCTTTTAAATCGCGACTCCTTGGGTTCTCTTCAAAACGGCTAAACAAGTCCAATGCAGCCTCAAATCTATTGAACTGATATTCTGATTGTGCTTGCCAATAAAGTGCTCTCAACTCAATTTCAGCGGATTCATTTTTTTTAACTGCCTGATCAAAATACGAAATAGCCTCTCTGTAATTGCCTTGCTGATAGGATTTATACGCTTGTAGAAAGAGTACTTTTTGGAGGGTTGCATTGTCTTTAAAAAGTTTTCCTTCATTCAATAAATTTAAAGCCTCCTTATAGTTCCCTAAACGGGTATAAGAATCCACCAATAACTCTTCCATCATAGGGGTATTAGGGTGATCAGGATAGGTAGCCATAAATTGGCTAATAACCCCTTGGGGGGTTTCATACGGGTTTCCCAACTCGTAACTCAACTTGGCATATTGAAGCAAGGCATCTTCAGTGACGTTTGCATCAAAAGACATGATAGAGGCTGTTCGGAACGCATTTCTAGCAGCACTAGGCTGCCCGCTTTCAAGATAACAGTACCCCAAAAAGTAATAGGCATTTTGTGACAATGCATCTTTTTTACCGACTATTTTATTGAATTGGGCGACAGCCTCTTGAAAATTATTTACATGATAGTGGGTGTACCCGAGTTGGTAATAGTCGACATTCGACCATTTGTTGTTTTTACCCTCATATTGCAGTAAGTAAGGAAGTGCCTTTTCGTATTGTTTTAAGTTAAAATAACTCTCTCCAACTATTTTGGACAGGTCTGAAACAGGAGCATTGGGTTTACTCAGCTCTGCTACCCCTAGAGTGAGTGCTTCTTCAAAACGCCCTAGCTTGAAATTCATGTCTACTTTAAAATAGCCCAAATCCTTTTGTTGGCTCGGATTTGAGACTTTGCCAAAAGATTGAGTAGCACTTTCGTAATCCTCTAATTGATACGCAATATGCCCCAGATAATAATGAACATCGGACTGGTATTCAGGAATATCCTGTACTTTCTCGAGTAGAGATTTTGCCGCTTTATAACGCCTTTTAAGGAACTGTGTGTACCCCTTATTAAAATAATACTGTGCCAATTGTGGCTTTGGAACATCACGTTCTTTAACCCTAGAAAACCACTTTAGGGCGTAACTGTATTTTTCCGTATTAAAGTAAAAATTGGCCAAGTCCAGAGGAATCCCTACTCCATACCAGCTAATGGGATACTCGAGCAGAAATGTTTTTAACTTTTTTTCGGTTCCAGGGGTCTTTAGCCGCAAAGCTGAAGAAAGGATGTGGTAGGATTTTTCTTCTTTTTTGAAAGCGTTTTCTGACTTGTCTTGTAGTTCCCATGCTGACCATGCATTCGCATAGTCTTTTTGTTGATAAAATAGTAGCGCTCTGTCCTTACTATCAAAGGGATACTGTGCGGTCTGTGACCAGGCCATTGAACCCGCCAAAAACATAGAAAAAAAGTGCCCCATTCTCATCACTCAAAAATAAGCATATCAGCAGCCATTCACTCCCTTATTCTTTTTTGACATACGGTTTTTATTCACAATCTTATCACCACTAGAATAATCAACTTATTTTTGCGCTATGGAAAATACCATTCTTTCCTTTTCGGAAGCACAGATCAAACAAAGTGATAAAATTATTCTTGATAATGTCACCCTCAAGGTACATGCCGGTGAATTTGTTTTTTTAATTGGTAAAACGGGTAGCGGAAAGAGCAGTTTGATTAAAACCTTGTATGGAGATCTTGGTTTGGAACAAGGTGCTGGACAGATTGTAGGCTATGACTTGTCTAGTCTCAAAGAAAAACAAATTCCTCATTTACGAAGAAAACTAGGAGTTGTTTTTCAAGATTTTAAACTGTTGCCCGATCGAAATATATTCGACAACCTAAGCTTTGTTCTGAAAGCAACGGGATGGAAAGACGCCCAAAAGATAAACCAACGGATTCAGGAGGTTCTACAATTGGTAGGGGTTGATATTGCCGTTGAAAAATACCCCTTCGAAATCTCTGGTGGGGAACAACAGCGGGTCGCTATTGCCCGAGCGCTGTTAAATGAACCCGAACTCATCATTGCTGACGAGCCTACGGGAAATCTAGATCCTGAAACCAGTAAAGAGATTATGACACTCTTTAAGAAACTTCACGCCCAAGGAATGACCTTATTAATGGCCACCCACGATTACAATATGATCGTAAAGTTTCCCGGGCGTATCTTCCGTTGTGAAGAAGGACAGCTCTTTGAGGTAGTACAGCAGTAAGTTAGCCTTGCCGCTTTCGATCGGTTTCGTTTAAGAGAATTTTACGCAAACGAATGGCCTTAGGAGTTACTTCCACATACTCGTCTGACTGAATGTATTCCAAAGCCTCTTCAAGCGTAAACACGATCGGTGGCGCTAACTTCACTTTATCATCTGATCCTGAGGCGCGAACATTCGACAACTTTTTTGTCTTGGTTACGTTCACCACCATGTCGTCGTTTCTACTATTTTCACCGATCACTTGCCCTGTGTAAACAGCTTGATTAGGGCCGACAAAGAATTTCCCTCTTTCTTGTAATTTATCCAAAGAATAAGGGATGGCATTTCCTTTTTCCATGGAAATTAAGGAACCACTCATCCGACCGGGAATCTCACCTTTGTAGGGCTGAAATTCCTTAAAGCGGTGATTCATTATCGCCTCTCCTGCAGTAGCTGTTAAAAGCTGATTTCGCAATCCTATTATCCCTCTAGAAGGGATGATAAATTCGCATATCATACGCTCCCCTTTAGGCTGCATACTCAGCATTTCACCTTTTCTAAGGGTCACCATTTCAATGGCTTTACCAGAGACTGCTTCAGGTAAATCAATTGTCAAAGCTTCAATAGGCTCGTGTTTTTTACCCTCAATTTCTTTGATAATAACTTGAGGCTGTCCTATTTGCAGCTCATATCCTTCTCGTCTCATGGTCTCTATTAAGACCGATAAATGCAACACCCCACGACCATAGACCATAAACTTATCAGCCGAGTTGGTTTCTTCTAACCGCATGGCGAGGTTACGTTCCAGTTCTTTTTCCAAACGATCTTTGATATGACGAGAAGTAACAAACTTCCCATCTTGACCAAAAAAGGGAGAATCATTGATCGTAAAGAGCATGCTCATTGTAGGCTCATCAATCGCAATCGAAGGAAGTGCTTCTGGCGCTTCTGGATCTGCTATGGTATCGCCAATTTCAAAATTCTCAAGCCCCAGAATCGCACACAAATCTCCTGCCATAACTTCTTCGACTTTCTTGCGCCCAAGTCCATCAAATAAATTCAATTCTTTTATACGGGATTTTGACTGAGAACCGTCTCTGTGGATTAAAACAACATCTTGATTTGTTTGTAAACTTCCGCGTTGTAAACGCCCTATGGCAATCCTACCGGTATAGGATGAGAAATCTAGAGAAGTGATTAACATCTGTAGATTTCCCTCTGGAACTTTTGGAGTAGGAACATGCTTTAACACCATATCCAATAGTGGTTCTATGGAATCCGCTGGATTTTTCCAATCTTCACTCATCCAATTGTTCTTAGCAGAACCATATACAGTAGGGAAATCCAGTTGCCATTCTTCGGCCCCCAATTCAAACATGAGGTCAAAAACAGATTCATGCACTTCATCGGGAGTACAGTTTTCCTTATCGACTTTGTTGACCACGACAATAGGCTTTAATTTAAGGTCCAATGCTTTTTGCAAGACAAAACGAGTTTGTGGCATAGGCCCCTCAAAGGCGTCCACCAATAACAACACACCATCTGCCATATTGAGTACACGTTCTACCTCTCCTCCAAAATCGGCGTGACCAGGGGTGTCAATAATATTAATCTTAGTCCCTTTATACTCAACCGCAATATTCTTGGAAAGAATCGTTATGCCTCTTTCGCGCTCTAGATCATTGTTGTCTAAAATCAATTCTCCTGTACTTTGATTGTCTCTAAAAAGGGAACAGTGGTACATGATTTTGTCTACTAAGGTCGTCTTCCCGTGATCTACGTGAGCGATAATGGCGATGTTGCGAATTTCTTTCATTCTGTTTTTTAATTGCGGCAAAGATAGTTTTATTCGGTCTACGAAACCCTACTGTTTCATTTGAATCCACTAAAAATATTTAGTGCTATAGCTAACCCTTCAATGAATTCAAGGAAAGTATTTCTAAATAAACAAATGAGGCGATTGTAAAACACACGAAGCATTTAAAAAAACTGTATTTTTGCAGCGTATTCAACATACACTTCTTTGACATTTTGGGGTCGACTGGTTTTGACAGCAAGGCCAATCGAAAACGCAAGCATGCCGAGTCAGGAATCATTACTCGTAAATCTGGGATTCACCTTTTTAAATGGCGAAAATAACTACGCTTTAGCTGCTTAATTGACTGAATTATAGTAAGTCTTAGCCAAGTTCCGACTAGGTCGGAAAGCTGAATGTCTCTAGATAGCCCTTGTTGACGGCGATCTGATTAGAGGCACCATTAAAGTCAACATCGAAATTTTTGGGTGCCGCAAAAATTTTTCAATAAAGGCAATAAGGTCGTAATAGGCTGTTTTCTGTCAGTTACTACTCGAAAATCAATAGAAAACTAAGCATGTAGAAAGTCTTTTCGTTGCTTGTTTGGACGCGGGTTCGATTCCCGCCGACTCCACAATTAAAATCCCTTAATTATTGTTATCCAATAGTTTCGGGATTTTTTTTTATCAATAACGTACGGCATTTGTACAGCACCTCAATTTTAAACTCCAAAACCGCCCCCACTCCTAACACAAAAATAGGGGCATGGGTTTTAGGAAACGGTTTTTCAATTGAAAGAGTAAGATGGGATTTGATATATAATCCTATCTCTCTATATTAGAGGTAGTATTAACCATAAATCAATTAAGATGAAAAAACTTTTTTTAGTAGCAAGCTTCTCTTTATTCTTTTACAGCTGTGAAACAGTAAATCAAAAACCGGATCTACCAGAACATTATGCAGGTACAATTACGGATATAAACGATCCTAGGTCACAAAAAATTCAATCTTGGTTTGATGCCGCAGAAAAAAGTGATTCTGATGTTATCAATTCTTTAATGTCTGATGATGCTGTTTTTTTAAACAATGACACAGAACAAACAAAACAAGAAATTCTCAACATGATGCCGACAATGCATACTTTATTAAAAGAAATAAAATATGAGGATGTCTATATATTCACCTTTAATTACGACATGAAAGAATGGTCGGGCAACTTTACAAACGCTTGGTATACATTAGCAGCAAAAGGAGCAACTACTGGGAATGATATCAAAATCAAAGGATATGCCTCCTTTAGATGGAATGAAGAGGGATTAATCGATCGTGTTTATAACGCCTATGACCCTACTTTACTGGCAGTAGAAAGTACGCCAACTGAATAAAAAAGCAGGTATAAAATAAGCGCCTAAAATATCGGTGTTTCCACTTTAACAATTCGTATTGCTTTTCAATAGGAACAACCCAAAACAGCCCTCTAATGAAACATGGAGATGCGATTTGATATGCACTCCATTTTGTATATATTAGTCACAGTATTAACCATAAACCAATCATAATGAAAAAACTACTCTTACTAGTAAGCCTTGCTTTTGCTTTTCAATCAAATTTCGCTCAAGAAAGGCTAGCGATTAACTCCTTTAGGAATGTCCCTACAAATGAGTTAAAAACATTTATGCAAAACGAAGCCTTTTACTGGAGTAAAGTGGCAGCTGTTCTTAAATCTAAAGGACAAATAACAGCTTGGGCCATTCAGCTAAGAAGTGGTGGTAAACTTGCTTCTGAACCCAATATTAATGCTAGAATAGGAATCGGCTCATGGGAGAATTATGAAAATTTAGGAAAAAATTATGCCGCTGCTGAAGCGGAAGTAAAAAGCAAAATGGATCCCGAAAAAAGAGCCTTATTAGAAGAGACCTTGAAACAAGATAAATACGAGTTTGCCTCGATCTTGACTAACACAAACGATATTATCTGGAGTGACAAAGAGCCTAGCTTTAAATACCTCGTTATCAATTATTCAAAAGCTACTAATCCAGCTCAGTATTTAGCTGAAGAATCAAGGATTATGAAGCCCTTTTTTAAGAAACTCATGAAACAGGAGAAGACAAAAATGAAGGGATGGGCAACAGCCACCGTTTTGTCCCCTGTAGGATATGAATATCCCTACAATGCTTATACTGTTGATTTTTACGATACCATCAGTGATGTCTTTACTCCTTTTAATACTAATACTATTACTTGGCCTGAAGAAATGGCATCCTTAGGAGAGCTGAAAACTCCCGGGTTTTGGAAACGGGTAATCTGGCAAAGAGTGATGTATCTAGATCGAAATAATGAATTAGTTCAAAGCTGGTAAAAAAATGACCCTCCCAAGTGGAGGGTTTTTTATTAATTCTGCTTTCTTTTTAGAGCGACACCAAACATATAGAACTTATATAAGGAAAAAGCAATATTATTGTAACAGCTATTGTATCTAAATTTCGATTGATGAAATCTCTTTTAATCCCTTTTTTACTAGTATGCTTTGCGAGTATGCCAAGCTATAGTCTCGCCCAAGAAAGTGAAGTCGTCACCACTATCCAGCTTGAAGACATGAAAGCTGCACTTTCTGAAACTATACAATTATTAGATGTTCGAACTGAGGCCGAATTCAAAGCTGGCCATATTCAAGGGGCTGTCAATGTGGATGCGATGCAGGCAAATAAAATAGAATCCTATGCTCAAAACCTCGACAAGAAGAAAGCTGTTTATCTGTATTGCCATAGTGGGGGTCGCAGTCGAGCGGTCTCTTTAAGGCTTAAAAGTTTGGGGTTCACGAAGATTTACGATTACAGTGGTGGCTATTCAGAATGGTCCAGACAATCAGCTCAATAAAATGGTACTATTTAAGTAACAGCACTTTATTATTCTCTTAAATTTTTGATGCAATGAGATCTATTTTCCTT
This sequence comes from Flavobacteriaceae bacterium, assembly GCA_965658355.1. Taxonomy (GTDB): domain Bacteria; phylum Bacteroidota; class Bacteroidia; order Flavobacteriales; family Flavobacteriaceae; genus UBA11891. The sequence continues at coordinate 854 of CBFHRX010000012.1, read as the reverse complement.
TTTTCTTTACTAGTATCTATCGGTGTTTTTTTATCGGCGCAAACGCCTCAAAAGGCTTTTGAACCCCTAGATGTCTTTGGCTTGCAGTATGTACAGCAACCCCAAATAAGTCCAGACGGCCAAAAAATCGTATACAGACGGATGCGAATGGATATTCAACGTGATAAAGCTGTTGGGAATTTATGGATTTTAAACAAAGACGGGAGTAAGCATCATAAATTGACCTCTTTTGAAGGGAGTGAGTCCAATGCCGTTTGGTCTCCCAATGGCGATCGCTTGGCCTATGTAAGGCCTACTGATGAAGGGAGCGAAATCTATCTCTATTGGATGGAAAATGGGGTTACAGCTAGAATATCGCAATTGGAGAACAATCCCTCTTCCCTAAGCTGGTCACCCGATGGAACAGCTATCGCCTTTCGGATGAAAGTCAATAGCCCGGCTCCAACATTAATTTCTATGCCCTCAAAACCCAAAGGGGCAAAATGGGCAGCTGCAGCAAGGGTTACCGATCGATTGTATCATGAATCTGATGGAAGTGGCTATATAAAACCGGGATTCAGTCAGCTGTTTGTAGTCGATGCCAATGGGGGGTCCGCTCGTCAATTGACAAAAGGAAACTACCAGCATAGAGGCCCCATTAGCTGGCACCCCTCTGGTGAGAAACTATATTTTACTTCAAACAGACAAGCAGATTGGGAACATGAGTTCCGAAATACCGAAATCTATGAGCTTGATCTAAAAACTGATACGATACAGGCACTTACCGATAGAACAGGTCCTGATTCAAATGCAACAATAGCACCCAATGGACAATACATTGCCTATATCGGTTTTGAAGATCGAGTACAAGCTTA
>CBFHRX010000011.1:0-50348 GCA_965658355.1 Flavobacteriaceae bacterium | reverse complement strand
AGCTGTCAACAAGATGTACATATCCTTTTCTACTTTTTATGACACTGTTGTGGTTGCCTACCAAACCTACCGATTTCCCTTTAAGAAGGGGGATGTATTTTTCGGTTTGTTCTGCCCCTGTACGAATCGAATCGACTCCTTGAGAAAATCCCGAGTAAAAAGTACCTATAAAGGCAAAAAATAATACTGTATTTTTGATAAAAATCATTCTATTGAAGCCTTTCCGACTCAGTTTGTTTATTGCGCAACGACTGCAAAACAGTCAGGTGTACAAACATAGCGTATCAGCCCGGATAATAAAAATTGCAACCGTTTCTGTTGCTATAGGGCTCTCAATGATTCTTATAGCGCTGGCAACAGGTTTTGGTTTGCAAAAAGAGATTGAATCTAAAACAGCCGTTTTCAATGGGCATCTGATCCTTTCTACATTTGAAAATTCTTCTTCTAGTGTGTCTCTTCAGCCCCTCTCGTTAGAGAACAATCTTGTTGCCCAAATTCAATCTCTCCCAAATGTGCTTTATATAGAAGGTGTTACCTATAAAGCAGGATTATTTAAATCTAACGCTACTTTTGAAGGAGGGATTTTCAAAGGAGTAGGTGCAGACTATACATGGGCTAAACTAGACGATTACCTCAAAGAAGGACGGTATCCAAATCTAGCTAAAAACCAGAGAGAAGTAGTAATTTCTCAAACCTTAGCCAGTCGCTTGCAGCTGACTGTAGGAGACCGATTTAAGCTATTTTTTCAAAACAGCACCACTCAAAAAATACCCAGTCAGCGAATGGTAGAGGTTGTAGGACTCTACCAGTCAGGATTCCCTGAATTTGATGAAAGTTTACTTTTGGGGTCTATTTCCCTTATCAACGGGGTCAATAAATGGCCCTCTACTCAAGTAGGAAGCTACGAAGTTCATCTTAAGGAATATCAATTGTTAAATGAAACCGCCGATATTATTTATGAGTTGCTTCCCTCCGAATTGGATGTGAGTACGATAACAGATCGGTACTCAAATATTTTTCAATGGATTGCACTTTTTGATTACAATATTTTAATTATCCTGATCATTATGATTATTGTCGGGGTGATCAACATGGCTACGGCCTTATTAGTGATGATAGTAGAACGCTCCCGAATGATAGGACTTTTGTTGACCCTAGGCGCCAAAAGCGCTTTGATTCAAAGTATTTTTTTATGGAATGGAGCTCAAATATTGATCCGTGGCATGCTCTACGGGAATATACTGGGGCTTTTATTTTATTTTAGTCAGAAATACGGAGAATGGATTAGACTTGATCCCAAAACTTATTTTGTAGAGGTTGCTCCTGTTTATCTTTCGATTTTCCAAGTACTGCTTTTAAATTTATTGGTACTTTCGGTCAGTCTACTATCGCTTTGGTTTCCCCTACAATTTGTGATTAGAAAGCAGACTAAGCAAGGAATCCAGATTTGATAATGGACCGCTAATCATCTTATAAAGAGGTGTTAATAACCCAAACTACTGATATGAATTATGCCCAAAATATACTCGAAACAATCGGAGATACTCCACTGGTAAAACTAAATACAATCACAGCTGAAATTCCTTCATTGGTATTGGCAAAAGTGGAAAGTTTTAATCCTGGTAATTCGGTAAAAGACAGGATCGCCGTCAATATGATACAGACCGCTGAGGCTTCTGGTCTGCTGAAACCGGGGGGGACCATAGTAGAAGGAACTTCTGGAAATACCGGAATGGGACTTGCACTTGCCGCCATTGTGAAAGGCTATAAGTTAATTTGTGTCTCCAATGACAAACAGTCAAAAGAAAAATTTGATGTCTTGCGTGCTGTAGGAGCAGAGGTGGTTGTTTGTCCTACGAATGTAGCTCCCGAACACCCAGATTCTTATTATAGTGTTGCCAAAAGAATTGCAGCTGAGACACCCAATTCCTGGTATGTAAACCAATATGACAACCCCGCGAATAGTGAGGCTCATTATCATACTACAGGTCCTGAAATATGGGCGCAAACAGCGGGTAAAATCACTCATTTTGTAGTGGGTGTAGGAACAGGTGGAACCATTTCAGGTGTTGGGAAATATCTAAAAGAGCAAAACCCAGCTATAAAAGTATATGGGATAGATACCTATGGTTCTGTGTTTAAAAAATACCACGAGACAGGTGTTTTTGATCCTGATGAAATTTATCCTTATATCACCGAAGGAATAGGCGAAGATATGTTACCAGAAAATGTTGATTTTAGTATCATTGATCATTTTGAAAAAGTGACCGATAAGGATGCGGCTTTATACACACGAAAGCTCGCTGTTGATGAGGGTATTTTCGCAGGAAATTCCTGTGGCGCAGCGATTAAAGGAACACTCCAACTCAAAGAACACTTTTCGCCAGAGGATGTTGTGGTTGTGTTACTACACGATTCTGGGAGCCGGTATATCGGGAAAATATTCAATGACGACTGGATGCGTGAAAAAGGATTTTTAGAGGGGTGAGGAGTTTAGTTTCTAAACACTTTATTGGGAAAAACAACTTCACTCTCATAGCCATTTTTACCAACGGTACTGATTCCAAAGAAAAAGTTGTCAATGACGATACCCTCTAGAGTATGTTGGTCTACGTCTCCTACGTAGCGGCTGTATTGCCAGGTAGGGCTAGTAGTTTCTCTCCAATAAATTTTATAGCCCGCTACATTGTCACCTGCTACTTTTTCCCATCTAAACTTGGCTGCTGGCTGAACAGCACCTCCAATGGAAAGTGTATTTACGGCTGGTGGCGCCCACGCCAACTGAGCCAGTACAATGGCATTAACAGCGGTTAGTTTTTTGGCATATTCAAAATTTACACCTTCGATAACATCTCCGTATTGAATACCGTTTTCAGTTCGAATATCCTGGTGCTGTCTTGTGTAATTCTCATGTGCTTCCATAATGCGAATGCCTGCAAAACCTTGGTCGTTAAATGGTCTATGATGCCCTCCACGACTAAAGCGGTCGAGTCTATAAATTAAGATCGGATTCATTTCAGGCATATAGGTTTTTGTTGTTTTATGGACATAACGAGCGAGCTGTCTTGAGATTCCATCGACTTCTCCTCCATAAAAGCGTCTGGATTTACGTTCTCTTTCCGTTTCAGTTGGAGGCACGGGTTCAGAAAAGATTCGGAAGCTACGATTGTCAATAACACCATCGACCCCTTCTATGTTTCCAATCATGTCGTTGTTCAGGATGCCGATGATTTCCCAGCCTGATTCTTTTGCTTTCTTAGCCATTCCTTTGCCTCCAAATAAACCTTGTTCTTCTCCTGCAAGTCCCAGGTATAGAATGCTATTTTTGAACTTGTATTGGGATAAAACCCGAGCGGCTTCAAGGGTGCCGGCCATGCCTGTTGCATTGTCATTTGCCCCCGGGGAATCGTCTGTATAATTAGTGGGATCTGAGATTCTTGAATCAATATCTCCACTCATAATGATATATCGATTGGGGTATTCGCTGCCTCTCTGGATGGCTACTACATTATTGATCCAAACGGGTTTTACAATTCGATCTCCATCGCCTGGCTTGTGATAATTCTTTTGATACCCTACTTCTAAACAGCCATTACATTGGTCTGATATTTTTTCAAATTCCGCCTTGATCCATCTTCTAGCAGCACCAATTCCTCTTTTTTCGGAAAGGGTATCACTAAGTGTATGCCGAGTGCCAAAGTTGGCTAATTGGCGTATATCTGACTCCAATCTTTCTTCAGATACGGAATCAATAATATCATAAATAGCTTGTTGTGTTTGTGCAAAGCTCAAATTTACCGCTAACAAAAGGGTGTAGTAGAAACCTTTTTTCATGTCTAATTTTTTTTAAAAATAAAAAAACCCAGCATTATATACTGGGTTTGAAAAATAAACCTAAAACAAGTTTAAAAACAATATTGATTTTGATCAATGACTTCAGATGCTATGCTGCGTTTTAGTGCTGTTACATTGGGCATCGGTTGTGCGGAAGTCAAATGGGTGAGGGCCGTTAATAGTTTGTCTCTAGTCGGACCAGAGGCGATTGAAAGAATGACTTCACGTGCTTTCTTGACACACAATTCAACTGCTTCGTATAAATACAACTGACTCATCGCAATTTGATGTTGTTGCGACGCATCTCCCTTTCGGTTGCTGTTTTTGATGGTTCTCAATACAGCAGATTCTGCCATATAGGTTTCAATTAAGATATCAGACAAGGCAATCAATACTTCCTGATTTTTGTCTAATTCTGTTGCATATTTTTGAACTGCTGAGCCTGCCACCATCAAAAAGATGTTTTTTAGGTTTTGGATCATATTTAGTTCATCAGCCATGATCCCGTTATGAGAATTTGACACCAAATTTTCGGGAGTATCTAATTGAGAGGAAATTGACATTACAGAAGACATTAAGTCCAATTCTCCCTTCATGGCTTTTTTCACGAGCATCCCTACCGATAACATTCTATTAATCTCATTCGTGCCTTCATAGATCCGTCCTATACGTGCATCACGCCAGGCTGCTTCCATTGGTGCATCCGCAGAGAATCCCATTCCGCCATAAATCTGTAGGCCTTGGTCTGCACATTGTTGTACATCTTCTGATATAGCTACCTTTAAAAGTGAACATTCAACGGCAAAGTCCTCAACACCTCGGAGCTCAGATTCCTGATGTCCTTTCCCTTCTTCTTGAAGAGATTCTATTCTTGCTTTCACATCATGAGCGGCACGATAACTAGCTGACTCTCCCACATACGTATTCATGGCCATAATGGCTAGTTTTTCTTGGATGGCTCCAAATTGCGAAATAGGCGTTTTAAATTGCACGCGCTCATTGGCATACTTGATAGCCGTAGTGGTGGCTCTTCTTTGGGCATCTAAACAGGCGGCTGCTAATTTAATACGACCTACGTTTAAAGCGTTCATCGCAATTTTAAAGCCTTCACCTCTTCCTGCAAGCATGTTTTCTACCGGTACTTTTGTTTCATTAAAGAATACCTGACGAGTAGAAGAGGAGTGGATCCCTAATTTGTGTTCTTCATCTCCCAGAGTAATACCGTTTTCAAGGTCCTTGGGGACGATAAACCCAGTGATATTTTTATCGTCTTCTATTCTGGCAAATACAATAAATAATTCAGCAAAGCCCGCATTTGAGATCCACATTTTTTGACCTGTAATCTTGTAATGGGTTCCGTCTTCAGACAATACCGCTTTTGTTCTGCCTGAATTCGCATCAGATCCAGCTCCTGGTTCCGTAAGACAATACGCGCCAAACCATTCACCTGAAGCTAATTTGGGGATGTATTTTGATTTTTGTTCCTCAGTTCCGTACAGGGTAATTGGAAGCGTTCCGATTCCTGTATGGGCACCAAAAGCTGTTGAAAAGGATCCTGTTGCTCCTGATATGTAATCACAAACCAACATGGTGGAAACGAAATCCATACCCAACCCGCCGTATGCTTCGGGAACAGCTACACTTAAAAAGCCAAGCTCCCCAGCCTGTTGCATCAGGCGTTGTGTGAGTGCGTAGTCTTTTTTCTCGAATTGTGCACGATGTGGTACGACTTCACGATCAATAAATTCTTGAACAGCCTCCTTCATCATAAGTTGTTCTTCTGAAAAATCTTCAGGAGTAAAGATTTCTTGTGGGTCAAAGGATTTAATAATGAATTGACCTCCTTTAGTTAGTCTTGCCTGAGTTGTTTCCATAGTGTTCAATTAAAATTTACTTCTTTGTTTTGTTTGTCGAATTGATTGCAATAGTCTGTTATGCATTCTATTACTTCGAAAAAATGTTCGATTTTTTCCTCAGAGAGTTCTCGGTTGATGGCTTCGTTAAATCCTAATACTGTTTGCTTAGAAAATTCTCTTTTTTCTTTTCCAAATGGTGTTAGATGAATTAAGACACCGCGTCCATCTGATGGATCGGGTGTTCTTTGTATAAGACCTCTTTCTTCCATTGATTTCAAAAGTCTAGATATGCTGGTTCCCTCCATGCCCATTTTAGGGCCTAGTGCTGTTGATGGGGTTCCTTCTGCATCAATACTAAGAAGTGCAAAACCTGTCGCCATAGTAGAATCAAATTTTGCAGCGGTCCTGTTATACATTTTACTTACTGCGCCCCAAGTCGAACGCAACGCATAATCTATGGTTCTTTTTTTCATCCCAGTAAATATATAAAAATATACTATGCATACATAGTTATGCATGCATAATTATGTATGCATAGTAAAAAGACATAAAAAAAACCCCCAATAAATGGGGGTTTCCTTTAGGCATAAATAGCAGTAATGAGATCTTTGAATTTCTCTTTTACGACTTTTCGTTTTAGTTTCATGGTCGGGGTCAAGTGCCCTGCATCAATAGACCATATTTCAGGAGTCAGTTCAAATTTTTTGATTTGTTCCCATTTACCGAACTTTTGATTGTGTTGATCAACATCTGCTTGAATAGCAGAAAGCAATTGCTCATTGTTACAAAGGGACGCTAAATCGTCGGCTTTGCAATCAATATTATTGTCTTTCATCCATTCTCCTACATATTCGAAATTTGGTTGAATTAGGGCAGCCGGCATTTTTTGACCTTCTCCAATGACCATCATTTGTTCTATAAAAAGGGATTGCTTCATTTGCCCTTCAATCAGGGCAGGAGCAATGTATTTCCCTCCAGAAGTCTTAAACATTTCTTTTTTCCGGTCTGTAATTTTCAAGAAACCATCTGCATCAATTTCTCCGATATCACCAGTATGAAAATATTGATCTGTCATTACTTCAGCAGTTTTCGCTTCGTCCTTATAATACCCCATCATCACATTAGGTCCTTTGCATAAGATCTCTCCGTCATCTGCAATTTTAACTTCTACTCCTGCATTTACTCTCCCAACAGTACCGATTTTAAACCCGCCTCCTGCTACTTCATTCATGGCGATAACGGGTGATGTTTCGGTAAGGCCATAGCCTTCACATATTGTAATATCAGCAGCTGTGAACACTTGCGCTAATCTAGGCTGTAGGGGTGCACTTCCAGAAGCGATTAATTCTAATTTCCCTCCTAACGCTTCTTTCCATTTCGAGAAAATAAGTTTACGGGCTATTTTCAATTTGAATTCATACCAGGCTCCATTTTGCCCATACGGTTGGTATTGGAGTCCCAAGTCTACGGCCCAGTAAAATAATTTTTGCTTGATCCCATCAAGTTCGGCACCACGTGCATAAATCTTATCGTATACCTTTTCCAATAATCGTGGTACGGCAGTCATTATATTGGGTTGCGTTTCTTTTAGATTGTCACTTATTGTTTCAAGTGATTCCGCAAAAAAGATACGAACCCCAAAATAATAGTACACATAGAGTGTGGCTCGTTCGAAGATATGACAAACGGGTAAAAAGCTTAAAGCGATCGATTCCCCTTTTCGTAAAGGCAGCCGAACCGCGGTATTCAAACTGTTGAACACGATATTACTATGGCTAAGCATGACCCCTTTAGGGACCCCCGTTGTTCCTGAAGTATAGATAATAGTGGCTAAGTCTTCGGTCTTTACAGCAGCCTTTAGTTTTTCAACCTCCGCCAGATTATTTGCCTTAGCTCCTTGTTCCAATAGATGAGTCCAATGGGTGCAGCCCTCTATTTCATCAAAACAAAAGATTCCCTTTAGCCCCTTTATTTTTTTGGCTACAGAGATGAGTTTATCGTATACCTCTTTATCGGACACAAAGCAGTATTGAGATTCAGAATGGTTTAATATATATTCGTAATCAGTTGCTGCAATGGTAGGGTATAGGGGTACATTTATAGCTCCTAATTGAAGAACTCCCATATCGACAACGCACCATTCGCTTCTATTATTAGAAGAAATCATCCCGATTTTATCACCAGGTTGGACGCCCATTTCCAGTAGGGCACTACTTATTTGATGTGCTTGATTGTAAAATTCTTCAGAGGAAGTGGCTTGCCATTTTCCGTCTTGTTTTGTGTTTAGGGCATTCTCCAACGGTAAATGATCGCGTTGGTAGGTTAAAAAGTCAAAAAGTCTCGTAATTTCCATGCCATTAAAGTACAGAAATTACTCATTTTTCAAAAGAAGTTTAGGTACTTTTCGATCCCAACCAATTGTAAGCATTTTCAAAAGCCAGCGTCCAGGGGCTTACCTCGTCTGTATTTCTGTTGCTTGGATAGTGCCCCCAATTCCAGCTAAATGTAGAGCGCTCCAAGTGGGGCATCATAACCAAATGCCTTCCATCATCGCTACACAACATAGCTGCATTGTAATCCGATCCATTGGGGTTTGCGGGATAGCTATCATAAGAATAGGTGGCTGGAATTTGATAGGCGGAAGCTTCCATTGGGAAAGAAAATTTTCCTTCTCCATGTGCAGACCATATTCCTAGGCTGCTGCCTTCTAGACTTTTAAGAAGGATGGAAGAAGATTTTTGAATCGTAACAGCAGAGAATATGCATTCAAACTTTCCGGAATCATTATGCAACATTTTTGGCTTTTGATCATGACTTGGCGTCAGTAATCCTAACTCCACAAAAAGTTGACAACCATTGCACACACCTAGCGATAAGGTGTCGGGACGATTAAAAAAATCGGTGACCGCTTTTTGAGCTTTTGCATTGTATTTGATACTTCCGGCCCAGCCTTTTGCCGATCCAAGCACATCAGAATTTGAAAAGCCACCGACGGCAACTAAGAATTGAATGTCTTCGAGAGTTTCTCTTCCTTCAATCAAATCCGTCATGTGGACATCTCTTACATCAAAACCACAGAGATCCATTACATAGGCCATCTCCCGTTCGGAATTGCTCCCTTTTTCACGAAGAACAGCGGCTTTTATTTTTCTTTTCTTTGGGTTAGGACGTTTTCCGTCAAAATGAGCTGGAAACTTAAACTGAAGTGGCTGCTGAACTATATTGGTAGCTCGTATTTCTGCAAGGGCTTTCGTCGTTTGTTCTCTTTCTAAAGAGGAGGAAGTTCGCAACCATAAGTCTCGCATTTCAGGAATAGATAGTTCTAAGCCATTGATGTCGATACGATCACTTTTAACAATACTTCCTAAAGGTATCGCTTTGATCCCTTCTTTTCCTAAAATTGCTTCTAAGTCTTCATTGGATTGCACAACGACTGCTATTTTTTCAGAAAATAAACAGCGAATGGTGTCCGCTTCTTCTAGGACTGATAAATCCAGTGTCATTCCAATATCAAGTGAAGGAAAACACATTTCCAATAAGGTGGTAATCAATCCTCCAGAACCAATATCGTGGCCTGCTGTAATACTTCCGCTATGGATTAATAGCTGAAGCGCGTTAAAGGTTTTTTTGAAATATTCTGGATCTAGAATCCCAGGAGTCTGGGTGCCAATCCCTTCAATAGATTGAGCAAAAGAGGAGCCTCCTAGTTCAAAAGAATCCTGTGAAAAATCAATGTAATAAAGAGCCCCCCCTTCCAATTGGGCGACAGGAGTGACTATTTTATTGATATCAGAGCAAGAAGCCACACTAGAGATGATAACGGTACCTGGTGCTAATACATCTCCGTCGGTATATTTTTGTTTCATCGACAACGAATCTTTACCTGTTGGGATGTTGATTCCAAGTGCGATTGCAAATTCAGAACAAGCCTCTACTGCTTCATACAAACGAGCATCTTCTCCAGGATTATTACAGGGCCACATCCAGTTGGCAGATAGGGATACACTCGCCAGCCCTTTTTCTAAGGGAGCCCAAAGAATATTGGTCAAAGATTCCGCTATGGCATTTTGACTTCCTTTTCTAGGATCTATTAAGGCGCTTATTGGGGCATGTCCTATGGAAGTGGCCACCCCTTTTTTACCAGTATAGTCCAGTGCCATCACCCCACAATTACTCAGTGGCAGTTGTAATTCACCTACAGTTTGTTGCTGGGCAACACGTCCTGTAACACAACGATCTACTTTATTCGTCAGCCAATCTTTACAAGCGACTGCTTCCAATTGCAGTACATTTCTTAAATAAGGTACTAAATCAGAACGTTGGTATTGAAGCGCTGCAAATGCTGCTTTTTGAGTTTGGTCTTTCAGGATCGTTTTAGGAGAACTTCCAAACAATGCGGAAAGCTTCAAATCGATAGGTTTTTCCTCTTTTTCTGCTGAAGAAAAGCTAAAATGCATGTCTTCAGTCACTTCACCTACTACATAAAAGGGGGCTCTTTCACGTTCCGCAATTTTTTCTAGTAAAGGAGTGTCTTCAGGGGATAGTATCAGTCCCATTCTCTCCTGAGATTCATTTCCGATGATTTCTTTTGCCGATAGGGTAGGGTCTCCAATAGGCAATGCATCTAAATGGATTTTACCCCCCGTGTCTTCTACCAATTCGGACAAACAATTTAAATGTCCTCCTGCTCCGTGGTCGTGAATCGAAACGATAGGGTTTGTGCTTTGTTCTACCAATGCCCGGATGGCGTTGGCTACTCTTTTTTGCATTTCTGGATTGGAACGCTGAACAGCATTTAATTCAATAGCACTTCCAAAGGCTCCCGTATCAGCAGAAGAAACAGCAGCACCTCCCATACCAATTCGATAATTATCGCCTCCTAATATAATGATGAGATCTCCTTTTTTGGGTTTTTTCTTCTGGGCTTGTTCTTTTTTACCAAAACCAACACCCCCTGCTAACATGATCACCTTGTCAAAGCCTAATTTTTGATCCTCTTTTTGGTGTTCAAAAGTCAAAACAGATCCCGCAATAAGAGGTTGGCCAAATTTATTCCCAAAATCAGAAGCTCCATTTGATGCTTTTATTAGGATATCAAGGGGTCTTTGATACAACCATTTGCGTTCTGGAAAATGTTCAAAAGAAAGTGTTTCTTGTACTCTTGAGTAAGGGGTCATGTAAACCGCTGTCCCGGCAAGAGGAAGGGATCCTTGGCCTCCCGCCAAACGATCGCGAATCTCACCTCCAGATCCTGTAGCAGCTCCATTAAAGGGTTCAACAGTGGTGGGGAAATTATGGGTTTCGGCTTTTAAAGACAAGACACTATCGATTCGGGTCTTGGTATAACTACTGGGTTGATCCCCTTTTTGAGGCGCAAATTGTTCTATAACTGGTCCCTCTACAAAGGCAACATTGTCTTTATACGCGGATACGAGGTTGTCGGGCTTGGCTTTGGCAGTTTCTTTAATGAGCTGAAACAAGCTTTTGCTTTTATTTTTTCCATCGATAACAAATTCACCATTAAATATTTTATGGCGGCAGTGTTCTGAATTAACTTGGGAAAAACCAAAGACTTCTGAGTCTGTCAAAGGTCTGCCTAAACTTTTAGACAAGGAGTTAAGGTAGTCTATCTCATCCTGGTTGAGCGCCAGTCCCTCTTGTTGGTTGTAACGTTCAATATCTTCTATAGTCACAATTGCTTCAGGGGCAATGGCGACTGCAAACAAGTTTTGATCCAATACCTCATATCGAACCACCAGCATGGGGTCTATGTTTTGGAGCATTCCTTCCGGGTGATATTCTTCAATTCTGCTGATTCCTGCTACTCCCATATTTTGGGTAATCTCAACCGCATTAGTGCTCCAAGGGGTCAGCATAGAAGCGCGGGGCCCATAAAAAGACCCTTTGATTTCGGACTCGTGTAGAAGGGGAGCGCCATCGAAAAGCCAATCTAATTTTTCGATATCGGAAGGAGAAAGAGGGCTTGCAGAAGCGACTGCGATTAGTTTGCTAGTAGGGTTGCCAAAGAACTGAATCATACCAAAAATTAAAGCTCAAAAATAATGCTTTTACTCCTTAAATCGAGTTTCTAAGACTTGTGTTTATAAAAGATAAAAGGGAGTTATTCACAGTTTTTATTCTTGTTTCCGCATTCGGGCCATAAAGAATCCATCAAAAGCGCTTTGGTGCGCAAAAAGTGTTTGCCTTTCCTCTAACCTAAAATCAGGGTTTTGCGATAAAAACCAATCAATTTGGTTTTCATTTTCAGAGGGTAAAATAGAACAGGTGGCGTAGATTAGAACGCCACCGATTTTTACCCAATTACGAGCTTGAAGTAACAGTTTTTGTTGAATCTCTATGCGTTCTTGGAGTTGTTCTTCTGACAAACGCCATTTGAGTTCTGGGTTTCTTTTCAGCGTTCCTATTCCACTACAGGGGGCATCAATTAGTACGATATCTGCCCAGGAATGATTCTTTTCAAGAGTCGCTATTTCGTCACTAGGAAGCTTTTCTGCTTGAATGATCTTGACACCTGCACGTTGTTTTCTGCGGTTTAACTCTTTGAGTTTAGCAGTTTCTACGTCGTACGCTCTAATTTCACCTTTATTACGCATCATTGCTGCTAGGTGTAAACTTTTACCACCGGCACCCGCACACAAGTCAATGACGTTATGACCGGGTTGTGCCTCAGAAAAAGAAGCTATTTTTTGAGAATTGGCATCTTGAATCTCAAAATGACCCTTCAGGAAAAAGGTAGTAGTATCCAGTTTTGCTCCTTGTTTTAATTCAAGTGCATCTGGGGAATTTGCACTATTTCTTGTGTCTAGATTGTAGTACTTGGACAATTCTTTTTGCAGCTTCTCAGGAGACGTTTTTAAGCGATTCACACGAATAGATATGGCCGCTTGTTTGTTTAAGGCCTCAGACTCTAATTCCCATACTTCTGGGAGTTCTTGCTTTCCTCTTTCATACAACCAATCTGGAAATGAAGTAGCAATTTCAGGAGCAAGTTGTTCCGGTTGTTTCTCTATTGTAGGGTCCAAAGGTTTTTCCCCTCTATATTCGTTACGGGAACACCATACCATTAAAAGTTCTTCACTTGTCAAGGCGCTCTCCTCCTTGTTAAGGAGATAGGCAAATAGTCTTTTCCATCGGAGACAATCAAAAACAATAGTCTGTATCAATCGCCTGTCTCGAGCTCCCCATTTAGGGTTTTGTTGTACTGCTTTATGCAAGGCCCTAGAAGCTCTTTTTTGTTCTCTTGTAACGGATTCAAGGATGGCGACTGCTGCTACGGCGATGTTCGTGTGTAGTTTCGGCATTAGAGTTGCTGTAGCTTTACAAGCTTATAATAAGCTCCTTTTTTCTGGAGTAAGGTCTGGTGGGTGCCTTCTTCAACAATGGATCCTTCATGAAGTACTACAATCTTATCAGCTTTCTGTATGGTTGACAAACGATGGGCAATCACAACCGAAGTTCTATTTTGCATTAATTTTTCAAGGGCATTTTGAACCAGTTGTTCTGATTCGGTATCCAAAGCGGAAGTGGCTTCGTCCAAGATAAGGATGTCTGGATTTTTCAGCACAGCCCGTGCAATGGATAGCCTTTGTTTTTGCCCTCCGGACAATTTATTGCCGCCTTCTCCAATTGGAGTATCGTAACCAAGTTCCATTTTAGCAATAAATTCATGTGCATTGGCCACCTTTGCAGCGGCTATTATTTCCGAATCAGTGGCATCTTGTTTGCCGATTTTTAAATTATTGGCAACCGTATCATTAAAGAGAAGGGGCTCTTGAGTCACAACTCCCAATAAGTTGTACAAGGATTTCAGTTGCAATTGATCAATAGGAATTCCATCAAGTTTCAGGCTACCACTGCTACTATCATAAAACCTATTGAGAAGATTTGCAATGGTGGTTTTTCCACTTCCAGATTGTCCTACTAAAGCAACCAGTTCTCCTTTTTTGATTTGCAAGCTGAATTGCTTTAAAACAGCAGTTTCCCCATAGGCAAAATTGACTTTATCAAAAAGGATTTCTTTTTCTAAAGAGGGGAGAATTTTTGGATTTTCTACTTCCTTAATTTTATTCTCAGCTTCTAAAATCCCAACTAATCTTGCTGCCGCTGCATCTCCTTTTCGGATACTGAAAATAGATTTACTAATTCCTTTTGCCGGTGTCAGGATATTATAGGCCAAGCCCATATAAGCGAAGAAAGTAGTGCCTTTTAAACTGCCTTCTACCAATACCATATGTCCGCCATACCACAAAAGAACCCCTATGATTCCGATTCCCATAAACTCGCTTAGCGGGGAGGCTAAATTATTTCGATGTAACAAAGAATTTGAGAAATTAAAAAAACGTTGTGTTGAATTTCTAAACCGCTGATAGAAGAAATGGGAGGCATTAAAAGTTTTGATGATTTTTTGTCCGTTAAGCGTTTCGTCAATCAACGACATAAAGTGGCCTTGCTCTTTCTGTACAGAGGCGGATTTCTTACGTAATTGTTTTCCTATAGTGGAGATGATAAATCCAGAAAGCGGAATAAAGAAAAGCACAAAAAAGGTCAGTTCTGGACTCAACTGGAACATCACCAATAGCGTAAATACAATCGTAACGGGCTCTCGTATTAGCAATTCTAAGACAGAAAGGAAGGAGACCTGCACTTCGATTACATCAGAGGCCATTCGGGCCATTAAGTCTCCTTTCCTTTTTTCGGAAAAATAACTTATAGGCAGGGAGAGTACTTTTTTATACAGCGCATTTCGCAGATCACGAAGGACCCCATTTCGTAAATAGGTGATGAAAAAAAGGGCGAAGTAATTGCTGATGTTTTTGAGTAAGAAGAAACCTAGTACTAAGCCAATGACCAATAATAAAGTCCCAGAGGGATCAGACTCTACTCGCATCCCTATTTCGTAATTTAAGCTTCCTTGTAAATAGTCTTTTAAATTGGAAAACCCTGTGTAGACAGGCGGTTCTGAGACTGTGTCAGTTTGGTTAAAGAGGACATCCAACATCGGTATAAAAGAAACCAATGCCAAAGCACTAAAGATGGCGTAGAGAATATTGAAGACCACATTTAATACGGCATGACCCCAAAAGGGCTTGGCAAAATGAATAATCTTTCTGAAGTAATGCATCATATCGGCAATTCTTTTTCCAGAGCTTCTAGCTGCGATTGGATCTGACTCATATTATCTTCCCAGCTTATAGCTTCCTCGTAGTGGCTTGATGCACTTAAATAAAATTTGATTTTGGGCTCGGTCCCACTGGGTCTTAAAGCGACACGACTTCCATCCTCCATTTCAAAAAGAAGGACATTAGCGGCGGGTAGTAGGATCGGTTTAGAGTGCTTTTGAAGGAGGTTTCGTTCTGTTTTTTCTAGATAATCAGATACTTTACTGATCTTTTTTCCTCCAAAAGAAGAAGGAGGATTCGTACGATACTGTTGCATCATCTTTTCAATGGCTCTTGCTCCTTCGATTCCTTCTTTTTTGAGTGAAAGCAGTTTCTCATAGCGAAAGCCGTATTTTCCATAGCAATGGATCAATTGTTCTTGAAAAGTAATTCCTTTTGATTTTAAATCACTCGCCAATGCAGCTGCTAAAAGCGCTGCTGACACTGCGTCTTTATCCCTGACAGCAGTCCCCAATAGAAAGCCATAGCTTTCTTCTCCGCCACATATAAATTGGGAGTTGGATTTTTCTTCTATGGCAGCTGCAATCCATTTGAAACCCGTAAGGGTTTCGACATATTCAATCCCATACTGCTTCGCAACGGACTCCATTAGAGGGGTGGAAACTAGGGTAGAGGCAATGAATGCTTTCTTTGGAAGTTCACCTTTATCATGAAGACTCTCTAAGATATAATCGGTCATCAAAATCATTAATTGATTGCCATTTAGCAATTCAAAAGATCCCTTTTTTGTTCGGAAACCAACACCTAGTCGGTCACAATCAGGATCTGTACCAATGATAATATCAGCCTCCTCTTTTTCTGCTTGTGCAATAGCCATTCTCAAAGCCTCGCGTTCTTCTGGGTTGGGGGAGGTCACGGTAGGGAATGCCCCATCTGGATGCATTTGTTCTTTTACAATCGAAAGTTGTTCAAAGCCAGCAGCTTCTAGAACGCTTGGAATTGCTGTGATAGCGGTTCCGTGAAGCGGGGTAAAGACTATTTTAAGCTCGGATGGGTTCTGGACTGGCTTGGGCAACAAATCCAATACGGCCTGTTGATAGGCTTTGTCAATTTCTACATCAATAGGATGAATAGTGGCTTTTGGTGGATCAAATTTGAGATCTCCGTATGCTATCTTCGCAATACGGTCCATAATTTCTTGATCATGGGGCCCAACGATCTGTCCTCCGTCCTCCCAATACACCTTATAGCCATTATAAGCCGGTGGGTTGTGTGAGGCTGTCAATACGATTCCCGCTTGTGCCTTAAGATGTCTGACGGCAAATGAAAGTTCGGGGGTGGTTCGTAAGTCTGTAAACAAGAAAACGTCCACTTTGTTGGCGGCAAAGACTGCAGCAACTTCCGAAGCTAAAGCTTGGCTATTGTGTCTGGAGTCATAAGCAATAACCACTTTTGGTGTAGTAGTAGGGAATTGCTCATGCAGATAGTGAGCCAATCCTTGGGTACAACGGGCCAGCGTATATTTATTGATTCGATTGGTTCCGACTCCCATAATACCTCTCATCCCGCCAGTGCCAAATGATAGATCTTTATAAAAAGCATCTTCTAGTAAATCGGGCTTTTGTTTTAGTTGCTCAAGTTCTTTCTGGCTATCCGCATCGAAGACATCACTTTCCCAATATTTAATTTTTTCTTCAATCGTCATTGGAGGAGGTTGTACATTTTATGGTATAGCGTTCTGAATGGGGCCTTCCTTTTAGAATAAGTTCGGCAAGAAAACCAGCGATAAAAAATTGAGACCCCAAAATCATGGTCGTTAAGGCGATATAAAATTCGGGTCGGTCACTTATGAGTCTGCTGCTGGTATGGATAAAGAGTTTGTCTATTCCAAGAAAAGCGGTAAAGCCAAAACCCATCAAAAGCATGATGGTGCCTAAGAGCCCAAAAAAATGCATGGGGTATTTTCCAAATCGGTGTAAAAACCATAGCGTTATGAGGTCTAGAAAACCTCGGACAAAGCGTTCGGCTCCAAATTTTGAAGCCCCGTATTTTCGCGCTTGATGTTGAACTATTTTCTCTCCAATCCTACTGTATCCATTTTGAGCAGCCAAAACCGGGATGTAGCGGTGCATTTCTCCGTATACTTCAATTGATTTAACGACTTCCTTACGGTATACTTTTAAACCACAGTTAAAGTCATTCAACCGAATCCCAGACACTTTTCTTGCGGCCCAGTTGAAGAGTCTTGAGGGAATATTTTTAAAGAGAATGGAATCATAGCGTTTCTTTTTCCAACCAGAAATCAAGTCCCATTGATTTTCTTCAAGCAAGGCTTGCATAGGTAGTATTTCTTCAGGGGAATCTTGTAAATCAGCATCTAGGGTTACGATATAATCTCCTTGTGTCTCTTTGAAAGCAGCATGTAGGGCTTGCGATTTCCCAAAGTTGCGGCTAAAGCGGATGCCTTTTACCTCTGTATGCTCTTTGGCGAGCTTAGAGATGATCTTCCAAGAGGTATCGGTACTGCCGTCGTCTACAAAAAGAATTTCAAAACTTTTCCCTTTTAATGCTTTTGCAATCCATTGGTGTAATTCCACCAACGAGTCTGCTTCGTTTAACAAAGGGATTACTAATGAGAACTGCATTCGGGAAATCGTTTCCACAAAGGTACAAAACCCCTCGTTTATTCCGGTCGTGCTTTTTTAAGGATTAAGCCACTTACCAAAGAAATTAACAATCCGAAGAACAAACTGAAAATCAAGATAAAGGCAGAAACAACGCCGAATCCCTGAAATTTTTTCATCATATCTAAGGCCATATTCAGTTGCTCCTGTGTCATTTCAGGGTTTTCATCAATCATTTTATTTTTCGCTATCTCTGAAGCCTTTTCCATAAACGTTGGCTCCAGTACATGCATCAAAAGTCCTGTATAAAGAATGGCTATAACCGCTGATATCAGCGAAATACCCAAGCCTATTTTCAAGGCCTCTCCAAGCGATAAAAATCCTTCGTTGTCTTTTCTATAGGTATAGATTCCAAATGCCAAAACGGCGATTGTAATCAAGTAATTGACATAGTTTACGGCTGGTTCTTGGCCATAATGCAGATCAAGCGAGAATAACATTAAGGCAAATACGACAGAAACCCCTCCTAAGAGGCCTCCGTATTTGAGCATATAGGGAGTTAATTTTGCTGATTGTTTTTCCATGGTGCTAGTTTTAAATTCCTCACCAATGTACTCATTTTTTAGATTGTTGTGTAACAGCCTCTATCAGGGTTCGTCTTGAGTTGTCGATTGTGTGGTAAAGTGGGATTCAATGGGGTTGAAAATCAGCTGTTTTCGAGTTTTAAAGTCAGTTCCATTTCTTTTTTTAGGAAGGGTGTAGGAAAGTATAGCAAAAACAGTTAAATTTGCGCTCCAATATTACGTATATGAAAACAGGTATTCATCCAGAAGATTATAAATTAGTGGCCTTTAAGGATATGTCTAATGAAGATGTATTTATCACAAAATCTACTGCAAACAGCAAAGAAACGATAGAAGTTGACGGAACAGAATATCCCTTGATTAAATTAGAGATATCACGAACTTCACACCCATTCTACACTGGAAAGTCCAAGTTGGTAGATACTGCTGGGCGTATTGATAAATTCAAAAACAAATACTCCAAGTTCAAAAAATAATTTTTTTGAATTGTAGCTTATACAAAAACCGCCTTGTGCGGTTTTTTTTATTCCTTTTTTACGGTCTTTAGGGACAAAATATTGATAGGGTTTAGGGATAAGCCGTCTACATTCTTTTGAACAAAGCGAATGACTTTGTCGTAATAAAGTGGAATAACGGCTTGGTCTGCGATAACAAGACTATCTAGTTTTTGATATTGAATTTTTCTCTTTTCAATAGAGTTAATCCCGTAACTAGCCTCAAAAGTCCTATCGAAAGTGGGGTTTGAATAGTGGGTATAATTAGGACCGTTGGGAGAAAAATTATTGGAATAGAACAGGCCTAAATAGTTTTCGGCATCCGGATAATCTGCAATCCAGCTGGCCCGAAATAATTCTAATTTACCGGACGATTTTGCTTGGCGAAGACTTGCCGTAGGCATCAAATCTATTTGAATTTCAATGCCAATTTTTTCAAGTTCTTTTTGGAGGTACTGACAGATATCTAAATAATTCGCATCAGTAGCCAATCGAAGCTGCGGCTTGATAGCGGTTCTTTTCACAAATGAATTTACGAGTTCACGTGCTTTTGTCGGATTGTAGGCTACTTGTGGATTGGGTAAATGCCCAGCTAGTCCCATTGGGATAAATCCTTTGGTAGCAGGAAAGCCAATATTATTCCGAAGGTATAAGATCATTTTACTGCGGTCAAACCCCATTGACATGGCGCTTCTTATTTCTTTTGATTGCAGTGCAGGGTTGGGGGCATCCCGATAGATCCCTATGTATTCTGTGTTTAGGTAAGGCCCCACTTGGATGTTTAATTGGTCTTTATACTTCGGTTGTAGTTCTCCACTGGGGGTTAGTAATTCGTCTTTATAGGAACTGTCTAGGGAATTTAGAAAGTCAAATTTCCCCTGTAAGAACAGCATAAATTCACTTTGAATATCTGGAATAAATTGAATGGCGACAGCTTCTAGATAGGGAAGAGAATACCCAAGACTGTCTTTTTCATAAAAAAGGGGATTTTTTCGCAGGACCAATTTAACCTCCTCTTCCCAAAACTGAAACTTAAAAGGACCCGTTCCGATGGGTTTTTTCCGAAATTCAAATCCCGGTTTTTCTGTAGCTTCCTTTGGGACTACCGAACAGTAACGCATGGCGAGTAATCCCAGGAAGGCAGGGAAGGGTTTTTTTAAAAGAATCTTGAGGCTGTGTTTGTCCACTGTGAAGATCGTATCAACATTTTGCATCACCCAACCACCAGGAGACCCTACTTTAGGATCCACCAATCGCTGAAAGCTATAGACAAAATCAGCGGCTTCTACAGCTCTGGTTTTTTGGGATCCAAAGACGTCTGATTCATGAAAAAAGACATCTTTTCTTAATGAAAAAGTATATTCTAATCCAGATTTATCCAATGTCCAAGAGCTCGCAATATCGGGCCGAATGGTAAGTTTTTCATCCAATTGTACTAAGCCGTTAAAGAGTTGGTTAACCGGCCATATGTTTTGCGGATTTCTTGCAAAGGCGGGGTCTAAGCTCGTTACATTCCGAAATTCATTATAGCGAAATACATCCTTGTCTTGAAAAGAATGTCGAGCTTCTTGACAGTTTTGAAGGGTAAAAGCGACAAAAGCAATATAAAATGCTGTAGGAATCAGTCGTAAAAGAGAGTGCATACGCACCATAGTTGCTATATTTGTGCCGAAATATAAGGATAATCAATTTTGGCAGCAGCAAATTATTCACATCCCCTAGCTGAGGACCTTAAAAAGGTGGCCTTTTACACCTTAGGATGTAAATTAAACTTTTCAGAAACCGCTTCCATAGCGCGCGATTTTAATCATGAAAATTTTCAGCGGGTTGATTTTGACTCTGCTGCTGATATTTACGTAATTAACACTTGCTCTGTTACCGATAATGCCGATAAAAAATTTAAAGGCTTGGTAAAAAAAGCGTTGGCCTACAATCCCAATGCCTTTGTAGCGGCCATTGGCTGTTATGCCCAACTGCAACCGGAAGAATTAGCGGCCATTGAAGGAGTCGATTTAGTCTTGGGTGCAACCGAAAAATTTAAGTTAACCGCTTACTTAAATGATCTTACCAAAAAGGCGATACCTCAAATACATGCTTGTGAAATTGACGAAGCTGATTTTTATGAGGGAGGTTATTCTTTAGGGGATCGGACGCGATCTTTTCTAAAGGTTCAAGATGGTTGTGATTATAAATGTACCTACTGTACCATTCCCCGAGCAAGAGGGATTTCAAGAAGCGACCGCCTGGAAAACGTGATAGAAAATGCACATAAGATCGCTGAGCAAGGGATACGGGAAATAGTATTGACAGGCGTCAATATTGGTGATTATGGAAAGGGAGAGTTTGGGGATAAAAAACACAAGCATACCTTTTTGGACTTGGTTCAAGCATTGGATGCTGTTACGGGAATTGAACGGATTCGAATTTCTTCTATAGAGCCCAATCTATTAAAAGACGAGACCATCGATTTTGTTGCTTCTAGCCAGCGTTTTGTGCCACATTTTCATATTCCACTGCAGAGTGGGAGTGATGCTATATTGAAAAAAATGAAGCGTCGTTATCTGTCAAATTTGTATCAGGAACGAGTTGCAAAAATAAAATCAGTACTGCCTGATGCTTGTATAGGAGTTGACGTTATCGTTGGGTTTCCTGGGGAGACGGAGGATGATTTTTTAGATACTTTTCGATTTTTAGAGGCACTTCCTGTTTCTTATTTACACGTATTTACCTATTCAGAAAGGCCCAATACAGAAGCTGCTATTATGGATGAAGTTGTTCCGTTAAACATCCGAAATAAAAGAAGCAAAGTGCTGAGAGGCTTATCTGCAAAAAAAAGAAACCAATTTTATGAATCTCAGTTGGGGAAGGAGGTTTCGGTTCTTTTTGAAAGCGAAAATAAAAAAGGCTATATCCAAGGATTTAGCGCTAATTATGTAAAAGTGAGAGCTCCTTGGGATCCAAGTTGGCAAAATACCATCAAAAACGTTCGTTTAAAAGAAATTGATGAAGGGGGCTATGTTAGGGTTGAACTATTATAGTTTAATACCGACAGGAAGTAAAGATTTATAGGACTTGTTGCGACGTACAAAACCTGCAATCTTAGGAGAGGTAGGAACTACTTTTAAATTTTTTTCTGCCAACATTTCAAGAACTGTTTTGATGAATTCCTCTTCAAACGCCTTTGTTTGCATGGCTTTGGGGATAGCTAGTTTTGTTAAAAATATTTTTCTTTCTTGTTCAGCGTACTCGATACGAGCCATCTCGTCTTTACTAGTATATTCGAATTGGCGCAAGAATTCATTGTTAACAATAGCTTCCGTATTCATAAAGTTTTATTTAGTTTGGTTTTCTTTTACCTAAAAGAATGACAAATTTACAAAAAATACTTTTATCTATTTTTGAAATTGATGGAGACAACTCACATATACTTGATGCCCGGTATGGCAGCGAGCCCAAAAATATTTGAATTTTTGGAGTTTCCCGAATCGATACAGCCTCATTGGCTTAGTTGGATTCCTCCCGAAGAAGAGGAAACGATTCAATCGTATGCTGCCCGTATGTGTGAACGTATTGAACATGAGAATCCAGTTTTATTAGGCGTTTCTTTTGGAGGCGTTTTAGTGCAAGAAATGGCCTTGCATATCAAAGTTCAAAAAGTTATTGTGGTGTCCAGTGTGAAATCTAGAGAAGAGTTGCCATTAACCATGAAGCTGTCACAAAAAACAAATGCCCATAAATTACTTCCGCTACAATGGGTCGAAAATATAGAGTCATTGGCTTTGTTTACTTTTGGAAAAGCGATCAAGAAAAGACTTTCAATGTACCGCCGCTATCTTTCCGAACGCGATGTGAAGTACTTAAAATGGTCGATTCATACTATTGTTAATTGGGAAACACCTGCAGAAATCAAAAACCGTATTCACATCCACGGTACAGAAGATACCGTTTTCCCTATTAAAGGGATTCTAGAGCCTGTTATCAAAATAAAGGGAGAACATGCTATGATTATTACTCAAAAAGCCTGGTTTAACGAGCACCTTCCTGCTCTTATTTTAAGAGATGAAACGCAAGAAGTGCTACCACCAATCCGTATTCCTAAAATTAAAAAATACAATGAAGATTAGAATTTTACTCGCTTGCTTGGGACTGTTTTTTTTGGTGACTGCTAGTACAGTACTCCATTGGAAAACAGCTTTTTCAACAACTGACCCAGAGCCCGCATACAAAGTATATGCACTAGAATTACCCGATAAAATTTCTTTTGCTGGAGAAGAAATAGCGTTGGATCGCCCTGATTTACGAGAGCGTTTGGACAGAGAGCTCTTGGTGAATACGTATTGGCAATCCAATATGATGTTACTGCTCAAAAGGGCCCACAAATATTTCCCTACAATCGAGCCAATATTAGAAGAAGAAGGCATCCCTGATGATTTTAAATACTTGGCTGTTATTGAAAGTGCTTTGTCCAACGATAGATCTCCCAAAGGGGCTTCGGGTTTTTGGCAGATTATGAGGACAACTGGACGTGAAATGGGGCTGGAAATAAACAGTAATGTAGACGAGCGCTATCATTTGGAGATGGCCACTCGTGTTGCGTGTAACTATTTGCACAAAGCCAAAGAAAAATTAGGGTCATGGACTTTAGCAGCGGCGGCTTACAACAGAGGGATGTCTGGGATTAAGCGAAAGCTAGACACCCAGCTGGTCGATACGTATTACGATTTGTATTTGGGAAGGGAAACGGCTCGCTATATATTTCGAATTCTTGCGGTTAAAGAAATAATGAAAGATCCAAAACGCTTTGGGTTTGTCTTTCAGCAAAAAGATTTATACAATAGGGTTCCTACCCGAAAAGTAGGATTGGATACTGCGATTACAAACCTTTCCCGTTTTGCTAAACAAATGGAGACTGATTACAATCAATTAAAACGACACAACCCTTGGTTGCTACAAAATCATTTGAATAATAAGTCTCGGAAATACTACGAAATCAGTTTACCCTTAGTTGAGGAGGGGTCTTAAATTTTCTTTAACTGTTGCTGCATCATTTTAACTTGAGCCGTAAGCATCCCATGCGTGTCTAATTTTTTAGCCTCCGTTAAAAGGATGGTGGCTTCTCGTTTCCGCCGCTTTTGCATTAAAATTCCCGCAAGGCTTAATTTGGCCATGGCCAAATCATGTTTCATATTAAGTCCCAAATCCAAGGCTTTTTTAAAATGTTTTTCGGCTTGTGTTAAATTGGTTTGCGATTGTATAATACCGTGTAAATAATAGTAATAGCCTTCTTGTTTGCGAACAAGGTTTGCGTTTGGGTTGGAAATTCTCGTGAGCCATTTTTCAGTTCCTGCAAAGTCTTGTTTACGAAGCCGAAGAAAGGCAAGAAAAATAATTTCATTTTTGAAATATAATAGAACAAACATACCAGCAATCAGAATGGCAAAGATTCCATTGCCAATTTCACCATCAACAAATTGAAATACAGCAAGTGCTAGCACAGCTGTAGCAAGGATTATTTTTATGATTTTCGGGAACATACATTTTATTTGTTTCAAAAGTAGTAAAAATAGCCTTCTAGGCAGACAATATGTTTTGGATAAGCAAAAACTTCTACTATATTTGCACCGCTTTAGTGAATAAAGAATTACTAAAGTATTTTAAGCAGTATAAAGTTGATACTTTAAAGTCTGCACAAGAGCATCGAAAGAAGCTCGATATGACTTTAAAGTATATAAATAAAGAAACAGATGAAAAGAACATTTCAGCCTTCCAAAAGGAAAAGAAGAAACAAGCACGGTTTCCGTGAACGAATGGCCTCCGCAAATGGACGCCGCGTACTAGCGAGCCGTCGTGCTAAGGGTCGAAAAAAAATATCCGTTTCCTCAGAGCCAAGACATAAGAAATAAATGTTTATAAAATACTCATTTCAACAAGGTGTTACTTTTTTACAGTAACACCTTTTTTTTATCTTAACATTAGTATAGAAGACCGAATAGAATGCCGAAACAAGAACACCTCAACACTATTTTAATCATTGGTTCAGGCCCCATTATTATTGGGCAAGCCTGTGAATTTGACTACGCTGGATCTCAAGCGCTACGCTCTTTAAGAGAAGATGGAATTAAAACCATTTTGATTAATTCCAATCCGGCTACCATCATGACAGATCCTTCAATGGCCGATCATGTTTATCTCAAACCGTTAACAACTAAATCCATCATTGAAATACTTGAGAAGCATCAAGTGGATGCTGTTCTTCCAACTATGGGAGGGCAAACAGCTCTAAACCTTTGTATTGAAGCTGATGACAAAGGGATATGGAAAGATTACGGTGTCGAAATTATTGGCGTTGATATAGATGCCATCAATATTACTGAGGATCGCGATCAGTTTAAAAAATTGTTGAAAAAAATTGACATCCCCGTTGCTCCGGCCCAAACTGCTACTTCTTTCCTAAAGGGAAAAGAAATTGCGCAAGAATATGGTTTTCCTTTGGTGATACGACCCTCTTTCACATTGGGTGGAACTGGAGCCTCTTTTGTACATGATGCAGACTCTTTTGAAGAGCTTCTGACCCGAGGACTTGAAGCCTCACCAATACATGAGGTTTTGATTGACAAAGCGCTTATCGGTTGGAAAGAATATGAGTTGGAATTATTAAGAGACAAAAATGATAATGTTGTCATTATTTGTACCATCGAAAATATGGATCCTATGGGGATTCATACTGGTGATTCTATTACGGTAGCTCCCGCTATGACATTGTCAGATCGCACTTTCCAGCGGATGCGCGATATGGCTATCAAAATGATGCGAAGTATTGGCGACTTTGCAGGAGGCTGTAATGTACAGTTTGCTGTTAGTCCAGATGAAAAAGAAGACATCATCGCTATCGAAATTAACCCACGAGTTTCTCGTTCCTCTGCCCTTGCTTCTAAGGCTTCTGGATATCCAATTGCCAAAGTTGCTGCCAAACTCGCCATAGGCTATTCTTTGGACGAACTCAACAATCAAATTACACAGTCCACTTCGGCTTTGTTTGAGCCTACTTTAGATTATGTAATCGTGAAAATCCCACGTTGGAACTTTGATAAATTTGAAGGCTCTGATAGAACCCTAGGGCTTCAGATGAAAGCGGTAGGAGAGGTAATGGGGATTGGGCGCTCGTTCCAAGAAGCCTTGCACAAAGCCACACAGTCTCTCGAAATCAAGCGAAATGGACTTGGAGCTGATGGGAAAGGCTATACAGACTACGATCAAATCATTGAGAAACTTACGCATGCCAGTTGGGATCGCGTTTTTGTTATTTATGATGCGATACAACTAGGAATTCCGCTTCGTACGATCCATGATATCACGAAAATAGATATGTGGTTCTTGAAGCAGTATGAAGAATTGTATTCCCTGGAAAAAGAGATCGCTACTTTCTCAATAGAGACCCTTTCTAAAGAATTGTTACTCGAGGCCAAACAAAAAGGATTTGCAGATCGTCAAATCGCTCATATGCTTGACTGTCTAGAAAGCCAGGTATACACAAAAAGGTCTGAGATGGGGATTCAACGGGTGTATAAGCTTGTGGATACCTGTGCGGCAGAATTTGAAGCCAAAACACCCTATTACTATTCCACTTTTGAAGCCCAAATGCAATTGCCTGGGCAAGCTCCTTTTAGCGCGAATGAAAGTGTTTCAACGGATAAAAAGAAAATAGTAGTACTAGGCTCTGGCCCCAACCGCATCGGACAGGGGATAGAGTTTGACTATTGTTGTGTCCATGGGGTTCTCGCCGCTAAAGAAGCGGGCTATGAAACCATCATGATCAATTGCAATCCTGAAACTGTTTCTACAGATTTTGATACAGCTGATAAGCTGTACTTTGAGCCTGTATTCTGGGAGCATATTTACGATATCATTCAGCATGAAAAACCGGAAGGTGTTATTGTTCAGCTAGGCGGGCAAACGGCCTTGAAACTAGCGGAGAAATTAGACCGATATGGCATTAACATCATCGGTACAAGCTATAAGTCTCTTGACTTAGCTGAAGATCGCGGAAGTTTTTCAACTTTATTAAAAGAAAACAACATTCCGTATCCTGATTTTGGAGTAGCCGAAACAGCCGATGACGCAATTGAATTAGCCGAACAATTAGAATTTCCAATCTTGGTAAGACCTTCATACGTATTGGGTGGACAAGGAATGAAAATTGTGATTAATAAAGAGGAATTAGAAGCTCATGTGGTCGATTTATTACGCAAAATTCCGAATAATAAACTGCTATTAGATCATTATTTAGACGGTGCAATAGAAGCAGAAGCCGATGCTATTTGTGATGGAGAAAATGTTTATATCATTGGGATCATGGAGCATATTGAACCTTGTGGTATCCACTCAGGAGACTCCAATGCTACCCTACCTGTCTTCAATTTAGGAGAATTTGTAGTGCAGCAAATCAAAGACCATACTGTAAAGATTGCAAAAGCACTCAATACCAAAGGACTTATCAATATCCAATTTGCAGTGCAAGGCGACAAGGTTTTCATTATCGAAGCCAATCCAAGGGCTTCTAGAACCGTTCCCTTTATCGCAAAAGCCTATAAAGAGCCTTATGTGAATTATGCAACCAAGGTGATGTTAGGCGAGAAAAAAGTAACTGATTTTGAATTTAACCCTCAGTTAGAAGGCTATGCCATCAAGCAACCCGTCTTTTCGTTCAACAAGTTTCCGAATGTGAACAAGCAGCTAGGGCCTGAAATGAAGAGTACAGGGGAAAGTATTTTGTTTATTGATAGTCTTAAGGATGATGAATTTTACAATTTGTACTCCCGAAGAAAAATGTATTTAACCAAATAGGAAAAATAACTACTTTAGCGGTATGGAGAGAATGAAATTGAGCGGTGAGCATTGGGTAGCATTGGGATTAATAGTGTTGGCTGTGGCGACACGCTTAATTCCACATCCCCCTAATTTTGCTCCTATAACGGGTATAGCACTTTTTTCAGCAGCTCGTTTTTCAAATAAGCTTGTGGCCATTTTGATCCCTTTTATAAGTTTGTTTTTATCTGACTTATTCTTAGGACTTAGCCTTATCAATGTATTCGTATATGCAGGATTTGGCCTTATTCTAGCCATCGGATTTCTAACCAAAAAAGCGAGTATTTCTACTGTATTGCTTTCTTCAGTATTGTTTTTTATAGTCTCCAATTTAGGGGTATGGTTCCTTTATTATCCTCTAACTTTAGAGGGCTTGACAAGTTGCTTTACACTGGCCATACCATTTTTCACCAATACCTTATTCGGCGATTTAGTCTATACGGCATTGCTCTTCTTCACTTTCTCAACGGTTAAACAATATTATTTTAGAGTTGAGTAGGTCGCGTATTTAACTACCTTTACCGAGTACTAGGTTTTTTATAGTGAAGATTAAATGGGAATAAGGTGTGACACCTTAGCTGTTCCCGCAACTGTAAGCATTGACAAGCATATTGTTTCATCTACTTCTTAAACCACTGTAATGATAGATTATGGGAAGGTGTAGGGAAATGCAAGCCAGGAGACCAGCCTAGTACTTTTTTGGTGACTATCGGGATAATGGAAGCCACAAACCTTTATGTATAAAATCATGTCCTTAAAATGGCAAGGAATTCTATTCCTGTTAGTGAGTCCACTTTTGTGGAGTCAAGCGTCTCCTAAACGTATAGACAGTTTAAAGACCCAAAACTTAGAGGAAGTTGTTGTTATAGACAGTCGTCTTCCCCTAAAACGTTCCCAATCGGGGCGAATCGTTGAACGTATTGATGCCCGTACTCTTAGCAGATTTCAGGGGCTGGACCTCGCAGAGGTGCTAAGAAGTAAAGCTGGGATAGATCTTTTGGGAAGCCGTTCGCAGTTAGGGCAAAATTTGACAACTTCCATTAGAGGAGGACGCAATGATCAAGTCCTAATACTGATAGACGGAATTCGGGTCAATGATCCTTCTCGAATTGGAACAGACTTTGATTTAAATTTTCTCCCCTTAGAAGCCATTGAATCGATAGAAATTTTAAAAGGAGCCGCTGGAACATTATATGGGAGTTCGGCTGCTACAGGGGTTATCAATATTACAACCAAGAAGGGGGCACAACAAGCTAAGTTGAGCTGGCAAAGCAGTGTTGGAACACTGCACTCTCAAAAAGGTGGGGAAGGGATATCTGCTGTAGAAAATAGTATTCGTTTTGCCGAAGCAAATGCAAAAACCGATTTTAATGTATTTTATTCTCAGCGCTATGCGGATGGAATGAGTTCGGTCTCCGGAGGGGAAACTGATTTGTTTTCGCGGAATAATTTTGGTCTTTCAGCTGGCCACCAATTCAGCGAAGTTTACAAATTGCGTTTTTCCGCGAATAAAGATTTGATTCGAAGTCAATACGATGGTTTTGATGCGTCTTTTAGTCCTGCTGATTCAGACAATCTTCTTACTACCGATCAGTGGCGTTTTGGTTTGCAGCAATCCTTACAATACAACAAAGGATCTCTTCAGTTGGATGTGGGATACCAAACTGCAGAACGTGATTTTCAATCTGATTTTCCTATTTATTACGAAAGCAGCAATCTCACTCTAGATCTTTCAAATCGCTATCAGTTTAGTAAGAATCTTTACAGTATAGTCGGGTATTTTTATCAACAGCAAAAGGCCAATATAGTAGCAGAGGAGACAAGCTCACAGAATGATGTGTATGCGAACATAGTCTATACAAAAGCAGGCTTTAATCTTAGTTTGGGCTCGCGTTTTAACACCCACGATGTGTACGGTTCGCATCTAACCTATAATTTCAATCCTTCTTACCATTTCCAGCTTAGTGAATGGAGATCGCTAAAGGCAGTGGCAAGTATCGGAACGGGCTTTAATACTCCCAGCCTCTATCAGCTCTATGACATTTATTCAGGTAATGAAGCCCTGGAGCCAGAGGAAAGTCAAACCCAAGAATTGGGGTTGGAATATCTTTTTCCAACTGGAAGTGTATCGGCCCTATATTTTAATAGAACGGAAAATCCAACGCTGATTTATGATTTCAACACCTTCAAATACGGGAATTCAAGTGATGAGGTTCAATACGCTGGAATGGAGTTTCAATATGTCAATAAAATCAGCGATCTTCTTACTTTCAATGCGAATTATACCCTCACTGAAACTGAAGGTGGCGATTTACGGAGGATACCCAAACATGCTTATCGAATAGGAGTAGTGTATAGCCTGACTGATAATTGGGTTGTATCCTCTGATTTTTCAAGAACGGGAGAACGACTTGCGATGGATTCGGTGACAACTCTTGAGGCTTATTCTTTGTTGGATATCAGGGTTCAATATTCTTTGCAAAATCCGGATGCAGTAGTATTTGTCAATTTGACCAATGCGCTCAATGAGGATTATATTGAATTCCTGAACTACAGCAGTAGGGGACGAAATATAATGGCTGGTTTTCGCTGGCAGCTTTAATGTTTAAGGCGTATCTTCTTGGTGTCGATTAGTAAGCCCTGCTCTAGTGGACTTTGAGGAAGGGGCATTTTTTCTCCAAAAATAGAACGAACGGTTCTGTTTCCTTTGTCGGTTCCTACAATCTGTTGAATCGCTTCCGCCAATAGGGTTTCGTTTTCATCTCCCAATACCCCTGCATTTCTTCGGTCTTCAGAGAGTTGCGTATCGGGGCTCAATCCATCTGTGTAATCGGCCACTCCTTCACTGTTGGCGATGGCCAAAACAATAGGTTGCATGGCATACAGATGGTTTGGATTTTTAGTTCCATTATTGTCAAGGTAATCATAGACTGTAATGGAGCCTACATTTTTCCCTACCGTACTTTCTCCGATTTGGAACACCTCGATATAGGGTCTTAGACCATTAATGATCAGTTCGCTAGCTGATGCAGTTTCGTCTGTGGTCAAAATATAGATGCGGTTCAATCCAAGAGAATTAAGTGGGTTTCCGCCCTCTATTTGATCCGTAAAGCGATTGTATAGACTCTCTTCATTATTTTCTGTCCAGTACTCCATCAACTTGGAATTCCACAATTCTTGCGCAAATATTTGCCCATTGAACTGCCCGGTAATTAAAGAAGCTAAATAGGTACAGGTCCGAATAGAGCCCCCTCTGTTGTAGCGCAAGTCCAGGACCAATTCTTCAATACCTTCTGTGCGAAAAGTAGCAAAGGCCTCGTTGAGCTGTTCATCAAAACTGCTGGCAAACTGATTGTACATCAAATAGCCAATTTTAGTATCCTCAATTTCGAGTGTATTTTGGGCTACAATCGGGTTTTTTTGAAAGTTTTCTTCCTTGATCAATTCGATACTTACACCGTTTAAGGTATAGGTGCCCTCAGTAAAGTCGGCCAAGCTAATCGTATAGCTTAGGCGGGTATCATTATACAGGAGGTCAATATAATTCGCAACGCTTAGTTTCTGTCCATTAACATGTGTAAACAGAGCACCTCTTTGTAGCTCTTTCTCTGCAGCATCCGATCCTTCGTGTACAAATTTGACCCAACCCACAAGGTCATCTGATCCTTCTTCTTGGCGAAATATTGAAAATTCCATCCCATTAGAAGCGACAATTCCTTGAAAAGAATTTTCCAACTCAATATAGTCGTCAACGATCCAACTAAACCGATCTTCACGAAATAAAAGAGACTCAAAAAAATCCTCCGGATTCGGGTTGTCTTGAATATATTGGGCATATTCATTTCTATCTGTAGTGAGACTATCTGAAAGTTGCGCAACATCTTCTTGCCAATAGTAGTATTGGTTAAGTCCCTTCCAGATAAAATCACTGAGCTCAAGATCTCCCTCTAAATTTATAGTAGCGTCATCTAAGTCGTTCTTAGAACAAGCCGCTAATAGAACGACCAAAACGAAACTCCATCTCTTATTCATGTACATCATTTTTTTGAAACCATTACCAATATACTATATAACAAACATAGCGAAACGAAACTTCTCTGGATTTTCACCTACATTTTTGACGTTAAATTTAGTATAAAAAAAGATTTTCCTTTTTCTAGATAGCAGTCTTCTGTACTTTTAGCTTCTAATCCAATAAAATTTTAACCATGAAAACAGGCCTCACCTACATTCTATTCTTTTTAACACTTGCAACAAGCCAGGCGCAAGACTTATTTGAACTCTTTCGAGAGGAAGAATCTGTCAATTACGTATCTATAAATCCCATGATGTTTAAGCTCTTGGGACAAATGAACATAGAAACAGAAGATGAAGAAACCGCTGCTTACCTTAAAATGATTCAAAGCATCACCTCTTTTAAAGTCTTGATGACAAGTGATGACGAGCTGTCTAAATCGCTCGAAAAATATCAAAAAAGATGGGTTAAAGAAGAAGGCTTCGATCTGTTAATGCAACTTAATGAAGATGAAAATCAATTGTGGTTTTATGCTGTGGCTAGCGAAAATGAAAATGTCGTCAAACGTTTGGCAATGTTTGTAAAATCGGATGAATTAGAGGGTTCTTTATCCATAAAAGGAAGTCCAGTGGAGTCTGTCTTTCTTTTAATGGAAGGAACGATAGAGCTAGAGCTAATAGGAAAATTAACAGAATCAATGGACCTGCCAGGAGGCAATCAACTTAGTAGAGTTCAGAAAATGGAGCCCTAATTAGGGATCTCATTAAATTCCGGTGTAATTAAAAGGCGACAGGGCTTTAAGCTGTGTTTTAATGTCCGAATCAATATCCAAGTCTTCAATAAACTGATGCATACTCTCCTGGGTGATTTTTGAATTGGTTCGCGTTAGTGCCTTTAACGCCTCATAGGGGTTCGGGTACTTTTCGCGACGCAAGATGGTTTGTATGGCTTCGGCGACCACGGCCCAATTTTGATCCAGGTCTTGGTTTATTTTATCGGTATTCACCAATAGCTTTTCGAGCCCCTTTTGAACAGACTGTAAAGCAATTAGGGTGTGTCCCATGGGAACACCAATATTTCGCAACACGGTACTATCGGTTAAGTCTCTTTGGAGTCTTGAAATAGGAAGTTTTTCTGAAAAAAAATGAAAAACAGCGTTGGCAATGCCAAGATTTCCTTCGGCATTTTCAAAATCAATAGGGTTTACCTTGTGCGGCATTGCGGAGGATCCTATTTCCCCTTCTTTAATTTTTTGCTTAAAGTAATCCATGGAGATATAGGTCCATATATCACGACAAAAATCGATTAGAATGGTGTTAATTCTTCGCAGGGCATCAGAAAGAGCAGCAAAGGAATCGTAGTGTTCTATCTGCGTTGTTGGAAAGGAGTGATGAAGACCTAATTGTTTTTCAACAAAATTTTGGCCAAAGGCTTTCCAGTTAACCTCTGGATAGGCAACATGATGCGCATTGAAATTACCGGTAGCACCCCCAAATTTGGCAGCATGAGGAATTTGTAACAGCTGTATCTTTTGCTCTTCCAACCGATTGATGAATACTTCTAATTCTTTACCGAGTCGAGTAGGAGAGGCAGGTTGCCCATGGGTACGAGCCAGCATAGGGATGTCTTTATACTCTTCTGCCAAACCTACCAATTGAACTTGTAGTGCTTCTAATTCAGGCAGGTACACTTTTTGAATTGCTTCTTTTACAGACAGCGGAATCGCGGTGTTATTGATATCCTGTGATGTCAATCCAAAATGGATAAACTCCTTGTAATCTTCTAATTCGAGGGCATCAAATTCTTTTTTGATAAAATACTCAACTGCTTTGATATCATGATTGGTTGTTTTTTCTATTTCTTTAATCGCAGCAGCATCTTCTTGAGAAAAATGTTGGTAAAGGCTTCTTAAGTCTTCGTATAAAGAACTGTTAAAACCTTCAAACTGCGGAAGTCCCAATTCACATAATGCAATAAAGTATTCAACTTCTACTTGTACGCGATATTTAAAGAGGGCTTCTTCTGAAAAAAAGGAAGCTAGGCTTTTCGTTTTGGAACGATATCTTCCGTCTATAGGCGATATCGCATTGAGTGCATTAAGCATCATAGGTTATTTACATTTACCGATGCAAAGATAGGGCACACTAATGATATTAGAGCGTTATTTAAGAATATCTCTTGCAGCAGCTTTATAACCAGGACTTGCATTTGGGAGTTGTTGTATTACGATAGCTTGGAGCTCTTCTTTGATCCATGAGGCTTCATTTACAAACAGTTGCAATAGTTTTAAGGCGAAGCTTACAGTAGCCACTTGGGCGGGTTCTATAAGCCAATCAAAGGATTGTGATATGATTTTTTCCTTTTGAATTTCCGTGAGTTGTTTTTCAAATTTCTTTGTATAATAAAAGAGAATTTTTGAAAGTCCTCTCCGCATGCTTTCATCTTTAATCAAGGGTAGTTTATCTAAATAGCGGTCAAGATATAGAGTTAATTCTTGGGGATGCTCAACTAAATGAAGTTCGATGCTCCAGATTACGACTACATGAATCCGCTCTTGTTTTTCTATTAAAGCGAAATCAAGGAAATCATACAATAAGTCAGGATACTTTGCAATATATTCTTTGCCCAGCAAGCGGTCTTTCTTTCGGGCACTAAGTGATTGGAAAAAGGGAAGATGAGGTTCTAGCGTTTTCATCTTGGTATTGGTTTCTATTAGAGTCGCAATACTCTGTATTCTTCATAACAGCCACTTATTGCTTCAAGAATTTGCAAATCATTGGATTC
The DNA here is from genome assembly GCA_965658355.1 of Flavobacteriaceae bacterium. Taxonomy (GTDB): domain Bacteria; phylum Bacteroidota; class Bacteroidia; order Flavobacteriales; family Flavobacteriaceae; genus UBA11891. The sequence continues at coordinate 16,152 of CBFHRX010000011.1, read as the reverse complement.
CCGGATAAAGACATCTGAATAGCTGCAGTTTCGTAATATTTCATCTATATCGACACGTTCTAGTCCAAGAAGTTGTTCTAGAACTGTTCTGTCGAATTTTGTGAGCAATAGATTTTTGATTTCATCGTCCTCTCTCATCTTTTTAAGCTTCCGCATTTGTTTGGGATTTTTCCCAAATAAATTGTGCAGAAAATCGGCCGGATTAAAGAGTGCTCCCAGGGCTTTTGAAAAAGCAGAACGATCTCTGTTGCCTGCCTCATAGCCTACATTTGGCAAACCACTAATCTGATATCTACTGTTATTGTTCAAAGGAATATTTCTCGCGTCTACATCTAAATAGCCAGTCAATTGATAGGGTCTAATGACGACTTCTTCTAAGGCATAGGCCAGTTCGGTTAAGCGAAACTGGGTGTTTTTGAATTTAAGCATATCGCTTGTAACGGCTACTTTTAGCGGTTTATAACCGAGGTAAGAGAAATACAAAGTATCATTAAGCGCAGCTGGAATTTCAAATCCACCTTCTCGATCCGTTGTGGTTCCAATTACTTGGGTAAGATTCAGTACGTGGACAGTCTCCATCGGAAGTCGCGTATTTTCATTTTCAACACTTCCCTTTACACGTATGGCATCTTGACTCCACAGCATAAAACTGGAAACACAAAAGAGAAAAACGAAAACCTTTTTCATAGACTGCTTAAAATTAAATCAATTTTGTTATCCAAAACACATGGATCTAAAATTTAACGGGATTTATAGAAGTTGTTTTAAAAACAAGGTCATTTCCCTTAGGGCCTTTCCGCGATGGCCAATTTGATTTTTGATCGTGGGAGACAATTCGGCAAAGGTTTGGTCATAGCCAGCAGGAACAAAAAGGGGATCGTAGCCAAAGCCACCAGATCCTCTTTTTTCGTTCAGTAAATGCCCCCTTACCTTTCCTTCGAAAGTGTATCTAGATCCTTCCCAATAAAGAGCGATTACCGTTCTAAAACAGGCAGCTCGATTGGAGGTTCCTTTTAGCAATTTCAGTACTTTTTCCATATTGTCTTCTGCGGTAGCTGTAGCACCAGCAAAGCGTGCTGAATACACTCCTGGTTCCCCTCCCAGTGCCTCAATTTCCAATCCGCTATCATCTGCAAAACAATTGCAATTCAAAGCGGCAACCAAGGTATCTGTTTTGATCCAAGCATTTTCTTCGAGCGTCTTTCCAGTTTCTTCAATAGGAGTGGTCCATCCTTGCTCGGCCAAACTTTTAATGCGGTATTCTTCAGGGGCAAATTTTTTTATTTCAAGGACTTTGTTGGGGTTGTGCGTAGCAAAAAGGAGTGACTGCTTCATTAGCGATGGTGATAGGGTTCGTTATGGAGGATACTAAAAGCTCGGTAGATTTGTTCCACTACAAATAAGCGTACCATTTGATGTGAAAAGGTCATCTTGGAGAGGGCTATTTTTTCTTGTGCACGCTGGTACATTTCGGATGAAAACCCATAAGGTCCTCCTATTAAAAACCAAACTGAGCGCGTGCCTCCTACTTGCTTTTTTGACAGATATTGCGCAAACCCTTCCGAATCAAAACTTTTGCCCTTTTCGTCAAATAAAACAACAACCTCTTTAGCAGGGATGGTTTTGTTGAAAAGCTGGGCTTCTTTTTCTTTTTGTTGCGCGGTACTTAGAGTTTTCCTGTTTTTTATATCCGGAAGTATCACAAGGCTGAATTTGGTGTAGTGTGGAAGCTTTTTGGTGTATTGATCCATAAGGGCTTCAAGGAAGGTGTTGTCTGTTTTTCCAATACAGCAAAGGTGGATGTGCATGTTGCAAAAGTAATAATCCTATGGGATTTCTGTACACCTATTCTTTTGTCTTATATTTGATAAACCATACCCAAAAAGGTGTCAAAATCGATCCGTAGTATCCCTGTTGTAAATAAAATAGTCCAGCTTTTGGATGCTATCAAGCTGCCTGGATATAAAGGTTTTTCGATTTACGATTTGCTAGAAATGTATGTGATCGGGATCCTAAAGGGAACCCTTAGCTCTCGTGCTGGAAGTATTGCCTTTAGCTTCTTTATGGCGTTGTTTCCTTTTTTACTATTTGTTTTGAATTTGATTCCCTTTATTCCGATTGCTAATTTTGATCAAATCCTATTGGAATTTATCGAATTATTCCTGCCTATTGAGATTCAGTCTTTTATAACAGAAATCTTTCAAGACATTCAAAGTAAGCCAAGAGGAGGATTGCTTTCCTCTGTTTTTCTACTCTCTATTTTCTTGACGGCCAATGGAGTCAGTTCCATTTTCACTAATTTCGAAGACTCCTACCATGTTGACAAATCGCGGAATATTTTACATCAATACTTATATGCAACTGGGGTAGCGGTTCTATTGGCTTTTACACTTCTTATTACCGTGGCTATCTCTATTTATGTAGAAATATTTCTGTTGCAAAACTTACCGGCTCTCATTGAAAATACAATCAACTGGATACGGACAGCACAATTGTTTTTCTTTGTCATAATGACCTATCTGTCGGTTGCGGTTTTGTACTATTTTGGAACGATAGAAGGAAAGAAGGCGAAATTCTTTTCCGCAGGTGCGTTTATGACGATTCTTCTGTTTATGAGCACTACCTATTTATTTGGAATCTACATCGATAATTTCTCAACCTATAACCAATTATACGGCTCTATCGGTGCCTTATTAATCTTTTTACTGTACATCTGGCTGAATTCTAATATTTTGCTTTTGGGATTCGAACTCAACGCGACCTTAACTCGATTTAAAAATTCTCCTACCCCAGAGAAGTAAGCTTTGCTATGGAGTTCTATGCCGATATAATCCTTCCCGTTCCCTTAGACAAGCCCTTTACCTATGGAGTGCCTACCCAATTTCAAAAAGAAATGGCGTTGGGAAAGCGTGTGGTAGTTCCCTTTGGGAAGTCCAAATTTTACACTGGAATTGTCTATAAAATCCATACGACACCTCCACAAAGCTATGCGGTAAAGCCACTAGCATTTTTATTGGATCATCACCCTACTATAAGTGAGTATCAACTTCAATTATGGGATTGGATGTCCTCCTATTATTTAGTTCCGCTGGGGTCCATATTAAAAGCGGCATTGCCCTCTCTGTATGTTATAGAATCACAAACCATTCTAGAAAAAAATGAAGCAGCAGAGATTGATTGGCACTCCCTCTCTGAGGACGAGCATCTTATTTTAGAAGCGCTTGAAAAAGGCCCTTTAACTTTTGATGATGTTTTAAAGATTACAGGAAAGAAGACAGTAGGCAAAAGTATTGGAGGCCTTCTGTCAGCTCAATATATTTTTCAGCAGCAATTGCTTAAAGAGGTGTACAAGCCTAAGATGGAGAAGCAAGTGCGTTTGCGTCCATATTATTTGGAAGAGGGATCTATGGATTTGGTATTTGAGCGTGTTAAGAATGCTGCCAAGCAAGAGGCTTTGATTTTAGGCTACCTATCAGACAGTTCAAAAGGGGAGTGGCAATCCTCACTCGACTTGCGAAAAAAATGGGGTGGCACTTCAGCAATTGTTCAACAGCTTGTAAAAAAAGAACTGTTTGAAATTCGAGAAATTCAAATCGATCGACTACAAACAGATAGAAGCACAACCCACCACCAGCTTGAATTAACAAAAGGGCAACAAGCCGCAATGGAAGCGATTTCAGTTTCTCATCAGAAGAAGGCAGTTGTCTTATTAGAAGGGATAACGGGTTCTGGGAAAACCGCTTTGTACATCAAGCAAATTCAACAGTATTTAGAGGCTGGAAAGCAGGTCTTGTATCTGCTGCCTGAAATATCCTTAACCACCCAGATTGTCGCTCGCTTGCAAAAGCAATTTCCAGGGAAATTAGCGGTATACCACTCAAAGTTCAACCCTCAGGAGCGTGCCGAAATATGGCAGCATGTGCTCAAAGGGGACAGTAAGGCGCAATTAATCATTGGGGCTCGGTCTGCTATCTTTCTACCCTTTCAAGAATTGGGACTTGTTGTGGTGGACGAAGAACACGAAAGCTCGTACAAACAGTTTGATCCGGCTCCTCGCTACCACGCCCGGGATACAGCTATAGTTTTGGCAGCGTTTTTCAAAGCCAAGGTAATTTTGGGGTCAGCCACCCCAAGTTTGGAAACCCGCTACCAACTAGAAAAAGGGAAATACGGCCATGTACGTTTGACAGAACGCTATGGAGAGGCCCAATTTCCGGATATTGAACTGATCGATCTAAAAGAAGCCCATCGCAAAAGGCAGATGAACAAAATGTTTAGTGAGACACTTATTGAGGCCATGCAAAAAACACTAGCCAACAAGGGGCAAATGATACTTTTCCACAATAGGCGAGGCTATTCTCCTGTCTTGGAGTGTACGACTTGTGGTCATATTCCACAATGCACCCAATGCGACGTCTCATTAACCTATCATGAGTACAACCAACGACTGCAATGCCATTATTGTGGGTATCATATTCCAAAGCCTCGAGAGTGTCAAGCCTGTTCCATGCCGCAGCTTTCCGATAAAGGGACCGGTACCCAGCAAATCGAGAAGATGATTGAGGCGATTTTTCCAGAGGCAACAGTCGGAAGAATGGATTGGGACAGTACAAGGGGAAAGCATGATTTTGATAAACTGTTTCAGGCTTTTGCCAATGGTTCGATTCAGATTCTTGTCGGAACACAGATGGTTGTCAAAGGCTTGGATTTTCAAAATGTACAGCTAGTAGGTGTGGTCAATGCAGATCATTTGATTCATTATCCAGATTTTCGATCCTTTGAACGCAGTGTGCAAATGCTGAGTCAAGTGGCAGGTAGAGCCGGAAGAAGTAGTGTTCGGGGTAAGGTGTTCATTCAGACTTATAATCCAGCGCAACATGTTTTAAAACATGTGCAAGATCAAACATTAACCCGTTTTTCAGAGCACGAAATGCGCGAACGCAAAAGTCTTTTGTATCCTCCTTATGCTAGATTGATACGCATCACATTCAAACATCGCAATAAAGAACTTGTAGAAAAAGGAGCAGACTGGTTTGTAAATGTAATTCGGCAATCGTATTCCGCTACTGTATTAGGCCCAACACCTCCTGTGGTCAGTCGCGTACAAAATCAATATTTACAGCAATTGTTGCTTAAGATGCCAACAGTTCAAGATCGGAAAAATTTAAAAGGCTTGATTTTAAAGACGAAAAAAAGTTTTGAGGCGATAGCCGCGTTTAGGGCTATCCGTATGACGATCGATGTAGATCCGTATTAATGAAGGGTGTAAAGAACTTGAAAGTCACTTTTTCGAGTCCTGCTTAGAGGGAGAGATTTCCCTGCTATTTCCACCTCATGGGCCGTGTATCGGTCTACTTTCCTCACATTTACAATATAGGATTTATGTGTTCTGAAGAACTGATTTTCGGGCAGACGATCCATAAACTCTTTCATGGTTGAAAGAATGATGTACTTTTTCGTCTGGGTGATGATTTTTATATAATCCCCCATCGCTTCAATCCATAAGATAGTACCCAATAGAATTTTTTCATTTTTGAGATTGCAACGAACCAAGATAGAGGCGGTTTCAAGGGGAAGTAAAGGTTGTTCCTTGTTGATCCTTTTGCGTAATCGATCGATACTCAGGGCAAGTCGTTTCGTATCAAAGAGAGCAGGCAAACAGTCAATCAACCCCATCTCATAGGCTTTTAAGGCGTCCTCAGCTTTCGCAGCGATCAGTATCACAGGGATATCGTATTTCAAGTTATGGATAAAGTCAAAGCCGTCATAGACCGGTAGATTTGTTTTCAAAACAATAAAATCTACCGTATGGTAGGTAAGAAATTCAGTCGCTTCTACGGCAGTATCAAATTCTTCAACTAGAGAAATATTTTTGTATTTGGTAAAAAGTTGACCGATTTTAAGACGCTCTACGGCGTTGGCTACAATAAGGATACCCTTGAGGTGCATAGTTATTTGAGGCAATAATATAGTATGTCTTTCAAATTTATAGAAAAATTGGTCAAAAAGAAAAGAATCTTTTGGTTTGCACGTACTTAAACCTTAATTTTGCCCCTCTTAAAAACTAATTATGAACCATTACGAAACTGTTTTCATTTTGAATCCCGTTCTATCTGAAACCCAGATAGAGGAAGCAGTACAGAAGTATTTGGATTTCCTTACCTCAAAGGGAGGGTCCATTACTAGTACCGAGAATTGGGGGCTAAAGAAATTAGCGTATCCCATTCAAAACAAAAAAAGCGCCTTCTATCATTTGATGGAATTTACTGTTGACGCAGAAGTTATTGACGCTTTAGAAGTCGAATTTAGACGTGATGAGCGTGTGATGCGCTTTTTAACCGTTAAACTCGATAAGCATGCTTTGGCATGGGCTGAGAAAAGAAGAAAAAAAGTTAAAACGAAAGCTTAGACATGTCTAAAATTGAAGAACAACAATCCGGAAAAAAAGAGGGTGAAATCAGGTATTTAACACCTCTGAATATAGATACAGCGACAAAGAAGAAATACTGTCGCTTCAAAAGATCAGGTATCAAGTATGTCGATTACAAAGATTCTGACTTCTTATTGAGCTTTGTCAATGAACAAGGAAAAATACTTCCTAGACGATTGACGGGTACTTCATTGAAATATCAACGTAAAGTGTCTGTTGCAGTGAAGAGAGCACGCCATCTGGCTTTGCTTCCTTATGTTGCAGATATGCTTAAATAATTTAATCCTATGGAACTTATACTCAAACAAGACGTTGAAAACCTAGGGTTTAAAGACGATTTAGTAACGGTTAAAAATGGTTACGGGCGTAATTTTTTAATTCCTCAAGGGAAAGCTGTTTTAGCCACTAGCTCAGCCAAAAAAGTGCTGGCTGAAAACTTAAAGCAGCGTGCCTTTAAAGAGAAAAAGACTATTGATGATGCCAAAGCATTTGGTAATAAACTCGCCGCTTTAGAGATTAAGATTGCCTCTAAAGTAGGAAGCGGGGACAAGCTTTTTGGTTCTGTCACGTCCAATGATGTTTCAGCAGCGATATCTGCAAAAGGTCATGAACTTGATAAAAATAGAATTTCATTGCCAGGACGTATCATCAAACGATTGGGGAAATACGAAGCCAGTATTCGTTTGCACCGTGAAGTGTCTATTGAACTTCCTTTCGAAATTATCGCAGACAAGAAAGCCTAAGGCCAACCTTTATAATGTGTATCCCCACTTAGGTGGGGATTTTTTTTACCCCTGTATGAAATACAGTCGTTTAACCAAAGAACAGTTTGAGGCGCTACATGAAGAATTTGCGAAATTCTTAGCAACCCAATCCATTGATCAGACGAAATGGGAGCGCCTGAAAAAAGAGCAGCCCCTTTTGGTAGAAGAAGAGCTGGATCTTTTTAGCGATCTTATTTGGGATACAATACTTAAGAAAGTGTCTTTTCTAGAAAATAATTCCCCCTCTCAAGTATTTTTATTCGCTATCCAAGAGGAACAGATGGAACTAAGGGTCTTGAAAGCGACTCAAGAGCTTCCCTATGATCTCAGCACAGCAGAAGGATGGGAATGGGCGATGTCACACTTACAGGATGCGCATATTGATATTTTTACGTCCTCTAAAAAATTTGGTCTTGATAGAGAAAAAGACCTTTTTCAGCTGATTCAACAAGGGTGTATCATAACTAAAGGGGATCGTTACGGTCAACTAGATTCCTTTTTTAGAACGACAAAAAAGTAGGATATTTGCCCTAAAGCCATGTACAATTGAAACCATCAATACCGAAAGGGACTCGAGATTTTAACCCCCAACAAGTAAGCCAACGGACGTATTTGAAGTCCGTGCTAACTGCTTGTTTTCAAAAGTTTGGATTCCAGCCAATAGAAACGCCTTCTTTTGAAAAAAGGGAGACGCTAATGGGAAAATATGGAGAAGAAGGGGACCGTTTGATTTTTAAAATCTTGAATTCTGGCGAAAAAGTTAAGAAAGCGGATAGGGCAGCCTTAGAGGCGGGAGACTTAAGTCGGTTTTCAAATTCCTTAAGTGAAAAAGCCCTGCGCTATGATCTTACCGTTCCTTTTGCTCGCTTTGTGGCCCAACACCAAAATGACTTAGTTTTTCCATTCAGACGCTATCAAATCCAAAATGTATGGCGTGCCGATCGGCCACAGCATGGGCGCTTTCAAGAATTTACACAGTGTGATGCTGATATAGTGGGTGACAAATCCTTGTATCAAGAAGTAGAAATGCTTCAGCTATACGATACCGTTTTTACCGAACTGGGCTTGAATACTGTTACCCTAAAAATCAACAATCGGAAGATTTTAGCTGGAATTGCCGAATTACTGGGCGCTTCAGACCGATTGATACCCTTTACCGTTAGCTTGGATAAGCTTGATAAAATTGGAAAAGAAGCCGTAGAGCAAGAACTCTTAGGGAAGGGATTCGAGGCAACGGCCCTTAAAAAAATAGCGCCTCTTTTTGATTTAGAAGGCAGTGCTTTCGAAAAGTTAGCCCTATTAGAGCGTTTATTAGATACAAGTGAAATAGGACGCGAAGGGATAGCAGAAATCACATTTATCTTAAAACAACTGGCGTCTATGCCCTTACAAGTAGCGCTGGATGTAGATGTTACCCTAGCCCGTGGATTGGATTATTATACGGGATTGATTGTTGAGGTAGCCGCCCCAGAAGAGGTCAAAATAGGTTCTATAGGCGGTGGCGGTCGCTATGATGACCTGACCAGTAGCTTTGGACTAAAGGACAAAAGTGGGATTGGAATTTCTTTTGGTTTTGATCGAATCGGTTTGGTTTTGGAGGCTCTTGATTTGTACCCTCCTACGATCCGTACCGGAACCCAATTATTGGTGACACATTTTGAGGAAAAAGCAATCCCTTGGAGCTTGAATCTAATTCAAAAACTGCGTGAAAGCGGCATTGCTTGTGAGTTTTATCCCGTTCAGGCAAAATTCAAAAAGCAACTCAGTTATGCGAATCAGAAATCAATCCCCTGGGTAGTCATTTGTGCCAGTCATGAATTTGACAGCCAAAAGTTCATTCTAAAGAATATGGAGACAGGAGCAGAAAAAGAGCAGTCGCTTTCGGATGCTGTTTCGGTACTTACAGCAACACTCCTCCAATAACCTTCTTACTTTATAGAGAGTGCCCTAATAAGTACTTTATAAAATAATAGGGGTAGCAAAAAATCTTCATTAATTTTGTAGCCTATGATAAAGACGGATATTCTTATAATCGGTGCAGGGCCAGTAGGTTTGTTTACGGTATTTGAGGCGGGACTTATGAAGTTAAAATGTCACTTGATTGATGCATTGCCACAAGCAGGGGGGCAGTTGAGTGAGATTTATCCCAAAAAACCCATCTACGATATTCCAGGGTATCCCTCAGTACTAGCAGGAGAGTTGGTGGACAATCTTATGGAACAAGCAGCTCCTTTTAAACCCGGTTTTACGCTGGGTGATCGTGCTGAAACTCTGGAAAAGCAAGAAGACGGTTCCTTTCTGGTAACGACCCAATCAGGGCTCAAGCATCACGCAGCGGTGGTAATTATAGCCGGCGGTTTGGGAAGCTTTGAACCCCGAAAGCCACAGATTGAAAACAGTTCGCTTTATGAAAACAAAGGGCTTCACTATATGGTGAAAACCCCTGAGGATTTTATAGGAAAAAAATTGGTTATCTCTGGTGGGGGTGATTCTGCATTGGATTGGGCGATTTATTTTGCTGAAAAAGAAGCGACAGAGGTTGTGTTAGTACACAGAAGCGATCGATTTAGAGCGCATAAAGATTCTGTCAGCCGCGCCTATGAATTAGAGGAAAAAGGGAAGATGACTATTATGACGCATGCAGAAGTGACGGGTGTTGTTGGAACTGAAAAGCTAGAACAAGTGCTCATTCAACAAAATAATGGGGAAGCTCAGAATATTGATGTAGATGCTTGGTTGCCCTTATTCGGATTGTCTCCCAAATTGGGTCCTATGGCAGACTGGGGATTGGAGATCGAAAAGAATGCGGTGGTAGTGGACAATACACTCGATTATCAAACGAATATCCCTGGGGTTTTTGCTGTTGGGGATGTGAATACCTATCCGGGAAAACTAAAGTTGATTTTATGCGGTTTTCACGAAGCTACTCTAGCGGTTCAAACAGCTTATAAAATCATTCATCCAGACAAACGATTTACCTTGAAGTATACTACAGTGCAAGGGGTACAAGGATTCTAAGGATTCGAACTTACTGCTAACGCATCGTAGACCACTACTTTTTCCCATAAGTGTTCGGCTTCTTTGATAAACTGCAAATGTGTAGGATCTATTTGATAAGCAGCTTCTGCCTCTTTACTAGAAAATGTCATTACATAAGCATAGCTATAGCTGTTGTCTACCACTTCACGAATTTCAGTACGCGCAGCTTTTCCTAGATACGCACTAATCCCTTGTGGGTTGGTCGCAATTAATTTTTGGATGGCTTTTTCAAAATCAGCTTGATCCGCTTGATTGGAAGGGTTTTTTAACCAGAAAAATACGGAATGGACCAAGGGCCCTTCTATCTCCTTTTTTTGGGCTGTCAGCGGGTTGCAAAAAAGAAGGACTAGTAGAATGGAAAGAATTCTCATATTTGGATATAGGTAAAAGGTTTATTTTTTTTTGGAAGGATCGCGACCAATAAGTCGTTCCATCCAGTCTGGGATGTAGTTTTTGTTTACATCTTCTTCCATTCCTGTGGTAGTAGTAATGACAGCATATAATATCACGCCTCCAACCAAGGCAACTGCTCCGATACTAACAATGACTATTTCACTCATATCTATTTGGTTTAGAAGTAGTAATATAGTGAAAATTATGGAGTGTGCTTTTTCAAACGAGCGAATGAACCTTATTAACCCTTATTGTCTTCTAAACAATGTTGAAGGATCAAAGCGCCAACCATTCCCGTAGCAGCTGTAATAAGTACTGTTTGTCCAGTATTAGGGGAGTGTTTTTTGTCACTTTAGTTAGTTAAAGATTAATAGGCTTCTAAGACCTTAGTCACAAAATTTTTCATCTCACTTGGCTCCAACCATCTCGTTACTATGACAGTGTCATATTTTGGTAGTATGACAATATAATTACCCCCAAAGCCAGCGGCATAATACATATCCTTGCCCGCTTTTTTGACGTAGCGATTGCTTTCAGGATTGTTAAGCCACCACAAATAGCCATAGGAAGAATTGGCAGGGGAAGGGCTTGTCGCTTCCTGTATCCATTCTTGGCTGATTAGCTGCTTGCCCTCCCAATTCCCATCATTGAGAAAAAGAAGTCCAAAACGGGCATGGTCTTTAGCCGAAATAAACATGCCGCCTCCTGAATGGCCGCCTCCGGAGACTGACTGTACCCAATTGCCATCTACATTGACCCAAGAATTTTCATAGCCATACCAGCGCCATGTCGAAGAAGCTCCTATTGGGTCCATAATGTATTCTTTCAGTACTTGGGGGAGTGGTTTTCTCCAAACTTGCAAAAGCGAATACGCGAGTAGGTTCACCCGTACATCATTGTATTTGTAATAGGTTCCAGGTTCGTTTAAGCTTCGGTTTTTCCACTCATCAAGGCCTCCTTCTTTCGGAGGTCTGTCCGCCCAGTCTTTTGTGTCCCAAAGGCTTCCAGACCAATCAGAAGATTGATTTAACAAATGTTTCCAGCGAATTTTGCTGTTGTGTTCTCCTTCAAAAGTGGAATCCCAAACATATTGGGAGAGCAGTTCGTCTGTTTTGAACAGAGCACGATCAACGGCCAATCCGGCAACCGTAGAAAGGTAGCTCTTTGTTACAGAAAATGTCATATCGACTCTTTCGGTATCTCCCCATTCGGCAATGATATAGCCGTTTTTAAGGATGAGTCCAGCAGGGCCGCCTCTTTTTTTGGTGGGTCCCAAAAGGCTGTGAAACGGCTCGCGGGCAAACCCTTTTAAAATCGCAATCCGAAGGTCTTTAGAACCGCTGTATTCATTCTCTATGGCGAAAGAAACAGCTGTATCTAATTTATTTTGATTGAGACCAAAATCTGTCGCTTTTCTGGTTTCCCATTCCGATGCTTTGGGTGGGAAGTAATGGGTTTGTCCTTGGAGCACTTGCCAAGAGACTGTAAAGGCTATAAAGAGAGAAAGAGGTTGTTTGAATCGCATCGTTGAAAATTTAATGTATACTAGTGAATGAAAATGAGTGGCGGCTAGCTAATTTTTCCTATTGTTTTTTTAAATACTGCTTTGGGGTCATTTTTTTGTGTTTTTTAAAGCTTATGTAAAACTGGGATTTCGAGTTAAATCCGGCATACGAACCTATAGCATCAATGGTTTCGTTTTTAAATGCTGGATCCTTTAGGGCGCTAATGGCCCATTCCACTTTATATTTGGTTTTAAAATTCACAAAGCTTGTTTTGTGTACTTCCTTAAAGCATTTTTGAATATGATGCACCGGAACTTTCATCTCAGCGGCTAATTGTGGAAGTGTAAACTTCTTTTCTAAATAAGGCTGATGGTCCTCAAAGTAAGCAACTATTTGTTTTGAAAGGGTGATCATATGATCATTGGGGAGGGTCTCTATGGGCGCACTTTTTAGCATTGTTGATTCATTGGAGTTTAGTTTTACGACCCCGTAGACTATGTGTGGGAAAAACAAGGGCAGCAATGCGATAGCCATTATGCTCACCAATGCGAGTATGCTTAGTTTACTGCCTAAGGCAGTATAGAAATTTTCCGGATTGGAATAGATACTATTGATCATTAAGCCGTACGAACTTACAAGAACAAAAAAAGAGATGACGATACTCCAAAGCCAAGTATTGGTTATCGGATAATAGCGGACTATCGCTTTTTTCGCTAGTAAAAACCGAATGGAGAGCACACTATAGATAATTGCCGATATAAAGCGAACAATAAAATTCCCCGCTGTACTAAAGATAAAATTGAATTTTAGGTTCAGGGCATCTTGTGGATTTTCCAAAAGAGTCTTAAGCATCATTTCTTTTTCTTTGACTGGTAAAAAAACATAGCCTGAAATGGCAATCAGCTGAATGAAAAAGGGAATCGTATGCAGCAGGTCTTGTTTCTGAAACACATACGCTCCGCTTACAATACTTTTAATATAAAAATACAAAAAAGGACCCGTGAGCAGGTAGACTGGAGTAAAGTGATTCACTAGGATAAGGCTGACCTCAATATCTTTACTTACGACCCAATAGAGATGGGTCGTGAAATAAAGATTAATACTCAGTAAAAAAAAGAATAAAAAAAGATTGGAGAAGCTGTTTTTTAATCCAAAAAGGAGCAATAGCATTTTTGTAATTAGTAAAAAAAGGGGAATTGAATATATCATGCTACATACTGTAAACCTTGTAAATATAAGTGTTGTTTTTTAAAACGTAAAGTTTGTCCTGTTTTTAAAAAACCATACAAATATTCATAATTAGAAGCAGGCATGGTGGTTTGTTTGTTTAACTTTGCGGCTGTCAAAAAAAATATTTTTTAAGGTTTACATGGCCACTACCAAAAATCAGGAGGTTTTAAAGACAATCTGTCGGAAGCAGCCTTTGATTTCAAATTTGAAATCAACACTGCTTTTTTTCTTGCTTTTAAGTGGGCTCGTGTCCGCCCAAGATTTGACCATATCCACCTCCGGAGAAAAAGGAACTTCAGGAACCAATTGGAGTATTTCAGGAGGTGTTTTAGAAGCAACAGCAGAGGCAACTGTTCATCCCATTGTTATTGAAAAGGCCTTGGACTTAGGAGACTTAAGCATCCAAGTGAGTGCGGAAAAGGGAACCATCCTCATACAATCTTCCATCCATTCTGCTAAAAGCCGCAAATTAAAACTGATTGCGCAGAGCAGTATTCAAGTCTATGAATCCATTGCAATTTCTGGTGGAGAGATTTACTTGTCCGTTAGAGATAAGCAAACTGCCCTGGGTAGTATTTGTGTTGATGGTGACATTAGTGTGGCGTCGGCCAGCGGGCAAGGAGGGAATATTCTTTTAGAAGCCATAGATATTAGTCTTTCAGAGAATGCTAACCTTCTACCAACTGGACCTCAAGGAGGGGGGAATATATTGGTTGGTGGAGACTGGCAAGGAGGGGCTAGCGAAGAGAATAGGGTTTTTAAGGATCCAAACAAACTCATGCAGGCCACCAAAGTGAGTATGCACTCCAAGGCTATTATAGACGCCAGTGCTACTGAGAACGGTAACGGAGGAACGGTGGTCTTGTGGTCTGACATTAAAAACCCAACATCTGTCACCAAAGCCCATGGAACTATTTATGCCAAAGGAGGAAGCCGCTCTGGAGACGGGGGAATGATTGAGACTTCTGGTGGAGTCTTGGAAACGGAAGGGATTCAAATTTCTACTTTGGCCTCCAAGGGGAAGGATGGATTATGGTTATTAGATCCCTATAATTATTTTTTAAATTCTAGTGACTTAGTTGCTCTAAATACCGCTTTAAGTTCATCCAATATTAGTATTTTAACGAGCAACAGTTCAAGTGGTTCTATAAGCAGCGAGCTTACTTCATCTCATGCAGGAGGTCATCAGCTTGGTAAGGGACACATTGTTTTTGAAAATGATTTTACGTACACAGGAAGTACTGATAGAACACTCACCTTAACTGCTGATGCTGATATCTATTTAAAAAGTATTACTTCTACAAACGCCGCTTTAACGCTTGCCCTAAATGCGTCTGGAGATCAAGTTTTTTTGGATGGTGACATAAGTACGAATGGCGGTGGTGTATCTTTTTCAAGCTTAGATGTTCATTTCCAAGGATCAAATGATCAAGAAATAATCACTTCTAATGGAAATGTCAATTTTAATGCAAGTAATGTAAAGTTATTGCAAAGTGGAGGGACTGTTACTCTAAATACATCTGCGGGATCTTTAACCATGGGTTCTGGTGCTACAAGCTTGATTGCAGATAAATATGCGATTAGCGGTCCTACAAATTTAAAGGACTGGTCTGGTAGATATGATAATAGTACTAAAGATCAAGATGTAGATTTTGGAGTAGATATTGTTTCGGGTAGAGAATATTCTATGCGTCTATTTTTTTGGGATAGTTGGGATAATGAGTCGTTTCGTATAAATGTTGGTCCCTACTCAAATTCAGGAAATCGCTATTTTAAAGCTCAAAGGGCACACGGAAGCGATGTAACGGTTGCAGAAAGTAAATATGGCCTTGAGTACAATATTGTAAATCCCGGAGCAGATTTGGGTCATAACACAGGTTGGAAAGATGCTTATGTAGACATTAATTTTGTAGCAGAACGCAGCGGGAATTTAATATTACGTCATAATCTTGACTCTGCTCTTGATGATGAATCTGCTGAGGTAAATGATGTTTATGAAACGACATTTAGTACTTCTTCTTATGCTAGCACCAGAAATCTTGAATTAATTTCAACTTCTGGTGAAATTTCAGGATCTGGTAGTATAAGTGCAAGTAGTTTAACAGTCACAACTCAAAATGACACTTCTTCACTGTCTGGTGTTATCTCAGGGGCTGGTGGTTTAGTCAAATCCGGAACAGGAACACTCACCTTAAGTGCAAATAATTCCTTCACAGGAAATACCACCATTTCCAGCGGTACTTTAGTTTTAGAAAATGATGCTCCTAATCCTTCTTCTAAAACAATATCAGGTACAGGGAAAATTATTATTCAACCGAGTAGCGATAGTTTTTCTTCTGATTTAACTATATCAGGTTGGACTTTTAACGCATCACTATCTGGTTTAACCATTGGAAAGTCCACAAATAACGCTAATGTTACTATCAATGACGATTTAACAATTGCAGGTCCCATTAAAGTTTATGGTGATAATATTAATGCCTCTGATGATGTAGATTTTGATACCTCAAGCGCATCAAACGCAAGTATTATTTTTAAAGGAAAAGGGTATGTAGTGATGGAAACAAATGTAGATTTCACTACCAATGGGGGAGATGTTATTTTATGGTCAAATGCTGATAATGTAACTACAGGAATCGACAATACTGAAGTACTTCTTAGAGGAACTAATACGGTAAGTACCTTAGGGGGTGCTATTATTTTGGCTGGTGGTTTAGATTCCAATAGTGATGGTATCCCAGATGGGTATGCTTACCTAGGAATTGATGATACTATTCGTGCTGCAGATGTA
>CBFHRX010000010.1:3493-52706 GCA_965658355.1 Flavobacteriaceae bacterium | reverse complement strand
AATCAATTCTTCAGAATCCATTTTATGCTTCGATAGATCTTCCACCTCAACAGGACTAAATGTTCCCAATCCAACATGTAGCGTAAGCTCTGCCAGATCAACTCCCTTAATCTCCAATCGCTTGAGCAAATTCTTTGAGAAATGCATCCCTGCTGTTGGAGCGGCTACGGCTCCTTCATGCTTGGCATAGATCGTTTGGTAACGCTCTGTATCTTGCTCCTCTACTTCTCTTTTTATGTATTTTGGAAGTGGTGTTTGCCCTAATTCTTTCAGCTTCGTTCTAAATTCTGAATAGGAACCGTCAAAAAGGAATCGCAAGGTTCTCCCGCGGGAGGTTGTATTGTCAATTACTTCAGCCACTAAACTCTCATCTGGCCCAAAATAAAGCTTGTTTCCAATTCTAATTTTTCGAGCTGGATCTACCAAAACATCCCATAATCTTTGTTCTTCGTTAAGCTCTCTTAACAAGAATACTTCGATACGAGCCCCCGTCTTTTCTTTATTTCCAAACAAACGAGCGGGAAAAACTTTTGTATTGTTTAAAACCATAACATCCCCTTCATCAAAAAAGTTGATGACATCTTTAAATGTATGGTGAGCAATGGTACCTTCCTTGCGGTTTAAGACCATTAACCTGGACTCGTCTCTATCAGAGGCTGGGCGCTGGGCAAGTAATGATTCAGGAAGATCAAAGTTGAAATGTGAAAGCTTCATAGTTTATGTTAAGTGGGTGCAAATATAGGGTCTGCAGATAGGGGTTGTCAAGTATTTGGGCACAAATATTATTTTTTCTCTAAAATAAACCCAAGAGCAGCCATGTCTTTCCAAAAATCAGGATACGATTTACTGACGACCATTGCTTCCTCGATTTGTATGGGCACCTTTAAGGCTAGAGGAGCAAAGGCGAGTGCCATTCTATGGTCTTGATAGGTAGCGATTGACTGATTAGAATTCAGTACAGTATTCGGCGCAAGGTGCAGGCTATTTTCAGTTACTCGTATGCGGGCACCCAGTTTTGTGAGTTCTGCTTCTAACGCCAACAAGCGATCGGTTTCTTTAATTTTTAAGGTATGCAACCCTGAGAGCTCACACCCTATCCCTAAACCGGCACATGTCACAGCTATCGTCTGTGCTAAATCAGGTGCATTGACCAGGTCAAAAGCAATACTTTCCGGCTTTGTAAAAGCCGTTTTCTTCTCCAAAACAATTCCGCTGTCCGTAAAACACGTGTCAACCCCTAGTGATCGATATAATTCTTGCAATATTGAATCGCCTTGCAAGCTGTCATTTCGATAACTATTTAGCTCAATTTTAGCTTTGGAAGCTAAGGCTACCATGCTGTAAAAATAAGAAGCGGAACTCCAATCCGATTCTACTACCAAATGCTGTGGCTCCATTTGTCCCAGGAAGGGCATTACGCGTATACAGTTAGATGTAAAATCTGTTTCAATACCGATTCGCTCTAATAAAGCTTGCGTCATTTTAATATAGGGCACAGAGGTAATAGAACCTTCTAAATGCAATTCCAAACCATTTGATAAGCGGGCTGCCATTAACATTAATGCCGAAATGTATTGACTGCTTACAGAAGCTGGAAGTGTCACCTGCGAACGGCTGATCGCTTTTCCCTCTATTGACAAGGGCGGGTAGCCTTCTTTTTGGGTGTACTCAATGGAGGCTCCTAACTGACGTAATGCCTCTACTAATATCCCAATGGGTCTTTCCTGCATGCGTTTTGAGCCTGTTAGAGTAACTTTTTCGCCTTCTTGAGTGGCGTAATAAGCGGTTAAAAAACGCATCGTAGTACCTGCGTGATGTATGTCTTTTACAGCCGTATCACTCCCCAAAGCTTCTCTCATAGCTTTGACGTCATCTGCATTCGAAAGATTGCTGATATCAAGACTTGGGAAAAGCGCTTGAAGAACAAGCAGTCTATTGGATTCACTTTTAGATCCGGTGATATTAACGGTATGGTCAAGTTCTGCTGATGGATGCAGTAAGGCAAGCTTCATATAGATCTAATTTGTGAGCTTTGGATTGTTATGGTGCCTGTCGTGGTCTCGTCTGGATTTCAAATTCATTTTTTTATCAAAGGCTTCCTGCAAATCAATTCCAGTTTGATTGGCTAGGCAAAGAATCACAAATACCACATCAGCTAATTCCTCTCCTAGGTCTTTTTCTTGATCCGATGGCTTCTCACTTTGTTCCCCATAACGTCTTGCAATAATGCGGGCTACCTCCCCTACTTCTTCTGTGAGCTGGGCCATGTTTGTCAATTCATCAAAGTAGCGAACTCCGTGCTCTTGGATCCAATCATCAACAGCTTTTTGTGCATTCGAAAGGTTCATACATCTTGTTTGCTGCTAAAATAAAAATATTTATCTGGGAATAGCGCTTATCAGATGAGATCTATGGTCACTATAATTGTAAGAGCGTCTCAATTTCTGGAAGAGCGTGTACAATAGGACAGGCTTTATGCAATGGCTCATTGTGGGAATTGAAATGAATGGCTTGCATATGAACCCCCAAAGCCCCTTGTATATCCGCTTCGAAACTATCTCCAATCATCAGAGATTCGCCACTTGTTTTAGCTGCTTTTTTCAAGGCGTACTCAAAGATTTCAGGACTTGGTTTTTTAAATCCTGCTTGCTCTGCTGTTATTATTTCTTTAAAATAAGGAGCCAGTCCCGAGTTCTTCATTTTATGAAACTGCACCTCATCAAAACCGTTGGTGATAATATGTAAATCATATTGGGGTCCCAGCTTTTTAAGCAGCTGGTGGGTCCCTTCAAACAAATGAGTAAAGTCGCTTAAATAGTCCATATAATGGGTGTTTACTGTTTCCAATAAACGCTCATTATAGTCAAATTTTAATTCTTCAAAAGTCTTTTTCAGACGTCTGTTTCGGAGTTCAGCATGTGTTATTTTGTTGTTGCGATAGAGTTTCCAACACGCGTGATTGATGGGGCTGTATACTTCTATAAAGACCTTTAAGTCGAGAGGAATCTTTTCTTCATGAAATATTTTTTTGAATGTCAATTCAGAATTTTTTTCAAAATCCCAAAGAGTATGATCCAAATCAAAAAATACAGTGGTTATCCTGTCAAGAGTTAGCATGTTTTTGAATATAGTTAAAAAATTCAAGTCTCCATTGCTCCTCTTCTTCACTCTCTTGCCAAATGAAATTTGAAAAAAAGACCCTTTGAATTGCTGTTGCGGTAGGCAATTCCGCTTCGAGCTTAGATAATTTTGAAAATGCTTCCTGGGGGCCAAGCGCTCTCAATCCCTTTTCAGTAGCTACTACAGGGTGCACCATCAGAGGAGTTTGGTATTCGTTCTCCAAGTCGTAATAAAAAAAAGCAACTGCAGTTGAAGCTCGATACCCAATATACTTCTCATAGCCCATACTGAGATCGTGAAGCACTTCTTGCTGCAATAAATTTCCATAGGCTTTTGAAATCGACCGAAGGCCTCCATGAAAACGAGTTCTTTTGATGGGCCTGTGGATTAACTTCGTTAAATCTTGAATTTCTTTCTCGAGGATTTTTTCCTGCAATTGGGCTTGCTCTGAGAGCAATGAGCTCGTTAGAGAGTAATCCGAAACTCCTTTTATTAAAGAATGAAAACGAGTATTGTACACTGCTGTTGCAATTCCATTTTGGGACCGCTGAGAAAAAAGAAAATAGAATTCAGCTTTGCTCTGTAGCTGATGAAGTTGAGTCAGTACTTCCTCATAATTGTTATAAGGATCCTCTATCAAACGCATTTCAACTAATAGCTGTTCTAGTCCCTCCAAGAGATTTAATTTCCACACGGACTGAAAAAACTGCACCCACTTACTCAGCCGAGGCTTGAAGCCATATTTCAATGGATTTTGAATCTCAAAATAAGATATTGATGCTGCTTTTGTTTTTTGCTTTTGGAGACTCCATTCAGGGAATTCTTTTTGCAATAAGGCTAAAAATCGTACCGCCCAGAGATCTACCAATGGCAAGGCTACTGCATGGTGCTCAAAGACCCAGGATTGATGAGCTGGAAAACATCCTTCATCGTCTTTGATATGCGGCAAGTATTCTTCATATCGCGACAGGCAATAAAAACTAGCAGCAAATATATCAAAGGGGATTTTGGAAGGCTTATCGTGTGCGAAAATCACAGGGTAATCACCCCAAACACCAGGCTCAAGTGCTCTGTAGGAAATACCTTGTTCCTGTAAAAAACCCGAAGCATAAACATGAAATTCTTGACCAAGTGGATCTGAAGCATAACTGAATTTTGGCCCTGAGAAGGCAACAAATTCATCTAAGGAAGTCGTAAAAGCAATAGGGATTTCAAGAATCCGCACAAACATCTGTCGCAACACAAACTGGAATCGATTTGTCAGTGTCGGTGTGTATACTAGGATATTCAAAGTAATTCTTTGTCCGCAAAGCTAAGATATTTTTCTGCTGAAATTATGATATGATCCAGCAACCTTATATCCAACAAATCCGCTGCTTTTTTGATTTTTTGTGTCACATTTTTATCCGACGCACTGGGTGTAAGATTTCCAGAGGGATGATTATGTGCTAAAATAATTGCGGTGGCATTCCATTCAATTGCGCGCTTAAATAACAATCTTACATCGACAACAGTTTGGGAGATTCCCCCTTTACTGAGTTGAAACTGACCCAAGAGTCGATTGGCCTGATTCAAATATAAAACCCAAAATTCCTCGTGATCCAAGTAGCCTAAAGTTGTATGCAACAATTCAAAGGCCGTATGACTGGTTTGAATAGAGCGGAGCTCCTTTGTGCTTTCAATTGAATAGCGTGTCGCGAGCCCAAGAGCAGCTTTGATTTTAACTGCTTTTGCAGGACCTATTCCTTTGATTTTTAGCAATTCTGGAATACTTTTCTGAGCTAGTTTCTGCAATTGATGGTCTGCATCACGAAGCAGCTTTTTCATGATAGCAACCGCACTCATTCCAGGCAATCCACTTCCTATAACTAAGGCTAATAATTCTGCATTACTCAAAGCAGAAACCCCAAGGTTTAGCAACTTTTCTCGGGGTCGATCGGTCAGATCCCATTCTTTTATGGTCAAGGCTTTTTTCCTGGGGGTATTCATATTCAGTAGGTTTGCTCAATAAGATACTGTATTTTTACAGGAAGACATTATGAAATACCCACCCCAACATCACCAAGAAGCCAATTTTTTAAACTGCGTATACCTAGCGCAACAGTTTCCACTGGCGACCGTCGTGAGTTTTTTTAATGATAAAATTCTGAGTTCTCACTTGCCTTTGGTCTATCAAGAAAATGAAAAGCTGGGTTCTTTTATAGGACACTTGGACATCTACAATCCACAATTAGAAGCACTAAAAAGCAATCGAGAAGTGGAATTGATTTTCAATGGACCCGAAACCTATATCTCTCCTTCAATCTACCACTCCACTCAACTCCCTACCTGGAATTACTTTAAGTCTCATTTTAGAGGAATCCCAAAGCTGATTGAAGACCCACAGGCCATCAAGAAAAGTCTGGTTGAGATGACGCAAAAGCTAGAAGGTTCCGCTGCAAAATATCAATTAGACCCCGATAATCCTAGAATGGAAGCCGCTCTCTCGTATATTGTTGGTTTTGAGATAGAAATTGAATCATGGGAGGGTAAGCACAAAATTTCTCAAGACAAACACAAAAAAGACCAAACCGCAGCTAAAGAGGCACTCTTCACTAAATATCCTTTAGAAAAAAACGTGATTGAACAACTCTACGAGAAACACATACCTAAAAAGAGTGTACCCGATCAGCCAGAGAATCCCAATCTATAGCCCCATAATTACCTGAGCTCATCATAAGCAAAACGGTATTGTCATAGGCATTAGTAAGCAAATGCTGATGCAAATCAGCTGGTACTGTAAAGACCTTCAAATCAGGATGCTGAAAAGCCTTTTTAATATCTTCTGTAGCAATATGAGGTCTATTTTTAATCTTAAGCGCTTCGGGATCATAGAAGACAATCGCTTCGTCAGCAGCTGCCAAAGCCCCTTGATAGTTCGTTATGAATTCTGGATTGAGACTGCTATAAGTATGCAATTCCAGGCAAGCCAAGATTCGCTTTTTTCCAAACTGCTTTTGGACTGCATCGGTAGTAGCTTTTACTTTACTTGGGGCATGTGCAAAATCTTTAAACAGTACTCCAGTAGACCCTCTTACTACCAATTCTAATCGCTTGGAGGCTCCTTTAAAAGAAGCAATAGCCTCCACAAAATCTTCCTCAGAAACGCCCACTAATTGTGTAATCCAACGAGCAGCAGACAGATTGGACATATTATGATCGCCAAAAACAGAAAGCGGAACCCCTCCTTCGTCTGTTTCTAAATAAGTAACCCCATCTACTATTTGATTGTCTGCAGTCCTGTAGGGTGTTTTCTTTATTGTATTTTGACTGGCTAATACGATCCTAGTCAAAACAACATCTTCAGTATTGTAAATCAACACCCCTCCTGGTTCTATACTGTCGATAAAACTCTCAAACTGTTGCACATAACTTTCCTCTGTGGGAAATACATTTACATGGTCACGAGCAATACCACTGATAACCGCTAAATGAGGCTGGTACCATAAAAATTTAGACCGTGAATCTATTGGCGAGGATAAATATTCGTCTCCTTCTAAAAGAACAAAATCATTATCTGCTGTTAGATGAACAGCGTTTTCATACCCTTCTAAAGCGGCACCAATCATAAAGTCAATAGAAATAGCATGATAGTTGAGAACATGCAATATCATAGCGGTGATGGTTGTTTTACCGTGACTCCCTGCAATTACAATTCGTGTTTTGTTTTGAGTAACTTGATACAAATACTCCGGATACGAGAAAACAGCTATCCCCAACGCTTGAGCTCTTGCTAATTCAGGATTGTCTTTTTTGGCATGCATTCCTAAAATGACAGCTTCTAAATCTTCTGTGATTTTTTCTGGATACCAGCCTACACTTTCTGGCAGCAAGCCTGCCTTTTCTAATTTACTTTTAGAAGGCTCAAAGATACTATCATCACTCCCACTCACGACTTTACCTTCTCGAGACAAGGCAATCGCCAAGCTGTGCATAGCACTTCCGCCTATGGCTATAAAATGAATTTTTCCGGTCATCAAACAGTGGGGTTTAAAAGTTTCCACAATCCATCTTTCAATTCCTGAAGCCCTGTTTGTGCGACAGCGGATATCATAAAGTGCGGAATATCCGAAAAGTTAGTTTGTAGTTCTTGACGGTATTCTGCTTTGAGCTCATCGTCAAGCAAGTCACATTTGGTAAGGGCTACTACATATTCTTTATCCACCAATTCTGGATTGTAGGCAATTAACTCAGACCGCAGTGTGTCAAAAGCCTTTTTGACATCGGCAGTATCGGCTGGTATCATATACAGAAGAATAGAATTTCGTTCGATATGACGAAGGAAATAATGCCCCAATCCTTTTCCTTCAGAAGCACCTTCGATGATACCCGGAATATCTGCCATGACAAAAGAGCGAAATTCTCTGTAGGGAACAATGCCTAGATTGGGTTTTAGAGTGGTGAATTCATAGTCGGCAATTTTGGGTTTTGCCGCGGTAAGATTCGCCAATAGAGTTGATTTTCCCGCATTGGGAAAGCCAACTAAACCAACATCTGCCAGTACTTTAAGCTCTAGGGTTATTTGTATTTGAGTACCTTCTAAACCGGGTTGCGCATAACGTGGTGTTTGTCGCGTAGCAGATTTAAAATGCCAGTTTCCACGGCCTCCTAAACCTCCTTTAAGTATGATTTCTTCTTGCCCTTTATCGGTAATCTCAAAGAGTGTTTCCCCTGTTTCGGCATTCTTTACAACAGTCCCCAGGGGCACTTCTAGATAGGCATCCTCGCCTTGGGCTCCAAAACTTCTACTTTTCCCTCCTGCTTCTCCATGACCAGCAGAAAAGTGCTTCTTAAATTTAAAGGAATAAAGAGTCCAAAGATTGGGATTGGCACGAATGATGACATGGCCACCTCTTCCTCCGTCGCCTCCGTCGGGTCCACCCTTGGCTACAAATTTTTCTCTTCGCAAATGGGTAGAGCCACTTCCTCCGTTTCCAGAGGTAACAAATAGTTTAACGTAGTCGACAAAATTTCCTTCAGTCATCCTTTTCTACAAGCTGTCAATGAGTGTTTTGAGTCTGTTGCTTATTTCCTCCATAGTACCAATTCCATCAAGCGTATAAAACTTCCCTTGATCCTCATAATAAGATTTTAAAGGCGCTGTTTTTTGATTGTACTCCTCAAAACGGTTTCTAATTTTCGCCTCATCTTGATCGTCGGTACGACCACTAGTCTCCCCTCTTTTAAGAAGACGATGGACTAGAATGTCGTCAGCTGCTTCAAGGGCAATTGTTGCGGTTATTGAAAGAGCCCTTCCAGTTAAAAAAGCGTCCAAAGCTTTTGCCTGTGCTTGTGTCCTTGGAAAGC
Source organism: Flavobacteriaceae bacterium (assembly GCA_965658355.1). Classification (GTDB taxonomy): domain Bacteria; phylum Bacteroidota; class Bacteroidia; order Flavobacteriales; family Flavobacteriaceae; genus UBA11891. The sequence continues at coordinate 44,240 of CBFHRX010000010.1, read as the reverse complement.
CATCAAAAATAAATCCTTTTGCCTCTGGATTATTTTCAACTTCGGCTTCCAACATATCAATTGTCACCTGATCGGGCACCAGATCACCGGCATCAATATACGACTGAGCGAGCTTCCCTAAGGCCGTTTGGTTTTTAATATTATATCTAAAGAGATCTCCTGTAGAAATATGCACCAGGCTATACTGCTCTTTTAAAAGAGCTGCCTGCGTCCCTTTTCCAGCTCCTGGCTTACCAAAAAATACTAATATCTTCATGAATAAAATAAATATGGCCAAAGATATCCATTTTGTCTCCCTTTTTTCTCTTAGCCGGAAGATATCCGTATTTTTGTCTCAAAATTGAGAATGAGTTTTTTTTCAAGTACCAAAACTATCGGAATATTAGGGGGTGGTCAGCTGGGTAAAATGTTATTGTATTGCAGCCGCCAATGGGACCTCAAAACAAAAGTTTTAGACCCTAGCTCTCAAGCCCCAGCACGCTTGGCCTGCGATGTGTTTGAAGTAGGTGATCTGCTTGATTATCAAACGGTTGTTGAGTTTGGTTCAGATGTTGATGTCTTGACTATAGAAATCGAAAATGTGAACGTAGAAGCATTAAAAACACTGCAAAAGAAAGGCGTTCAAGTGTACCCACAACCGGACGTTTTAGAGCGCATTCAAAACAAATGCATTCAAAAACAATTTTACAAAGACACGAATATTCCAACGGCCTCATTTACCATTTTTGATACTCTCGACGCTCTGAAACAAGCTGTTTTAAAAGGAAACTTATCGTTCCCTTTTGTGTGGAAGTCAAGTAGCTTAGGGTATGATGGCTATGGCGTTCAAATCGTACGAAATAATACTGATTTAGTAGGATTGCAAGAAGGCAGTTGTCTAGCGGAAGACCTGGTTCCTTTTGAGAAAGAATTAGCGGTCATGGTATGCCGACGTCCACAGGGAGAAATCAAGGTATATCCACTAGTTGAAATGGAATTTCATCCTACAGCTAATCAAGTAGAATATGTACTATGTCCAGCACAGGTTCCCCAAGAGATAGAAGAAAAAGCGACTCAAGTTGCTCGATTGGTCTCTGAAAAATTTAATCATGTAGGCCTATTAGCAGTAGAAATGTTCCTGACGCAAGAGGGAGATATTTTGGTCAATGAAGTAGCCCCAAGACCTCATAATAGTGGTCATTACACTATTGAAGCAGCTTATACATCACAGTTTGAACAACACATTAGAGCCATCTTGGATTTACCACTTGGCAAAACGGATAATAAAGTGAGTTCTGTTATGGTCAATTTAGTAGGGAAAGAAGGCCACAATGGCCCCGTTATCTACAAAAACATAGATCATATATTAGGAATGGAGGGAGTATCGCCTCATATTTATGGTAAAAAAGAAACCCGTCCTTTCCGAAAAATGGGACATGTCACCATAGTGCACCCATCCTTAAAAGAAGCGAGAGATCTTGCTGAACAGGTAAAAGAATCGATTGAAGTAATAAGTAAATAATATGGCAACAGTAGGAATTATAATGGGAAGTCAGTCAGACCTTCCCATAATGCAAGAAGCAATTGACATTCTGAAAGAATTTCAAATCCCCGTGGACGTGGATATCGTTTCTGCACATCGGACCCCTGATAAATTGATGGAGTATGGGAAAAATGCCCACAAAAAAGGAATGGCGGTCATCATTGCAGGTGCTGGTGGAGCAGCCCACCTACCTGGAATGATTGCTTCTTTGAGTCCTTTACCCGTAATTGGGGTTCCTGTAAAATCTAGAAACTCTATCGATGGCTGGGATTCCATTTTATCTATTCTCCAAATGCCGGGAGGAGTTCCTGTTGCAACAGTAGCACTAGATGGCGCAAAGAATGCCGGACTTTTAGCCGCTCAAATCCTGGGGAGTACAGATGCCTCTATTCAACAAAAAATGATCGCCTACAAAGAATCTCTTGCTCAGAAAGTTCACGATAGCGCGAAAGACTTAAAATCATAGTTCGTGCATAATCCTTTATTAGAAAGCTTTGACAGCCCCTTTGAGGCGGCCCCATTTTCGAAGATAAAAACAGAACACTTTCTGCCTGCCCTAGAATTTTCCATTGAAAAAGCCAAAGAAGAACTTGAGACTCTTCTGACTCAAGAGGGTGCTGCTAGTTTTCGAAACACAATAGCCCCCCTCGATTCGTTAGGAACATTACTGAATCGAAATGCGGCTTTACTATACAATCTCAATGCTGCTGAAACAAGTGAAGAGCTTCAAAAAGTCACCCAACAAGCAGCCCCACTATTAACGGAATTCCAGAATACACTTCGCTTGGATCCAAGGCTATTTGAAAGGATCAAATTTGTATACGAAAACGAAGATCGGTCTCTGCTGACACAGGAAGAAAAAACGTTATTGGAAAAACAGTACAAAGGATTTACCCGCAATGGAGCCCTTTTGAATGAGGAGCAAAAAGAAGAATTACGTAAGATTGATACTGATCTAGCGCAATTATCACTCACATTTGGAGAAAATGTTTTGGCCGATACGCAAGCCTATTTCTTACATATTACTCAAAAAGAAGATTTAAAAGGTCTTCCTGCGGCCGTCCAAGAAGCAGCAGCCGAAGTTGCTAGAAGCAAAGAATTGGAAGGCTGGGTGTTCACCCTTGACTACCCCAGCTATGTCCCCTTTATGACCTATGCTGAGAATAGAGACCTACGAAAAGAATTGGCTCTTGCATTCGGAAAAAAAGGATTTCAAAATAACGACAACAAGAATACCGATCTGATTCTCACCATTATTAAAAGGAGAAAAGAACGCGCCCAATTATTGGGGTACGAATCACATGCTGCTTTCGTTTTGGAAGAACGAATGGCAGAATCAGAAGAAAAAGTAAAATCTTTTTTGGATCACCTGAACTCCAAAGCCTCTGCCGCAGCTACCAAAGAGTGGGAAGAATTGGAGAAAATAGCCAAGACCTATCTGCAAGCTGATACGATTCAAAAATGGGATACCGCCTTTTTAACTGAAAAATTGAAACAAGAACAGTTAGAATTGGATGAACAAAAGCTGAAGCCCTACTTTGAATTGAACAATGTTATTGGTGGCTTGTTTAAAATTGTAACGACACTTTATGGACTTCAGTTTGAAAAAACTAACGAAATAGAAGGCTATCATAAAGACGTTCAATGCTATAAAGTTCACGCTGAATCAGGGGACTTCAAGGCATTGTTGTATATGGATTTTTTTCCACGCCCAGGGAAACGTAATGGCGCTTGGATGACCTCTTACCGCTCGCAAAAAAAAGGAAAACGGCCACACATTTCAATTGTATGCAATTTTACTCCTCCTACAGAATCCACACCTTCTTTGTTGAGCTTTCAGGAAGTAACAACCCTGTTTCATGAATTTGGTCATGCCCTTCACGGTATGATGGCCAACACTACTTATAGCGCCTTGAGTGGCACAAATGTGTATTGGGATTTTGTTGAACTGCCCAGTCAAATTATGGAAAATTGGTGCTATGAAAAGGAAGCACTTGACCACTTTGCCTATCATTATCAAACTCAAGAACCGTTACCAGAGGAAGAAATTATAAAGCTTAAGAAAACAGCTCAATTTCAACAAGGCTTGCAAATGTTAAGACAGTTAAGTTTTGCCGCATTAGACTTGTCGTATCACACAAAAGAGGCCGCTACTATAAAAGAGATAAAAGCACATGAAACAAAGGTATTGGCCCCGTTTCAAAACACTCCTGATATTGCTGAAAACGCAATGAGCACTTCTTTTTCGCATATTTTTCAAGGAGGCTATGCGGCCGGTTATTACAGCTATAAATGGGCTGAAGTATTAGATGCAGACGCATTTGAGTATTTTAAAGAACGTGGTATCCTCAATCCTGATGTTGCTCAGGAATTTGCCGAACATATCCTTTCCAAAGGAGGCACTGAGCATCCCATGCTATTATACAAACGTTTTACTGGAAAAGAGCCTGATGTAGATGCATTATTGCGAAGAAGTGGTTTGGTCACTAGCTAATCTCTACTTGTACTAGAAGCCATATTATAGGAATACTTTCCACCCAAAAGCTAGCGTAATAAGACCCTTGTTTCGTCCTTGCATTTACAATGCTTACTACCAACAGCAGATGAATGCTAAGGCTTATCCAAATAGACTCCCATCGCATCCACAGGGCAAAAAAACAACTACTTGCCCCCAAGACAACCCCTATCCATTTCGTTGACAAAACTCCAAATCGTTGGGGCAAAGTCCTTAGACTAGGAGCATCAGTAGCTAAATCTCGTATTTCAAATGGAATTGTGGCACACAAAACAAAAACAAACCGATGAACCCCTACTGCAATGACCAAAAAGGAGTCCATTTTAGCATTGACTACAGGAAAGAGAACCGTAAACAAGCTCCAGACAAAAGCTACCCAATAGATTTTGATCTTTTGCTGATTGCGGAGATTAGTACTGCCCCTTTGAATAGGGTATACATAAAACAAAACCAATAAACCCGTCAGCAAGAACACCATTTGTTGTTTCCAAGGCAGCGTCCAAAAACCAAGTAATAGGAATACCGATGCTGTTATGGTAAGTACTGGAAAACGATTAGGTACCATGCGGTACAAAGTCGTTTTATGCCAACCGTATTTGATTGTATTGTAGCCAACAAGTGTCGCCGCGAAAGTCAAAAAATAGAGGGTTTCCGTAAAGCGAATCTCAAATTGAAAAGAAGTAACTGCCAAAAGAGATACTACTGCTAGACTCACATGAATACTGGACTGTATGTAAGCATCAAAAATAAACTTTAGGGACTTCATCAGTGTAAAAGTATTTAAACTGTTAATAAGTCCTACTAAGCGTTGAAAATTTATTGGGTTTCCCCCATTTTTACCATAAAATATCACTCAAAATCTTTTAATTTTGAGGCTTAATATTTCTTAAATGCATCCAGATACTTTTGAGAGCCGACATATTGGGCCAAACGAACAAGAAATAGGAAACATGTTGCAAAAACTCCAACTTGATAGTGTGGAGGAATTAATTGCGCAAACCATTCCAAATCCCATTCGATTAAAAGAACCCTTACACCTTCCAGAGGGAATCACAGAACATCAGTTTCTCAAAGAAATTCAAAATCTTGGGAATCAAAATGAACTGTATGATTGTTTTATAGGGATGGGATACCACCCTGCGATAACGCCTGCCGTCATACAAAGAAATATTTTAGAAAACCCAGGCTGGTATACGGCTTACACCCCTTATCAAGCTGAGATTGCACAGGGGCGATTGGAAGCTATTTTTAATTTCCAAACAGTAGTATGTGATTTAACAGGCCTTCCTATTTCGAATGCCTCCTTACTCGATGAAAGTACTGCCGCCGCAGAGGCGATGTCTCTGTTATTTGCCGTACGAACAAGAGATCAAAAAAAACAAAATAGCTGTCGCTTTTTTGTCGATGAGCAAGTCTTGCCACAGACCCTCTCGCTACTACAGACCCGTTCTCAGCCCCTCGGTATCGAATTGGTTATCGGAAGAGCAGATGACACAGAACTATCCGACGCTTTCTTTGGAGCCCTCTTTCAATACCCAGGTAAAAACGGAACTATTCCAGATCTGAAAAAGCATATTACCGCTTTTAATAAATTGGACATTAAAGTGGCCGTTGCTGCTGATATACTATCATTGCTTGTCCTTGAGGCACCTGGAAAATTAGGGGCTCATGTAGTTGTAGGGTCGACCCAACGCCTTGGAATCCCCTTGGGATATGGGGGGCCCCATGCTGCTTTTTTTGCGACTCTTGAAGAGTACAAAAGACATGTTCCAGGAAGAATTATCGGACAAACTATCGATACAGACGGAAAGCCAGCGCTCAGAATGGCACTGCAAACAAGAGAGCAACATATTAAAAGAGATCGGGCTACTTCAAATATTTGCACTGCACAAGTCTTATTAGCCGTAATGGCAGGTATGTATGCAGTGTATCACGGACCTAAAAAGCTGCAAAAAATAGCGTTGCATATTCACGACATGACTGTCCGTCTTTCGAGTAGCTTAGAAAAATTAGGGTATACACAAAAAAACGCTACTTTCTTTGACACCCTACACATCGAAGCTTCTAGAGCCATTGTTGAGCCTATCGCTTTAAAAAAACGGATTAATCTCAATTATATTGAGGCTGATCAATTGACTGTTTCGCTCAATGAAACCACAGATGAAGCCACACTTCAAAAACTAGTAAGTGTCTTTGAAGAGGCATCTGGGCAAAAAGCAGTGTTAGAAAGTGCGACTACCGAAAATCGATTACCTGAAGAGTACCGCCGGGCTGTTGACTATTTAACACATCCTGTCTTCAATGCTTATCATTCTGAAACAGCACTGATGCGCTACATTAAAAATTTGGAAAGAAAGGATCTAGCACTCAATCATTCTATGATCTCCCTAGGTTCCTGCACCATGAAGTTGAATGCAGCAGTAGAGATGCTTCCCTTGAGTCATTCGCAATGGAATGGTTTACACCCTTTTGTTCCGATAGATCAAGCCAAAGGATATCAAACTGTATTGCATGAGTTGGAAGCTCAATTAAATGAAGTAACAGGCTTTTCCGCCACCTCGCTGCAGCCCAATTCGGGAGCACAAGGGGAATATTCAGGCCTAATGGTCATTAGGGCTTATCATCATGCCAACAACGATCATCATCGCAATATATGCCTAATCCCTGCCTCTGCGCACGGAACCAACCCCGCTTCGGCTGTAATGGCAGGTATGAAGGTCGTGGTTACCAAAACAGACAGCAAAGGAAATATTGATTGGGAGGACCTATCAGAAAAAGCAGAAAAACACGCTGATAACTTAGCCGCCTTAATGATTACCTATCCCTCTACACATGGGGTCTTTGAAAGTAAAATTCAAGATATTACTGAATTGATTCACAGATTTGGAGGGCAAGTGTACATGGACGGCGCCAATATGAATGCCCAGGTAGGGCTTACAAGTCCGGCTGAAATTGGAGCTGATGTTTGTCACTTGAATCTTCATAAAACTTTTGCCATCCCGCATGGTGGGGGTGGCCCTGGTGTAGGTCCGATTTGTGTAGCTGCCCATTTAGCTCCCTTTTTACCATCAAATCCTCTTGTAAAAACAGGAGGCGAAAAAGCCATTACGGCTATTTCAGCAGCACCATGGGGGTCAGCATTAGCTTGCCTAATCTCCTATGGGTACATCAAAATGCTAGGCGGAACGGGACTTACAAAAGCCACTGAGATAGCCATCCTGAATGCAAATTATATCAAAAAAAGACTAGAAGGAGCTTTTGAAGTTTTATATGCAGGCGAAAATGGAAGAGCAGCACACGAGTTAATTATTGATTGTCGTGACTTCAAGTCTGTAGCGATAGAAGTTACGGATATTGCCAAACGATTAATGGATTATGGTTTCCATGCACCCACAGTCTCCTTTCCGGTTGCAGGCACCATGATGATTGAGCCTACTGAAAGTGAAAATCTTGAGGAAATAGATCGCTTTTGCGAGGCCCTTATTTCCATTCGAATGGAGATTGAGGCAATTCACAGTGATCCCGATTCTATAGCATTGCTAAAAAATGCTCCACACACTCAAGAAATGATTACCAGTGATGAATGGCCTTATGCTTACAGTCGAAAAAAGGCTGCTTTTCCGCTTCCTTTTGTCAGTGAAAATAAATTCTGGCCTACGGTAAGAAGAGTAGATGAAGCCTTTGGGGATCGTAATTTAATTTGCAGCTGTTCCCCTGTAGAATCCTATAATGAAGGCTAAATACTAAACTTAACGATAAAAAATAAGAAATTTGTGCCGCCTTGAGTATCGTAGAGGTTTTTTCACCTCGCTAGGGCTTACGTTATAATTCTTAGAAATTCGTTATCTAATTATGAAGGCAAGAATAATTGGTACTGGCGCTTACATTCCTAATGTAATCCACAAGAATACAGAGTTTCTTAGCAATGACTTTTTTGATACTGCTGGGGTAGCTATCCCCAATAGTAATGAAGAAATCATTGAGAAATTCTCTTCTATTACGGGGATTCGAGAGCGGAAATATATTGACGCTACAGTGACCTCCTCAGACCTTGCCACTGAAGCGGCCCGAATAGCAATACAAGATGCTTCAATCGATGCAGAGACCCTTGATTATATCATCTTAGCCCAAAACGCTGGAGACATCCAAGCACAGTCTTCCCAAATAGACAATCTTCCCTGCGTCGCTGCAAAAGTAAAAGCAAAGCTGGGGATTAAAAACCCCAAATGTGTCGCCTATGACTTGATCTTTGGCTGCCCTGGTTGGGTAGAAGGAATGATTCAAGCCCATGCTTTTATTAAAGCCGGAATGGCTTCCCGTTGCTTAGTGATTGGATCTGAAACGCTTTCCCGAATTACAGATCCCCACGACAGAGATTCCATGATATATGCCGATGGGGCGGGTGCTACCATAGTCGAAAAGAGTGACACTACAGAAGGAATACTATCCCATGCTACGGCGACTTATACTGCTGAAGGGGAAGCGGATTATATCTTTTTTGGTACGTCTAACAAAAAAAATAATGACGCTACTAAATACATTAAAATGCAGGGTCGAAAAGTATATGAGTTTGCCTTGACAAATGTTCCTAAAGCCATGAAGGAATGTCTCGACAAAGCAGGGGTCGCAATTGAAGATTTAAAGAAAATTTTCATCCACCAAGCCAATCTTAAAATGGATGAAGCGATTGTAAAACGCTTCTATAGACTATACAAAACAACTGCTCCAGAGGACATCCTCCCTATGAATATTGAAACTTTTGGGAATAGTTCCGTGGCAACTGTCCCGACCCTTTTTGACTTGGTTCGAAAAACTCACTTTCAAGATCATCAAATCCAAGAAGGAGACATCATCTTATTTGCTAGCGTAGGTGCTGGTATGAATATCAATGCAATAACATATCGCGTCTAATTTAACGCGGCAGTGCCGTTTTAAATTCTTAATTTTGAGTAGCTATGAAACTTCTTGTTCAAATAGGCCGCTACTTTATCATGCTCCAAAAAATATTTGAGAAGTTTACCAAATGGTCTATTCTCAGAAAGCTAATCCTGACAGATATTGAATCTCTGGTAATTGGCTCTCTCGGTATTGTTTCCTTTATTTCATTCTTTGTCGGTGGGGTTGTAGCCATCCAGACAGCTTTAAATATGGAAAATCCATTATTGCCTAGAAACCTTGTCGGGTTTGCTACAAGACAATCTGTTATTCTCGAATTTGCGCCTACCTTTATCTCTGTTATTATGGCGGGGAAAGTAGGCTCTTATATTACTTCCAGCATTGGCACAATGCGCGTTACAGAACAAATAGACGCTTTGGAAGTGATGGGGATAAATACCCATAATTATTTGATTTTCCCGAAGATAGTCGCCCTTTTATTTTATCCTTTTATTATTACCATAGCCATGTTTTTAGGAGTTATTGGAGGCTATGTAGCCTGTGTGTACGGTGGCTTTTCTACAAGTGCAGAATTTATTGAAGGAATCCAACTGGATTTTATTCCGTTTCATGTTAGCTATGCTTTTGTCAAAACATTTTTATTTGCCTTCCTACTCGCCACCGTTCCTTCCTATCACGGCTTTTATCTCAAAGGAGGAGCTTTGGATGTTGGAAAAGCAAGTACCACCTCTTTTGTATGGACAAGTGTCGCCATCATCATCGTGAATTATATCGTTACCCAAATTTTATTAACCTAAAATGATTCAAGCGGATAGCATTTTTAAATCGTTTAGAAAAACGGAAGTCCTCAAGGGAATCTCTGCCACTTTTGATAAGGGCAAGACCAACTTAATTATTGGACAGAGTGGATCTGGTAAAACCGTTTTTTTAAAATGCCTTTTGGGGTTGCATGAAATTGATCAGGGTACCATTCGCTATGATGGAAAAATACTGGATCAAATGAGTTCTCAAGAGAGAATACAATTGCGACAAGATATTGGAATGGTTTTTCAAGGAAGTGCCCTTTTTGATTCTATGACGGTGGAAGAAAATATCATGTTTCCATTGGAGATGTTAACCCACAAAAGTGAAGAAGAAAGACGCGAGCAAGCACAGACAGTCATCAAAAGAGTCAATCTAATTGATTCAGATAATAAACTACCTTCTGAAATTTCTGGAGGTATGCAAAAAAGAGTCGCCATTGCAAGAGCGATTGTCATGAATCCAAAATACCTGTTCTGTGATGAACCAAATTCTGGTCTTGACCCTAAAACAGCTATCATCATTGATAATTTGATTCAGGAAATTACCGAAGAATATCAAATCACAACCGTGATCAATACCCACGACATGAATTCCGTAATGGAAATTGGACAAAAAATAATCTTTTTAGAAAACGGTAAAAAGGCATGGGAAGGAAACAAAGAAGAGATCTTTGTTACAGACAACAAATCCATTGGAGACTTTGTCTATTCATCAGAGCTGTTTAAGAGAGTACGAAGGGCTTACCGCTCTGAAATAACAAAATAATCAAGCACTATCAGCTTCAGCAGCTGACAGTCTTTTTACTGTAGCATGAGGACTGACCAGATAGTGTTTTTGAGTCCCAATTTCTTCACATTCGAATCGTTTTCGCCTTTTGAGGCCTCGCTTAAATTTTTTTCCATTTTCTAAGACAAATGCTTCGCCTTTTTCCAACTCAAAAAGGTAGATTTTCTCCGTATCTGAATCATAGCGATTCAACACCCTTACTAGCTCAAAATCTGTATCTGTAGCCGCTTTAGGGTTCTTAAAATGAAGGGCCAGCTTGGACAATAGAGCGTCCGGAAATACAGCTGGATGCAAAAGGGGTAACATAAGTTCTTTATAGGTGCTTTTCCATTCACTCCCATGAGGCTTTATTCGAAACCCGTATTTTTCAAAAGCAACATAATGGGCTATTTCATGAATCAATGTAATTAAAAACCGGTAGGAATTCTCCGTAACATTCAAACTAATCTCATGAATTCCATCCAAGCGTTTTCGATAATCCCCATGCTTACTCAGTCGCTTTTGGGTTAGACGAACTTGTATAGGCAAGGGCTTTAAAAGTCCTTGTACATAAGAATGAGAGGGTACAGGAATATAGGCTAACAGCTCCTCCATAGAATACTAGGGCGTACTATTGGCTACTGGCAATACTTTTCCATTGTAGAATTGATGCCCTTTCTGAACAAAATCAAGAATGTATTGGGCCATTTGAACAGCGGTAATGGGGACTTGATAGCCTGGGAAAGCCTCGGCTAACATCTCTGTCTGTACCGCTCCCAATGCAAGAGCATTAAACGAAGGGCCTGATTCTTTGTATTCTTCTGCCAATAATTCTGTTAATGTGATTACCGCTCCTTTGCTACTGCTGTACGCTGCTAAACCGGGGAATTTCGAGCTCCCTTGGATGCCCCCCATACTGGAGATAGAAACTACATGCCCCGAAGCTGACATGAAAGGAAGGATTACTCGAGTCAGTTCTGCTAGTCCAAATACATTGACTTTATAGACGGACTCAAAGACTTCCCAAGTCGACTCTTTAAACGCTTTGTTTAGCAATGTGCCCGCATTGTTGACAAGAAAATCAAGTTGAATTTTCTGAACCTCTACATAATCTAGAAATGGAGCCATCGAATTAGGCTCAGATAAGTCTACAGAAAATTTAACTATATCTAATTCCCTAAGTGGCTCGAGGTTTCTACTAAGGGCTATGACTTGCAATCCTGCCTCTTTGGACAGACGACATAACTCAAATCCAATCCCTCTGCTAGCCCCACTTACAACTATTGTTTTCATAAAAGAAAAATACCGCTTTTTTACTTCTTACGGCGTTTTTACAAGAACAATTTAAAAGCGCTTCTAGGCGATTAACATTGTCAAAGGGTTCTCTATAAACCCTCTTAAAGTCTGTAGAAACTGGGCTCCTGTAGCGCCGTCTACCGTTCTATGGTCGCAGGCCAAGGTCAACTTCATTGTATTCCCAACAACAATTTTTCCATCTTTCACAACGGGTTTCTGTTCAATACTCCCAACCGAAAGTATCGCCGAATTAGGCTGGTTAATGATAGACGTAAATTCTTGTATGCCAAACATCCCTAGATTCGAAACTGTAAATGTAGAACCGTCCATTTCTTGAGGAGTTAGCTTTTTGCTTCTCGCCCTTGATGCATAGTCTTTTACTTGCATTCCAATCTGTGGCAATGCCAACTCATTAGCGAATTTTAAAACGGGTACTACTAAGCCGTCTTCTACCGCTACTGCGACCCCTATATGGACATGGTGGTTGTGGACAATTCTATCGTCATACCACTGAGAATTAACTTCTGGATGGGCTTTAAGAGCCATTCCTACTGCCTTGATAACAATATCGTTAAAAGAAATCTTTGTGTCAGGCAGGCTATTATACTGGACTCTGAAAGCTATTGCAGCATCCATGTCAAACTCTACTCCTAAATAATAATGTGGCGCTGAGAATTTAGAAGCCGAAAGACGTTTGGCAATCGTTTTTCGCATTTGGCTATTTGCCAACTCTGTAATCTGCTCAACACCCTTTGGACCTTGAGTCATTGTCATTCCAGAGGGCTGGAAATTTTCTACATCTCGCTTTACAATTCTACCGTGGTCACCACTTCCTTGGATGCGTACAAGATCTATCCCCTTTTCTGCAGCCATTTTCTTGGCCAAAGGAGAAGCAACTACTCTGCTGTTTGAAGTTGAAACGACAGAAGATTTTGGCGCTGCTTTTGGAGCAACCGTTGTTTCTACAGGTGCAGCTTTTGGAGCTGGGGTTTCTACTTGTTGCGGTGTTTCTTCTTTAGGCGCAGCGTTTGATGCTGACAAGGACTTTGCTGAAGCAATAACAGCGTCAACATCTGTTCCATCGGGGCCAATAACAGCCAATAGACTATCAACTGCAGCTGATTCCCCTTCTTGGATACCGACGTATAATAGTTTTCCTGAATAGAAAGACTCAAACTCCATAGTGGCTTTATCGGTTTCTATTTCTGCCAGAATATCTCCTTCCTCGACAGTATCGCCGACTTTTTTAAGCCACGTTGCTACAGTACCCTCTTCCATAGTATCACTAAGTCGAGGCATGCTAACAACTTCTACTCCTTCAGGAATACTTGCTGGTTCAGGAGCAGCCTCTTGGCTTTCTTTCGCATCAGAGGGTTCTTCTTCAACCGCTTTAGAGGTCGTTCCACCCCCTAATAAGGCTGAAATATCCTCGCCTTTTTCTCCAATTATGGCTAAAAGCGTGTCAACAGGAGCAGACTCACCCTCCTGTATACCGATGTGTAGGAGTTCCCCTTCATAAAAAGCCTCGAACTCCATTGTTGCTTTATCCGTTTCAATTTCAGCTAGTATATCGCCCTCACTGACACTATCACCTACTTTTTTGAACCATTGTGCAACGGTTCCTTCTTCCATAGTATCACTCAAACGAGGCATGTTTATAATCTCTGCCATTTAGTCAATTTTATGCTTTAGAAATGGGTAGTCTTCTTGTTCGTAAACCGCGTTGTACATCACGTCTTTTTCTGGATAAGGCGATTCTTCCGCAAATTTTTCACATTCTGCCACTCGTGCTTTTACACTTTTATCAATAGCGTCTAAGGCCTCTTGTTTTGCGTATTTTTTTTCTAGGATTACCGCTTTAACTTGCGCTATTGGGTCGATATTACGGTATTCTTCTACTTCCTCTTTAGTTCTGTAATGTTGTGCGTCAGACATTGAATGCCCTCGATATCGATAGGTTTTCATTTCAAGGAATGAAGGGCCATTCCCTTTGCGAGCATGTGTTATCGCTTTGTCCATAGCCTTTGCAACGGCAACAGGGTCCATTCCATCGACGGGTTCACAAGGCATTTCATAGCCAAGTCCCAACTTCCAAATTTCCTGGTGACTCGCTGTTCTGGCAACAGAAGTTCCCATAGCATATCCATTGTTTTCAACAACAAAAACGACAGGCAGCTGCCAAAGCGTGGCCAAATTCAGTGTTTCGTGCAAAGATCCTTGACGTACGGCACCATCTCCCATATAACACAAGGTGACGTTATCCCGTTTAAAATATTTATCTCCAAATGCCATTCCAGCACCTAAGGGGATTTGTCCCCCTACGATTCCGTGCCCACCATGAAATTTATGCTCTTTAGAAAAGATATGCATAGAGCCTCCTAATCCCATTGAAGTACCGGTGGCTTTACCAAAAAGTTCGGCCATTACACGCTTGGGATCGACCCCCAAACCTATAGGCTGAACGTGATTCCTGTAAGCCGTTATCATCCGGTCTTTTCCAATTTCCATCGCATGTAGGGATCCTGCCAAAACCGCCTCTTGGCCGTTGTATAAATGCAGAAAACCTCTTACTTTTTGTTGGATATATACAGCAGCAAGTTTGTCCTCAAACTTTCTCCAAAAAAGCATATCCTCATACCACTTTAAATAAGTCTCTTTGGTGATTTTTTTCATAAATCCTATTGGATAGTTTTCAATTCAATTTGAGTGTAAAAATAGTCAATTAATTTCAGATTTTAAGGGCTAAATTATTCCTCTTCAGGAAGAACAATTCCCGTCGCTAAATCAAAACTAAGTGAAAAACGAAGGGTGTTTTCTAATGGGCTTCTCACTTTAGACGTAGAAAACAAATAGGAGATATCAACTTGCATCTGATTAATCAACAAGCCCGCTCCAAAAGTAACAAAGCGTCGCGATCCTTTTTCTTGGCTTTCATTGAAATAACCTGTTCGCAATGCAAGAGCCTCTTGAAAATTATACTCCAATCCCAGAGCCCAAGTAATTTCTTGCAGCTCCTCTGAAAATCCATCTTCAGAATCGTTAAACGAACGTAGCATTCCCTTTAAAAAATTAACATCCGGTTGGGCGTAGATCAAATCACCCGAATCGCTAATAGTAGCAACAGGGGAAGGCACTAATAATTTATTAAACTCCATGTTGAGACTAAAAGTAGAATTCCCGTCAAAAATCCATTCTGCGCTACTACCTAACTTAAGGTTGGTAGGCAAGAAATTTTTTTGCCCCCCAATATCATACACCAATCGAGGGCCTATGTTAGAAATATTGACACCCGATCTGAAACGCATATTTTGACTCCCTATTTTCTGGGCATCAGATTGGTAAAATGCTGCAATGTCAACACCTAGAGTATTCGCTGAAGCTGAATCTAGATCTGAAGATATTTTCAAATCAGAACGAATATAGCGCCCCGAGACCCCCATGGCAAATTGATCGCTTAGCTTAAGGCTATAAGATATATCCAGGGTCAATTCATTTGGACGCTCTACCCCTTGATTCACGATAGTTCCTGCGTTTACCTCGTTAAATTGGATGTCTCCCAAACTGAAAAACTTTAAACTGCTTGCCCAAGCTCCTCTTTCGCCTATTTTCTTAAAATAGGTCAAGTTTCCTAGAAAAATATCATTTACTAGTTTGCTGAGGTAGGGAGTGTAGCTGACGCCTATCCCTTTTTCTACCTCCGAGAAGGGATACTTTGCCGCGTTCCATTGCTGTGAATACGCATCTGGGGTTGTAGACACTCCCAAATCCCCCATTCCAGCTGCACGGGCGTCAGGTGTGATAATCAAAAAAGGAACCCCAGTTGTGATCACTCGATCACCTGTTTGTCCAAAAAGAGTATCAGTAGAAAAACAAAACACACTAAGGAGCAGTATCAAGTAAGATTGTTTCATATATATATAACGATAATCGCCCCTTTTTCTTGTATGCAAACGAATAATTTTAACATACAGCTCAATAATTTTTTTGGTATATCACATACTATTTTTAGAAATAGTACGTTATCGAAGTAACAGAATAGCTTCTCATACGATATTAAAAAAGTATATTCTATATTTGTAGTACTACTATGCGCATGAAATCAACATATTACAAAACATTTGTCACACTGGTATTCACAGCTCTTTTTATAACAAGCTGCGGAAAAAACAGTGTCTCGAGAGGAACTGGTTGGTCTATAAATTCCAAGAAAGGGGGATTTCAGTACAACATCGAATTTGAAGAACAAGAAACAGGACCCGGTCTTGTGTTTATTGAAGGAGGTACCTTTACCAAGGGGCAAGTTCAAGACGATGTATTACACGATTGGAATAACGCCCCTACCCAACAGCATGTAATGTCTTTTTATATTGATGAAACAGAAGTAACCAATTTAATGTACAATGAATACCTCAATTGGCTAGAGACTGTTTTCCCGACTAAAAACCCACAATACCGACTGGTGTACGAAGGAGCACTCCCGGATACATTAGTATGGCGTAATACCTTGGGCTATGTAGAAGAACTAACGACTAACTATTTGAGACACCCTGCTTATGCTGAGTATCCTGTAGTAGGGATCAATTGGCTGCAGGCCGTACAATATGCCGAATGGCGCTCTGATCGTGTGAATGAATTTATACTGGAACGCGAAGGGTATGTAAAAAAAGATGTCCGTTTCAACGAAGTTGATGCAAACAGCACTTTTAACACCAAAACCTATTTGGAAAGACCTGAGACTACCTACGGAGGTAAGACGGATAGTCTTAGTGAAAATAATACGCCTCTGATCAATTCAGGGAAACTCGGTACCGTTAAAAAAGATACTGCCACTGTCAACAACTATGCGAAAATTGAAAACGGAACATTTTTACTTTCGTATCGATTGCCCACCGAAACCGAGTGGGAATATGCGGCATTAGCTCTGGTTGGCGATAGAGAATACAATACCTATAGAGGAAAGAAAAAATACCCTTGGTCCGGAGAATATACCCGTTCTAGCGATCGTCGTACGGAAGGTGATCAATTGGCCAACTTTAAATTTGGAAAAGGTGATTATGGCGGGATTGCAGGCTGGTCTGATGACGGTGCTGACATCACCATTCAAGTAAAATCTTATCCTCCCAACGACTTTGGCATCTATGACATGGCAGGTAATGTAGCAGAATGGGTAGCGGATGTATACCGTCCTATAATCGATGATGAATACAACGACTTCAACTATTATAGAGGGAATGTTTACACTAAAAGTGTTATTGGGGAAGATGGAAAATCAGCTGTTATCGATAGAGACGAATTGATTTTTGACACCCTCCCAAATGGAAAAGTATATTTAAAGAAGGCACCAGGTTCACTTCAAGAAGTTGAAATTGATGAAGAAGAAACTTTTTTACGTCAAAACTTTACGGAAAGTGACAACCGTAACTTCCGAGATGGTGATCGTGAGTCAACACGAAAATTCCGAGATCTTCCCAGCGAAGACGGCGAGGGATCAAAATCACCTGAGTCTAATATGATGTACAATGCGCCTATCTATGCAAAAGTCACCAAAGATAGTGACGGCAATGTCTCACGAAATATTGATAAGTCAAATAAAAGAACATCTCTCATTACTGACGAAGTGCGTGTCTACAAAGGAGGCTCTTGGAAAGATCGTGCCTATTGGCTAGATCCCGCTCAGAGACGCTACCTACCCCAATATATTGCAACTGATTATATTGGATTCCGCTGTGCTATGTCAAGAGTCGGTTCAAAAAATAGAGTCAAGAAAACGGCGCGTCACAAACGCTCCCGCTAAACCCACCTATCAAGGCATCTTTTTTAGATGCCTTTTTTGCTTATGGATATTGCTGCTCTTTACCGCCTATTCCAGAAATCTGCAGGTGTGTTCACCGATACACGCCATCCCTTAGAGAAGGGTTTGTTCTTTGCTTTATCAGGACCCCATTTTGACGCCAATAGCTTTGCACTTGATGCTTTGCACTCTGGAGCTTTGGCAGCAGTTGTTTCTGACCCCAATCTAAAAGACGAGCATGAGGGTATAAGGGTCGTTAACAATCCTCTTGAAACCCTCCAAAAATTAGCAAACTATCACAGAAGAAAATGCACAGCAACGATTATTGGGTTAACGGGAAGTAATGGGAAAACGACGACTAAAGAATTAATGACTTCGGCCCTTCAAACTCATTATAAAACCCTATCGACTAGAGGGAATCTAAACAATCATATTGGAGTCCCCCTTACCCTACTTGAGCTTAAAGAAGATACTGAGATAGCCATCATTGAAATGGGTGCCAACCACCAAGGAGAAATTGCTGCCTTGTGCCAAATTGCCGAGCCTGATTGGGGTTACATCACTAACTTTGGCAAAGCACATATGGAAGGATTTGGAGGCGTTGAAGGGATTATAAAAGGGAAATCAGAGCTCTACCGCTATTTAGAGAAAAATAACAAGAAGGTGTTTTGCAATGCTGATGATTCCAAACAAATCCAACTTACCCAACAGCTGGAACGCATTTGCTTTGGACAAGAGGAATTTGTGGAGTACACCCTTGACTACAGCACCCAAAAAACATCATTGGAAGTCAGTACCAAAGAAGGGGTTCTATCAAGTTCTTTATACGGTAGTTATAATCTACCCAATATAGCAGCTGCTTACACAGTTGCACACCATTTTAAGGTTCCCTTTGTGAAAATCCAAAAAGGAATCGCTTCTTATCAAGCTACTAATAACCGTTCCCAAACACTAAGGCAGGGAGGGAATACGATTATTTTGGATGCCTACAATGCAAATCCAACGAGCATGAAAGCCGCATTAGAATCTTTCTTCACTCAATTTGACAGTAAAAGAATCCTTATTTTAGGAGATATGCTGGAATTAGGAAGCGCTAAAGAAGCGGAACATCACGCTATTTTAAATCAGATTCTTGCGGAAGACTTTGAACTTCTTTTTATAATTGGCGAAAGCTTTTCAAAATTAAAAACTCAAGACGAAAGAATCCATCAATTTGAATCTACAGAACGCTTTCTAGAGGGCTTAAAAAAAGTGTCTTTTTCACAAAACAACATCTTAATTAAAGGATCTCGAGGGCTTGCCTTAGAGCGTGTCTTGACATATTTTAAATAAGCATTAATTCTTTATTTCTCCTGTTGAGAGTTTCTTGAAAAACCAAAAAAAAAGAATTCTTAAGGACAACTTCCCCAAACTGGAAATTGGGCTTCACTAAGTCCTGAATTGGGAGCAAAGTTTTCTGGTAATGTGCTTATATTTTGCACACACCAGCCTGATAAATCCTGATTGAATAATTGCGCTTCTCGGAACATTCCGTCCATATTGTTTGCCTTTGCAGTATTCCATTCGCTGATATTCTGGTTGAAAGAAGAAGCGAGCGCAAACATGTCTAACATTTTAGTGACATTGCTCGTATTCCATCCACTGATATCTTGATTAAAGGAAGAAGCATTTTTAAACAAGCTTCCCATATTGTCTACTTTTGACACATCCCACTGGCTAATGTCTTGATTGAATTCAGTAGCATCAAAAAACATTCCATCCATATTGGTCACATTAGATACGTCCCAAAAACCAATATTCGCATTAAAAGAGTTATTGTTAAAAAAATTGGCAAAGGGATTGGATGTTCCCGACATATTGGTCACTAGTGTGGTACATAGATTGATATTTCCTTTGGCTAGCTCTTCCCTGATTGAACTATTGTCTACAGCGGTGTAAACAGTTCCTTCGATGTTATCCTGATCCCCAACAGCCGCATTGGGGCACTTACATATACCCGATTCGAAATAGAGGTTTCCGGAATTTTGAAAGGAGGCTTCGTTGGAATTTGATACTATTACAGGATCCTCTTCATTGCTGGTACATGACAATACCAATAGACACAAAAAGGGTAGTATTACCTTTTTCATAAGCATTTTTTTATTTTAAATGTACAAGGAATATTTAAGCTAAAAACACTTCTGCAGTAGATTCAAGAAAACAAAAGGAGATAAAGTGGGTGTTATAGGATTCGAACCTATGACCTCTACCCTGTCAAGGTAGCGCTCTAAACCAACTGAGCTAAACACCCTAGTGGGCACGAAATTACACTTTTTTTAAATACGATTTTCGCTTATTTAAGTCCAAATGTTGTAATTTCATTTTCATGAAAGCAACGCTCCCTTTTTTGTTTTTAGTTTTATGGTTGGCTCCGAGCAATGCTCAGGAAGTAGTAGATGTCAACGACCTAAAAGAGCCTAATAAAGTGCTACTTGACGATATTAAACAACGTAAGAAAGCACATGATCAAAAAGGATTTTTGAATCTAAATGAATATGGCATCAATGTATTTGCTGTCAATTTAGTTGAAGCCATACGGTTTCATCTAAAAGGTTCTGGCGCCCGTGTAGAGGGTGACAATGTGATTTTGAGACAAACAATGTCCATTAAGTATATGAAGGACTACCCTATCTGGGTGGTAGATGGTGTCATTTTTAACCAACAACCAGATATAAACTTTAATATCATCCGTAAGGTTCGGATATTAAAATCTTTAGCCGAAACCAATCGATACGGTGCTCTAGGAAATGCTGGCGTGATTGAACTCTACACCAATCAATAATCACTTGGGAAAACAACTCATTATTATAGGATTTGTCCTTGTTGTTATAGGGCTGTATATTTCCTACGGAAATTCTTTTTTTGGTTCCTATAAAAACCCGCTTGATTTTAATTTTCAGTACGGAAACACCCACATTTACCTTCCCCTAGGCAGTTCGATTTTAATCAGTATACTTTTATCCATAGTCTTTTATTTCTTGAAAAAATGAAAAAGCGCACTCTTCTCTTTTTGTTTCTGATATTGGCCCAATGCAATTCTGATGATTGTATAGAAATAGAAGCAAAAAGAGCCATTGATGGAAATTATTATTTCTTTTTTGGAGATCCAGCTTCTTTCACTAACAATACACTAGACCAAGCCGGTTATGTGCCAGACAGCCAACAATCGGGTGAAGTAGATCAAAAAACGTATGATCAATATCAAGTAGGTGACACCTACTGCTATTGATACTTGTACAGTCGGTTAAATTCTAGTACCTTGAATCTACGATGAATGCAACAAGAATCCTCAAGAGAAACTAGACTCTATTTAAAAAACGCATCATGAAAAAAAGCTTACGTCCACTTCGCTTCTTATTGATTTTAATCCCCTTAGGATTCTTTATTCGCTTTATTGATTTAGAGATAACGCAAGGTTTTCTAGCGAGTAATGAAACGTCTGATCATTATAAATACATGATCGGATTAGTAGTTGCGGTGGCACTTTTGTTAACGGCCGTACTTTATTTCGAAAAAAATACCGAAAAGTAAATCAGGCGTCAAGAGTTTGGTATTTTTGAAAGAAAAAAAACATGCGTCACTTTTCTAAAGAAGGAGTAGAGGGCTTAGATAAAATCTACCGCCTCAACCTAATCAATAGTATCACTGGATATAAATCAGCGAACCTTATTGCAACTCAATCCCCAGAGGGTATTTCCAATGTCGCTGTTTTTAGCTCGATTACCCATTTAGGAAGCGATCCCGCATTATTGGGTTTTATACTTCGCCCGACGACGGTGCCCCGACATACCTATAGTAATTTAAAAGCCCTAGGGTCCTTTAGTGTCAATCATATCAAAATTGACATGATAGAAGATGCCCATCATAGCAGTGCCAGTTACCCTGCTGATGTGTCAGAATTCGACTATACCGAGTTAGAAGTAGAATATAAAGACGACAGGACACTACCCTTCGTTAAAAACGCACCTGTTCAAATCGAATGTGCCTATATAAATGAATATGCCATCAAGGAAAATGGGACACTCTTAATCGTAGGTGAAATGAAAAATATTTATGTGGACACCCCTTTGCTACAAGAAGACGGTTGGGTTCAACTTGACAAAGGTGATGTGGCTACTATCAATGGTCTAGATGGTTATGCTTTGCCAAAACTAATAAAGCGGTATCCCTATGCAAGGCCTAAAAAGGTTGACTAATGGAATTTATTGCTAACGCCTTCTTTGATTATGCCGCTGAGAACAGTTCACCTGAACCCGAATTATTGCAGCAACTGAGAAGGGAAACCTATCAGAAGGTTTTGCAGCCCAGAATGCTCTCAGGACCACTTCAAGGGCGCTTACTAAGTCTCCTGTCAAAGTTGATTCAGCCCCGCAAAATAATAGAACTTGGCACCTATACTGGCTATGCAACACTTTGTTTAGCCGAAGGATTAACAAAGAATGGAGAGCTACACACCCTAGATAAAAACGAAGAATTACAGCAGCTTCAATCAAAATATTTTGAAGCCAGTGGATATGCACATCAAATCCACCAGCACCTAGGCAATGCCTTGGATATATTGCCGACTATGGTGGGCCCCTTTGATATGGCGTTTATTGATGCTGATAAAGAAAACACCCAGAAATATTATGATTGGTGTATCGAGAACGTACGTCCAGGAGGTCTTATCCTTACTGATAATGTACTTTGGAGTGGGAAAGTGCTAAAGCCCTCTGACGAGGAAGACATCAAAACAAACGTCCTGAAATCCTTTAACAGGAAGACAGCAAAAGACAGGCGTGTGGAAACCGTATTGCTCCCCCTAAGAGATGGGCTAACAATCAGCAGGCTGCTCTAAAACTTTCTTTTAATGGAATCTTTTAGATCGTCAAAATCTTTTTTGATATCCTTAACCTCTTTAGTGATACTTTCTCCAAGTTTGCCTTGAGTATCATCTACATCGTCAACTGATTTTTGGATTTCAGACTTAATCTCATCTGTAGCTTGACGAATTTGGGTCATCCCCTTGGCGAGACCACGTGCAAGGCTAGGAATCTTATCCGCTCCAAAGACCAACAAGACCACAAAAAAGATAAATACAATTTCGGCACCGCTGATAAATAGAAGCATGGCTTTTTTTTCAAATATACCAAGAAAAAAAAAGCCCCAAATTATGTTTGGGGCTTTTTCGGTTATCCTTTTATTTTAGCTTTAAATTGATCAAAGTCAGAATCGACCTCTTCTTTTGGCCAGCTATTATTGCTGGTATCAATATCAGCTGTTTCGGCATCAGGATCTATCTTTATCCCCACTAATTCTTTATTGGTCGCCAATCCTTTGCGAACACTAGCGTCGTTTTTACGCCATACTTGAACTGGATAGTTCACCCGTTCAGAAGTACCATCAGCATAAGTGTATTCTACGATCAAAGGCATTACCAATCCACCAGGCTTTTCAAACTCTATCTCATAGAAATATTTTGGTATTTCGGGTTTGTTGTCAGATGCCTCGGTGTAATTTTCAGTAAGATAGTCACGCAAAGCTTGTGATGCATCCAGTGCTGTCCCCTCTTTCATACTAGAATCAAAGGACTCTGAATCTTCTGCCACCATAAACATAATATCTTCCGGAAGGTCCTCTAATGTCATGCTGTACTGTTCTAATAGTGCATCAACTTCTTTACCAGGAGTTGCAGAAACATAATATTTTTTTACAGCCCCTACTGCTATATCAACATAATCCGTTGAATAAAACCAGCCTCTCCAAAACCAATCCAAATCAACTGCAGAAGCATCTTCCATCGTTCTAAAGAAATCCTCTGGAGTTGGATGCTTAAACATCCATCTCTGTGCGTACGTCTTAAAGGCATAGTCAAATAACTCTTTCCCCATCACAGTCTCACGTAATATATTCAGTGCTGTCGCGGGCTTTGCATACGCATTTGGCCCCAACTGGAATACATTCTCTGGATTGGACATAATAGGTGATATAAAACTTTGATCCCCTGACATATAAGGAACAATTTTAGAAGGCGCTCCTCTTCGGGATGGATACGTTTCTAAAGGGGCTATCGCGTCTGGGAAATTTTCGCCAAACTCTTGCTCTGTTAAGTACTGCATAAAGGTATCCAAACCTTCATCCATCCAACCCCATTGCCGCTCATCTGAGTTGACAATCATAGGGAAATAGTTGTGTCCTACTTCGTGAATGATCACACTAATCATTCCGTATTTAGTTCTGTCAGAATACGTCCCATCTTCATTAGGACGACCGTAATTCCAACAAATCATGGGATACTCCATCCCTTGGTTCTTAGCATGTACAGACACCGCTTTAGGATAAGGGTAGTTAAACGTATATTTAGAATACGTATCCAAGGTTTGAGCCACTGCTTTGGTGGAATACTCTTCCCAAAGCGGGTTTCCTTCTTTAGGATATAGAGAAACGGCCATTACGTTTTGTGAGCCTACTTTTACAGCCATCATATCCCAAATAAACTTTCTGGAGCTTGCAAAAGCGAAATCGCGAACATTAGTAGCGATATAATGCCATGTTTTTTTCTTTTCGGAGAAGCTCGCTTCCTTCGCTGTCACCTCTTCTTGAGTAACAATAACAACGGGCTTATCAAAGGAGCTTTGTGCTGCCTTATACCTTTTGTATTCTTCTCGAGAAAGAACTTCTTTAGGGTTTTGAAGTTGGCCTGTTGCCTCTACTACGTGATCTGCCGGTACCGTTAAATTCACTTCATAATTCCCAAAGTTTAAGGCAAATTCTCCATTGCCCCAAAATTGATAATTCTGCCAACCTTCAACATCGTTATAGACCGCCATTCTTGGAAAAAATTGTGCAATAACATAGGCTCTGTTACCATCTTCAGGGAAAAACTCGTAGCCAGATCGCGCACGATTGGTGACATGGTTGTTAATGGTGTACCACCATTTTATTTTAAAACTATACTCCCCTCCCGGTGGAATGGCACTTGGCAAATCAATTCGCATCATCGTTTGATTGATGATATAAGGAAGGGCTTTACCATTTGTTCCTTTGACATATTCGATATTAAAACCACCATCAAAAGGACTCTCTACATAAGACTTTACAAAACTTGAAGCGCGCGTAAGAGGCTGAAATCCACTTCCATTTTTTTCCAATGCTGGAGCGTCTTTCTTACGGATATTCTGGTCCAACTGAACCCATAAATAAGGAAGTGCATCCGGGGAATTATTGGTATATGTTATCGTCTCTTCACCATAGAGCTTTGTGTTTTTATCATCAAGCTCTAGATCCATTACGTAGTCCACTTTTTGTTGGTAGTAATCTACTCCTGGTGCACCCGAAGCAGTCCGGAATTTATTTGGGGTGGAGAACTCTTCATAGAGTTGTTTGAACTTATTTTCATTAAGGTGTCCACCTTCTTTTTCTGCTTGGACATCCTGACTCCATACTGTGATTGAAAAGAGTGCAAAAACGAGTAGCTGCACTTGGGATCGTGTTCTCATATTCTGAATTTTTAAACCCAAATGTAACATTAAAATCGATGCCTTCAAAAAAGCGGTAAATCGATTTTTTGCGATCGCTGATCAAACAAAAAACTCTTTCGATAATGCTTCCTCTTATAGTGAACTATATTTTGCTGGGTGGGTATTTCTTCTAAAAATAATTGATAGTTCATCTGAAGAGTCTGAACCTCATCCGCAAGTGTCGTCTCTAAATAAATAAGCGTTAAATCGTTTTTATATTCTTTGCCGAGATAGTGCAGTTCTATTGGTTTTAAACCGGAAGAAAGCTGCAGTACCTCTTCAATATAGTTTATAATAAGGGGGTCGATAGCTTCTGAGTCTGGATCTAACACTAGAGACGTCTCGGTTCTATTCTGTAAAACCAGCTCCAAATCGTCTGTAAAAACTTGAAGAATCAATTGCAGTTCTGCAGTTTGTGGAATCAATTCCATCTGCAAAGAGGAAATGTAGACCTCATGAGACCCAAAGCTTGAAAAAAGTAAGAATCCAAGTACAGCAACAGCCTTTTTACTATTCTTAATGAGAATAACGAAGGGAGTCTGTTTCTGTTTTAAATTGTTGTGCATAGCTTTCTAAATACTCAAATACTTGAGCGTGGTTTTTCTTTTTAAACGCTTCATCCAATGGAAAATTTTCTTGAGCTCCGGTAATAAATTCATAAACACCCTCTTGCTTTATAGAGAAACTGTCCATTAAAAACTGTACGCCATAAAATTGAATAATCTGATAGGTTTTTTCAAACTGTTCATCAAGTTGCCGCTTTTTTTTTAGGTTCTTATAATAGCCAGAGAAATGTTTGTACATCGCTTCAACATTGATACCTCCAGAAATAGGAAGCAATAATGTATTGAGCAGCAATGATTTTCCCGATACTATTTTCTCTTCTCTTATTCCACCATAGCCTGGTATTCCCAATGAATAAAAATTGACAGGCTTTTCTATATCGAGGTTCTTAAGATCATTATTCAGGTCTCCTGATAAAGTATAAGGAGTCACCACCACTTCTTTAAGTTCATTGACAAAGGGCTCCATATAGACTGTCAGCTCCTTTGATTCAAATAACTTCTCATCCATTGATACCATTTTGGTTTTGAACTGAACGGCAGAAAACAGCAAGAGATCCCCTGGCGATACAACCACCTTAAATTCCCCATCAGCAGTTGTGATTTCAGCATTCCCCTTTGTTTTATTGATTACATGGATTCCACTCACAGACAAGGAATCACTCACTACTCTACCGGTAATTTCTTTAAATTGTTGCGAAAAAAGTGTTTCTGTTTTATTAAAATAAACAAACAGCAATAAGAGTAAAATCTTATAATTGAGACTGATACTTGACACTTTCATTGATTAAATAATCGATGAGTTCAAATTCTTTGCTTTTATTGAGAAGCGCTTGCGTAGGAAGTCGTTTGTCAACAAATTCTAAAAAACCAATTATTTGGTCTTGCTTCAACCCAAGGGTTTCAATGAAGAATGAATCCTCAAATAAATAGGGCAGTACTTTACTTGGAGTAAGATTTTTTCGCTCCTCGGCTGACTTACCAGAAATCAACTGGGCGGCTAATTTGGCAATATTGACAAAATTTAACCCGTTGGTCAGTCGTGGTTCGTCTATCGCAGCATTGACAATTTTAGTAGACTTATCTTGTTTGTAATCATAGCCCTTAAACTCTTCGTTTTTCAAATCCATGAACTGCTCAGTATCTTCAGGGGTGACAACGATCTCCTCTAGCGCTTGTATTTTTTCGTTTACAGCTACGACCAGTCTTTTTTTTCGGAAAATTTCTGGGGTGATTTCAAGAGTTCGTATCGTATACTGCACTGAGGAAAAAACCAATTCATCTCCTAAAGAGACCGCTATTTCAAATTCCCCGTTGCTGTCTGTAATCGTGCTAAATTGAGAGGTGTTATTAATCACATTAGCAGCTACAACACTTGTATTCCGATAGAGCAACTGTCCTTCTAAATAAACCACCTTTTGGGCATTCAAAGAACATAAGGCAAAAAGAAAAATAAGGAATAGAAGCCGCTTCATACTTTAAAGATAGGGCTCGCGATAGTAATAAGAAAAAAAATAGAGGGGTCTTTTAAAAAGTTTGAGCGGGAGACCGGGTTCGAACCGGCGACATTCAGCTTGGAAGGCTGACGCTCTACCAACTGAGCTACTCCCGCTTAGTGCCAAATATATCATTTTTTATTTATTTTGGCTTGATGAATATTCAAATAGAAGCCGTACCGGCGAGTGAGACTTTACCCATCAGACATCAAATGCTTCGGCAAGGGCATCCTCTTTCCAGCTGTCATTTTGAGAAAGATGATGCTGAAAACACAAGGCACTGGGCTGCTTTTGTAAACAACAATAAGGCAGGCATACTATCCGCCATGCAAAATCCATGTGTAGAATTCCCTACCCTACTGGCGTATCAGTTCAGAGGAATGGCCGTACTAGAAAATTTTCAGCGAAACGGTATTGCCAGTCAATTGCTAACCCATGCAGAGGAAGCACTTAATAAGGAATTCAACCCCCAGCTATTCTGGCTTAATGCTCGAATAAAGGCACAAAAGCTTTACCAGCAGCTCCACTATCAATCTATTGGAACTACCTTTGATATTCCCACTGTGGGACCTCATATTAGATACCTAAAAAAAACAACGTCATGATCAAGTATATAGGCACACTTTCGCTTTTGGTTTTCCTCTGCTCTTGCCAGGCTCAGTCTTCTATTGACCGAGACCAGCTATTGGGTAAAAAAGAGGTATCGCTTGTAGGAGACAATTACGAACTCCTTCCAGATGCGGCAAAGGCTTTTGAAAAAATGAAGGAAGCTGCACTACAGGAGGGTATTGACATTAAAGTCGTCTCGAGCTTCCGTTCATACGAGCGACAACGTTCTATTTGGAATCGAAAATTTCAAAACAATAAAAAAGAAGGACTCACCCCTATCGACAATATCAATACCATCATTGAGTATTCCACCATTCCTGGCACATCAAGACATCACTGGGGAACAGAGATTGATGTTATAGAAGGGGCTATTGAACCAGAAGGAGATGTTCTCTTAACAGAAAAATTTCACCATGGCGGACCGTATGAAAAGCTTCGGATATGGTTGGAAAAAAATGCAGAACGCTTTGGCTTTATTTGTGCCTATCCCGATTTCGAAAATCGAAAAGGGTTTTACTACGAGCCTTGGCACTATAGCTACGCACCACTCTCTGTCCCATTCTATCGATCGTACTTAAAACTCGATCTTAAAAAAGCCTTGTCTGATATGGATCTTGAAGGAAGCGATTATTTAGATACTTCTTTTTTAGAAGGTTATCGTGAGAGTCATGTAAAAGGAATCCACCCATTGCTTAAATAGAAGCGGGAAATTCTTTTTCATACTGCAGTACTCTATAGTCAATAGTCGTAAAAGTTTCGTCTAGTTGCTTTTGTCTTTTGTAGTCAGCTAGACTGCCTACCGCCCGATTGGCAGCTCCTGAAGGAGCGAGCAAACAAACAGCCTCTATTCTTCTATCTCCAAAGATAAAAGAGTACTTTTTTGGCGTCTCATTTCGTTCCATCTTCCAGGATACGTTCTTTGATGTAAGATAGCGTTTGAAAAAATAAGCGGGGCCATTTTTACTAACTCCTCCTGTAAACAATATTTTTTTTACGGCGGGGACTTGATCCAAATAATAAAATATATCGCGTAATTCTACCCCTTGCATCCCCAAATCAGAGGCATCTAGTTTGGTTCTGTAACAATGCGATACAATATCGCAAATGCCGATTTTATAAAAGGCTAAAAAATCTTTGCGCTGCTGTATCGCCTTTGGTGTGTTTTTAAATTCTAGATTCAACTTGTAAATCCGATTTAATATCGGCCATAATTGCCCGTCTATACTTCCATAGCAAAAGGATACATCTCCTTCTTTTAAGCCGCCGAATGAAAAACGAGGCGGTGGTAAAGTGCCTACAATTAAATGAGTAGCTGTTTCTGGTAAATAGGGTGCATAGGGATGCTTGTGCAACCATTTTTCAGCTTTCTTCATACAACACACTCATTAAGTTTTGGCATAAAAACTAGAGAGTTTTACCCCAACTTCCGAAAGATTTTAACGGACAAATACCGGCTTCGTAGGATCCTCAGTGTGCGCTTCACTATACGCATAGCCATCACTGCTAAAGGCTAGTATGTCTTCTGGAGTCGCACATTCGTTTTCAACTAAATAACGTGCCATCATCCCTCTTGCTTTTTTAGCAAAAAACGAAATCATTTTCAGGGTCCCATTTTTATAGTCTTTAAACTGAGGATGGAGGATTTTCCCTTTCAATGACTTGCTGTCGATCGCAGAAAAGTATTCTGTACTAGCAAGATTTACTACCCATTCGTCTGCTTCAATTTCACTGTTTAAATAGGGTGTTATTTTGGGTTTCCAAAACGCCACTAAATTCTTGTTGACACCTACTGGAAACTTAGTCCCCATCTCCAAACGATACGCTTGAATTAAATCCATGGGCTTTAACAAACCGTACAAGCCAGATAGTATTCTTACTTTGTCTTGTAGACTGTCGTAGTATGTTGAATCCAATGAGGCAACATCCAATCCTTGATAGACATCGCCATCAAAATAAAAAATGGCGGGTCGTGCATTTTCTTTGGAAAAAGGGAAACTAAAATTCTGATTGCGATCAAAATTCAAAGTGGCTAGATCGTTGGAAACGTTCATTAATTTGGCTAACGAACGAACTGATTTCTTTTGCAATAATGTATTGATTCGAACGGCTTCTTCAGCGAAATTAATTTGACTAAACTCATAAGAAGGAAGCGGTCTTTCGGTAGACATTGACTTAGCGGGGGAAAGTAAAATCTTCATACGCTTTTTTTCAAATATAAAGTATTCTAAGAATCAAGTCAACTTATGCTGAACATAGTGCTGCCATTTTGCGATGACAGAAGAAAAATCTTCTGGAATAGGAGCTTCGAAATACACCTTCTCTTTTGTTTTGGGATGCACGAAGCCTAATGTCCTGGCGTGAAGTGCCTGTCGTGGCATCAAAGCGAAACAATTGTCTACAAACTGTTTGTACTTACTAAAGTGTGTCCCCTTTAACAGGGCATTTCCACCATAGCGCGCATCATTGAATAGCGTATGTCCAACATACTTCATATGCGCTCTTATCTGATGCGTTCTTCCTGTTTCCAATCGGCACTTAATCAAGGTAACATAGCGCAATCGCTCTATCACTTCATAATGAGTTACGGCTTCTTTTCCATTTTCCCCTTCTGGGAACACCGTCATTTGCAATCGATTTTTAGGGTGCCTTCCAATATTTCCTTCTATCGTTCCTTTGTCTTCTTTCACATCTCCCCATACCAAGGCAATGTATTCTCTTTCAGAACTTTTATCAAAAAACTGCTTTGCCAGATGCGTCATGGCTTCTTCTGTTTTCGCAACGACTAAAAGCCCACTGGTATCCTTATCAATTCGGTGAACCAAGCCAGGTCTTTCGTTACTGTTAGAAGGAAGATTTTCAAAATGATGTAAAAGCCCATTGACCAATGTTCCCGTATAGTTTCCATGCCCAGGGTGCACGACCATCCCTGCCGCTTTATTGACCACGACCAGACTGTCATCTTCATACACAATCTCCAAGGGCAATTCCTCAGCTACTAATAAATTTTCATAAGGCGGGTGGTGAAATAAAACTTTAACCAAATCCCCCCCTTTGACTTTATAATTAGACTTGACTGTTTGTTCATTCACAAAAATACTTCCTGCTTTTGCGGCTTGCTGGATTTTATTTCGGGTGGCATTTTCAATTCGGTTCATCAAAAACTTATCGACACGTAAGGGCTCTTGCCCTAAATCGGCTTTAAATCGATAGTGTTCGTACAAGGAGGATTCTATAGCGTACTCCTCTTCACTTTTGCTAGCGTCTTCCATTTCCTAAAACGAGATCAATCGGGGTTGTTTTGGGCAAAACAGTACCTGGGGCGATTTTTTCACCTTTGTAACGCAGCTCTAAAACCATGTCTTTTCCAATATTATTACGATAGGTAATCTTACCCATACTCAAGCCTACAGATTGCAATATAGAAGCGGCGTTTCTTTTTGTGATCTGAATGATGTTTGGAACACTTACCTTCCTGTAATCAGAGGGATTTACGGTCAAATAAATTTTTCTATTTGATTTCACTCGCTCTCCTGCTAGCGGGTTTTGTTCCGTCACCGCTAAAGGAGGAATCGAAGGATCGTACTTTGCAGAATCCAATACTTCGTACCGCAACTGTTGCGACTGCAGTAGCTCTTCTACTTTAGCCAAAGGCAAGTTTTGCAAATCAGGAACGGCTTGTGTGTTTCCATTTTGTGTCCAGAAGTCCAACATCGACAATGTCAAGGCAATGAGCCCTACACCAAGCACTAAAGCCAAGAGAAGCTGTTTGATAAAAAATTTGCTGAACAAAAAACGCAAAAAAAGCATGCTGCTGAATTTGTGGTAAAGATAGTAAAAAGAGGGCGGTGGAATTGCCTACATTTGTACCAAAGTAGGCTTATTATGTCGAATCCAATTATTGGTATTGCTTGTCACGGCTATTCTTCTGAAGCAACGATCTCTATGCAAAGTGCCAAGACAGTCATGGCACACCTTCAAAAGCAATACTCTTCATTATTTTATCTTAAAATTACGTCCAACAAATGGGCTGTAATCGACTCTGAGGGCAACGAACTTGAAATTCCTATAGGACACTTTGAGTTTGAGCACAAAGGTGAAAACGTTCGCTTTGATGTCCTTTTTAATGCCCTACACGGAAGCCCCGGTGAAGATGGAAAGCTGGCTGTACTTTTAGATCTTGCGGCTATTCCACATACCAGCTGTGACATGTACCCAGCTGCGCTGACCTTTAATAAAAGAGACTGTATTGCCATAGCCCGACGTTTAGGAGTGCCCACGGCACCTTCAATTACACTAGACAAAGGAGATCGTATTAATCTGGATGAAATTCAAACAGCGGTTGGATTTCCTTGTTTTGTAAAAGCCAATAGAGCGGGAAGTAGTTTCGGTGTCTTCAAAGTAGAAGACAAAGAAGCGTTGCAAACTTGTATTCACAAAGCTTTTGAAGAAGACTCTCAACTTATAATAGAGCAAGCACTTGAAGGGAGAGAAGTTTCTGTAGGTGTTGTACGCTTACACGATCAGATTAAAGTCTTACCCATCACAGAAATTATAACCGAAAATGGCTTCTTTGATTATGCGGCTAAATACGAAGGGCAATCCCAAGAGATTACCCCAGCTAATATCCCTAAAGAATGGGAAGAAAGCGTTTCCTATTGGGCTCGTTTGTTGTATGACAAATTGGATTTAAAAGGAATCACACGGTCCGAGTTTATTTTCGTCAATGGAATGCCCCATTTATTGGAAATCAATACGGTTCCGGGGATGACCCAAGCCAGCATTATTCCACAACAAGCACAAGCTGCTGGTATCAAACTTGAAGAACTGTTTTCAGAGCTACTCCAAACAGCCCTGAAAAGAAATGCGTAATTTTGAAAAAAAGCAATATGAAACGTGCCGTTTTTCCGGGTTCCTTTGATCCTATTACCCTTGGCCATGAAGATATTATCCTAAGAGGACTTCCCCTCTTTGATGAGATCATCATTGCGGTTGGTAAAAACAGTGAAAAAAAATACATGTTTACGGAGGAGGAACGCATCACATTTTTGAATACGGTATTTGAAGGACAACCAAAAATTA
Organism: Flavobacteriaceae bacterium; assembly: GCA_965658355.1. Lineage (GTDB taxonomy): Bacteria > Bacteroidota > Bacteroidia > Flavobacteriales > Flavobacteriaceae > UBA11891. The sequence goes on along the minus strand of CBFHRX010000010.1, from coordinate 11,366 downwards.
AGATCGCTACCTACTCGGGGCTTACGACAGATTTTTGCAAACAAGTAGCCGCTGATTTTATTTTAAGAGGCCTGCGAAATCCTGCTGATTTTGAATTCGAAAAAGCGATTGCTCATACCAATAGAAGGTTGTCAGGAATTGAGACCCTTTTTTTTCTAACAGCTGCCGAAACTTCCTATATCAGTAGCTCCATCGTCCGAGATGTTATACGAAATGGAGGAGAGTATGAAACTCTTATTCCAAAAGGAATAAAACTATCCTAAGACACCTTCTTGCTCAAAGTGGATTTTGATGTTTTCATAGGCTTTGTCTAGTAAACCTGGAATTTCCTCCTGGGATACCCACTCGGCTTTTTGGATCCCCTCCTCTTTTTGAGGAGATAAAGATCCACCATAGGAAGTTTTCATTAAATACCAATAAGTCTTCTTCAGGCGGTGACGTCCGTTACGAGTAAAAATATGGTAACTCACAGGCAATGCTTTTAGGACGATTAAATCCGCCACAGCAGTTTCCTCAATCACTTCACGAACGGCGGCATCAATTAACAACTCTTTCTTTTCAACCCTACCCTTTGGCAAATCCCATTTGTTGTTTCGGTATATCATCAAAATTTTTCCATTGCTGTGTTTGACCAAACCTCCAGCGGCTTCAACCTCAGGAAAATGCTTTTTGAAATGCTTCCAAAGTTTTGTTTCCTCTGGATGATAGAGATATAATGCTACTACTTTTTTAGATTTTATTGCTTTTAAGAGTAGCTTTTGGTTGCTGTACTTGATATGCAATAGTGGAGTGGCATCACTGTTTTCTGTTAGGCTAGTTGTTAGGTATATAGGTTTATGGTTGAAAAAAACTTTATACATTTAGTGCATGATTTACGACCCTCAAACCGCTGTAAAAACTGCTGAGCATCTATTGCAAATTAATGCAATAAAATTGAGTCCAAAAAATCCTTTTACCTGGGCTAGTGGATGGCAGTCCCCTATTTATTGTGACAATAGAATCACCTTATCATTTCCTGAAATAAGAGATTTCCTAGCGGCCTCAATTGCCAAGCAAGTGGAGGCCTTATATGGAACCCATATAGTTCTCGCTGGAGTGGCTACCGGAGCTATTGGCATTGGAATGTTAGTAGCTTCAAAAATGAATCTCCCCTTTGTTTATGTGAGACCGGAAAGCAAAAAACACGGCCGAAAAAACCAAGTGGAAGGCTTTTTAGCAGAAGAAGCTAAAGTCGTTGTCATCGAAGATTTGATCAGTACCGGAAAAAGCAGTCTAAACGCTGTAAATGCGCTGCGCAACAATCAAGCAGAGGTATTGGGCATGATCGCTTTGTTTACCTATGGGTTTGCAAATGCTGATGAAAATTTCAAGGCGGCTACGGTCTCTCTCAACACCCTATCAGACTATGACACCCTGATTCAAACGGCAAAAGAACAAAACGCGATTGAAGCTTCAGAGGTGGAATTACTAAAAAAATGGCGAGAAAACCCAGCTGAATGGAAGGCAAACGATTAATAGAGCATTTTAATTTGTGCCGTATCGTGAAAGCTTTCTATTGATCCATTTTCCCATTCTACTTGCAGACGACCAAAAGCATCCAGCCCAATTACTTTCCCCTTTTGTTCACGACCTTTGTACATGAATTCACACCAATTGCCGCGACCAAATAGCAGCTGGTTAAAACGCTCTATTTCTTGCATTGAATCTTTTTCATGAAGGCTTGTAAAGGCGCTATATAACTGAAACTGAATAGCATCTAGAAGTATTTCACGGTCATAGAACTTCCCCGTTAACATGGCAAACGAAGCTGCATTCGGCAGCCCCTTAAACTCAACTTGATTTACATTAATCCCCACCCCTACTACAGTAGACTGGATATGTTTGCCTTTTAGGACGTTTTCAATGAGAATTCCTGCCACTTTGGAGTGGTCTGACAAAATGTCGTTTGGCCATTTTATGCGTAAAAGTGGGATTTTAAACTTCTCAAAAACCTGGATGAGTGCCAAACACACCACTGTATTTAGGCTAAAATGCATCGTTGAAGGCAGCTTAATTTCTGGCCAAAAGACACTAAAAGTAAGGTTTTGGCCTGCATTTGATTGCCACTTATTGGTTCGTTGGCCTCTCCCTTCGGATTGGCTTTCTGCCCATATTAGCGTTGGGGTATTCAACTGCTCTTTTGTGGCCGCTTTTTTTAAGACCTCGTTGGTAGAGGTAGTGGCATCAAGTTTGCGTATGTTGAATGTAGTCAAGAATTTGCCCTTCAGGGATATTAATTGTGTAAATTTGTGTAAAACTAAAATATTTAATGGCAAAAGAGAACCGTTCAGAAGATGAATTAATGAGTAACATTATAGCAGGGATAGAAGAAGTCAAAGGACTCGATATTCACTTGCTTGATTTAAGAGAAATAGAAAATACGGTTTGCAGTTATTTCGTCATTTGCTCTGGAACTTCAAATACTCATGTCTCAGCCATTGTTAGTTCTATCCAAAAAACAGTAAGCAAGGCATTACACGAAAAGCCCTTCCATACAGAAGGAGAGGCCGTGGCCGAGTGGGTTTTGATTGATTATGTCAATATAGTGGTACATGTGTTTCAACGACCTATTCGAGAGCATTATAATATTGAAGGACTTTGGGGAGACGCAAAGACCACAGAAATCGCTATGAAAAACTAAAGAATGAAAGAAAAGAAAAAACAATCTACTCCGAAATTTAACCCGTACTGGATCTATGGTGTTGTCATCGTATTGCTATTGAGTATGAGTTTTTTTGGTGGTGACAATAACTGGCAGAATCTTAACACCATCAACATTAGTGAGTTTGAACGCTACCTAAATGATGGGGATGTTAGTGAAGTCGTAGTCGTCAATAAAAACCTGGCTCAGATTACCCTAACGAAAGAAGCCATTGGCAAAAAAATTCACGAACGTGTTACAAAGAAAAACTTCTTGGGTCAAGACAATGATGCAGGGCCCCATTATCAATTCGAAGTAGGAAATCTTGAATTGTTTCAACGCAAACTTGAAAAAGCTGAAAACAATGAAATTGCCTTTAACTACGAATTTGTTACTGTTGAAAACAGATGGTTGGATGTCATGATAAGTTTTCTTCCTATTATCATCATTATTGGGGTTTGGGTATTCCTAATGAGAAGAATGTCTGGTGGCGGTACCGGCGGTGCTGGAGGTCAGATTTTTAACATTGGTAAATCGAAAGCCAAGCTTTTTGATCAAAATACAGATGTGAAGATTACCTTTAAAGACGTTGCTGGATTAGAGGGGGCAAAAGAAGAAGTTCAAGAAATTGTGGACTTCCTAAAAAACCCCACTAAGTATACCAAACTAGGGGGTAAAATACCAAAAGGGGCCCTTCTTGTTGGGTCCCCAGGAACCGGAAAAACCCTATTGGCGAAAGCCGTTGCGGGAGAAGCCAAAGTTCCTTTCTTTTCCCTTTCGGGATCTGACTTTGTTGAAATGTTTGTAGGGGTTGGTGCTTCTCGTGTGCGAGATCTGTTCAAACAAGCCAAAGAAAAATCTCCTGCCATTATATTCATAGATGAGATAGACGCCATCGGAAGAGCCAGAGGTCGCAACAACATGACAGGCTCAAATGATGAAAGAGAAAATACGCTGAATCAGTTGCTCACAGAAATGGACGGGTTTGGTACCCAAACCAATGTCATTGTCCTTGCAGCGACTAACCGCGCAGATGTTTTAGACAAAGCCCTAATGCGAGCGGGACGATTTGATCGCCAGATCTATGTAGATCTTCCAGACCTCAACGAACGAAGAGAGATTTTCAAAGTTCACCTCAAGCCATTAAAAGTAATTAAGACTTTGGACATTGAGTTTTTAGCCAAGCAAACCCCTGGGTTCTCAGGGGCCGATATCGCCAATGTATGTAACGAAGCTGCTCTTATAGCCGCTCGTAAAAACAAAAAAACAGTAGGCAAACAGGACTTTCTTGATGCTGTTGATAGAATCGTGGGGGGATTGGAAAAGAAAAATAAAATAATCACCCAAGAAGAAAAGAAAACCATTGCCTTTCATGAGGCAGGGCATGCCTTGACAAGCTGGCTTTTGGAATATGCTGCTCCCTTGGTAAAAGTGACTATTGTCCCTAGAGGGCAATCTCTAGGAGCTGCCTGGTACTTGCCAGAAGAGAGAATGATTGTTCGAACAGAACAAATGTTGGATGAGATGTGCGCTGCATTGGGCGGAAGAGCCGCTGAAAAAATAACCTTTGATAAAATTTCCACAGGAGCCCTTAGCGATCTTGAAAAGGTGACCAAACAAGCAAGAGCCATGGTGTCCGTATACGGCTTAAATGATACCATTGGGAACCTTACCTATTACGATTCCTCGGGCCAGTCTGATTACAATTTCTCAAAACCTTACTCTGAGGAAACAGCTCGGAAAATAGATACAGAAATCTCAAAAATAATTGAAACTCAATATGAGCGCGCCTGTAAAATCTTGCAGGATAACAAAGCAAAATTGACTAGTTTGGCAGAGCGACTTTTAGAAAAAGAAGTTATCTTTAAAGATGATTTGGTAGAATTGTTAGGAGAAAGACCTTTCAAAAAAGAAGAAGAAGCTGAGGTTAAAGCCAAAAAAACAATTCCCAAATCCACTAAAAAACAAACGCCAACAGAATAAACAAAATCTTTTGAATCTCTGGAAGAACATTTTAGGCAAGAAGGATAATTCTAAACCTAACAAGGATGAAAGTCCTTTTATGCCCAAAATAAAAGAGCCAGTTGAAATCGAATTTGCCAAAAACTTTACTGAAAAAGGGGGGCGGTTTCTTTTTGTTGAAAATAAAAATAACGCCATAGAGGTTTTTGATAAAATACGCGAGGAAAACAACTGGAAGCCAGAACACATAAACTGCATAAATACAGAGTTAGCCGAAGCATTCCATTTAAAAAAAAGTGACTCTATTAATCCAGACTCCCCTGTTCTATTTCTTACGTGTGAGTTTTTAATCGCTAATAAAGGAGGCATGCTCATCTGTAAGCAGCAAATTCAAAATCGAAGTTTTAAAGAATTGCCAAATGAGTTAATCATTTACGCCAGTGCAGACCAATTTGCGAGTGACATCAGTGAGGGGATGTCAAAACTAAAATCAAAATATTTTGGCAATCTACCCACAAATATCACAACGCTAAACGCAAAAGGTTCTGAAACTAAAGAGGACTTTTTGACACAAGGGAATTCTGCCAAAAGTATCTATTTGATTTTGCAAGAATAGACGATGAAAGACCTCAAGATTAGAGTCATTTCCGGTTTCTTTTATGTCGCTTTATTGTTGGGAAGTATTCTCAAAGGACCTTCTTATTTTTTCCCAGTACTATTTATTTTTTGCGGCCTTGCTACCCTTGAATTTTTTAGACTCATCAAAAGGCCTGTTCTATTCCCATTACTCCTCTTGAGTGTATTGTTTTATGTATTCATTCAATACACTGTTCCAGAAAGTAGTATTCAGGTCCTTCTTTTACTTAGCCTTAGTGGATGCTTGCTTTTTACGTATCGCTTATTCAGACCCAAATTAGCACTTTCAAAATCTCTATTATATGTATCAGGGATAAGTTATCTAGTAGGAAGCTGTTTTTTTATAGCGGCATTATATGCCCATACTTATTTTGTCGTACTATGGGTCTACATCCTAATTTGGATCAATAACAGTGCGGCCTATTTTATAGGAAGTAAATTGGGAAAAACTCCTCTGTTCCCTAGTATTTCTCCCAATAAATCATGGGAAGGATTCTGGGGAGGTCAATTGTTCACGCTAGTGGCTGCTGCTGCTATCTATCTGATACATCCTAATTTTATCGTTTCGCCATTCTTTATGATTGCGCTGGCTATTTTAACTCCTACTTTGGCAACTATTGGGGACTTGGTACAATCTCAATTTAAAAGAATTGCAGGGGTAAAAGACAGCGGTCGCCTTTTACCTGGTCATGGTGGGTTTTATGATCGAATGGACAGTATCATTTACACAGCACCCTTTGTATATTTACTATTAGAAATTAATCATTATGTTTCATAAAGAAGGCTTTCAAATCATACTAGGCACTTTTGTCTTTACAGTTGGTATAGCGCTCGCTGCAGAATTTAGCATCTCTAATTTGTATCTCCAAAAGACATTGCAGATTACAGCCTTACTGATACTGGTATTGGTGCTTCAGTTTTTTAGAAACCCCAAGCGAACTACCCTGCTAGATGAGCGTGTTTTGTACGCTCCTGTAGATGGTAAAGTTGTGGTGATAGAAGAAGTTCACGAAAAGGAATTCTTTGATGATAAACGGCTTCAAGTATCTATTTTTATGTCCCCCATTAATGTTCATGTAACGCGCTATTGCATGAGCGGAAAAGTTCTTTTTAGCAAATACCATCCGGGCCAATATTTGGTTGCCTGGCATCCTAAAGCATCAGAAGAAAACGAACGAACCACCATCGTTTTAGAAAACGCTAATTTTGGTCAGGTGCTGTACCGACAAATTGCAGGTGCCTTGGCGAGAAGAATTGTCAATTATGCTACAGAAGGGACAGAAGTAGTCCAAGGAACAGACGCTGGCTTTATCAAATTCGGCTCACGAGTAGATCTGTTCCTACCCCTAGACACCCAATTGAATATCAGCTTAAATCAAATTGTAAAGGGAGGAATTGATGTTATTGCGAAAGCTTAGCCAAGCCCTCTTTTAATACAGTAATTTTTTCAGAAGCATCTGCTGCTTTTTTCTTTTCCATGGCAACTACTTGCTCTGGAGCATTGTTCACAAAACGCTCATTGCTTAGTTTTTTCTCCACCGATTTCAAAAATCCTTCCGCATAGCGCAACTCTTCTTCTAATTTTTCACGTTCAGCACCTATATCTATTTTCCCCTCTAAGGGAATAAAGAATTCAGCACTCCCTACTCTAAAGCTTGCTCCCATTTGCTCCTCAGAAGGTAATTCGTACATAAAAGAATTGATATACCCTAATTGAGACAACAAGGCTTCATAGCCTTTCCATGGGTTTTGACCTTTGGTAATATAGAGTTGTATTGCGTCTTTAAAACCTAACTTCTTTTCTTTTCTGAAATTTCGAATTGCGCCAATCAATTGCTGAATTTGATCAAAATCTTCCAGCAATTTTTTATCATATCCTTCTATCTTGGGCCATTCCGAAATCACCAAAGCCTCCTCTTTTGAACGAGAAGCACAAAAATGCCACAACTCCTCTGTAAGAAAGGGCATGAAAGGGTGCAATACCTTTAGATTGTTTTCAAATAAAGTGGTCACACGTGCTTTCACCTCCAAATTGATGCTGTTGTCTGCCGTTTTTATAGACTCCAGTAACCAGGAACAAAAATCATCCCATACTAGCTTATACAAACTCATCAAGGCATCGGATATTCTATATTTAGAAAAGTGGTCTTCGACTTGTTCTAGGGTTTTGTGGAAAGCATTCTCATACCACTCAATAGCTTGAAGTGCAGCTGAGGAAGCAGGTTCCTCATTAACTTCCCAACTTTGAATCAGTCGGTAGGCGTTCCAAATTTTATTGGAAAAATTCTTCCCCTGCTGGCACAAGGATTCATCAAAAAGCAAGTCATTACCAGCAGCTGTACTCAGCATCAATCCCACTCGAACAGCATCGGCTCCATATTCTCCAATAAGGCCTAGAGCATCGGGAGAATTTCCCAATTGCTTAGACATTTTACGCCCTTGTTTGTCTCTGACTAAACCCGTGAGGTATACCTTTTCAAAAGGCCTTTCGTCTCGTAATTCGTAACCCGACATGATCATCCTTGCCACCCAGAAAAATAGAATATCAGGGCCGGTGACCAGGTCTTGAGTGGGATAGTAGTAGTTTATTTCTTC
>CBFHRX010000010.1:0-3397 GCA_965658355.1 Flavobacteriaceae bacterium | reverse complement strand
GTATCCAAGACGTCGTCTTCTTGTCTCAGATCGGCGGCAGTTAGGGACGCATTTCCCGTCACCTCCTGTGCTTTCAAAAGGGCTTCTTCTGGGGATTCTGCTACAACAAATTCTTCTTTGCCATCTCCGTAGTAATAGGCTGGAATTTGATGCCCCCACCACAATTGACGAGAGATATTCCAATCTCGAATGTTTTCCATCCAATGCCGGTAGGTGTTTTTAAATTTGCTAGGCAAAAGGGCCACCTCTTCAGATTCTAAGACAGCTTCAATAGCCGGTTTTGCAAGCCCCTCCATTTTTAAAAACCACTGATCAGATAAACGGGGTTCTATTATCGCTTTGGTTCGTTCGGAAGTGCCTACTTTATTGGTATGATTTTCTTTTTTCACCAAATGCCCTTCTTGTTCCAATGCTTTTGCAAAGGTTTTTCGAGCTTTAAATCGATCTTGCCCTTCCCATTCACCTGCATTTTTATTCAAGGTACCATCAGCATTAAAGACGTCTATGACTTCTAAATTATGACGCTCGCCTATCTCTTTATCATTTAAGTCATGTGCAGGTGTCACTTTTAAACAACCCGTCCCAAATTCTGGATCTACATACGCATCCAACACAACAGGAATTTCACGACCCACTAAAGGGACAATCACTTTTTTCCCATGGAGATTTGAATAGCGTTCATCTTCGGGATGAATACAAATCGCTGTATCTCCAAATAGGGTTTCAGGACGCGTAGTCGCCACCGTAATTTTTTCGTCACTATCTACTATAGAATACGATATATAATATAACAAGCCTTGCTTTTCCTCGTAGATAACCTCCTCGTCAGAAAGAGTTGTCTGGGCTTCTGGATCCCAATTCACCATCCGGTACCCTTTGTAGATAAGCCCTTTGTTATAGAGGTCGACAAATACTTTTAGTACGGCCTTCGACAGTTTTTCATTTAATGTAAATTGGGTACGATCCCAATCACAAGAACAACCCAGTTTTTTTAGCTGATCTAAAATAACGCCCCCATATTCATCTGTCCACTCCCAAGCGTGTTTGAGAAACTCCTCTCTTGTAAGATCTGCTTTATCAATCCCCTCATTCTTAAGCTTGGCGACTACTTTCGCTTCTGTGGCAATAGAAGCATGGTCGGTACCAGGAACCCAACAAGCATTAAACCCCTTCATTCTGGCTCTTCTAATCAGAATATCCTGTAAACTATTGTTGAGCATATGTCCCATATGCAGAACTCCTGTAACATTAGGAGGTGGGATCACAATAGTATAGGGTTGACGCGCGTCTGGTACAGACTTGAAATAGTCGTTTTCAATCCAATACTGATACCATTTGTCTTCTACTTCTTGTGCGCTAAATTTAGATGGGATATCCATTTATATGTGGTCTGATTTTTGCATTACAAAAATACAGAGCCCATACGTCATAAAAAAATTAAGGGGGATCGCAATTGGCTTCCAATTTTGTAACTTCAATCAAAGAAATTATATAAAATTCAGAATTATGAAATCGTTTTTATTTCTCACAGCAATGCTCTTTTCAGCAGCTACTTTTGGTCAAGAGATCAATTTCGAAACCCAAACAATTGATTTCGGAACCATCAGCAAGGGTAGTGACGGCAATCGTATTTTTAAATTTACAAACACTGGCACAGCAGCACTTATAATTCAAAAAGTCAGCTCTTCCTGTGGCTGTACCATTCCTAAAAAACCTGAAGCCCCCATTGCGGCAGGGGAAGAAGGAGAAATTCAGGTTCGATACGACACCAATAGAATGGGCCCTTTTCGCAAAACCATCACGGTTAGTTCAAACGCCCAAGCTACACCAGTAGTCGCACTAAAGATTAGAGGGACTGTCGAATAAGGGTTTTAACACAAACGTTTTTGTTAAGAGCCTTCCCTCTCGACGAATTTGGAGTTTTATTTTTTTTCCTGGTTTTTGCTGGAGTAATGCCGTCACTTGATGCAATTTTAGGTTCTGTAAACGACGCCGATTGACACGGTGAATAATATCGCCTTTTTGCACACCTGCAGCGGCGGCAGGGGAATTCGGTCGGACCTCAGCGACTTCAATAATGTCTTGAAGTTCATATCGGATTATTTCTCTAAAGAAAAACTCTATCCCCCGGTTAGCCCCCTTCTCATCGTATACAATATTGTTGATGTTGTTCTGTTTTTTCCGAATAAGCTCAACCCCATTGTATTGCAATTCTATTCCACTCATATTATAATAAAAGGGATCGTTCAATTTTTTGGTGGGAATCAGAGCAATTTGGGCATTGGGATAATCAAAATAAACCTCAAAACGGTTTAAAAGCTCACCTCCTATACTTCCCAAACGGCCTGGGAGTAGATTAATCGATTTGAAATTTGACATTTCAGGATAGGCGACCTTTACTCCTTTTATTTTTTGCTTCCCAATTTCCATTGATTTTACTTTCCCTCTTACTCCAAAAACAGCCCCATTTATACCTTGTCCTAAAAAATCTTTAAAATTGGGAGTCACAATTTCAACCTTTTCTTGCTGCTCGAATAGCCACAATGCGTCACTAGAACCTGTATCAATTAAAAAGGCACCCGTCACCTGAAGGGAATCAGAAAGAAAGACCTTTAGTTCTAGATGCGGTTTATTCAAATAAATCGATAATGGAAATCGATTCGCTTTTGCAGGGATAGCAGCTACTGAAGACGTAAAGACTTTAATTTTCTGGTGAGCATAGTCTATTTTAACCACATGGTTTTTAAAAAAAGACGACCCTAGTATACCATCTATTTGGGTACCCATACGCTTGGTAAAGGCAAAATTATCCTCAGCCACCAACATAACATCTTGATTTTCTCCGATGATCTTCCCTAACTGAAGTATATTCCCTTTGGTCAAATAGGCATTTATTGCTTCCCCTTGCCCTAATCCAGAAAGCTGAAAAGATTTTTTGCTTTTAAAAAAAATGGAGGCCACATCAGGGCTCTCAAATAAAAGAGTAGTGTTCACGCCTGTATCCAACAAAAACGTAAGCTCCTGTCCATTGAGAGTGACAGGCAGCACAATTAAATTATTAATGAGTTTAAACGAAAGACTGTGTCCCTTGCGACTTGATTGGATTTTAAACGTACTTTCTTGAGCCTGTAGAGGCTTGAATAGAAAAAAAGTACAAATGAGCAATATTCGAATCATGACGGGGCATTTTGCAACAATTTACTCGCATTTCGTATTGATTCAAAATTTGTATGGGTTCCTCTTTGGATTTTTTTGATATTTGCAACTGCAATTTTAGACATGCCAGCACTTTCAATCAAAGGAAAGCAATTACCCGCTTCCCCAATACGGAAATTAGTTCCTTATGCAGAATCCGCAAAAGAAAGGGGAATCGATGTGTTGCACCTCAATATTGGAC
>CBFHRX010000009.1:0-54987 GCA_965658355.1 Flavobacteriaceae bacterium | reverse complement strand
AGTAAACGAAACTATTGCCGTTTCAAATTATGGCATAGACTATAGTGTTGCGGTGCAAAAGGATAATTTTTTTGGTGTTCAATTTCACCCCGAAAAAAGCAGTACTGCAGGGCAACAACTTCTTCAAAACTTTTTAGAAATAGCACTATGAAAATAATCCCAGCAATAGATATCATAGCGGGTAAATGTGTTCGATTGTCTCAAGGTGATTATGCAACACAAAAGGTATATAGTGAGGACCCTTTGGAAATGGCTAAAAAATTTGAAGCCCATGGAGTTAAATACCTTCATCTAGTAGACTTGGATGGTGCAAAAGCCAAACAAATAATCAATTATAAAGTTTTAGAAAGAATCGCTACCCATACTGGATTGCATATTGATTTTGGTGGCGGCTTAAAATCCGATGAGGACCTAAAGATTGCTTTTGAATCGGGAGCACAACAAATTACGGGTGGCAGTATCGCAGTTCAAGAAGCCGATGTGTTTATCAATTGGTTGGAGACCTACGGGCCCACTAAAATAATTTTAGGAGCCGATGCAAGAGATGAAAAAATTGCTACTAATGGATGGCTTAAAACGTCAGAATTGGAACTAATTCCCTATTTAACCTCCTATTCAGAGAAAGGAATTGAGCAAGTTATCTGTACTGACATCCGTAAAGATGGTATGCTTGAAGGCCCTTCTTTAGAATTGTATGTTAAAATTTTAGAGGAAGTACCTGGTGTTGATTTAATTGCCTCTGGAGGGGTGAGTACAATAGCTGATTTGGAAAAACTGAAATCGATTGGTTGTAGCGGTACTATTTTAGGTAAAGCACTGTATGAAAACAGAATCACTTTAGAAGAACTCACTACATTTATTTCATGATGGAGAGCCCATTCAGCAGGACCTTTAAAGAAAGTATTTGTTATCGGATAAGCGAATCCCAAAGGATGCTATCCATTTCCCTTTCTAAAATAGAGGCTTCCCAACTGTGGGAACGCCCGAATGATAATAGTCTAAGTCTCGGAAATCAATTATTGCATCTAAAAGGAAATATGACACAATATATACTGTCTGTTTTAGGGCAAGAAGCCGATATACGAAATAGACCCTTAGAGTTTGAAACACAAAATGGGCTACAACTAGAAGAATTGCAAGAGGAGCTCAACAGTTCGCTTGAAAAAGCTAAGAAATGCATTCAAAACTGTCCAGAAGAGCAGCTGTTAAAAAAGCATAATGTACAAGGATTTCATCTCAGCGGTGTCGATGTTGCCGTTCATGCCACAGAGCACTTATCCTATCATACGGGTCAAATTGCCTTTTGGATAAAGCAACTCACCAATTCTCAGCTGGGGTTTTACGAGGGATTCGATTTAAATAAAAAAAATAGGTAAAATGCTACGCAAACGAATTATCCCCTGTTTGGATATCAAAGACGGCCGCACTGTAAAAGGGGTGAATTTTATCAATCTAAAAGACGCTGGAGATCCGGTTGAGCTAGCAGAACAATATGCCAAACAAGGTGCTGACGAATTGGTTTTTCTTGATATTTCTGCTACTGAGCAAAGGCGTAAAACACTTATTGAATTAGTTGAAAAAGTTGCCCGAACAATCGATATTCCTTTTACGGTAGGCGGTGGTATCTCGAGTGTAGAAGATGTACATGTATTGCTTCAACACGGAGCCGATAAGGTTTCGGTAAATTCGGCCGCGGTCAAACGACCTCAATTGATTGATGAAGTTGCCACTACTTTTGGAAGTCAATGTCTTGTTGTTGCGATTGATGCCAAACAGCTCCATTCCAGCTGGAAAGTGCATTTAGTAGGAGGTAAGGTCCCTACAGAACTCGACTTATTTGATTGGGCTGAAGAAGTGGAGTCAAGAGGAGCAGGTGAAATCCTTTTTACCTCTATGGATCACGATGGGACAAAAAACGGCTTTGCCAATAAAGCCTTGCACAAACTCTCAACAAATAGAAACATCCCCATTATTGCCTCAGGTGGAGCCGGTTCTATGGCTCATTTTAGCGATGCCTTTTTGGCCGGTAAAGCGGATGCCGCTTTAGCTGCTAGTGTGTTTCATTTTGGTGAAATCGAAATTCCAGCCCTAAAAAAAGAATTACAAAACAATAAAATCCCTGTACGACTATGAGCCAACCCAATTTTGAACAATCCCCAGAGGGATTGATTCCAGCTATCATTCAAGATTCTCAGACTAAAAATGTTTTGATGCTCGGCTACTTCAGCAAGGAGTCCTGGGAAAAAACACAACAACTGGGAAAGGTAACTTTTTTTAGCCGAAGCAAACAAAGGCTCTGGACTAAGGGAGAAGAAAGTGGACATTATCTGGAGTTCATCAGCGCTAAATTAGACTGTGATGCAGATGCTTTTCTGGTACAAGTACGCCCCAAAGGCCCTACTTGTCACAAAGGAACTGACAGCTGTTGGGGTGAGGAAAACAAGAGTTCTTTTGGCTTTCTATCGATACTGGAGAAGACGATAGCCGAAAGAAAAGAAAGTGCCAATGAAAAGAGCTATGTAGCCGATTTATTTACAAAAGGAATCAATAAAATAGCACAGAAGGTAGGCGAAGAGGCTGTTGAAACCGTAATAGAGGCAAAGGACCATAATGATGAATTGTTTTTAAATGAAAGTGCCGATCTGCTCTTTCATTATCTCATCCTATTACAAGCAAAAGGGTATCGGTTAGAGGATGTCGTAAAAGTACTAGAGGAGCGCAAAAAATAATTGATTACTTTTATATATGGTACAATTATCAAAAGAAACGCTGTCTTTCCTCAAAAGACTTGAAAACAATAATACCAGAGAGTGGTTTGAAGCTCACAAACCTGAATTTAAGGATTTAGAAGGAGGGGTTAAAGAATTCGTCAAAGCAGTTTCCAAAGAGCTCGAAGAGCACGATCGTATTGAGAAAACGAAGCTTTTTCGTATTTATCGAGACGTGCGATTTTCTAAAGATAAAACCCCTTATAAGAGTCACTTTGCTATCGCATTTCATAGAGAAAAACCAGCCTTAAGAGGGGGGTACTATCTAAGGATCAAACCAGGAGAGAGTTTTATTGCGGCAGGTTTTTGGGATCCAAACAAGGATGATTTACTGCGGATTCGGAAGGAATTAGAGGTAGATGTCTCAGAATACCGTGAGCATACAGAAAATCCTGATTTTCAAAAAATATGGGGTTCCAATATTGGAGAAGCCGTCAAAACGGCTCCTAAAGGTTTTTCTAAAGAGCATCCCAATATAGAATGGATCCGCTACAAGCAGCATATTTATTCCCATTCTTTTACAGACAGCGAAGTAGTCGCAGTCGATTTTGGAAAGCAAGTAGTGGAGTGCTATAGAGCAATTCGTCCCTTTTTTGATTATATGAGTAATGTTTTGACAACAAATTTAAATGGAGAGAGTCTTTTATAATTGCTTATTTTCATTACGTCACCTCTCTATTACTGCCCTTTCTGGCATCTTTTTCACAATCCTTTTTTTCAAATGGTACCATTTAGTTGGCGGTAAATAGATTCTTGATGAAAACGTCTTCCTGTCTATGCTGCTGTCTATTTACATTCTTGTTTTTCACACATTGTAGTGCCCCCAAATATGATGCATTGTTTAAAGGTGGTGAAGTATACGACGGTTCGGGTGGATTTGAATATATATTAGACATAGCGATTCAAGACAGTACTATCCAGGCAATGGGTAGGGTGTCAAGAGACAAGACCCATAGATTAATTGAAATCAAGAATCGAAAGTTAGCCCCAATCGTTTTGGAGGCATTTGATGCAAACCCGACCCTGACACCCGAAGAAATTGCAAGCCTCTATATGATGGAACTAATTAAAAGAAGCAAAAAGGATACACTCGCATTAGGGAAGCATATTAAAGAGCTTTCAAAAACATCTTCTAAAAACAGTAAATGGAGAGGTCTTATTGGCACAGCTTACAGGGCCAATTTTATTGTTTTCGATCCTCGTGTATTCAATTCCATTGCACCAGTAGAAAAAAATGGTACACTGCTAGACTATGTAGATTATATTGTTCTAAAAGGAGTCGTTTATCCCATTTCAGATTAAGCAATTTTAAGAGAAGGTTTTTCCATAAGCTGGATTTGATCTTGTAGTCGGGTAATGACCATTCGCATCATTCTTTTGTTTAAGGCAGAAGAGTCGGTACAGTAAAGGGTGTATTCATCAAGCGTAAAATGGCCTATTAGGATCCCCTTAATTAAGTTTCTGAATTTTTGATCTTTGAAAATTGCATGTTCTATATACGCCATTTTCTTATCAATATTCAGATCGTAAAAAACCCCTTTTCGCTTGTGGATATAATTTTCAAATACCGCTAACAGCAAAGGGTTTTGTAGTTTTAATATAGGGCGTATCGTCTGATTTTGAAAATTCTCAGCTGCACTGGTTTGCTGAAAGGTTTTTGTCTTTTTAATTTCGGGTCGGATGCGGAGTAAGTCATTCGGGCGATCATTCATGTCTATGGTTTTTATAAAGATAAATTAGACCTTATCTACATCTAGAATACGACTGCAAAATCAATCCACAATCTTATAAACAATTGACAGCTGCGTATACGTATTGAATTTGTTTCACATGGGAAGAGGATACTGTGAGAGAAAAAGAACCCTTAAGTTTGCTAAAAAAAAAAGAGATATCTTTGCGACATGAAAAAGGTAGTCTCATTTTTATTGAGTCTTTTATTTTTAAACAGTCCGTTTAGTTATGGGCTGAACCTTCATTATTGCGGAGAAAAGTTAGTGAATATTGCTTCTGTATTTACAGAGGCTGAAGGATGTGGAATGGAGTCAGAATCAAAAAAGACCCCTCTATCTAATTCAATACATCAGTCTTCTTGCTGTGATGATGTCGTTTTACTTCCAGACTTATTAGAAGACTATAAAACGAACTCAGAGATTGTTCTAGACGTTGAGAAACAACTTGATGTTTCCACAGGGCTTCTCTCAATTGGTAATTCTTTGCATATACCCTTTGTTCCCGATGAGATCCCGCTGCCACAACCCCCTTTATTGGTAGTTGAGTTCTACAAGGAGTACAAACAGTTGATTGTGTATGGCTAATGTGAGTTTTGATTGTTCAATCATTACTAACATAACGTGCTAATACAACATGAAAACTAGAGTAACATACTTATTTATTTTAATTGCCTACCATTCCTTTTCACAAGATCTCTTTCAAGGAAAGATTGTCGCAAAAGAAGAAAATGAAACCATTGCATTGACTGGCGCCAATGTCTTTTGGCTTGACACAACTGTCGGAACTATTACTGATGAAAAAGGAGATTTTCAAATTCCTATTGTAGAAGGGAAGAATGAGTTAGTGCTGAGTTATATAGGATATCAAACAGATACACTTACTGTTTCCTCCGAAAAGCTATTAATACATTTCCTCCAGGAAGAAGAGGGTAATCAGCTCAAAGGAGTCACTGTCACTCAAGGTAGGAAGAGTCTTCAAAAGTCCTATCTAGAAGCTCAAAATATGCTGCGGATCAACAGTGAAGAATTGTTAAAAGCTGCCTGCTGCAACCTATCAGAAAGTTTTGACACCAATCCCGCTATCGATGTCAATTTTTCGGATGCACTTACAGGGACCAAACAAATACAAATGTTGGGGCTCACAAGCCCGTATATTTTAGTGGCAGAAGAGAATATCCCAAGTGTACGAGGAGCAGCACAAGCCTATGGGCTAACCTTTACCCCAGGACCTCGGATAGAAAGTATCCAAATAACGAAAGGGGCGGGGAGTGTTGTCAATGGTTTTGAGAGTATAGCAGGTCAAATCAATACGGAATTAGTAAAGCCGTTTACAGCGCAGCCTCTGTTTGTGAATTTATATACCTCGGCGAATGGGAGAGTAGAAGGGAATGTTCACTGGACCAAAGCCTTGGGAAATCGATGGCATACAGGATTGTTTATTCATGCCAACCAACGAAATCGAAAAACAGATCGGAATGCAGATGGTTTTTTAGACATGCCCTTAGCCAAACAAGTAAATGTACTACACCGCATGCAGTATACGGATGCTGATAATGGGTGGGTTGGGTTTTTAAACCTAAAATGGATTGACGATCAAAAACAATTAGGAGAGCTAGACTTTACACCGGGGAGCACGATTTTTTCTAGCTGGGGAAGTGAAATTGACACGCAAAGAGGGGAGGCTGCGCTTAAAATAGGCAAAGTGAATCCTAGGTTATCTTACAGAAGCTGGGGGTTTCAAGCCTCTTATAGCCATCATGCACAAGATGCCTATTACGGACAACGAACCTATACTATAGATCATGAAAGTGTCTATTTAAATCTTCTCTATAACAGCATTATCGGCAATACCAATACGACCTTTAAAACCGGATTAAACCTCACCTATGATGCTTATAATGAACTAGTAGACATCCAAGAATGGAATCGAACAGATCGTGATGTAGGGGCCTTTTTTGAGCTCAACAATAGCAGTGAGAAGCTAAATTGGACCCTAGGAGCTCGGATTGACAGTCATAATAATCTCGGTACTTTTTTCACTCCTAGGCTTCACTTGCGATATACACCTCAGGAAACAATGATACTAAGGGCTTCGGTAGGACAGGGGAGAAAGGCGGCAAATATATTTGCAGAACAGCAAAAGCAGTTTGGAACCAACCGACAAATTACGATAGAGAACAACGGAGGTCGTTTTTATGGCCTTCAACCCGAAAAAGCCTGGAATTACGGCTTTAGCTACAGGCAAATCCTCCTTAGAGGGAATCAACAAGCGGATATTACGTTTGATTATTACAGCACCCAATTTCAAAATCAAGTCATAGTCGACTGGGAAACACCAGGAAGCATACGTTTTTATAATTTAGAAGGACGCAGTTATGCGAATAGCTTTCAGGTTTCCTTTGATTATGCCCCTTCACCACAATGGGATTTACGACTGGCCTATAAAAATTATGTAGTGGAGACTGATTATAAAGGTGGCTTACAACAACTTCCTTTGCAGCCTAAAAACAGGTATTTTATGAATGTAGGATGGATCAGCAAGCCCAATGAAAGAAAGACCCAGTGGCGATGGGATTTAACCTGGCACGGGCTGGGTAAGCAGCGATTGGTTGCAAGCCCAAGAGATGGAGCCGGTAGATGGGCCGATGCATATAGCTTATTAAACAGCCAGTTGACTCGTGTTTTTTCGCCTTTATTAGAAGGCTATCTAGGAGGCGAAAATTTAGGAGATTATCGTCAAGTAAATCCGATTATAGCTGCCGATCAGCCTTTTGGACCATTGTTTGACAGTGCCCAAATATACGCACCTGTATTTGGCCAAATGCTGTATATTGGGATGCGATGGAGAATAGAAAATGAATAATATGAAAAAAATAATCTTTTGCTTATTAGTGTTTTTAACGTATACCAGTATAGTATCCGCTCAAACCAATAATTCCAAAACAGAACAAGCAGAATTTGTTGTAAGCGGGAATTGTCAAATGTGTAAAGCGCGTATTGAAAAAGCTACTTTGACATTAAAAGGTGTCAAAAAAGCCGAATGGGATATTCCTACGAATGTTTTAAATGTTATTTATAATTCTAAGAGGCAGAATCTTTTAGCAATCCAAGAAGTTGTGGCCGCTGTAGGACATGATACGCCCTTAGTGAAAGCAGATGATGCAGTTTACGCAGCATTACCATTGTGTTGCTTGTATGAACGCTAATTCTTTTAACTGTGTAGCTCCATTTGCTTTCGATTCTTCTGTACAACAATTGGACTATAATTAATATTATGTTAAATACGATAAAGTTCTAATTATCTCATTAGAAAATTACCTATGCCCTTGCTTAGAACAAATAAACAAAATCAAGATTTCTTAGGTCTTATAGATTTACTTGATGCGTCTCTAGCTATTACAGATGGTGAGGATCACGAATTCTACCATCAATTTAATGGAACAGAGAGTTTGGATGCAGTGCTAGTTGCGTATAAAAACGAGATTGCTGTTAGTTGTGGCGCTTTTCGGATAAAATCAAGACATACGGTTGAAATTAAACGTATGTATACCCGAACAGAGTATCGTCAACAAGGCTGGGCTCGGAAAGTACTGACTGAATTGGAAGTATGGGCTTTAGAATTAGGCTATCGTAAGAGTATACTTGAAACGGGTATCAATCAAAAAGAAGCGCTCCTCTTCTACCCAAAATTAAAGTACGTGCAAATTCCAAACTTTGAACCCTATGTAGGGATTAAAAACAGCTTTTGCTTCGGTAAAAACCTCTATATTTAAAAAAAAGATTCATGATTCTTGTTACAACCCCTGAAGTGCCGGGAAAAAAGATTACGGAGGTCCACGGAATTGCAAGAGGAAGTACGGTTAGAGCCCGAAACTTTGGCAGCGATATCTTTGCAGGTCTCAAAAATATTGTAGGTGGCGAAATTTCTGAATACACAAAGTTGCAAGCGCAATCTCGCGAACAAGCATTACAACGAATGACAGCAGATGCAGAACGTTTGGGTGCCAATGCGATTGTCAACGTACGTTTGACTACTTCAATGGTGATGCAGGGCTGCTCTGAGATTTTAGCCTACGGAACCGCAGTAACGATAGATTGATATGCTGATTGGGTTTATTGCAGTCGTTTTGATTCTTATTCTCGCTGTTTCTCAATGGAAAAAGGCAAAAAATGAAAACTTTGAGGACCGAGATAATTAATCACCAAGTACTTCTTTAATACGCGAGAATGTCTTCTATTTTTTGATACAAACGCGTCTTTGGAAGATACTGCTCCTCCAATACTGCTGCAAAAGGAATTGGAGTGTCAAGGGCTCCTAACCTTCCCACAGGAGCGTCTAAATGCTCAAAACATGCTTCCCCTATTTGGGCAGCTATTTCGCCCATATACCCTCCAAACTGACTGTCTTCTTGTAACACCAACACTCTATTGGTCTTCCGTACAGATTCAAAAACAGTTTTCCGGTCCCAAGGCACTAGGGTGTTTAAATCTATAATTTCGAAGCTATAAGTAGAAAAATGCGCCATAGCCTCCAATGCCCAATGAACACCAAGACCATAGCTGACAATGCTGAGGTCCTCACCCTCATTACGTATCGTGGCTTCGCCAAATGCCTTTTCTACGGCCTCTTCATGCACAGGGCCACTAATGGTTCGATATAGCTTTTTATGCTCAAAAAACAAAACTGGATTGGGGTCGGCTATCGCAGCTAATAATAGAGATTTTGCCTCTTTTGGAAAGGCTGGATAGACAATCTTAAGTCCTGGTACGGTTGTAAACCAGGCTTCGTTCGTTTGGGAATGAAAAGGTCCCGCATTTACCCCACCACCACAAGGCATTCTAATGACTACATCGGCTGTCTGTCCCCAGCGATAAAATGATTTTGCTAACAAATTAACCACTGCTGTAAATCCTGTGGAAACAAAATCCGCAAATTGCATCTCTACTAGGGCTTTCTTTCCTGTAAGAGCATACCCATAGGCACAAGAGAGTATCACTGATTCACAAAGGGGGGTATTGCGAATACGATCCTTTCCATATTTGGTTATCAAGCCTTCTGACACTTTAAATACCCCTCCGTAAGCCCCTACATCCTGCCCCATAAAAAGTAATTTTGGATGTTGTTGAAGGGCTTGATCGAGACCCTCTTTTAAGCAATCAACAAAACGCATTTCTTTTACATCTTTACTATAATTAATGATCTCTTTATCAGTATTTTGGTATACATCACTTAATTCTTTACTTATCATTGAAACGAGTGGCTCTTCAGACTTTGCTAACTCCCACTCTTGTTGAATTTGAGCTTGTAACTCAGTCTTAATGGCGGCTATTTTTTCTGGATTAAGAACCTCACTATCTAAAAGATAGTTTTCATAGTTTTCTACTGGGTCTTTTGCTTTCCATTTCTCTTGTAATGACTTTGGAACATACTCTACACCACTTGCCTCTTCATGACCTCGCTGGCGAAAAGTCTTGAATTCGATCAAAACGGGACGTGGTCTTTTACGAATCTCTTTAGTCAGGCTTTTGATAAGGTGGTAAACTTCTAACACGTTGTTCCCATCTACTATATAGGAGTCCATGCCATAGCCACTGGCCCTAGCTGCCAAATCCTTTACAACAAACTGCTCTTTTGTGGGTGTTGACAAGCCATAGCCATTGTTTTCAATACAAAAAAGTACCGGTAATCTCCATACTGAAGCAAGATTTAGGGCTTCGTGAAAATCTCCTTCACTAGTCCCTCCTTCTCCACTAAAAACGGCACAAACCTTATTTTGACGCGTCATCTTATGAGAAAGTGCAATCCCGCATGCAATTCCTAATTGGGGTCCTAAATGTGAGATCATGCCAATTATCTTATGCTCCTGACTGCCAAAATGAAAACTCCGATCTCTTCCCTGTGTGAAGCCACTCCCCTTCCCCTGCCATTGAGCAAACAGTCGCCTTAGGGGAATTTTTCTGGAGGTAAAAACGCCCAGGTTTCGATGCAAGGGAACGATATATTCATCTGCTTTCAGCGCCTCAGTCAAACCTACAGAAATAGCTTCTTGCCCAATACCCGAAAACCATTTACTGATCTGCCCCTGTCGCAATAATAAAAGCATTTTTTCTTCTATTTTTCGGGGCAATAGAAGTGCTTCATATAATCGCACTAATTCTTTGGATGATAATTTATGTTTGGCAAAACGCATCCCCCTAATATAGCAATTTGTGCTTTTCTGTTTTGTATTTTTGCCTTTGTAATATGAAGAAAAAAAAACTTAATAGTTTAGAAGCCTTAAGTCAAATTCAATTTGAGAATCTGGCTCCTGTACACGATTCTATAACCAACGAAGTAGAGTCGGAACCGACTGTTAAACAAAATTTAGAAGCCCATTTTAGCAATAAGAGCAGAGCAGGTAAAACAGTCACCATCATTAAAGGATTTGAAGGGGATACAGCAGCACTAAAATCACTGGCCAAAACCCTTAAGCAACACGTTGGTTCGGGTGGGACTGTCAAGGATGGGGAGATTATTATTCAAGGGAATTATCGCGATATACTGATGGACAAACTGCAAGAGATGGGGCATCGTGTAAAGCGCGTAGGCGGCTAACTAAACCTACCACTCTATTGGCAATACTCCTTTTTTAAGAAGATAGTTGTTGCATTGACTAAAGTGCCTATTTCCAAACCAATACCCTCTATTGGCACTCAATGGTGATGGATGTCCACTGCTAAGAACCAGATGCTTTTTTATATCAATTAGTGTCTTTTTTTTATGCGCATAACCGCCCCACAGCAAAAACACAACGCCTTCCTTTTCAGAGGAAATTTTCTGTATTACAGCATCTGTAAACTGCTCCCAGCCTTTCTTTTGATGGCTTCCAGCCTGACCAGCAGCAACGGTAAGTGTTGCGTTTAAAAGCAGCACCCCCTGCTCTGCCCATGCTGTTAAATCGCCACTTTGAGGATAGGCTTTGCCTACGTCAGTTGTCAATTCTTTGAAGATATTAACCAAGGAGGGCGGGTGTTTACAGCCCTCGGATACTGAAAAACTTAAGCCATGAGCTTGTCCAGCTCCATGATATGGGTCTTGCCCCAACAGCACTACTTTTACGTGTTCCCATGGACATTTTTCAAAAGCATTAAAAATAAGGGGGCCCAATGGATAACAAACCTCTTGAGCGTAGGCTGTTTTCACAAAGTCGGTAAGCTTTTGAAAATAAGCAGCTTTAAACTCGTCTCTGAGTATTTTTTCCCAGCTGGGGTGAATGCTAACAGCCATATTTCGTTACTTTTGCTCTGCTAAGTTAAAAACATCTTACCATCTAAAGAGCTTGTAATTCCGCTCTTTTGTAAGTTGCTTTCGACGAATATGAAAAAGAAATAAAGGTGGAATACCCAAAAACATACATCCCACAAAAAACACTAGAGGATCTAGAGTATCACGACGTTTTACAGCAAGTAGCGGTCTTTGCTATCACTGAAATGGGGACTCAAGCTTGCTTGGATCAAAAGCCCATGGCGAAAAGCGAACTTTTACACAGTCAATTAAATGCGGTTTCTGAGTTCAGAGCTTCTTTTGAAAATGACAATCGGATTCCCAATCATGGTTTTGAAGACCTGCGCAAGCCCATTCAAATGCTGCAAATAGACAATAGTGTTCTAGAAATTGATTCTTTTCGAAATATTGGGAGTACCTCTGAAACCGTCAATACGCTCTTAAAATTTTTTAAAAAATTCAAGCCCTACTACCCGACTCTTTTTGAATTTGGTAAAGAGATGGAGATCAATAAAGAGCTCAAGCAAGAAATTGATGCTGTTATTGATCGTTTTGGCGAGGTCCGAAACAACGCTTCAGAGGAACTTGCCCGCATACGAAAACAAATCAATCAGCTTAAGGGACGAATAGGTCAGAGTTTTAACAAGGCCTTGAGTCAGTACACGCAGCAAGATTATTTAGATGATATCCGAGAATCTGTTCTTGACAACAAAAGGGTATTGGCTGTAAAAGCTATGTACAGGCGAAAGATAAAGGGAACTATTATGGGAAGCTCCAAAACGGGTAGTATTGTATTTATGGAGCCCGAATCAACAGCTCAACTAAGCCGAGAGCTTCAAAACCTCCTTTTTGAAGAAACCGAGGAAATAAAAAAGATTTTAAGCCAACTGACAGACTTTTTACGTCCTTTCGTTTCTTTAATTAAGCAATACCAAGAGTACTTACTCTTTCTCGATACGATTTATGCGAAAGCATGCTATGCGCAAGACATCAATGGGATATTACCCATGATTACCGAAAATCAAGAGATTGACTATTTTAAAGCGTATCACCCTTTACTTTGGAAGGCCCATCAAGAAGAAAAAAAAGACACTTACCCTCAGGATATTCACTTAAGTCCAGAAAAGCGTATTGTGGTTATCTCGGGCCCAAACGCAGGTGGGAAAAGCATTACCTTAAAAACAGTTGGGCTTCTTCAACTGATGCTTCAGAGTGGTATTTTAATCCCCGTGCACGAGCAGAGCCGTGCTACATTATTCACAACCATATTGACAGATATAGGTGATAATCAGTCCATTGAAAACCACCTAAGCACCTATTCTTACCGGCTGAAAAACATGAAGATCTTTCTTCGAAAATGCAATGCCAGCACTTTGTTCTTGATTGATGAATTCGGAACGGGCTCAGACCCAGAGCTTGGAGGTGCGCTGGCAGAGGTTATTCTAGAAGATTTTTACGAAAGAAATGCACTGGGACTCATAACAACTCATTACTCCAACCTTAAACTTTTGGCCAATGAATTGCCTGCCATGCAAAATGCTAACATGCAGTTTGACAATAAAACCCTAGAACCCGTCTTTAAATTGATTACGGGAGAAGCAGGAAGTTCTTTCACCTTTGAAGTGGCTCAAAAAAATGGTTTGCCGTACAGCCTTATCAACAGGGCGAAAAAGAAAATTGAGAGAGGGAAAGTACGTTTTGACGCTACGATTGCAAAACTTCAGAAAGAAAGAAATCAAATGGCCAAAACGGGTCAGTCACTCAGAGAAAAGGAATCAAAAGCACAGGTTGAATCCGAAAAGTTGGCAGCTTTGAATGAAAAAGTCAAATTAAAACTGACAAGCTATCAAGAATTGTTTGATCACAATCAGCGCATGATTGTCTTGGGAAATAAAGTCAATGAAGTGGCCGAACGCTATTTTGCCAACAACAAAAAGCGACCCCTTATTGCGGAATTACTCAAGTTAATTGAAACTGAAAATTCAAAACGCAAACGTAAGAGTGCTGCTATTGCAAAAAAAGAAAAGCAAGAAAAAAAGAAAATAAGCGAAGAAGTAACTCAGAAAATGGATCAAATCCGAAAGGAAAAGAAAATAAAAAAGAAGAAGGTCGTTGAAAAACCTAAAGTAAAAGTTGTTTTTAAAGTAGGTGACAAAGTGAGAATTAAAGACAGTAGATCTGTCGGTACGCTGGATACTATAGAAAAGAAAAAGGGTATTGTCAATTACGGGATGTTTACAACCCAGGTCGATTTAGAGCAACTTGAAAGAGCGAACTGATGAAAACAGACAAATCTATTGTCTTTTATGACGGTCACTGCGCTTTATGTCATTTTTGGGTCAAGCAAATACTCAAGCACGACGCCAAAGAACGCTTTCATTTTGCTTCTTTAGAAGGGGAAATGGGCCATCATTTTACTCAGGAGCGCAGCCTTGAACATTTGGATTCCATTATAGTGTGGAAAAAAGGTGAGGCCTATTGGACCGAATCAGAAGCTGTATTTACTATAGCCAAATCCTTAGGGGGGTATTTTAACCTCTTTTCTCTTTTCCGATTTTTACCTAGATTCATGACCGACAGCTGTTATCGTTTCTTGGCACGCAATCGAAAGAAATGGTTTGGACGCCATGCAACATGTCCCCCTCCACCAGCTGAATTTAGAAGGCGCTTTTTCAACTGAATAGAGTCATGCCAACAGGTAAGGCGTAAAAGTATAGGCAACTAATTTTTCTATTCTTGAGAAATCTCCTTAACCTTACCCAAAGAGGTCGCTACAAGAAGCGAAACAGCTGCATCCCCGGTAACATTTACGATAGTTCTACACATATCCAATGGACGATCAATTGCGAAAATAAGAGCAAGTCCTGCCTCAGGAATGCCCGCTTGTGCCAGTACAATTACCAGCATCACTATTCCTGCACTGGGTACCGCTGCAGTACCAATGGAGGCCAAAGTAGCGGTGAAAATAATCCCCAATTGAGCCGATAAGCTCAACTCTAAACCAAATGCCTGTGCAATAAATACGGCAGCGACACCTTGATACACGCTTGTCCCATCCATATTAATAGTCGCACCAATAGGTAGTACAAAGCTTGCGACCTCTTCATCGACCCCTAAATGTTCTTCTACACATTCCATTGTGACAGGCAAAGTAGCGGCACTTGAGGATGTCGAGAAAGCCAATAGCTGGGCTGGTGCAATTCCTTTGAAAAAGAAACCAGAGCTCTTTTTAGCGAATACCCGAACTAGTATAGCATATACTCCTATCATAATTGCTAATGCCATAACCAAGGTAATAGCATACAAAGCAAGAGCTTGAAACAACTCCAAACTAGGTGCCTCTACTACAAGTGCCGCCAATAAGGCAAAGACACCATAGGGAGCCACCATCATGATCAAATCAATCATTTTCAGAATGATATCATTAAATCCATCGAAAAAGGCTTTTACACTTTTGGATTTTTCCTCAGGGATTAAGATCATCCCAATCCCGAAAAATAAAGCGAAAAAAATTATCTGAAGCATATTTCGATTGCTGGTTGCTGCTTTGAATATATTGTCGGGAACAATTTCTACAAGTGCTTGCAAGGGACCTGCTTCCCTCTGCTTAGCAGCTGCAGCTCTTTTTTGGTCAGCATCAGAAGAATAGGCTTCTATTAATTCTTGTCGGGTGTCTTGGCTAATCGATTTTCCAGGTTGAATCGTATTCACTAGCACCAGCCCAATACAGACTGCTGTCAATGTGGTGAACAAATAGATTCCTATTGTTCGTCCCCCCATGGCCGAAAGCTTAGAGATGTCTTTTAAATCAGAAACCCCTTTGATTAACGAAGCCAAAATTAAGGGGACTGCTATAAGCTTGAGAAGATTAATAAAGATCGTCCCAAAAGGTTTTACATAATCACGGACCACTAATTCTCCTGAATCCACAAATGACATTCCCAATCCAAAGAGCACGCCTAAACCCATGCCCAATAATATTTTCCAATGCAAAGCCAACTTCTTCATAGTACTAAAATTCAATTAAGAGATTCGTAAAGTACGGATTTAATTATTTAAAGTTTCGTGCTTCTATTCAAGAGCGAAAAGTCTGCCAACACTAATGCCGCCATAGCTTCTACTATAGGAACAGCTCGTGGAACAACACAAGGATCGTGTCTTCCTTTGCCCTGCATCTCTACTGGATCCCCCTCTTTATTAATAGTCGCCTGTGTTTGCATGATGGTAGCTACAGGCTTAAAAGCAACTTTAAAATAAATATCCATCCCATTTGAAATACCACCTTGAATACCCCCTGAATGATTTGTTTGTGTGCTCCCATCGGGATTGAATAAGTCATTGTGCTCGCTTCCTTTTCTCTGGGCACCAGCAAAGCCACTTCCATATTCAAAGCCTTTTACGGCGTTGATCGAAAGCATGGCTTTTCCTAATTCTGCATGCAGCTTATCAAAAACAGGCTCTCCCAGTCCG
Source organism: Flavobacteriaceae bacterium (assembly GCA_965658355.1). Classification (GTDB taxonomy): domain Bacteria; phylum Bacteroidota; class Bacteroidia; order Flavobacteriales; family Flavobacteriaceae; genus UBA11891. The sequence continues at coordinate 38,755 of CBFHRX010000009.1, read as the reverse complement.
ATGGGAACGTTTTGAATCACACAACTCACAACTCCACCTACGGTATCGCCTTCTTTTCGAATTTGTCTGATCAAGGCTTCCATCTCTTCCGCCTTCTTGGGGTCTGGACAGCGAACTGGATTCTTTTCTGCTTCCGCAAAATCCAAATCTTGGTACCCCTCCTCTAGTGCAATAGATCCAACAGACGACACATAGGCATTGATAGTCATTGGAGAGAGCATTTGTTTTGCTATTGAACCCGCCACTACCCTACTGGCAGTCTCGCGTGCTGAGCTTCTACCACCGCCTCTATAGTCACGGAAACCATATTTTTCGTCATACACTTTATCAGCATGAGAAGGTCGGTAACTGTCTTTAATATGGGTGTAGTCTTTCGATTTTTGATTGGTATTGTGAATGGCAAATCCAATTGGCGTTCCCGTTGTTTTTCCGTCGAAAATACCGGAGTAGAAAACAACTTCGTCGGGCTCTTTACGTTGGGTTACCAAGGCTGATTGCCCGGGTTTACGCCTGTCAAGGTCAGCTTGAATTGCTGCAATGTCTAAATCTATTCCTGCGGGACAACCGTCAAGTACGCCTCCAATCGCAGCCCCGTGTGATTCTCCAAAAGTGGTTAGGCGAAAAAGTTGCCCATATATATTTCCTGCCATAATGAGTTGCTAATATACTGCAATCTAAAATCAAATAATCATATTTTGAAATGCATTCTTAAGTCTTTCAATACGAATCAATGGAAACAATTTTCATTATTTTTGTAAAAAATTTTAGATGAAAAATATCCTCGGTTTCTTTCTTGTGGCCCTTATTGCTGGGTGTTCAGAAAATCATGATATGGTTATTAACGGCTCTATTGACAAAAGCGAAAGTGTTAAGATCATTCGGTATGTACCAGATAGTAACAACCAACCTCGCCCGTATGATACCGTTGTGGCCAATGGAGGTTCATTCCGTTTTAAAGTAGCCCTAGACAAACCTATTATCAATTTTATAACAGTAGAAGGCAGTAATGGCAACTTCCCTTTCGTAGCAGAAAAAGGAGAAATTAACATGTCTATTAATACTCAAAATATTGCTAATTCGAGTGCTAATGGAACCCTTTCCAACAACGACTTTGTCGCTTTTAAAGCGAAAAATAAGGAGTTAGGGGAGCAGCTTAATAAGATTTCAGAAGAAATTAAGGAAGCTAGTCAATACAACGATAATTTACTGGTAGCGGAATTACAAAAGCAGTCTACCCAAATACAACAACAAGCACTGGCTTTTGAAAAACAAATGGTAGCTGAAAAAACAGATTCTTATATCGCAGCACTCATTTTAGAACGTATGATCAGCGACAAAGTAATGGGTACAACAGAAGCCAAAGCTGTCTTTGCCAACTACAGTGACCGAATTAAAAATACGGTTCTTGGACAAGGAATTCAATCTGTCCTCAGCGCTCCTCCGTCTCCTACTGCAATTGGCAATAAAGCGCCTAATTTCACAGCACCCACGCCTGAAGGAGCAACCATTGAACTTCAAAAGAAACTTTCAAAAATTACAGTACTTGACTTTTGGGCTTCCTGGTGCCGGCCGTGTAGAGTAGAGAATCCCAATCTGGTAAGAACTTTTAACAAGCTTAAAGACAAGGGGCTGAATATCGTGAGTGTCTCTCTAGATCGCGACAAAAAGCGATGGGTGCAAGCGATAAAAGACGATGGCTTGACATGGGATCATGTATCCAACTTAAAATATTGGAAAGACCCAGTAGCACAACTTTATAAAGTTTCCTCAATTCCTGCTATGTTCATATTAGATGAAAACGGGGTTATCGTAGCCAAAAACTTAAGAGGGGCCCAACTTGAAGCCAAACTCACCCAATTATTGCAATAAATCAAAACGGAAGTTGAGCTATCCAATTGGAAATTAAATTGGGGTTCAAAAACCAACTTAACAAGACACCCCCTACTGCCCCGCCTAAGTGAGCAGAGTGTCCTATAGAATCATTTTTTCTTTTCATACCGTATAGGGTATACGCGATATATAAGACTACAAAGACATAACCTGGTATTGGGATGGGAATAAAAAACAGTCCTAATTGCAGCTGCGGATAGGCTAAAATCGCAGAAAACAAGACTCCTATAACGCCGCCACTAGCGCCAACAGCTGTATAATTGGGCTCTTCTGAATTAAAAGCGATACCAAATAAACTACCAGTAGTAACACTAACCAGATAAAGAAGCCAAAAAGAGAGGCCCCCAAAATAGCTGACCACATAATCACCAAAAAAATACAACGTCATCATGTTGAAAAGCAAATGACTGCTGTCGACATGAAGCAAACTAGATGTCCATAGGCGGTAATACTGACCTTGTTGTATCGGTCTAACTTGTAGCATATAGCGATTAAAAAAGACTGAATCTTTAAATCCTTTTCTAGAAACAATTACGTTAGCAAGGAGTAAGACGATCACAAAGAAACTAAGCCCCATAAGTATTTTTTAGCCATGGCAATGTAGTATATTTGCTTAAAACTACGCCTTTTTGAATCGAATAGCCTTTTATTTTAGTGCACCTCTTCTTTATGTGCTATCACTACTCCCATTTTGGATATTACATCTGATCTCAAATCTTCTAGCTTTTTTACTCTACACGGTGATTGGGTATCGTAAAAAAATGATTTTGCAGTATTTAGAACGCATCTTTCCTGAAAAAAGCAAAGAAGAACGCGCTCGCATCACAAAGGATTTCTATAGTCACCTTAGCGATGTAATCGTAGAAACATTAAAAAGCATTACCCTTTCGGCTGCCGCTATTCAAAAACGATTTAAAGTAGTCAATGTAGAAGCCTTGACTCAGTTTGAAAAGCAAAATAAATCTGTTTTTATTGTTTGTGGACACTATTCTAACTGGGAATGGATGGCCTCCCTTGGACTTCAATTTGAAACCCTTCATCCTTACTTAATCTATTCCCCATTAAAAAATCCTTATTTCAACAGTTTTGTCAAAAGAATACGAAAAAAGTACCGAGTGCTTTTATTGCCAAGACAACACACCTTGAGAACAATCATGGAACAAGAAAAACAAGGGATTCCCGGAGTCTATGGGTTTGCTATGGACCAATCTCCAAGGGTACGAGCAAACAGCTACTGGCGTTCCTTTTTAGGGATTCGCGTACCTGTGTTTACCGGAGCCGAGCGCCTGGCTAGAGAACATGACATACCTTTAGTTTACGCTTCTATAAATCGCATAAAAAGAGGCTATTACGAGGTTGTGTTTGAAGTGCTAGAGGAACACCCAACCACTACTGATGAAAACCAAATTACGGATCGTTTTTACGATAAATTAGAAGCGCAAATCCACAAGGATCCAGCTCAGTACTTATGGTCCCACAGGCGATTCAAACACGAGGGGAAAGAAACTACATCAAATCGGTAATCACTCCCATAATTTTCGCTGCCAGCTCAGTAGCTTCATCTTGAGACCTTGCTTCTGTGTAAATACGAATTATAGGCTCTGTATTCGATTTTCTCAAATGCACCCAGCTGTCTTCAAAATCAATTTTAACACCATCTGTAGTACTTGGTGTTTCTTTTTCATAGCGTTCCTTCACTTTGACAAGAATAGCATCGACATCCATCCCTTTTTTCAACATTATTTTATTCTTACTCATAAAAAAAGCAGGGTAACTTGCTTTTAAAGCAGATACTGATGTCTTTCGTTCTGCCAATAAGGATAAAAACAAGGCGATCCCAACCAGCGCATCTCTTCCGTAATGCAACTCAGGGTAAATGACACCTCCATTTCCTTCCCCTCCTATTACTGCGTTTCTCACCTTCATTTCAGTCACCACATTAACCTCTCCTACAGCAGCTGCAAAATAGTTCCCTCCTGCTTGGCTCGTAACTTCTTTTAAAGCACGGGTAGAAGACAGATTAGACACTGTATTTCCAGGGGTTTTTGAAAGCACATAATCGGCACAGGCAACCAAGGTATATTCCTCCCCAAACATCTGTCCTTTTTCATCAACAAATGCCAAGCGGTCTACGTCTGGATCTACTACAATACCGAAATCCGCTTGATGGTTAAGTACAGCCTTAGAGAGGTCTCCCAAATGCTCTTTTAAAGGTTCAGGATTGTGTGGAAAATGGCCTGTAGGTTCACAATATAATGGATAACACTCAACCCCTAAAGCCTCTAAAAGAGGCGGGATAGCCAGTCCTCCTGTAGAGTTAACGGCATCTACTACTACCTTTAAACCCGCCTTTTGTATGGTTTCTTTTAAAACTAAAGGAAGTGCCACTATATGGTCGATATGCTTGGATATAAAATCCTCGCTTTTACGGATGCTTCCTAGATCGTCAACAACAGCAAATTCAAAATCTTCCTTTTGCACACGCTCCAACAGAGCTTGTCCGTCTTGAGCTGAGATAAACTCTCCTTTATCATTCAATAATTTAAGGGCATTCCACTCCTTAGGGTTGTGGCTGGCAGTTAAAATAATACCGCCTTGCGCTTCTTCAAAAACAACTGCCATTTCTACCGTAGGGGTGGTGGACAATCCAGCATCAACAACCTCTATCCCTAGACCGATTAAGGTGTTTTGAACGAGTTCTTGAAGCATTTTACCGGATAAACGCGCATCTCTACCCACAACCACTTTGCATTTCTTGTTTTGGGCATTGGCAAGTAACCAGCTTCCATATGCTGCTGCAAAACGTACAGTATCGAGGGGGGTTAAATTTTCATCAGGCTGGCCTCCAATAGTACCGCGAATGCCTGAGATGGATTTGATTAATGTCATATTTCAAAAGTAAAAAAACCGCTCCCTAATGGCTTTGACTCTTTAAATAGTTTTCCACAAAAAATGCTCATAATTAACCTTTTTAAAAGAGCCTTTAACCTCCTGATACGTGTACATTCGTTTTATGAATTATTTGGCTCATCTATTCTTATCGGGAAATAACGAAATGCACGCCTTGGGTAATTTTATGGCAGATGATGTCAAAGGAAAAGACTGGCAACAATACCCCGAAGCTATTCAGAATGGGATTCTTTTACATCGTGCTATTGACACTTTTACAGACAGTCATGAAATTTTTAAAAAGCATGTAACGCTCTTATTTCCGACCTATCGACATTATTCACGCGTAATCGTTGATATGTATTACGATCATTTTTTGGCGGTCCACTGGAATCGCTTTCACCCCCTAGCCTTGGCTGATTATGCACACCTTTTTTACCATTCTTTAGAACAGCATATCGCGCTATTACCAGAGGTGTATACCAAACGAATTATCGTCATTAAAAGAGAGAATTGGTTGCTAGAATACGCACAAATAGAGGGCTTAAAAAAAATACTGGGCCAGATGGAAAGACGGACTCGATTTCCCTCTAAACTTTCCGAGTCTGTAAAAGAGCTGGCACTCCATTACGGTAACTTAGAAGAAGATTTCTTTGCCTTTTTTGAATCCCTAAGTCTTTTTTGTAAAAATCATCCTAACGCTGGTCATTATGTAGAATTACCGTATTTTGAAAACTTAAATTCAGAATCATGATACGAAATCTATTCTCTTTCCTTGTATTGGCATTGGCGATATCCTGCCAGTCGAACCTGAAAACAGCTCAAAGCCCGAAGGCTGCAGTAGTTTCTGCTCGGGAAGAAGCCTCCAAAATCGGAATTGAAATTCTTAAAAAAGGGGGAAATGCTTTTGATGCCATGATCGCTACAGATTTTGCCTTGAGTGTTTGTTATCCAAATGCTGGAAACTTAGCAGGTGGTGGTTTTTTAGTGTATCGAAAAGCAGACGGCAGCATTGGGAGTTTAGATTATCGGGAAAAAGCACCTTTAGCCGCAACAAAAGACATGTATTTAGATTCAAAAGGAAATGTACTCCCTAACAAGAGTACACTGGGAGGATTGGCAGTAGGAGTTCCTGGAACCGTTGCGGGATTGACAACCATCCATAAAGAACTCGGATCTCTCCCTTTTGAAGAACTGGTTCAGCCTGCCATTACACTTGCGGAAAAAGGCTATATCGTAACTGAAAAACAAGCAAGAAGCTTTGCCGCTAAGCGAAAGCAATTTATTGAAGTAAACGGAGAAAACACACATTACGCCTATCCCTACAAACCAGGAGACACTGTTCGAAATCCTGAAATAGCGGCTACCTTAAAAAGGATTCAGCAAAATGGAAAAGCTGGATTTTACGAAGGCAAAACGGCTGAGTTAATGGTCCAAACAGTAGCAGCCACCGGGGGTATCATCAGCTTGGAGGATTTAAAAAAGTACACCCCTGTTTGGCGGAATCCCTTGCAGTTTACCTACAAAGATTTGTCCTTAATTTCCATGGCTCCCCCTTCTAGTGGTGGGGTTTGTATTGCGCAAATGTTTGGGATGATCGAAGCTTATGACATCGGTCAATACGGTCATAATTCAACCAAAGCGATGCAGTTGATGATAGAAGCTGAAAGACGCTCCTACGCTGATAGAAGTGAGTATTTAGGAGATCCCGATTTTGTGAGTATTCCAATCGATAGCTTACTCGACAAAGGATACCTTACCCAAAGAATGTCAGATTTTAATTGGGACAAAGCGACGTTGTCCTCGGATATAAAAGCGGGTGAAATCGTTTGGAATGAAAGCGAAGAGACCACACATTATTCTATAGTAGACAGTCAAGGAAACGCTGTTGCTGTCACTACCACTTTAAATGGCAGTTATGGATCAAAGGTTTATGTAGAAGAGGGAGGATTCTTTTTGAACAACGAAATGGATGATTTCAGCAGCAAACCGGGGAGCCCTAATATGTTTGGATTGATAGGGAGTCAAGCCAACTCTATCGCTCCAGGAAAACGAATGTTGAGTTCGATGACCCCTACTATTGTCGAAAAGGAAGGAAAGCTTTGGATGATCGTAGGAACACCTGGTGGATCTACTATTATTACATCTGTTTTTCAAACCATATTGAATGCGTACGAATTTGGTATGGACATGCAAGCTTCTGTTGAAGCCGCTCGTTTTCATCATCAATGGTTACCCGATATAGTAGTACTTGAACCCAATCTATTTACGCAAGCCCAAATTCAAGCCTTGCGAGATAAAAATTACACTATAGAAGAAAAATATACGCGAATTATAGGTCGCGTAGACGCCATAATGGTATCAGAAAAGGGTGAGATCAGTACAGGCGCAGATCCAAGAGGCGATGACGCAGCTGCAATTTGGTAACATTACTCCAGCCTTTTTTACGTCTTTTTTCATGGGGAAAACACTATTTTTACCGGGCTTATGAATGAAGAAGTTGACTTAATTGAAGTACAGGGCGCACGCGTTCACAATCTCAAAAATATTGATGTATCCATACCTAGGGAAAAATTGGTGGTCATCACCGGCCTTTCGGGAAGCGGGAAATCCTCTTTGGCATTCGAAACCCTATATGCAGAAGGGCAAAGACGGTATATGGAAACCTTCTCGGCCTATGTGCGACAGTTTTTAGGGAACCTTGAAAGACCTGATGTGGACAAAATTGACGGACTTTCTCCTGTTATCGCAATAGAACAAAAGACAACTTCAAGGAGTCCGCGTTCAACGGTTGGAACCATCACAGAATTATACGATTATCTCCGGTTGCTATTTGCCCGTATTGGCACTGCCTACAGCTACACCACTCAGAAAAAAATGATCAGTTATTCTGACTCTCAAATTTTAGCTTTAATCCAAAAGGAATTTGAAGGAAAGAAAATTGCTCTCTTGGCTCCTATTGTCAAATCTCGAAAAGGGCATTATCGGGAATTGTTTGATAATTTAATCAAACAAGGATTTATTAGAGTTCGTGTAGACGGTGAAATTATCGATCTAAAAGCGGGAATGAAAGTAGATCGCTATAAGACACACGATATCGAATTGGTGGTTGATAGGCTTAAAATGGAAGCCAAAGAAAGCATTCAAAAGCGCCTTGAGGATTCTGTCACAACAGCCATGGAATTTGGTGATGACAGTCTTTTAATTATTGATTTAGAATCCCATAATCAACGTTACTTTAGTCGCAATTTAATGTGTCCCGAATCGGGGCTCTCCTACCCAAAACCAGAGCCCAATACGTTTTCTTTTAATTCCCCTAAGGGAATGTGCCCTGATTGTAAAGGATTGGGGGTTCAACAAGTATTAAATTCAGATAAAATAATCCCAGACCGTTCCATTTCTATCAGCAAAGGTGGGATCGCACCCCTTGGAGAATACAAAAACAATTGGGCCTTCAAGCAGCTTGAAATTATAGCTAAATGTTATGATTTTACGTTACAAGATCCCATTTCTAAAATCCCGGGACCTGCTTTACAGATTATTTTAAAGGGAGGGAAAGAAAAATTCTCAATCCCCTCAAAATCTCTCGGAATCACCAGAGATTATAAAATAGACTATGAAGGGATTGAAAATTTTATTCTTTACCAACACCAAAATAGTGACACTGCTGGAATTAAAAGGTGGGCCAATGGCTTTATGGACGAAAAAAAGTGTGACAGTTGTGATGGTAATAGGCTGAAGAAAGAAGCGCAGCACTTTCGAATTGACTCAAAAAATATTGGCGCGTTGTCAAGTATGGATTTAGGAGATTTATACGAGTGGTTTGAAGCCTTACCTCCTAAGTTAACAGAAAATGAAAATAAAATTGCGTCTGAATTGCTTAAAGAGCTTAAGGCGCGTACCCAATTTTTACTCGATGTAGGACTTCGTTATTTAGCTCTTAATCGTTCTTCTAGATCGCTTTCGGGTGGAGAAGCCCAACGCATTCGCTTGGCTACACAAATCGGTTCTCAATTAGTAGGAGTGCTTTATATTTTAGACGAACCTAGTATTGGCCTCCATCAGCGAGACAATCAGCGTTTAATAGAATCGTTAGAATCGTTACGTGACTTGGGAAACTCTGTTATTGTAGTAGAGCATGACAAAGACATGATACTCCGCGCAGACCATGTGATCGACATGGGACCTTTTGCAGGTAAGAATGGGGGTGAAATTATCTCAGAAGGCCCTCCAACAGAGCTGAGCAATTTAAAAACGCTAACAGCGGCCTATATTACGCAGACGAAAGAAATTCCTATTCCGAAAGAAAGGAGAAAAGGCAATGGAAAAGAAATTATTTTAGAAGGATGCAGCGGGAATAATCTGAAAAATATAGAGGTTCGTTTTCCACTTGGTAAAATGATTGGAGTAACAGGCGTATCTGGAAGTGGAAAATCTACCCTAATTAATGAGACCCTATACCCCATTCTAAATGCCTATTATTTTAATGGCGTAAAAGAGCCATTAGAGTATAAGTCTATATCGGGTTTGCATCATTTAGACAAGGTGGTAGACATCAATCAAAGCCCTATCGGAAGAACACCACGAAGTAATCCCGCTACTTACACAGGTGTGTTTAGTGAAATCCGCTCTTTATTCACTAAAACCGCAGAAGCACAGATAAGAGGTTACAAGCCCGGACGCTTTAGCTTTAATGTAAAGGGAGGGCGCTGTGAAACCTGCCAAGGAGGCGGAATGCGAGTGATTGAAATGAACTTTTTACCGGATGTTTATATCGAGTGTGAAGACTGCCAAGGCAAGCGTTTTAATAGAGAAACACTGGAAATAAGGTATCGTGGAAAATCTATTGCCGATGTTCTAGAGATGACCATTAACGAAGCAGTCGATTTTTTTGAAGCCCTCCCTAAAATTCATAAAAAGCTAAAAACAATTCAAGAAGTAGGTCTTGGATACATTGCCCTCGGACAATCTTCTACTACCCTTTCGGGTGGTGAAGCGCAGCGTATTAAGTTGGCTTCTGAGCTCTCAAAAAGAGACACAGGAAATACCATTTATATTTTAGATGAACCCACTACAGGCCTTCATTTTGAAGATATCAGAGTGCTGATGGAAATGTTGAATAGATTGGTTGACAAAGGCAATACTGTACTCATCATAGAGCATAACTTGGATGTAATCAAACAAGTTGACTATATTATAGACATAGGTCCCGAGGGAGGTAAAAGCGGAGGGGAATTAATTGCACAGGGATCCCCTGAGGAACTTATTCAATATGAAAATAGTCATACCGCACTTTACTTAGCCAAAGAATTTAAACTCTAAAACAGCTAAAAAATGTCCAATAACACCCCCAAAAAAAACTGGAATGCGATTAAAGCAAATGACTCATGGGCCTTGTTTAAGATTATGAGTGAGTTTGTAGAAGGATATGAACGCTTGGGCGCTATTGGCCCTTGTATCTCGATCTTTGGATCGGCCAGGACTCCCCATAACCACCCTGCCTATATCCTAACAACAAAGATCGCCCATGCCATTTCGAATCACGGATATGGAATTATTTCAGGGGGCGGACCAGGGATAATGGAAGCCGCTAACAAAGGGGCACAAGAAGCCAATGGAACCTCAGTAGGATTGAATATAAACTTGCCTTTTGAGCAGGCAAGCAACCCCTTTATTGATACTGACAAAGTAATTGATTTCCAATATTTTTTTGTGCGTAAAGTCATGTTTGTAAAGTACTCACAAGGCTTTGTAGTCATGCCTGGAGGACTGGGAACACTTGATGAATTGTTTGAAGCCCTTACCCTAATACAAACACAAAAAATCAAGAAAATACCCATCATCTTAGTAGGGCGTAAATTTTGGGAAGGATTGATCGATTGGATTAAAGATCAACTGTTGACAGAGAAAAATATCAGCCCAGAAGATCTGGATCTTATAAAAATCGTAGAAACTCCTGAGGAAGTTGTTCAGGCATTAGATAAATTTCATTCCAAAGGACGCTACCAACCGAACTTTTAGCATGAACCTACGCACTGGATATTTATTTCTGGTTTTAGGCTGTTCAAAATTGATCGCCCAGTCTTCCGTTGCCTACAGTGTCAATCTTGCTGTTGACTTTGATAACAAACATCTTTTTGTAAAGCAGAAAACACATATCGACAGGTCTTCGATTACAGCTGACACTCTCTATTTTAACGATTGGAACCATGCCTACAGCAGCTCCAAAACACCGCTAGCCAATCGCTTTGCCGAAGAGTTTGACAGACGTTTTTACCTCTCCCCAAAAAACAAACTGGGGGCCACTACCATTCTTAAAATTGAAACTGAAAAGAAAAGCCTTGAGTGGTTTCGGCCCAAGGGTCATCCTGATCAAATAGCCGTCTTAGTTCCACCCTCGGTAAAAAAGGAGGGTGTTGATTTGTATTTTGAATATCAAATTCAATTACCCGACGCACGATTTTCGGGTTATGGATACGATGAAAGCAAACAATCGCTCAATCTATCTGATTGGCTTATTAGCTATACCGGGCCGAATACAAATCCCAAAAAGCTGGTAAGCAATTTAAATTTAGAGGATGCTAGACTTCATAAAGCAGCCTACAAAATTCAGATTGACTTAAAAGAGAACGCACAAGTAGTAAGTAACTTACAACGGCTAAACGAAACAATATGGGCAGGGGAATCTCCTTATTCGCCCTATTTCAATATCAATAAATCAAATGATTTTTTCCTACACAAACTACCCAATGGTACTAGTGTGCATTCGAATATAGAGTATGACAAACAGTCTCGTGAAGAGTCGTATATCCAATTTGAACGAGTGCATGATTTTCTCTCCAATCAAGTGGGCAAAGCTAAAAAAAGGGGATACGTTGTATCTGTAGAAGATTATAATAAACGGCCTTTTTATGGACTCAATCAACTTCCGAATTTTATAAGCCCTTTCCCGGCCAGTCTTTTAAACGAATTGAAAGTATTGAAAGCATTTACTCGTGCTTATGTGCATTCACACGTGAATCTTCCAAGACGCGATAATCAGTGGTTTCTAGAGGGACTTTCTATCTATCTAACCATCAAATACATTGAAAAATACCATAAAGACCTTACCTATTTAGGTTCACTATCAAAGCTTTTTTACCTGAGGACTTATGGGGTTGCAAAAATGTCATTCAACGATAGTTTTATGACGTATACGGAGTTTGCATTGCGAAATAATTTACAACAAGCAGCCAATAGTAGTAAAAATGTACTGACCCGCTTTAACGAGAGAATCGCGGTTCCTTATCATGTCGGTATTGGGTTTAGATACTTAGAATCCTACATGGGGCAAGGTTCTTTTGATCAGATCATGCAACAGCTCCTTAGCGCTACAAATTCATCTGATATAGAAGCTGTTTTTAACCGCACTGAAAATAGGAATATCAAATGGTTTTACGATTCCTACATACAGAAACGCTTGGGATTGGATTTTAAGATTCAACAAAAGAAAAAGTCAAAAGAGACCCTTGAAATCAAAGTGACAGAAAAAAATTCATTGCCAATACCTGTCAAGCTAAGTTTGCTGAACAAGAAAAAAATCATTTCAGAAAAATGGATAGTACCAAATCAAAACACAACTATTGAGGTTACTACCAATGGTGCTACTCAAATAGCGGTAAACCCCTTTATAGGGCTTCCGGAACTCAACAAAGAAAACAATTGGAAGAGCACACAAAGCAAGCTGTTTAAAAAGCCTATTTCACTTAAACTCGTCAAAGACACAGAGGTCCCTAGCAGAAATCAACTCTTTGTGAACCCCCTCTCTAATTACAATGCCTATGACGGGATTTCTTTTGGTCTTCGTTTGCACAATAAAAAGTTAACTCGGCAAAATTTTCAAATTGACTTTCGCCCACAATATTCCTTTTTGGAAAAAAATCTAGTAGGCAGCTATCGTATTTCCACCCGTTTCAACTCCTTGGAAAGAAAGAACTTCTTGACGACCTTATCAGTCAACGGTTCTAGTTTTCATTATGCTTCTGGATTACGATACAATGTTTTAGTCCCTCAATTAAATTTTTTATTTCGAACTCCTGATTTTCGCTCCAACATCAGGCAAGGTATTAGCGCCTCCTGGTATCGGATTAGCAAAGACATTCTTGAAGGAATCGAAACGACACCCGAATACAGTGTTTTTAAAGTGCAGCATTTGTATTCGAATCGGGCTACCATAAATTATTTAACCATGGCGACTGATTTTGAAATAGCCAATACATTCAGCAAACTAAGTGTCAATCTTGATTACCGTAAGTTATTCTCAAGTGGACGTCAATTTCAAGCTCGTTTTTTCGCTGGCAAATTTTTGAGAAATGCAGAACGAAACAACAATTTTTTCGATTTCAGTCTTACTAGGCCTAATGACTATTTATTTGAATATGCCTATTTAGGCCGCTCTGATACAGCAGGTATTTATAGTCAACAGTTTATTTTAGCAGAAGGAGGCTTAAAATCAACATTCGATTCTGCTAATGTGGGCGATTATTTAGTGAGCACCAACCTGATGCTGAGCCTTTGGAAATGGTTTGAGGTATATGGAGATATTGCCTTTGCAAAAAATTACAATCAATCCCTGAAAACGTACTGGGGAAGTGGACTGCGTATTAACTTAGTTCCCGACTATTTAGAGCTCTATTTGCCTGTTTACAGTACTTTTGGATTTGAACTTGACAACAGCGCTTATATCAAAGATATTCGTTTTGTTTTGTCCATTGAGCCCAAACAATTGACCACTTTATTTACTAGAAAGTGGTTTTAGAAGGGTGCTTACACACCCACTTTATTTTTTGTAAATTTGTACCGCATGAAAGACACCCCTATTCGATCTTCCAAAATCAAATTTGACACCTACAAGGAGCGTGTACTCTGGGACTATAGAATAGGTTTTAGGAGTCGATCCGCTAGTCTGCTAGGTCGTCGCGAGGTCTTAACAGGAAAAGGAAGTTTTGGTATTTTTGGGGACGGAAAAGAGTTGCCACAACTAGCCATCAACCATTTCTTCAGAAAGGGCGATTTTAGAGCCGGCTATTACAGAGACCAAACACTGATGATGGCACAAGGCTACCTAAGCGTTCCTCAATTTTTTGCTGCCATCTATGCTCATCCGGATATAGAGAAAGAGCCGATGTCAGCAGGAAGACAAATGGGAGGCCATTTCACCACTAAGAATATAGATGAAAAAGGGGCTTGGATAGATCTGATGGCGCAACCCAACCACAGCTCAGACATCTCTCCTACTGGAGGACACTTGCCTAGGCTTCTTGGACTGGCTCAAGCATCAAAAGTGTACAGAAACCTGACGATTAAGAACAGTAAAACATTCAGTGAGAAAGGAAATGAAATAGCCTGGGGTACTATTGGGAATGCCAGTGCCGCTGAAGGTTTATTCTTTGAAACCGTCAATGCTGCTGCTATTATGCAAGTACCCATGGTACTAACAGTCTATGATGATGGTTACGGCATTTCAGTATCCAATGAGATGCAGATGACAAAGGGCAGTGTTTCAGAAGCATTAGAAGGGTTTCAAATCCATGATGGCAGATCCGGAATAGAGATTCTTAAAGTAAAAGGTTGGGACTACCCTGCTTTGATTAAAACCTATAGCCATGCGGAACAATTGGCGCGCAAAAAGCATGTTCCTGTATTGGTTCATGTTGAGGAATTGACACAACCATTGGGGCATTCTACCTCAGGTTCACACGAACGTTACAAGTCAAAAGAAAGATTAGAATGGGAGGCAGAATACGATTGTGCCGTTCAATTCAGAAACTGGATCTTAGGACAAGGAATTGCATCAGAAGAAGAGCTTATATCGTTAGAGAAGGAAGTTCAAGCTGAAATTCGCGACGGGAAAAAGCAAGCTTGGAATGACTATAAGCAGCTAATGGAAGTTTCCAAAAATGAACTTGTAGCTGTATTGAATCAAATAGCCCCTACTACACAAAAAGAAGTTTCTTTTGCCTTGTTGCATAAAGAGATTGAAGAACTAGATGATTACGGATTACGAGAATTGATGAAAGGAGCCCGACACGCACTTTTATCGCTTCGAAACTTCCCAGAGTCGATACGAAAGTCCCTTCTAAATTGGATACAGTCCAATCAAGAAATTCTTGAAGACCGCTATTGCAGTCAGTTGTATAGTGTTCCTCAAATTGAGTCATCCGCTGTTGCTCCAAATTACAGCGGTGATACTGAAATGGTAGACGGGCGGATCGTTATTCGAGATAATTTTGACGCGCTTTTATCAAAGTACGATCGCCTGCTTCTTTTTGGAGAAGATGTCGGTAAAATTGGGGATGTGAACCAAGGGGCTGAAGGGCTTCAAAAAAAGTACGGTATTGACCGAGTGTTTGACACTGGGATTCGAGAGGCCACTATCATTGGACAAGGGATCGGAATGGCACTTAGAGGACTTCGTCCTATCGCCGAAATACAATATTTAGACTATGTCTTATATGCTCTTCATACATTAAGTGATGATTTAGCGTCAATGTTTTATAGGACTAGAGGTCAGCAGATTGCACCACTGATAATCAGAACAAGAGGACACCGACTTGAGGGTATATGGCATTCTGGTTCTCCGATGGGAACACTGGTTCATGCCCTTAGAGGAGTCTATCTATTAGTGCCGAGAAACATGACCCAAGCGGCTGGGATGTACAATGCGCTGATGCAGATAAACCAACCCGCCTTGGTCATTGAATCCTTAAATGGCTATCGACTTAAAGAACCGCTCCCTAAAAATCTTGGAGATTTTACGACTCCTTTAGGAGAAGTAGAAATAACAAAAGAAGGAACCGATATCACAGCGCTGAGTTATGGTTCTACTTTCCGCATTCTAGAAGCCGCTGTAGAAGAAGTGGCCAAGCTAGGGATTTCTGTAGAGGTCATTGACGCACAGTCACTCTTGCCTTTTGATCAGAAGGGATGCGTTGGGGAAAGTATTTCTAAAACCAACAGACTCTTAATTGTAGATGAAGATGTTCCGGGTGGGGCCACCGCTTATTTGTTACAACAATTACTTGAGAAACAAGATGTTTTCAAGTATTTAGATGCCGCCCCTTCCTTATTAAGTGCCAAAGAGCACAGACCTCCTTATGGCAATGACGGAGATTATGCTTCCAAGCCCTCAAAAGAGGATATCGTAGAAGCGCTCTATGCTTTGATGAGTGAAAGTGATCCCCTTCGCTTTCCTAGGTTATATTAGGTCCACATATCAATAATTAGCTTTTTCAAAATAGCCTCTGCACTGCTAGCATTCCCTATTAAACCCTTGCTTTTTAAGTCTGCTTGATAAATCGCATCTAAAACTGCACTGCATTTTTTCATAGAATAGTGGTGCGCTGCTTCCTGATACTCATGTATAAAGTATGGAGACACCCCAAGTAGCTTGGGAGCCTCTTTTTTATTGTCCAAAGCATGGTATTGCATCAGCCTAAGAAAATAATTAAACAAACTGCTAATCGTTAAAACCAAAGGGTAATGCTTTTGATTTTGAGCCAAATAAGCAGCGATTTGGATCGTTTTACTGAAATTACGTTTCCCTATCGCTTTCTGAAGTTCAAAATTGTTGTATTCCTTACTTATTCCAATATGGTATTCAATAGTTGCTGGATCAATCGTTTGTCCGCTGCCAATAATAAACTTCAACTTCTCTAATGCCTTTTTAATACGATGCAAATCAGCCCCTATAAAATCTTGCAAAAGGCGTATTGCCTCTGGCGTCAAAGAAATACCAAGCACCCTTGATTGAGTTTCTATCCAGGGGCCAACTTGGTTGTCATATAACGGTTTGCTGTTAAAAACAACCGCTTTGTTAACAGCTGCTTTGTAGAGTTTTTTACGCTTATCAAAGGACTTGTTTTTCCAGCAAAAAACCAATGTAGTGGTGGGAGTCGGCTGCTCAACATAGTGGGCTAAGTCATCTAATTGCTTGTCTATATATTGGGCTTCTTTAACCACTACTAATTGTCTTTCTGCCATCATCGGAAAACGCTTTGCCGCTTCAATGATTTGAGAGACAGACGTTTCTTTACCATACAAAATAGTGTGATCGAATGCTGCAGCTTGCTCATCCACCAATACGCTTGTGAGGGTCTCAACAAATTGATCAATAAAATAAGACTCCTCTCCTGCTAGAAGGTAAAAGGGAGAAAATTGTCTTTTTTGTAACTGACTTATAAGCTTCTGATAGTCTTGCATCTGAAAAAATATATGCACATTTGTGTCATGGTAAATTTGAATTTTCCTGTCTACAAATTTCAACTTAAAAATAGGGAAAATAAACCCTATATATTTGATTGTATTCGAAAAAAATGGTTGGCTTTACTTCCTGAAGAATGGGTGCGTCAACATTGCCTAATGTATCTTTCTGAAACAAAGAAATACCCCCTTAGTTTGATCAATGTTGAAAAGAAATTACTGCTTAACGGGCTTACCAAACGCTATGACCTAGTTGTTTACGACTCTAATGGAAATCCCCAGATTCTTGTCGAATGCAAAGCTCCTACTATCAAAATCACCCAAGCTAGTTTTGACCAGATTGCACAATACAATAGTAGTATCAAGAGTCCTTTAATGATGGTTACCAATGGAATAAACCACTATTTTTGTAAAATCGATTCAGAGAAAAAATCCTATCAGTTTTTGAAAGAACTTCCTGACTATTCTCCGCCTTTATGAAAGTTGCTGTTGTCTTATTGAATTGGAATGGGGCTTCCTTTTTGGAAAAATTTTTACCCACAACCCTTGCGTATTCAAAGGAGGCGACTGTGTATGTGATTGACAACGGATCTACTGATACTTCATTGGAAATTATAGCACAGCACCCCGCTGTCAAGTGCCTTCAATTGGATGCCAATTATGGCTTCGCAGGAGGCTACAACCAAGGGCTGAAACAAATTGATGCCGATCTTTATTGCCTTCTAAACACAGATGTTGAAGTTCCCGAAAATTGGTTGCCCCCAATTGTAGAACTTTTTCAATCAAAACAAGAAATTGCCATTCTTCAGCCTCATATATTGGACTATCATCATAAAACACGATTTGAGTATGCAGGTGCAGCAGGTGGCTTTATGGATGCCTTAGGCTATGCATACTGCCGAGGACGCATGTTTGACACTCTCGAAGAAGACACCGGACAGTACGATGCATTAGCAGAAATTTCCTGGGCCAGTGGAGCCTGCTTTTTTATTCGAAAAACTGTTTTTGACCAGTTAGACGGATTTGATGCTGATTTTTTTGCCCATCAAGAAGAAATTGATCTGTGCTGGCGAGCACGAAATCATGGCTATAAAATCTTTGCTACAGCAGCCACCAAAGTCTTCCATGTTGGAGGTGGTACGTTGCCCCCTAGCTCTTTTAAAACCTTTTTGAATTATCGAAATTCATTAGTGCTATTAGTCAAAAATCTTCCAGCAAACAAAGTAGTACCACGCTTGCTTTTACGGTTATTATTAGATGGTATTGCGGCACTTCGTCATCTCAGTCGCGCTGAGTTTCGTTTTATAGGTGCCATCCTGAAAGCCCATTTTGCATTCTACAAAATCGTAGTAGCTAACGTGAAGAAGCGAAATCCAATCAATAAGCAGGATTACTTTACTTGTTTCTCTATTGTTTACCACTATTTTGTGAAAAAAAATAAAAAATACTCTGATGTGTTTCATGAAAAAAGATAAAAGAGTATTTTCGAATATCGAAATATGAAAAATTTAAACATGAAAAAACACCTTAGCTTACTTGCCGCAAGTATTGTACTATTAGCCTCTTGTGTATCCCAAAAAAAATACACTGAATTAGAGCAATTACAACAAGACACAAAAAACATGTTGGATACTGCCACTGTGAAATTAAACAGCTGTAATGAAGAAAAATCTGCAGCAGAAGCGTCAGTAGCCTCTCTTCAAGAGCGAATTGCTTTTCTAAAGGCCAACAACTTAGATTTGATAAGCAATATCGGAAACCTGACGACACTCTCTCAAAAAGGAGCTGAAAACCTTGAGAAGTCACTTGAAAGCATGAAGGAAAAAGATGTTCGCATTCAAAGCATGCAGGATGCGGTAACTCGAAAAGATTCCGTTACTCTTGCATTGGTTACTTCTCTTAAAGGAGTTTTGGGGAATATGAGCGATGATGATATTGAGATTAATGTAGAAAAAGGAGTCGTGTATGTTTCCATCTCTGATAAACTATTATTTAGAAGCGGAAGCTATACTGTCACCAATCGCGCAAAAGAAGTGTTGGGTAAAGTTGCCAAAGTAGTAAACAACAAACCTGAGCTTGAATTTATGGTAGAAGGGCATACTGACAATGTACCGATCAAAATAGATGGCATTTTAGACAACTGGGATCTGAGTGTGAAAAGAGCCACTGCTGTTGTTCGTGTTCTACAGAATGACTTTGATGTAGCACCTGAAAGAATGACGGCTTCTGGTCGTAGCTTCTACATGCCACTTTATGATAATAACACAGCGCAAAACAGAGCTAAAAACAGAAGAACTCGAATCGTTGTATTACCCAAGTTAGATCAATTCTACGATTTAATTAATCAGGGAATGCAAGCGGCAAACTAATACAAACAGTACTTACACCACAAAAACGCCCTTTTAGGGCGTTTTTTTTATGTCAAAATACTGCTGTCCCCTTTCCCCAATCTTATAATCTCAGGCATTTCACCACATAGATCAATTACTGTGGAAGGCTGATTCCCACCAAAACCCGATTCAATCATGTACGCAATATCCTGATGACACATTTCATAAATAATGTTGGGGTCCGTTTCATACTCAACAATTTCATTTTCATGATGAATAGAAGTGGTGATAAGAGGGGCCGATAACTGAGTAAGAAGCATATTAAGAATGGGGAAATCGACAATACGGACTCCGATTCTTTTTCGTTTGTCAAAAGGCTTGGGGAGCTTTTTTACGGCAGGCATCAAGAAAGTATAGGGTCCTGGAAGAGCTCTGTTTAACAATTTAAAAGTAGGCGTGTCAAAAGGTTTTACATAGTCTGACAAATCACTAATAGACGAAAACAAAAAACTAAATCGTGATTTTTCAAGCTTGACCCCTTTTAACTTCGCCAAGCGACTCACTGCTTGATACTGATTAGACAAACACCCCATCGCATATACCGTATCTGTTGGATATACAATAACCCCTCCTTTTTCTAAGACTTCGACCGCTTCCGCAATATGCTGTGGATTAATATTATGAGGATTAATGGAGCGCAATGGAATCATCAAGAAAGTATTTTCAGCTTTGCAAAACGCAACAATAAATTCTTTTCACCATGAGGTTTTGGAAAATTGATAATGGCCTTTTTATCATTTCCAGCCCCTTCAATTGAACACACTTCTCCTTTCCCAAAACGGCTGTGCTCAACACGCATTCCAACGGTTAGACTCAATACTTCTTTGGTAGGTGCTGAGGTGGTTTGCGATACCTTTAATTTTCTCAATTTACCCAATTGGGCTGCCGTAGGCTGACTTGTCAGCTTGACCTCTTTAGGAAGAGTCGTGGACGGTTTGCGAGGGGGTGCTGGATCGCCAAAAATTGAGGCATCCAATAGGGGCTTAAAGGAATAGGTGTCTTTAGGCAATTCCCAATCTAGATATTGAGCCTCTATTTCCTCTAAAAACCGACTGGGCTCAGCATCAATTAACTTTCCCCAACGATAGCGAGAAAGTGTATAGGTTAAAAAAGCACGTTCTTCTGCCCTTGTGAGCGCGACATAAAAAAGACGCCTTTCTTCTTCGAGTTCATTGCGAGTATTCATGCTCATGGCGGAGGGAAATAGATCTTCTTCCATCCCAACTATATACACAAAAGGAAATTCGAGCCCCTTCGCCAAATGGATGGTCATCAAAGAAACTCTATCGGTATCTTCTTCGTTGTCTTTGTCGAAATCGGTAGCAAGTGCCACATCTTCAAGAAACTCTGTCAAGTCCCCTTTTGAATCGGCTATCTCTTTTTGTCCCTCTGTAAAATCACGGATTCCATTCAGCAGTTCCTCAATGTTTTCTATTCGAGCAACTCCTTCGGGTGTTCCGTCTTTTTTTAACTCATTGACCAAACCTGCTTTTTTGGTGACCAGATCTGCCATTTCAAAAGCATTACACTTTTCATTTTCAACTTGAAAAGCCTCAATCATACGCGCAAAATTGGTAAGTTTTGTCAATGTTCCTCCGTTTACTGGAAGCTGAAACTGATTTGGATTTTGGATCAATCTAAAAATAGAAACGTCGTGCGCCTTTGCCCCAACCAACAGCTTATCAAGAGTCGTCTGTCCGATCCCTCTTTGAGGATAATTGATAATTCGCTTTAAGCTTTCTTCATCATTTGGGTTTACAATCACTCTCAAATAGGCCAAAACATCTTTGATCTCTTTGCGTTGGTAAAAGGATAAGCCACCATAAATTCGATAGGGAATATCACGCTTTCGCAAGGCGTCTTCCATTGCCCTTGATTGTGCATTGGTTCGATACAGGATCGCAAAGTCACTGTTCTTTCGTTGCTCTTGCATCTTGAAATCAAATATGGATGCAGCCACTGCCCTGCCTTCTTCGGCATCAGTAGGCAAGCGTTGTACTTTAATTTTACTCCCTTCAGTATTGGAGGTCCATACTTCTTTGTCAATTTTATTTTGATTGTGCTCTATAAGCGAATTTGCTGCATTCACAATCGTTTTAGTCGAGCGGTAATTTTGCTCCAAGCGATACATACCAACATCATCATAGTCTTTTTGAAAATTGAGAATATTGTTAATATTGGCCCCTCTAAAGGCATAAATGCTTTGCGCGTCGTCTCCTACCACACAAATATTTTGAAACTTATCCGAGAGCGCTCGAACAATCAAATACTGCGAATGATTTGTGTCTTGATACTCGTCAACCATAATATAGCGAAAACGGTCTTGGTACTTGGCTAGAACGTCGGGAAAGCGATTGAGTAGTTCATTTGTTCGCAATAATAAATCATCAAAATCCATCGCCCCTGCTTTAAAACATCGGTCTACATATTCTTTATAGATTTCTCCCATTTTTGGGCGCCTGGCATGCATGTCCGATTCTTGTAAATCGGGATTCTTATAGTAGGCATTTACTGTAATCAAGCTGTTTTTGAAGGAGGAAATGCGGTTGCGAACTTGTTTGTATTTATACACATCCTTGTCAAGCCCCATTTCCTTAATAATGGAAGCAATCAATCGATCTGAATCTTGGGTATCGTATATGGTGAAATTACTTGGAAACCCTAATTTATCAGCTTCTGAACGCAACAGACGGGCAAAGACCGAGTGAAAGGTCCCCATCCACAAATTCTTTGCTTCACTTTCTCCCACCAGTTGCCCAATTCGATGTTTCATCTCGCGCGCAGCCTTGTTGGTAAAAGTCAATGCGAGTATGGAAAATGAATCTACTCCCTGTTCCATTAAATAGGCAATACGATAGGTTAACACCCTTGTTTTACCCGATCCAGCCCCTGCAATAACCATCAAGGGACCTTCCTTGTGAAGGACCGGCTTTAATTGAGCCTCGTTTAACTGTTTTAAATACGTCGTCTCCTTATTATTCATTGTTTAAAAATAAGGCTTTAATGCCTCTAGGATTAGAACTTTTGCTGATAATTATAAACATCTTATATTGGGTATCTATTATTTAATTATGAAGCATCTTACAACCCTACTATCATTGCTCGTCTCGTTTTATTCGATAGGGCAAATTTCACCGAAAAGTTATTCCAAGATTGAATCCAAAGTAATCGAGTGGCGGCACGATATTCACCAAAACCCAGAACTTTCGAATCGAGAGTTTAGAACGGCAGAAAAAGTGGCCAAACACCTTGAGTCCTTGGGTATAGAAGTCCAAACTGGTGTCGCCCATACTGGGGTTGTAGGCTTATTAAAAGGCAAAAGACCAGGTAAAGTTGTTGCCCTACGCGCTGATATGGATGCACTCCCCGTTGAAGAACGCAATGACCTCCCCTATCGTTCTCAAGCCATTGGTGAATTTATGGGAAATAAAGTTCCGGTAATGCACGCTTGTGGTCACGATACTCATGTGGCGATCCTGATGGGTGTAGCTGAAATATTGGCCAAAAACAATGATTTCGCTGGATCTGTTAAATTTATTTTCCAACCCGCTGAAGAAGGCCCCCCTCCTGGAGAAACAGGAGCCGCTAAGATGATGGTGGAACAAGGAGTTCTTGAAAACCCCAAAGTAGATGCCATTTTTGGCTTGCACATTAACTCGGGCACCCATGTCGGAAAAATCAATTATAAACCTGGTGGAACAATGGCAGCCTCACAACGCTTTGTCATTAATATCATGGGGAAACAAGCCCATGGATCAACCCCATGGCAAAGTAAAGACCCTATTGTTGTTGCCGCTCAAATAATTGATGGACTGCAAACTCTAGTAAGTAGAGACTCGGAACTCACAAAAGAAGCGGCAGTCGTATCAGTGGGTTCCATTCATGGAGGCTTGCGCTTTAATATCATTCCAGAAGATGTTGAAATGATTGGTACTATCCGAACATTAGACCCTGAAATGAAAGAAGTAATCCGGGAACGAATGAATGTCCTTGTCCCCAAGATTGCAGAAGCTTATGGAGCAAAAGCAACAGTGGATATTCAAGACGGTACGGCTATTACCTTTAACGATCTGAATCTGACAAAGCAAATGCTACCCACCCTTGAAAAAGTGGCCGGTAAAGAGAATATCAATTTAATTAATGCGATGACAGGGGCTGAAGACTTCTCTTATTATCAGCAGGAAGTGCCTGGCTTGTTTTTTTTCTTAGGGGGGACGCCACTTGATATGAAAGAAGAGGAGGCGCCCTCGCATCATACACCTGATTTTATTGTTGATGACAGTGGGCTTTTGCTCGGTGTAAAGGCACTGACCCAACTAACGATTGATTATTTAGAGAAGTAAATCACTCGATTACAACTCGAACTAGAGAATAGAGGCTGGTCTAATCAGCAACTGTTCAGCATGCTCGTAGCCTTCTTTCCACCAACGATTCATTTGCTCTTTATTAAAAACTAGAGAGTTGGTGGTCAATACTCTAGGGGTGTAGAAAAGGCGCAACTGACAATTTTTTTCTTTTGCTTTTAACTGGCCGATATGCAGGTTTTGCTTTTCTATTCTTTCTGACATAAACTCAAAAGTGGTCGTAAGTAAATCAAAAGGGTTTCGTGATCGCAGTCGGTTCACAGATTGTGACTCCGTAGACAAGACGATAACATCAACTTCTCTAGCGCCTCGCTTAATGGCTTCTTCTATGGCTACAACGCAACCAAAACCCCCATCAGCATATTCGTATTTATTTTTGATGACGAGACTCATAAACGGAACATAATTACACGATATCCATATCCAATCTATAAAATCTTGGTACTGGCATTCTTTTAAGGTCTTAAACTCGGGTTGATTTAAACTAAGATTAGACACACATACAATTACATCAGTAGCCTGTTCTTGAAGCCTTTTAAATAGCGAAGGGGGTATTTCACGCTGAATCAATTCTCGAAGAGATCTGCTTTCACCAAAGGTCTTGCGGCCCCAAAAAAAATTCTTTAATATATTGATATGGTTCATTTTAATTTTTTCGATTCCATTTCTGTAATAGATTCGAAAAGGATTGTTGTCGAAAATGGCCTCTTGAGTAACTTCGGTAAACGCTTTTTTAATATCGGCCACTTTCCCCAAGGCCAGGTGTGAAACCAACAAACTACCAGTAGAGGTGCCCAAAAACATATCATAAGGAGTCGGGTTTGTTTCTAAAAGCTTTTGTGCTATCCCACCCGCAAAAGCGCCTTTTGATCCACCTCCTGAAATTACTAGTGCTCGTTTCATACTTGTTAATATGCAATTAAATATAGGGGTTAATTAAGAAATAAGCTGTGTCGATAAAGCTTTCTACAGATTAAAAAATCAGGGATTGTCCGATCAAAACAATGGAAAAAAAGTAGGAAAAAATTAACTTGTGACCATGAAGCAAATGGAAACAGAGCTTGACTATTTAAAAGGCATAGGACCTAACAGAGCGCGCTTGCTTAAGGAAGAACTTGGAGTACGCACTTACCATGATCTCTTGCATTTATTCCCCAATAGATATGTAGATAGAAGTCAGTTCCATTCGCTCAATGCCCTTCCAAAAAACAATGCGGAAATTCAAATTAAAGGGACAATAACACACTTAAAAAGCATTCCACAGAAAAGAGGAAGCCGTCTCGTTGCCAGTTTTGAAGACGCCACAGGAAAGATTGAACTGGTTTGGTTTCGAGGACAAAAATGGATCCAAGAGCAACTAAAGCCAAACAAAGAGTTTGTGGTTTTTGGAAAACTCAATTGGTACGCAAATAGAGCCAGTATTCCACACCCGGAAGTAACACCCATTGAAAACTTTGAGCAGCAATACCATTTAGGCTTGCACCCTATTTATCCTTCGACAGAAAAGTTAGTGCAAAAAGGAGTTAGTCAAAAAGTTATGAAGCAAGCGCAGCATCAATTATATACTAATCTGGAAGGAAGCTACACAGAATCACTTCCTAGAAAAATGATAGAATCTATAGGATTAATTGATAAAAATGCTGCCTACAAATACATTCATTTTCCTGAAAATCACTCTCAATTAAGTGCTGCTCAGGTACGCTTAAAAGTTGAAGAATTATTTTTTATTCAAATGCAGTTGCTAAAGAAAAAACAATTAAGACAACAACAAATAAAAGGCTATGCATTTGAAAAAGTAGGAGCTGTCTTCAATTCCTTTTATCAAAAAGCACTCCCTTTTTCGCTCACAAACGCACAAAAAAAAGTATTGAAAGAAATTCGTCACGATCTAGGGACAGGGATTCAAATGAACAGGCTTTTACAAGGAGATGTAGGCTCGGGAAAAACCATCATTGCGTTAATGAGTATGTTGATTGGAATAGATAATGGTTTTCAAGCTTGCTTGATGGCACCTACAGAAATTTTAGCGCAACAACACTTTCACTCTTTAAGCGAATTGCTTCGTGGCAGTTCGGTTACAATTGCCTTGTTAACGGGCTCCACAAAAAAAGCAGACCGTACTCCAATCCATGAAAACCTTCAAGCAGGTTCTTTGCATATTTTAGTAGGAACTCATGCTGTATTAGAAGATAAAGTACAATTCGCCAATCTAGGTTTGGCAATTATCGACGAGCAACACCGCTTTGGAGTTGCCCAAAGAGCAAAACTTTGGAAAAAAAACCAACTTCCGCCCCATATCCTAGTGATGACTGCCACCCCTATCCCCCGAACCCTCGCCATGAGTCTTTATGGAGATTTGGATGTCTCTGTGATAGACGAACTCCCTCCTGGAAGAAAAGCCATCAAAACAGTATGGCGAAAAGACAGCAACCGGCTTAAGGTTTTTCAATTCCTTAAAGAGGAAATAAAAAAGGGCCGGCAGATTTATGTCGTCTATCCATTAATTGAGGAGTCAGAAAAGCTAGACTACAAAGATCTTATGGATGGTTATGAAAGCCTCCAGCGTTCTTTTCCCGCCCCTACTTATCAAATTAGCATTGTACACGGTAGAATGAAGCCTGACGCAAAGGAGTACGAAATGCAACGTTTTCAGAAAAAAGAAACACAATTATTAATTGCGACTACCGTAATTGAAGTGGGCGTAAATATTCCCAATGCTTCGGTTATGGTCATTGAAAGCGCAGAGCGATTTGGGCTTTCCCAGTTGCATCAATTAAGAGGGCGAGTAGGAAGAGGCAGTGATCAAAGTTATTGTATCCTGATGAGTGGCGAAAAGTTATCAGAAGAAAGTCGCACACGACTGGATACAATGGTCCGAACCAATGATGGCTTTGACATTGCAGAGGTAGATTTACGCCTGCGGGGGCCTGGAGACCTTATGGGAACCCAACAAAGTGGAATATTACAGCTCAACATTGCGAATTTGGTGAAAGATCAAGAGCTATTGATACTAGCTCGAAATTGGGCTGAATCAATTCTTCAGCAGGATCCAGATCTGAAAAAAGAAGAGCATCAAGGTGTAAAGACAGTCCTAACAGCCTTAACTCAAAATAAAGCCTTGTGGAAATACATTAGTTAGGCATAAAATCCATTTACTCTTTAGTGTAGTTCCTGTATATTTGCTTCCTGATTAATCCATCTATAAAAACAACACAGCAGCTTTGAAAATCTCATACAATTGGCTTAAACAATACATAAACGTAGACCTATCTGTTTCAAAAGTTTCAGAAATGCTTACAGATTTAGGACTAGAAGTAGAAGGAATTGAAGAATACTGTTCTGTACCCGGGGGATTGCAAGGGGTAGTTGTCGGAGAGGTATTGAGTTGCGAGCAACATCCAAATGCCGACCGTTTAAAACGAACGAAGGTGGCGCTAGGAAATGATAAAATCGTTCCCATTGTTTGTGGCGCTCCAAATGTAGCTGCTGGTCAAAAAGTGGCTGTGGCCACTGTAGGAACCACCCTTTATGATGGAGAGGGCACAGCATTCCAAATTAAAAAGAGCAAGATTCGAGGAGAGCTTAGTGAAGGAATGATCTGTGCTGAAGATGAATTGAACCTCGGCGACAGTCATGATGGCATTCTTGTATTAAATGAATCACTTCAGGCTGGAACGCTCTGTAGTGAGGTTTTTGAAATTGAAAATGACACTGTTTTTGAAATTGGTTTAACGCCGAATCGCGCAGATGCTATGAGTCACATGGGAGTGGCCAGAGACTTAAATGCCGCTTGTGTCTTGCAAGGCATCCAAGCAGACTGGTCTACACCGGAAGTAAGCTCCTTTCATATTGATCAGCAATCACACCCCATTGAGATACAGGTTAAAGATCCGAACAAAGCCCCAAGATATATAGGTTTGATGATTCGCGATATTCAAGTAGGACCCTCCCCTGATTGGCTCCAAAATAGATTAAAAGCCATTGGGATAAGCCCCAAAAATAATATCGTAGACATCACCAATTTTGTTTTACATGACTTAGGACAGCCTTTACATGCTTTTGATGCGGACAAAATAAAAGGAAATATTAAAGTACAAACTGTTGCTGAAAACACCCCTTTTGTAACGCTTGACGGAGAGGAACGAAAATTAGATGCTGATGACTTAATGATCTGTGACGATGAAAAACCCTTGTGCATAGCGGGTGTTTTTGGTGGTATCGATTCTGGAGTAGGAAAAGAAACGAAGCATGTTTTTTTAGAAGCTGCCTATTTTGACCCTGTAAGCATTCGTAAGACGGCAAAAAGGCACGGGCTCAATACCGACGCATCATTCCGTTATGAGAGAGGAATTGATCCTTTACTCACGGAGTATGCTATAAAGAGAGCCGCTATTTTGATTAAAAAACTTGCGGGAGGCACTATCAGCAGTGAGCTTATTGAAATAGCGCTACCAGAACCCAACCCCAAACAATTATTTTTACAACACAATCAGCTAAAGGATGTCATAGGGCAAGAAATACCCAAAGAGAAACTAACCCTTATTCTAAATGCACTTGATATTACCATTGAGTCTGTATCTGAAACAGGCATCGGGCTTTCTATCCCTCCTTATAGAGTCGATGTAACACGAGCTGCTGATGTGATTGAAGAGATCCTTCGCGTTTACGGATACAATTCAATTACCGCCGCACCTTCCCTTCAAATGCCTTTTCCAAACTTTGACAGCAAAAGCGCTCACCAAATTGAAGAATTACTAGCGCAAACCCTCGTTGGAATGGGGTTTTCTGAAATTATAAACAACTCACTGAGCTCTCCTGCCTATCAAAAATTAGATCCTAGTTTACAGCATCTTAACGGAGTTCATTTACTAAATCCCTTAGGGCAAGAATTATCCCAGCTAAGAAGCAGCTTGTTGTTTTCATCTCTAGAGACAATTGGTTTTAACCTAAATCGTCAGGCAAAGAATCTGAAGCTTTTTGAAATAGGAAAAACATACGCTTCACAAGACAGTGATTTTATAGAACGGAAATATATAGCCCTATCGTTAGTTGGAAGTCCTTTTGATGAAAATTGGGACAGTTCCAACCCCCCTACTTCTTTTTCCTTTTTTAAAGGCGCTATCGAAAGTCTTTGGGCGCGTTTGGCTATCGATATCAGCTCATGTGACTATTCGGATCACCCAACCTATTCAGAAGGAATTGAGTGGCGAGTAGGGGCAAAAATCATCGGAAGAATGGGGATTGTTGCCACGAGTATCACAAAAGAGTTTTCAATTGATAAAACTGTCTATTATGCGGAACTGGATTGGGAATTAGTGCGGCAATACGCCTTTCAGAAGGAACTAACACTATCTCCCATCTCAAAATTCCCAACAAGTCGTCGAGATTTTGCCTTATTGATTTCAACTGAAATTAGCTTTCATGCGATTGAAAGCTTGGCTTTTAAAACAGAACGTAAACTACTTCAGAAAGTGGGACTTTTTGATGTTTATCAAGGGAAAAATCTAGCCAAAGATCAAAAATCCTACGGCGTGAGTTTTGAATTTCAGGATCCCAACAAAACACTTACAGACAAGCAGATTGACAAGATTATGAAAAAACTGCAAACAGCATTTGAAAGCGAATTAGAGGCACAGTTGCGTTAAATGTTATTTTATTTTTTTTTGATTTGACTTTCAGACAATAATGTCTAATTTTACTTCATAATGTAATTGACTATGAAGTTGAATCCACTCACGCCTACCAATCTAGAAATTGTCTTAAAATCCAGTGCTCAAAAGCAACGAGACGAAAAGGATTTCATGAATCAAATACAGGCGGTATTAGACACGAATACCTTTTCCTCTGATAATAATTTTGAATTTGATTTGCTCGATGAGAAAAATATCTATTCACTAGATGAAATTAAAAACGTCTGTATTGATTATCGACTTCGCTTTTTAGATCTCAAATATTTCAAAGGGAAACTCCCTCAAGAAGCCAAAAATAAAATGTCCGAATTAGAAGACGCTCATCAAACACAACTAAAAGGTTTGAAAATAATGGCCCCTTCTATCATGTTTCGCTTGGCCAAAACGGATGATCCTCTCCTATTTGTCCCCATGGGGAATGATTATTTCTACCTGATTCATAAATGGGGCAAGGACTTACATCCCTTTCGAAAACTTCGCATGCTCCCTTTTCGTAATATTTGGAACCTTATTGTTTTCTTATTAGGTATAAGCTTGCTGCTTACTGCTATTACGCCTATGGGATTGTTTACCAAAAATGCCGATGCAACCGCTTTCTGGATGCTCTACTTCTTTATGTTCAAAGCAGTTGCCTCTGTAGTATTGTTCAGCGGAATTGCGTTGGGGAAAAATTTCAACCCTGCCATTTGGAATAGTAAATACAATAAAACATAAATACGAATGGAACAGTCTTTTAGGCTTTTATTTTCGGGCTCTTCAATGGCTGTACTTGCAGTGAAAAATGCACTTCAAGCTGAAAATATAATTCCCGTTATAAAAGACGAATCCGAATCTGCACGTATGGCTGGTTTTGGTATTGTCCACGATATTAAGCAAGTTTTTGTGCATGAAGATGAATTCAAGAAAGCCCAAAAAATACTCAACTCCTTATCGGTTCTTAAATAATTAGCCGCAGTATTTTTCGATGTCTTGTAGTTTTGCTACTTTGTCCTACGAAACCAAATGAAGTTGCTTTAAACGAGTGCTTCCCATTTTATTATTTTCAATATGAATACAAGTTTTGCCACATTAGATTATGTGATTTTTGGGCTGTACGCAATTGTTATACTAGGCGTAGGACTTTGGGTATCTCGCAGTAAAGAGGGAGAAACCAAAAACGCCGAAGATTACTTTTTAGCCAGTAAATCTTTACCCTGGTGGGCCATAGGAGCCTCTCTTATTGCGGCCAATATATCTGCTGAACAATTTATTGGAATGTCAGGGTCTGGCTTTGCCGGAGGTTTGGCCATCGCCACTTACGAGTGGATGGCAGCCCTTACCTTGATCGTGGTAGGGAAGTTTTTCCTACCTGTTTTTATCGAAAAAGGACTTTATACCATTCCTGAATTTGTAGAAAAACGTTTTTCCAGTCAGCTAAAGACTATTTTGGCTATTTTCTGGATCGGTCTCTATGTGTTTGTAAACCTGGCCTCCGTTTTATACTTGGGTGGATTGGCTTTACAAACTATACTTGGTATTGACTTAATGACTGGCGTACTCGGACTGGCCTTGTTTGCAGCGGCTTACTCTCTATACGGAGGATTGTCTGCTGTTGCTTGGACAGATATTATTCAAGTAGTAGTTCTAGTGCTAGGAGGCTTGGTGACAACCTATTTAGCATTGGATACCGTTTCTGGTGGCGCTGGCTTTTTTGAAGGCCTATCTACTGTCTACAAATTGGTCCCTGAGCGATTTGATATGATTTTAGAAAAATCAAATCCAGAATACAACAACCTTCCAGGAATCGGTGTTCTAATAGGTGGAATGTGGATTGCAAACCTCTATTACTGGGGGTTTAACCAATATATTATTCAACGTACGCTTGCGGCTAAATCACTTGCTGAATCTCAAAAAGGAATTTTGTTTGCCGCTGGTTTAAAAATGATAATCCCACTAATTGTGGTCATACCAGGAATTGCAGCTTATGTGATTGTAAACGATCCGGTTCTTCTTGGAAGCTTAGGAGAGGCAGGCATGCAAAATATGCCTACCGCTGGTACCTCTGACAAAGCTTTTCCTTGGCTGATGCAATTTCTCCCAACAGGATTTAAAGGAGTTGCTATTGCTGCTTTAGCGGCAGCGATAGTATCGTCACTAGCCTCCATGCTCAATTCAACAGCGACTATTTTCACGATGGATATTTATAAAGCTTTGATCAATAAAGAAGCTAGTGAAACCCACACTGTTAACGTAGGACGTATCTCCGCCTTAATCGCTTTAATAATAGCGACTATTATGGCCCCATTACTAGGGGGGATTGACCAAGCGTTTCAATTTATCCAAGAGTACACTGGAGTGGTAAGCCCCGGTATATTGGCTGTGTTTGTACTGGGTCTATTTTGGAAAAAAACCTCTAATAAAGGAGCGATATACGGTGCATTGGCTTCCATACCCATCGCCATGTTCTTTAAAGTGGGCCCCAAAGGGTGGCTGGCAGGTAGTAGCATTGAAAGTTTGTTTCCCTCCATTCCATTTCTAGATCAAATGGGCTTCACCGCAATCCTATCTATGATTGTCATTGCTATTGTAAGTCTTCAAGAAAATAAAAAGAAAGACGATGAGAAAGGAATTGAACTCACCAAGAAAATGTTTGACACCCCTCCTATTTACAACATAGGTGCTTTTGCACTTATGCTTGTTCTAGTAGCCTTGTATGCATTATTCTGGTAAACCACAACACCTTATTGAAAGCGGCACTTTGTGCCGCTTTTTTTGTGGTCCATTAGACTAGTAGTTTACTACATCATCATTAATTCCTGAAGTCTTGGTACGCATCAAATACTTCTTGAGGAGCTTCCAACAATGGGAAATGGCCAATTGTAGCTAAGCTTACAACCCTTGGATTGGGAATTAACTCCCGATACCGTTGCACCATATGAGCGCCAGAAATAGGATCCATAGCACCGTTAATAAGAAGCAAAGGACAAGCGGTTTCTTGTAATACGGCCACCCATCGTGTGCGATATTTTTTACGCTCTTTCATATACCGTATCAAAAGATGAAATACTTTTTTACCTTCATTATAGGTAATCAATTCCCAAAACGCGGCTATATCAGCTTGACTCGGTTGGCTTTTTTTACCGAATATTTTTTGAAGATTTTGAGTAAGTTTTTCCTTCGTGAAAAAAGACGCAATTAGGGCTCCTGCTGGGCTCATCAAAAGGCGCTGTATAAAAAGTGGCTGATGTGTTTCTGGAAACAAGCCCCCATTTAAAAAACAAACGGAATGTATGTGGATCCCACTCAGGGTGTTGCTGTTTCGGGTTTCAAATCGAGCCAATAATTCTTGGGCGACAGTATCGCCATAATCGTGACAGAGGATATGAACTTTCAACATATTTTTGGAAACTAAAAGCGCTTCTATAATAGTAGCTTGTTCAAGAATACTGTACAAATGCTCTTGAGGCTTTGCAGAAAAGCCAAATCCCAACATATCCAATGCAACTACATGATAGTGTTGTACAAGCTTGTCCCACAATTTATGCCAATCCCATGAAGCGGTTGGAAAGCCGTGAATTAGAAGTAATGTTTCTCCCGATCCGCCTTCACGATAAAATATAGGATACTCTTTATAATGGAAATACTGCCCTTTTTTTTTCCATTCTGAGACGTTCACTAGGCATACATTTTTTCTCGTAGCTCCTTAATCTTAGCATCTGACATATACTCATCAAAACTGGCATACCGATCAATAACCCCCTTTGGTGTCAATTCCAAAATACGATTCCCAACAGTTTGTGCAAAGGCATGATCGTGGGTGGAACAAAGTACAGATCCTTTAAAGTTTTTCAATGCATTGTTAAAGGCTGTAATCGATTCCAGATCAAGGTGATTTGTAGGCTCATCGAGTTGCACCACATTGGCTCTTGTCATCATCATTTTAGAGAGCATACATCGAACTTTTTCACCTCCAGACAAAACAGTAGAACCTTTCAGAGCTTCCTCACCACTAAATAACATTTTACCTAAAAAGCCGCGAATAAAAACTTCTTCTCTTTCCTCTTCTGTTTGTGCCCATTGTCGCAACCAATCAACCAAAGATAAATCGGTACCAAAAAAGTCGCTATTGTCAAGGGGCAAATACGATTGTGTGGTCGTAACTCCCCACTCGTATTTACCGGCATCTGCATCGAGCTTACCGTTGATAATTTCATAGAACGCACTTATAGCGCGAGAATCCTTAGAGTACACAATAACTTTGTCTCCTTTTGCCATATTAAAATGAACGTGATCAAAAAGAGTTTCTCCTTCGAGTGCATACGAAAGCCCCTCAATATTTAATATCTGATCTCCAGCTTCCCTTTCTTGCTCAAAGATAATAGCAGGATAGCGCCTGGAAGAGGGGCGAATTTCTTCGATATTGAGCTTGTCAATCATCTTTTTTCGTGATGTTGCTTGCTTTGATTTTGCAACATTGGCAGAGAAACGCGCGATAAACTCTTGCAGCTCTTTTTTCTTTTCTTCTGCTTTTTTGTTTTGTTGGGCTCTTTGACGAGCTGCCAGCTGACTGGATTCATACCAAAAGGTATAATTCCCAGAAAAATGGTTGATTTTGCCAAAATCAATATCAGAGATATGGGTACATACGGCATCCAAAAAGTGACGGTCGTGAGAAACGACAATTACAGTGTTGTCGTAATTAGCCAGAAAATGCTCCAACCACATAATCGTTTCGTAATCTAGATCATTCGTAGGCTCATCCATGATTAAAACATCAGGACTACCAAAAAGCGATTGTGCCAATAGAACACGCACTTTTTGCTTTCCATCAAGATCTTTCATAGACGCGTAATGCAGATTTTCTGCTATGCCTAAGTTGGATAACAGAGCGGCAGCCTCACTGTCGGCATTCCAGCCATTCATCTCTTCAAAAACAATTTGCAACTCCCCTACTCTTTCACCATCAGCATCAGAAAAATCCTCTTTTGCATAAATAGCATCCATTTCACTTTTCACTGCAAAAAGCTCCTTATTTCCTCTTAGGACCGTTTCTAATACTGGGAACTCATCAAAGGCATTGTGATTCTGTTCCAACACAGATAAGCGCTTACCTGGCTCTAAATGAACGGAACCAGAATTGGCTTCTTGCTTGCCTGAAATTATTTTCAAAAAGGTTGATTTTCCGGCGCCATTTGCACCGATAATACCATAGCAGTTGCCTGGACTGAAGGTGACGTTTACTTCGTCAAATAAAACGCGTTTACCAAACTGTACGGAAAGATTGTTGACACTGAGCATAGGGATGTTTTTCAGCGCAAAAATACCAAAAAACTTTATGGAAGCGACTGTTTTTTTAACAGCCTGTTAACGTGTGTAAATAACCAACAAATACTACATTAGAAAGATGAGAAAAATGCTTCTTCTTTTCCTTTTTCTAGCCAGTTTCATGAGCTGTGATCAGAAAGACAAAAACTCTATTTTCATTGGAGGACAGGTCGTTAAGCCTTCTTCGTCTTTTGTCAGCTTGTATTATGGGAATCGAATTTTGGATACTTTTTTATTGCAAAACAATAAACGATTTAGCAGAAAATACGATTCTCTCCCCCCTGGGATTTATAAAATGGAACACATTCCAGAGTATACTTCCTTACTTCTAGAACCTGGTGACAGTATGTGGGTTCGTATAAATGCTTCCGATTTTCATGAATCTTTAGTCTTCTCTGGACGTGGAGCCAGTAAAAATAATTTTTTAAGTGATGTGCGGTTACGGTTGGACCTTGAGAATGATTTTCTGGCAAGTCAGTACGCGACAGATCCCACTATTTTTAAGCAAACAGTTGATTCCTTATTAGGGGAAAAGAAACGCAGCTGGATTCAAATGGATTCTTTAAATCAATTAAGTCCTTATGCTCGAAAAGTTACTCAAGCAGCCTATGTATATGCCTATGCTAGTATTCGTGAACGCTACGCCCTATTGAGAGGTAGTCAGTGGGATTCCATTCAAAAAAAGAACTTTTCGTCTTATCGAAGATTTCTAAATTATGGTGAAAATGATTTGGCCTTTTTTGACCCGTACATTACCTATTTGATGAATTATCTAACCCGCGAAGCCCTTCGGAATAACGAAACCTTAGTCAGTGCTCGAGAAAACACTGACTTTAATATAAGAAGGCTCAAAGTCATTCATGACAAAATTGAAGGTTCACTGGTTCGAAACAACTTAGCAAGAGCTGTAGCCTATGAGGAATTACTTGCCTTTGAAAATCATCAATATCACGATACATTTCTAGAATACTATTTTGATGTAAACACCTCTTCTTCATATCTAAAAGAAATTGTGGATTTACATGCCGATATTAAAATGATGGAAAAAGGGAATGTACTTCCCGAACTGGTATTACAAGACGCTAATTTAAACTTGGTTTCAAGTGCAAGCCTAAAAAAAGACACCCCTACAGTACTTTATTTTTGGTCTCAAACACAGATGAATCATTTTAAAGAGAGTATTGAAAAGGTTCAACTTCTTCAACAAAAATACCCCCATTATAATTTTGTTGGAATTTCAATCCAGCCCTTAAACCCCATAGCCCTAGAGGTCTATAAAATGATGGACTTGGAAATGAAAAATCAATACGGGCTTGTTAATTTTGGAGCAGCCAGCAAAAAATGGGTCATTACATTGCTAAACAAAAGCATTGTATTAGACCGTAATGGGAATATTAAAAATGGATTTGCCAATCTAATGGCGTCTGATTTCGAAAAAGAACTTTAGTTCCCTTTTTGGTGATCCGCTAAAAACTGCGCCAATCCTTTGTCTGTAAGGGGGTGGTTTAATAAGCCCTTGATCGCCGATAAAGGACCTGTCATTACATCGGCTCCAATTTGAGCACAGGCAATTAAATGGCGGGTATGGCGAACTGAGGCAGCTAAAATTTCTGTCTCAAAAGCATAGTTATCATAGATCAATCGGATCTCTTCTATTAGCTCCATACCGTCAAATCCAATATCGTCTAGACGGCCGATAAATGGCGAAACGTAGGTGGCACCTGCTTTAGCAGCCAGTAGTGCTTGACCTGATGAGAAAACAAGAGTACAATTGGTTTTGATATTTTTTGATGCAAAATATTTTATTGCTTTAACACCCTCTGCTATCATCGGGATTTTAACCACAATTTGAGGATGCAAGGCGGCTAGCTCTTCCCCTTCTCTGATCATGCCTTCATAATCAACGGCAATTACTTCTGCCGACACATCCCCTTCTACAGCATTGCATATCGCAATATAGTGCTGGAGAATATTCTCTGCTCCTGTAATGCCTTCCTTTGCCATCAAAGACGGATTGGTTGTTACCCCATCTAGGATGCCTAAAGCCTGAGCCTCTTTTATCTGATCTAAATTTGCAGTGTCAATAAAAAATTTCATGTCTTGTAAACGTTTATATGTTGTAGTGATTCTGAATTAGTCTTTCATACCAACGGCTTGGCAATACCCCTTTTAAAACTACCGAAAATTTTTGAAGCCATTGGCCTGATAGGTAATGAACTTTTGGGTTTTTTGTGTAAATGATTTTTTCAATTTCTTTGGCTATGAGTATCGGATCGTCTCCTTCATCTACATGTGTATCCATGGTCGAGAGTGCTTCTGCATAAGTAGTTTCATAAGGCGATCCTTTCAGAACAGCTGCATGGTGCCTTCGCGAAGCAATGTCGGTGGCATAATCCCCTGGGGCTAAAGTGGTAACCCGGATAGAAGCACTTTTTAATTCCATACGAAGTGCTTCAGTATAAATAGACAAGGCACTTTTGGAGGCCGAGTAGATAGACCGAAAGGGGAGCCCGGAAAAACCGGCTATAGAAGTGATGTTTATAATACAAGCATCGGATGCCTCACGCATCAAGGGTAATAATCCTTGTGTCAAGGCAATAGGACCAAAAAAATTAGTTTCAAAATGCGTTCTAATAGCGTTCATTTCAATTTCCTCAGCAGGCCCTGTAATCCCTACACCAGCGTTGTTAATCAATATTTCTGGAATCAATTTATTCTCTTGAAAATACGCGATGAATTGGGAAATGCTTTCTTGATCCGTAAGGTCAAGTGGCATGAGTGAGTAGGCATCTGGAGTAGTATAGTTTTTAGGGGTACGACAGGTCCCTATAACAGTATGACCTCTTTGACTCAAATAGTCTGCTGTGGCTTTACCCATTCCTGAAGACGCGCCGGTGATAATGACTATTTTACCCATACTAAAAAAAGGGCAAGCGACCCACATCACACCGCTACAACCGCCTACCCTTGCTGCGTTCCCGCCCTGGGGGGATTCGGCAGGAGCTGGTTGTGCAGAACTTGCCCAGCACAAATATAGGCTATATGCTTCGTTTCAACACATTGTAAAACTTAATTTTATTAAATACCTTGGGTGAAAAATTTACCATGCATAAAGCCCTGATTGTTCTCCTTTTTGCCTTTATAGCCCTAAAATGTGAAGAAGAAAAAAATATTAAAGCCAAACTGAATATCAAAGCGAGTTCGGAAAAACCCAATCAACAGGACCAACTTACATTTGAACTTAAAATACCCAAAAAAATAGCAGTAGATTCTATTCGATATGAAAGCAATGGAGAAAGAATCGTATCCCCCGTTTCTCTTAAAAATTTCCCTTTGGGTAAACATATTATAAAAGCGATCGCTTATAAAGAAGGGAAAAGCCACTCCTTTGAGTCCGCTTTTTGGGTGTATGCCTCCGAACAGCCTAGCCTACTAAAATACCGAGTCCTCAACAGCTTTCCCCACGATCCAGAGGCGTATACACAAGGGTTGGAATTTAAAGACGGGATATTGTATGAGAGTACCGGTCTAAATGGAAAGTCTAGCTTGCGAAAAGTAGATTTCAAAAGCGGAAAAGTATTGGCCCAGCAAAAGCTAGACCAAGTCTATTTTGGAGAGGGCATTACGCTGATAGACGACAAAATCATTCAGTTAACCTGGCGTGCGAATATGGGGTTTGTGTATCAGCAGGAAGATCTCAAAATGATCCAAACCTTTCCTTACGAGAACAGCAAGCAAGGCTGGGGCTTATGTCACGATGATAATGCTTTATATAAGTCTGATGGCACCTATCAGCTATGGACACTAGACCCAAAAACACTAAAGGAGACAGCTAAAGTAGACGTTATGACCACTACTAAGTCTGTGAATAAACTCAATGAGCTAGAGTGGGTAAAAGGCTTGGTTTACGCCAATACCTATCAATTTCAAAAAGATGTTGTAGTCGTCATTCAACCCGAAACGGGTGCTGTTACAGCTGTTGTAGATT
>CBFHRX010000008.1:260-61681 GCA_965658355.1 Flavobacteriaceae bacterium | reverse complement strand
ATAGGCATACTGAATAAAAGGACCTGTATTGCCATTAAAATCAACTGAAGCTTCTGGATCAAAAAGAATCCGCTTTTTGGGGTCTACTTTAAGGATAAAATATTTGAGAGCACCCAGTCCAATAACCCTGTAAAGGTCTTGCTTTTCGTGATCTGAAAGGGTGTCTAGTTTTCCGTGAGATTTTGAAATCTCCTCAGCAGTAGCTTCCATTTGCTTCATTAGATCATCCGCATCTACTACTGTTCCTTCTCTACTCTTCATTTTTCCTGAAGGTAAATCTACCATTCCATAGCTTAGGTGGTACAAAGACTCAGACCAGGAATACCCGAGCTTTTTTAAAATCAAAAACAATACTTTAAAATGATAGTCTTGTTCGTTTCCTACAGTGTAAACCATACCCTTAATTTCGGGATAGTCTTTGACACGCTGAGAGGCGGTCCCTAAATCTTGTGTCATATAGACAGCGGTCCCGTCTGATCGCAAGAGGAGTTTTTCATCTAGGCCTTCAGGGGTTAAATCGACCCAAACAGAGCCGTCTTCTTTTTCATAGAAAATTCCTTTTGCCTTTCCTTCCTCTATGATTTCTTTCCCTAGCAAATAGGTATTGCTTTCGTAATAGTAAGAATCAAAAGAAACTCCTAAATCGGTATAGGTTTTTTCAAAACCCTCATACACCCATCCGTTCATAGTATTCCAAAGCGATCGTATTTCTGGATCATTGGCTTCCCAACGTCGCAACATGGCTTGTGCTTCGAGTAACAGGGGAGCTTCTTTAGCTGCTTCTTTTTCTGTTTTACCTTCTTGAATTAGTTGTTGAATTTGAGCCTTGTATTTTTGATCGAAGAGGACATAGTACTTCCCCACCAATTGATCGCCTTTTAGCGAAGCTGTAGCTGGGGTTTCTCCCGCTCCGTATCGCTGCCATGCCAACATAGATTTACAAATATGAATGCCCCGATCATTGATGATTTGGGTTTTAACAACCCGCTTCCCTGTTGCCTCAATAATTCGAGCAACTGAATACCCCAGCAAATTATTTCGTATGTGGCCCAAGTGAAGGGGCTTATTCGTATTGGGAGAAGAATATTCAACCATTACCGTTTCGCTAGATTCCGCTACTTCTTGATGTCCAAATGTAGCTTCGTCTTTGATTTGGTTCAAGAAGTCTATATAATAAGCATCTGCTATATTTAGATTTAAAAAACCTTTTACGAGGTTGTAGGAGTTTACCAATGGAGACTGTGCGACCAAATAATCCCCTATTGCTTCCCCTAATACTTGTGGAGAGCTCTTTGTTGATTTTAATAACGGAAATAAAAGAAGGGTACGATCTCCTTCAAAGTCGTTTCGAGTAGTCTGAAATTCAAGGGCCTGAGAGGGTACAGAATAATGAGTCCCTAAAAATTCATTGACTAATTGGGCGAGTTGAGTATCTAAGCTATTCATAAGCGGTTCAAAGATAAATATATTGTTGAAGGGAACATAGCCTAAAGCGGATTGCCGTATCTTTAAATAAAAAAATGCTTGTCAACGTTTCTTATAACGAACCGAAGCTACAGGATGAAATCAACCTAGCCGTAGGCCCTCCTTATAAATTAAAAGAAAGATGGAAATTAGGTGGAATAGGCTCACCTAAACTGACGATTTCGCAAACGAGTGCCGAAATACACAGCCTTCTTGTATTGGATCACAATACGAATAGCTGTAATATTGAATTAAGACCAAAGGGCATTATTCTACGATTTAGGAGTCTGCTAGAGACTTATGCACTTGTCATTCCATATTTCAAATTACAGTTGTACAAAGGCAAAGCCAGTGAGTATTCGATCTATATGGATCACTATTTTGTTAAGATATACGCTGATGCAAGCGTACATACTTTTTTCCGTAAGCTTAGAACGGAAAAAAACAATAATACCCCTCCTTCCGTAGAAGATCTTTAGGAAATTCTTATTGGATAGTCCGGTTGGTTTCTCCTGTATAGATTTGACGTGGACGACCGATTGGTTCGTTTAACAATCTCATTTCTCGCCACTGTGCAATCCATCCAGGCAGTCTTCCAAGGGCAAACATAACGGTAAACATTTCCGTTGGAATCCCCATGGCACGATAGATAATACCGGAATAGAAATCTACATTTGGATAGAGTTTACGCTCAACAAAGTAGGGATCGTTTAGGGCTTGCTCTTCTAAGCCCTTAGCAATTTCCAAAATAGGATCGTGTACCCCAAGATCATTAAGTACTTCATCCGCTGCTTTTTTGATAATACGAGCACGCGGATCAAAGTTTTTATACACCCTGTGTCCAAAGCCCATTAGTCTAAAGGGGTCGTTTTTATCTTTTGCCTTTTCCATGTATTTGGCGGTATCGCCCCCATCTGCTTTGATGGCTTCAAGCATTTCAATAACCGCTTGATTGGCACCTCCGTGTAACGGCCCCCAAAGAGCGGAAATTCCTGCCGAAATAGAAGCAAAAAGACCTGCATGTGAAGAACCTACAATTCGAACCGTAGAAGTAGAACAATTTTGTTCGTGATCAGCATGGAGGATCAATAGCTTATTCAACGCATTGATCACAACCGGATTTGTTTGATAGTCCTGGTGTGGCTTTTTAAACATCATATGCGCAATATTCTCTATGTAGGAAAGAGAAGTATTCGCATAATTCAAAGGAAGTCCTTTCACTTTTCGGTGTGTCCAAGCACATAAAATGGGAAACTTTGCCAAAAGAATCACAATGGCTTCAAACATTTCCTCTTCAGAATTTACATCCACTGAAGTAGGATTAAAGGCAATCAAACCTGAGGTCAAGGAAGCCAATACCCCCATTGGATGGGCTGATTTTGGGAAACTCTTCAGAATGGACTTTAAATCTTCATCAACATAAGAATCGTCGTGAATTTTTTCCTCCAAACTTCTCAAGGTCTTTTTGGAAGGCATCTCACCAAATATGAGTAAGTAAGCGACTTCAATAAAACTGGCATTTTCAGCTAGGTCTTCGATATCATAACCACGGTAACGCAGAATTCCTTCTTCCCCATCTAGAAATGTAATCTCACTTTTACAAGAGCCTGTGTTTTTAAAACCAGGATCAAGGGTAATTAAGCCCGTTTGAGCACGAAGCTGTTTGATATCAATCCCATATTCATCTTGCGATCCTTTCACCAATGGAAACTCATAGGTTTTAGCGTTGTATGTTAGTTGTACTTTCTCTTCCATAAGGCTCTTTTTATTTCTATGTTATTATTTTATCTGAATGGTAAATGCCTTCTCTTTTGGATAGTAGGCTTGATTTTCCAATTCTTCTTCAATTCTCAGCAACTGATTGTATTTGGCCATGCGGTCACTTCTACTCGCTGAACCTGTTTTTATTTGCCCTGTATTCAAGGCGACCGCTAAATCGGCAATCGTGTTGTCTTCCGTTTCTCCCGATCGATGCGACATTACAGAAGTATAGCCTGC
This sequence comes from Flavobacteriaceae bacterium, assembly GCA_965658355.1. GTDB lineage: Bacteria > Bacteroidota > Bacteroidia > Flavobacteriales > Flavobacteriaceae > UBA11891. Next base: position 58,219 of record CBFHRX010000008.1, on the reverse strand, counting down.
TTTATGAGCCATATTGACAGCTGCAATTGTTTCCGTTAAAGTTCCTATTTGATTTACTTTGATCAAAATAGAATTCGCAATACCCTCCTCTATTCCACGAGAAAGACGCGTTACATTGGTTACAAATAAATCGTCTCCAACTAATTGTACTGTGTCTCCGATTTTATCGGTTAACGACTTCCATCCTTCCCAATCATTTTCATCCATACCATCTTCAATTGAAATAATAGGATATTGGGAAGAAAGCATTGCAAGGTATTCTGCTTGTTCTTCTGAACTTCTTTTGACCCCTGATGTGCCTTCAAAAAGGGAATAATCGTAGACTCCATCTTTATAAAACTCGGCAGCTGCACAATCCAATGCAATCATCACTTGCTCGCCGGCTTTGTACCCCGCATTGGTAATGGCTTTAATGATCGTATCCAAAGCATCTTCGGTACCGTCTAAAGTAGGCGCAAATCCACCTTCATCACCAACAGCAGTACTTAGATTACGATCGTGTAACACTTTTTTTAAGTGATGAAAAATCTCCGTTCCCATTTGCATCGCTTCCGTGAAGGACCCTGCAGCTACTGGCATAACCATAAACTCTTGAAAAGCAATTGGAGCGTCTGAATGGGATCCTCCATTAATAATATTCATCATGGGGACTGGAAGTGTATTCGCACTGACCCCCCCTATATAGCGATATAAAGGCATCCCCAATTCATTAGCAGCTGCTTTGGCTACGGCTAAAGAAACCCCTAAAATGGCATTAGCTCCTAGTTTTGATTTGTTGCTCGTACCGTCTAAATCAATCATTAATTGATCGATTTTATTTTGCTCAAAGACAGATTGTCCTACTACTGCAGTAGCAATGGTGTCGTTGACATTGGCAACCGCCTGGGAAACTCCTTTCCCCATAAAGCGTTCTCCTCCATCACGCAACTCTACAGCTTCGTGTTCTCCGGTGGAAGCCCCTGAGGGAACGGCCGCACGACCTAAAATTCCTGTTTCTGTTACAACATCTACTTCTACAGTAGGGTTCCCCCTTGAATCAAGGATGGTTCGCGCGTGTACTTTTACAATAATACTCATTGTTTAAATTCGGTTTGGTTGGTTATTTGGTTGTTTTTATCGTGTCTATAAATTGATCAAAAAGATAGGTGGAATCGTTAGGTCCTGGTGCCGCTTCTGGGTGGTACTGAACTGAAAAACAGGCTTTGTTCTTTAGTGCTATTCCCGCAACTGTTTGGTCATTCAAATGCTCGTGTGTGATGTCAATATCAGGATGCTTTTCAACAGCTTCTCGTTCGATTGCAAATCCGTGGTTTTGAGAAGTGATTTCCCCTTTTCCAGTGCGGAAATTCATCACAGGATGATTGATTCCCCTGTGCCCATTAAACATCTTATAAGTAGGGATCCCATTTGCAAGGGCGATGACTTGGTGCCCCAGACAAATTCCAAATAGTGGCTTGTCTGCTTCTAAAATATCTTTTGCCGCCTGTTGTGCTTCTTTCAAAGGCTGGGGATCCCCTGGGCCGTTTGAAATAAAATACCCATCCGGATTCCAAGAAGCCATCGTCTCAAAAGAAGTGTCGTAGGGAAATACCTGAATGTAAGCGTCTCTTTCGGATAAATGATTTAAGATATTTTTCTTCACCCCTAAATCCAAAGCGGCTATTTTGATGCTAGCGTCTGGGTTCCCAACAAAATAAGGCTCTTTGGTGGACACTTTAGAAGCCAATTCAAGACCATCCATTGAGGGGGTGTCTTGCAATTGCGCTTTTAGTTCATCTAGGCGATCAATTTCTGTCGTTATCACAGCATTTTGTGCTCCGTTTTCACGAATATAGTTGACCAAAGCACGGGTATCAACGTCTGAGATTGCCACCAAATTATTTTTTTTCAAATAATTCAGCAAGGAATCTGTTGCCCCAACCCGAGAGGGTTCGTAGCTGAAATTTTTACAAATTAAGCCTGCAATCATGATGCTATCCGCTTGTGCCTCTGAATCTAAAACACCGTAGTTTCCAATATGAGCATTGGTGGTCACCATTATTTGACCAAAATAAGAGGGGTCTGTAAAGATCTCTTGATAACCTGTCATCCCTGTATTGAAGCAAATTTCTCCAAAACTACTCCCAGTTACCCCTACTGCTTTTCCAAAAAACTGTGTGCCGTCTGCGAGAAGAACCAAGGCACTTTTTCTTTCCGTATACTTCATAAGTCGTTGCAAATATAATTCATAATCATAAAAAAAGGATAAACTGTTGGTTTATCCTTTTGTAAAGTAAAATCTTTATAGAAGTTGGTGTCTGTGAATCATTCCCGGAGTCATCAATCTTCTGTATTGGTTTCTTTAGTCTCTGCTGCTTCAGGTGCTTCTGCAACAGCTTCAGGTGCTTCTGCAACAGCTTCAGGTGCTTCTGCAACAGCCTCAGGTGCATCTGCAACAGCTTCCGCTTCTTTCTCGGGAGCTACTTCTGCAGGAGCCTCTTTCTTTTTAGCGCGACTACGTCTCGATTTTTTCTTTTCAGGCTTGTTGGTCTCATATACCTCATTGAAATCCACAAGCTCGATCATTGCCATAGCAGCATTATCTCCGAGTCGATTTCCGAGTTTTATGATTCTAGTGTACCCACCTGGTCTGTCTCCAACTTTCGCTGAAATATTTCGAAACAATTCAGTTACTGCATATTTATTCCGAAGTGCACTGAATGCCAAACGACGGTTGTGCGTTGTATCGCTTTTTGACTTGGTAATCAATGGCTCCACAAATTGTTTTAAAGCTTTCGCTTTGGTGACCGTGGTGTTAATTCTTTTATGCTCGATAAGAGAACAAGCCATGTTGGCTAGCATCGATTTACGATGGGCTGTTTTTCGCCCTAAGTGCATTACTTTTTTTCCGTGTCTCATTGTATATCAATAATAGGTGTCGCTTCTTATTCTTTATCGAGTTTGTACTTGGACAAATCCATTCCAAATGTCAATCCTTTAAGAACGACTAGTTCTTCGAGTTCTGTCAACGATTTTTTACCAAAGTTGCGGAACTTCATCAAATCATTTTTGTTGTACGAAACCAAGTCTCCTAGGGATTCTACTTCTGCTGCTTTTAAACAATTCAAAGCACGTACAGATAAATCCATATCGATAAGCTTGGTTTTTAATAATTGACGCATGTGTAATGATTCCTCATCATATGTCTCCGTCTGCGCAATCTCATCTGATTCGAGTGTAATACGCTCGTCTGAGAATAGCAAAAAGTGATGAATCAGTGTTTTTGCCGCTTCCGTCAAAGCATCTTTGGGATGTATAGAACCATCTGTTACAATTTCGAAAACTAATTTTTCATAATCTGTTTTCTGCTCAACACGATAGTTTTCAATGCTGTACTTTACATTCTTTACTGGGGTAAAGATAGAATCAATAGCCACTACCCCTAGCGGTGCACTGGCGCTTTTATTCTCTTCTGCTGGTACATAACCACGTCCTTTTTGGATGGTCAACTCAATATTTAATTGAACTGATTTTTCGAGGTTGCAAATAACCAAATCGGGGTTTAAGACTTGGAACCCTGAAGTGAATTTTTGAATGTCAGCAGCTTTAATCTGGTCCTGACCGCCTATCGTAAGCATAACAGTTTCATCTTCAACGTCTTCAATTTGACGCTTGAAACGAACCTGCTTTAGATTTAAAATGATTTCTGTAACATCTTCTACTACCCCAGGGATAGTTGAAAACTCATGTTCTACACCGTCAATTTTGATGGACGTAATTGCAAACCCTTCCAAGGAAGAAAGCAAAACACGTCTCAGTGCATTCCCCACAGTTAATCCATAACCGGGTTCAAGGGGACGAAATTCGAATTTACCTTCGAACTCCGAAGAGTCGATCATAATTACCTTATCGGGTTTTTGAAAATTCAATATTGCCATAATTGTTCGTTCGGTTAGGGATTATTTAGAATACAATTCTACGATGAGTTGTTCTTTAATATTTTCAGGAATCTGAAGTCTTTCTGGGGTTGTGACAAAAGTTCCTTGTTTTGATTCACCATTCCAGGTTAACCATTCGTATACAGCGCCATGAGCATCTAGAGAATCTTGTATCGTTTGCAACGATTTGGACTTTTCACGTACCCCTACTACATCTCCAGGACGTAATTGGTAGGATGGAATGTTAACGATTTCACCATTAACGGTTATGTGTCTGTGCGAAACCAATTGACGAGCTCCATTTCGAGAACGAGAAATTCCTAATCGAAAGACCGTATTGTCAAGACGAGATTCACACAACTGAAGTAATACTTCACCAGTTACGCCTTTACTACGGTTCGCTTTTTCGAAAAGATTTCGAAACTGACGCTCCAATATACCGTAAGTATACTTTGCTTTTTGCTTCTCCATTAACTGGATTGCATATTCTGATTTTTTTCCTCTTCTACGGTTGTTACCGTGTTGTCCAGGAGGATAATTTCTTTTTTCAAAAGATTTGTCTGAGCCAAAGATAGACTCACCAAATTTTCTTGAAATTTTTGTTTTAGGACCAATATATCTTGCCATACTTTTTGTTTTTAGGGGATTGAGATCATGAATTAAGGTCTTTCCTTCGATGACTGGGTCTCAAGTCCGATAGCTAATTAAATTATACACGTCTTCTTTTGGGCGGACGACAACCGTTGTGCGGCAATGGAGTTACGTCAATGATCTCCGTAACTTCAATCCCGTTATTGTGAAGGGTACGGATAGCAGACTCTCTACCATTTCCAGGCCCTTTAACAAATACTTTTACTTTTTTGAGGCCCGCTTCTTGAGCTACTTTAGCACAATCTTCAGCCGCTGTTTGAGCTGCGTAAGGAGTGTTCTTTTTGGAACCTCTAAATCCCATCTTACCAGCACTTGACCAAGAGATGACTTCGCCTTTTTGGTTGGTAAGTGAGATAATGATATTATTAAATGTCGCATTGATGTGCGCCTCTCCAACGGCGTCAACAATTACTTTGCGTTTTTTACTAGATACTTTTGCCATATCTCAATTATTATTTAGTTGCTTTCTTTTTGTTGGCAACCGTTTTACGTTTCCCTTTACGTGTTCTTGAATTGTTTTTAGTACGTTGTCCACGTAATGGTAAGCCAGCACGGTGGCGAATACCTCTGTAACAACCAATATCCATTAAACGTTTGATGTTTAATTGGATTTCAGAACGCAATTCTCCTTCTATTTTAAAAGCACTAACGGCTTCACGAATACTACTTGTTTCTGCATCGGTCCAATCCGAAACTTTCTTGTCTTCGCTTACTTTGGCTTCAGCTAAAATCTGCTGAGCTCGGCTGCGACCTACACCAAATATATAGGTCAACGCGATGACGCCTCTTTTTTGTTTGGGAATGTCTACCCCTGAAATTCTTGCCATAGTTTAGCCTTGTCTTTGTTTGAATCTAGGATTCTTTTTGTTTATTACGTACAGACGTCCTTTTCGTCTTACAATTTTACACTCAGGACTTCTTTTCTTTAAGGAAGCTCTTACTTTCATTAGTTCTTTTTTAAAATCTATAGGTGATCCTTGCTTTGGTTAAATCGTAAGGACTCATTTCTAATTTAACTTTATCACCAGGTAATAATTTTATGTAGTGCAATCGCATTTTACCTGATATATGCGCTGTTACAACATGCCCGTTTTCCAATTCAACACGAAACATAGCATTTGATAATGCTTCAATGATCGTTCCTTCTTGTTCTATTGCAGCTTGTTTTGCCATTATGAGGTCGTTGTTGTTCTTCGGGTTTTACCAGTTTTCATCAAACCATCATAATGACGGTTTAGCAAATAGGAGTTGACTTGTTGAACGGTATCAATAGCGACTCCTACCATAATCAACAAAGACGTACCTCCGTAAAAGAGGGCCCAGCCTTGTTGCATTCCAATCAATTTTACAACAACAGCAGGAAATACTGCTAATGCTGCCAAAAATAAAGATCCTGGGAAAGTGATATGGGACATTACGGTATCTAAGAAATCGGCCGTTTCATTACCCGGACGAATCCCCGGCACAAAACCACCACTTCTTTTAAGATCGTCAGACATTTTATTGGTGGGCACTGTAATGGCCGTATAGAAATAAGTAAATACGATAATCAAGGTAGCAAATAGTATATTATACCAAAGACCAAAAATATCAGAGAAATTGGTTTGCATCCACTGCCCAGCATCAGAATCTCCCATCAAACGTCCTAGGTATGCGGGCGCAAACATGATGGCTTGTGCAAATATGATGGGCATCACACCGGAGGCGTTTAATTTTAGAGGAATGTACTGTCGGGATCCAAAAACGTTTTGTTCGTTCGCTCCTCCTGCAGTTCTTCTGGCATACTGAACGGGTATCTGCCGCACTGCCATAACCAGTAGAATGCTTAAGATGATGATTACAATCCACAAGACAAGCTCAATTAGGACCAACATCAGTCCTCCGTTGTTCTCACTAACGCGAGACACCAATTCTTGTGTAAAGGATAAAGGTAAGTTGGCGATGATCCCTACCATAATTAAAAGGGAGATTCCATTTCCAATTCCTTTATCTGTAATTTTTTCACCCAACCACATGGCAAAAATGGTTCCTGTGACTAAGATGATGACAGACGAAATCATAAACAAAGGACCACGTCCAAGGATAAAGGCACTATCAGGCACTCCAAGAGCGCTTAATCCGTAAAGATAGGCAGGTGCTTGAACCACACATATTAAAATAGTTAACCAACGTGTTATTTGATTGAGTTGTTTACGACCACTTTCGCCTTCCTTTTGAAGCTTTTGAAGATAAGGTATAGCGATCCCCATAAGCTGAACCACAATAGAAGCTGATATGTAGGGCATAATTCCAAGTGCAAATACAGACGCATTTGCAAAAGCACCTCCTGTAAAAGCATTTAGAATACCTAATAAGCCACCTCCATCAGTACGGCTTGTCAATTCAGATAATTGCACGGAATCGATTCCAGGCAAAACAATCTGAGCTCCTAAACGGTAAATCAATAAAATAATCAAAGTAGTTCCGATGCGTTCACGGAGTTCTTTGATGTTATAGATATTCAAAAGGGTTTCTAAAAAGTTCTTCATTCGTCTTAATTAGATCGTTACTGCTTCTCCACCGGCTGCTTCGATAGCGGCTTGTGCAGAGGCTGTAAATTTATGGGCTTCTACTTTTAGACCTGCCTCTAAGGTGCCACGGCCTAAAATCTTAACCAAATCATTTTTTCCAACTAAACGCAACTCAATAAGAGTATCAATAGATACTTCTTTCTTGATTTTTTTGGCATCAAAGAGTGATTGTAGTACATCTAGGTTTACCCCTTGATACTCTTTTCTATTGATGTTTTTAAATCCAAACTTGGGAACCCGTCTTTGCAGCGGCATCTGTCCACCTTCAAAACCAATCTTCTTGGAATATCCAGATCGAGACTTTGCTCCTTTGTGACCACGAGTAGCAGTACCCCCTTTTCCAGAACCTTGTCCGCGTCCTACGCGTTTGTTGTTTTTATGTGTCGACCCTGCTGCTGGGCTTAAATTTTGTAAACTCATCTTCTAAATCTTTATGCTTCTGTTACTGAAACTAAGTGTTCTACTTTCGCTACCATTCCTAAAATGGAAGGGGTAGCTTCGTGCGTAACTTCTTTACCAATCCCTCTTAGACCGAGCGCTTCTAGCGTTCTTTTTTGAGACTGAATACGTTTGATGCTACTTCTAACCTGTGTTATTTTTATCTGTGACATAAGTAAGGGCTTATCCGTTAAAAACTTTGTCCAATGAAATACCTCTTTGCTTGGCCACCATAAGGGGGTTACGCAATTGCAATAAAGCATCAAAAGTTGCTTTTACCACGTTGTGAGGGTTGGATGATCCTTGGGATTTAGAAAGTACGTTGTGAACACCAACGGCTTCCAATACGGCACGTACAGCACCACCGGCTATAACTCCTGTCCCTTCAGAGGCAGGTTTTAAAAACACGCGAGCTCCTCCGTATTTTCCTTTTTGTTCGTGGGGTACAGTTCCTTTTTCAATAGGAATACGAACTAAGTTCTTTTTTGCGTCTTCAACGGCCTTAGAGATTGCTTCTGCAACTTCTTTAGACTTTCCGAGTCCTTGACCCACTACCCCATTTTCGTCTCCGACAACAACGATAGCAGAAAAACCAAACGTACGTCCCCCTTTTGTTACTTTGGTTACTCTTTGTACTCCTACTAAACGATCTTTAAGATCGAGTCCAGCAGGTTTTACCAATTCAATATTTTTATAATTCTGATACATCGTTGCTGTTTAAAATTTTAATCCACTTTCACGGGCACCATCAGCAAGCGCTTTAATACGACCGTGGTAAAGATATCCGCTTCTGTCGAAACGAACCGTTTCTATACCTGCCTTTTGGCCTCTTTCTGCTAATAATTTACCTACTTGTTGCGCTGTTTCAATCTTACCTGATGCTTTTACACTCTCTTCTCTTGAAGAGGCGGAAGCTAGGGTGATTCCATTCACGTCATCAATTAACTGCGCATAAATTTCTTTATTGCTTCTAAAGACAGATAAACGGGGTGCATTGGCAGTGCCGTTTATTGTCTTGCGTATTCTAAAATGAATACGATTTCTTCGTTCTGATTTTGATAGTGCCATAGTGCTCTATTATGCTGATTTACCTGCTTTTCTTCTTATTATTTCACCAACAAACTTGACCCCTTTTCCTTTATAAGGTTCTGGTTTTCGGAAAGAACGGATTTTAGCCGCTACATATCCTACCAATTGTTTGTCATAAGAACTGAGTTTAACAATAGGGTTTTTTCCTTTCTCAGATACTGTATCTACTTTTACTTCCGGCGCAATATCCAACACTATATTGTGTGAGTATCCGAGTGCGAGATCCAATTTTTGACCTTGGTGACTAGCACGATACCCTACCCCAACCAGTTCAAGCTCTTTTGTATAGCCTTCACTAACACCTTGAATCATATTGGCAAACAAAGCGCGATACAGACCGTGTTTGGCTTTGTATTCTTTTGTTTCAGAAGCACGACTTACCAAAAGAAAACCCTCTTCCTCTGCTACCGTAATGGTATCATAAGCTTGGCTTAATTCTCCTAATTTCCCTTTTACTGTGACAATGTTTGGCTCTATGGTAACAGTAACGCCTTCTGGAATTGCTATGGGATTTTTTCCTATTCTAGACATAATTCGATTCTTTTTTTAGTAGACGTAACAAATTAATTCGCCCCCTACATTTTCAGTTGTCGCTTGCTTACCTGTCATCACTCCTTTGGAAGTGGAAACGATTGCAACACCTAATCCATTCAGGATTCGAGGTAGTGAATCGGAACCGGTATACTTTCGTAGACCTGGTGTACTAATTCTTTGCAATGCTTTTATAACGGGCTCTTTCGTAAGCTTATCGTATTTCAAGGCAATTTTAATATTTCCTTGGTGATTTGCGGTATCCTCAAACTTATAGCTAAGAATATAACCTTGATCGAATAAGATTTTCGTAATCTCTTTCTTCAATTTAGAAGCCGGAATATCGACTACCCTGTGACCAGCGGCGTTCGCATTTCGGATTCGTGTCAAATAATCTGCAATTGGATCTGTGTACATAATGCTCTTTTTTACTACCAGCTGGCTTTAGTTACTCCTGGAATCAAACCTTTGTTGGCCATTTCTCGGAAAGTGACCCTTGAAATTCCAAACTGTCGCATATACCCTTTAGGTCTCCCTGTAAGTTTACATCGATTGTGCATACGGATCGGAGAGGCATTTTTGGGAAGCTTTTGTAGCGCTTCGTAATCGCCTGCTTCTTTTAAGGCCTTTCTTTTTGCTGCATATTTTGCAACCATTTTTGCTCGTTTCACTTCACGAGCTTTCATGGATTCTTTTGCCATAATTAATTCTTTTGAAAGGGTAATCCCAATTCTTGTAATAGTGATTTAGCTTCTTTGTCTGTAGGTGCTGACGTCACAAATGTGATGTCCATACCTGATATTTTGTTTACTTTATCAATATCAATCTCAGGAAAAATGATTTGCTCTGTAATCCCTAAGTTGTAGTTTCCTCTACCGTCGAATCCAGTCGCTTTTACACCGCGGAAATCACGTACACGAGGAAGTGCAGTTGTCACCAATCGATCTAAGAATTCGTACATACGCTCTCCTCTTAGGGTCACTTTTGCACCGATGGGCATTCCTTTACGTAACTTAAAGGAAGCAACATCTTTTTTCGATAGTGTAGACACAGCTTTCTGGCCACTGATAGCAGTAAGCTCTTCCAAAGCATGGTCAATTAATTTTTTATCGGCTACAGCCTGTCCAACACCGCGGCTCAAGACAATCTTTTCTAGCTTGGGTACTTGCATAATGCTTTTGTAACCAAATTCTTCTTTAAGACTGTTAATGATACGGTCTTTGTATTCTTGTTTTAGTCTAGGAACGTAACTCATGACTTATAGGACTTCGTTAGATTTTTTAGCATAGCGAACTTTAACTCCCTCTTCCATTCTAAAACCGACACGTGTGGGTTGCCCATCAGCGGTTAGCAAGGAAAGATTTGATATTTGGATAGGCGCTTCTTTTTCAGCAATACCTCCTTGTGGATTCTGAGCGCTAGGCTTGTTGTGTTTTTTGACGAGGTTAACCCCTTCCACAATAGCTTTATTATGGGCTACTAATATTTTCAGTACTGTTCCTTCGGAACCTTTATGGGCCCCGGCAATAACTTGCACTTTATCTCCTTTTTTGATCTTTATCTTTGACATAGGATCTTAGCTTAAAGCACCTCTGGTGCTAGTGAAACAATTTTCATAAACTGCTTGTCCCGCAATTCACGTGCCACAGGACCAAAAACACGAGTTCCTCGCATTTCTCCCGTGGGGTTGAGCAATACACAAGCATTGTCATCAAAACGGATATAGGAACCATCGGGTCGGCGAACTTCTTTAGTAGTACGCACGACTACGGCAGTTGATACTTGCCCTTTTTTCACTGTACCTGAAGGAGACGCGTCTTTTACGGTCACGACAATCTTATCGCCTATGGAGGCATAACGTCTTTTTGTACCTCCCAAAACGCGGATGGTCAAAACTTCTTTGGCACCGGTATTGTCGGCAACTTTGAGTCTGGATTCTTGTTGTACCATTTTATTTTGCTCTTTCTAAGATTTCAACCAATCTCCAGCATTTGTTTTTGCTAAGAGGTCGTGTTTCCATTATTTTAACGGTGTCACCAATATTACAATCGTTGGTAGCGTCATGAGCAACGTATTTCTTCGTTTTCAAAACGAATTTCCCATACATGGGGTGTTTTACACGTTTTACTTCGGCCACAACGATGGATTTCTCCATTTTATTGCTGGTCACAATTCCAATTCTTTCTTTTCTAAGGTTTCTATTTTCCATTTCCTCAGGCTTATTTATGAGCAGCGATTGCTGTTTTTATGCGTGCAATCGATCTACGAACCGTTCGGAGCTGAACAGGATTCTCCAGTGGAGAGATCGCATGATTCAGTTGTAAGGTGTCGTATTCCTTTTGCACTTCCACTAACTTGTCTTGCAAGTCTTCTTTTGATAGGTTTTGAATCTCTTTTTGTTTCATCATCTATTGATTTTAAGCTTCAAAATCGCGTGCTATGACAAATTTTGTTTTAACGGGTAGCTTTTGAGCCGCTAAACGAAGGGCTTCTTTCGCTACATCTAAGGGTACTCCAGCAATCTCGAATAAAACGCGTCCAGGCTTTACGACAGCCACGAAATATTCAGGAGCTCCTTTTCCTTTCCCCATACGTACCTCTAACGGCTTCTTAGTAATGGGTTTATCCGGAAATATTTTAATCCACAATTGCCCTTCTCTTTTCATATATCGAGTGGCGGCAATACGAGCAGCTTCAATTTGTCGTGAGGTAATGAATTTAGAATCCAATGATTTGATTCCAAACATACCATTCGAAAGTTGATGGCCTCGTTGCGAAATTCCTTTCATGCGCCCTTTTTGCGCTTTACGGAATTTTGTTTTTCTAGGTTGTAACATAACTGTTGACTCTTAAACTCTTCTTATTTACGACGACGTTGACGGTTATTTCCTTTACCAGCTCCAGCGCCACCGCCACTCTTTTTGGACATTCCAACTAGAGGGGACAATTCACGTTTTCCGTATACTTCACCTTTCATGATCCACACTTTTACACCTAAGCGGCCGTAAGTAGTATGGGCTTCAACCAAAGCATAATCGATATCAGCACGAAAAGTAGACAAGGGAATACGACCGTCTTTATACGATTCTGAACGCGCCATTTCGGCCCCGTTCAATCTCCCTGAAATCTGAATTTTGATTCCTTCTGCGTTCATACGCATCGCAGCGGCAATGGCCATCTTGATGGCACGACGGTAAGAGATACGATTTTCAATTTGACGCGCCACACTAGCACCCACTAACTGAGCGTCTAATTCTGGTCGCTTGATCTCGAATATATTGATCTGTACTTCTTTGTCTGTGATTTTTTTCAATTCTTCTTTTAGCTTATCGACTTCTTGCCCCGCTTTCCCGATAATGATACCTGGTCGAGCAGTAGTAATAGTCACTGTGATAAGCTTTAGAGTGCGTTCGATGATAACGTTAGACACACTTGCTTTGGCAAGACGCGCGTGAATATACTTTCGGATTTTATCATCCTCCGCTAATTTGTCACCGTAGTCGTTCCCACCGTACCAGTTGGAATCCCATCCTCGGATGATTCCCAAACGATTGCCTATTGGATTGGTTTTTTGTCCCATAATTAACTTTCAATATTATTGGCTCCCAGTACGAGCGTTACGTGATTTGATCTTTTGCGAATTCTGTGTGCACGACCTTGTGGAGCAGGACGTAAACGCTTTAGCATTCGGCCTCCGTCAACACGAATTTCTTTTACAAATAAATCCGCTGCTTCTAGGTCGGCTTCTTCATTTTTAGCTTGCCAATTGGCGATTGCTGATAACAATAGTTTCTCCAAACGGCGTGACGCTTCTTTTGGACTAAACTTTAGAATTGCCAATGCTTTGTTTATGTCTTCACCTCTTACCTGATCGGCAACCAAACGCATCTTGCGTGGTGATGTAGGACAGTTGTTTAGCTTAGCGAAAGCCATCGTTTTTCTGGCTTCTTTTTGAGCCTCGGCGCTTTGTCTTTTACGATTTCCCATGGCTTAGCTTATTTTTTACCTTTATTTTTTGCCCCTGCATGTCCACGGAATGAACGTGTAGGTGAAAATTCTCCTAGCTTATGACCTACCATGTTTTCTGTAACATAAACAGGAATAAACTGGCGTCCGTTGTGCACTCCTATCGTTTGCCCAACGAAGTCGGGAGTGATCAAGGAAGCGCGAGACCAGGTTTTGATTACTGATTTTTTATTTTCTTCAACGTTTTTCATCACCTTTTTCTCAAGACTGTGATGTACGTAAGGTCCTTTTTTTAGTGAACGTGCCATAACTGCTTATTTTTTTCTGCGTTCGATGATGAATTTATTTGTCGATTTTGTCTTAGAACGCGTTCTAAATCCTTTCGCAGGAATTCCATTTCTAGAACGAGGGTGACCTCCAGAAGCACGCCCTTCTCCACCACCCATCGGGTGATCAACAGGGTTCATGGCTACCGGTCTTGTTCTTGGACGACGTCCTAACCATCTTGATCGACCTGCTTTACCAGAAACGATCAACTGATGATCTGAATTTGATACAGCCCCTATAGTAGCCATACAAGTAACCAAAATCAATCGTGTTTCACCAGAAGGCATCTTTATGGTCGCAAACTTACCGTCTCTTGCCATTAACTGCGCAAAGGTTCCAGCAGAACGCGCAATAACAGCGCCTGCTCCCGGTTGTAATTCGATACAAGAAATGATAGTTCCCAAAGGAATGTTTGCCAAAGGCAATGCATTTCCAAGATCTGGAGAGGAATTAGGTCCAGAAACAACCTTTTGTCCGATCTGTAATCCGTTCTGTGCTATGATATAGCTTTTCTCGCCATCTTTATATTCGATTAAAGCGATAAAGGCAGAACGGTTTGGATCGTACTCTATGGATTTAACTTCAGCTGCTACGTCATAACGAGATCGCTTGAAGTCAACCATACGGTATCTTCTTTTATGACCTCCACCGCGGTGGCGGGCAGTCATCTTCCCTTTGTTGTTTCTTCCCCCAGATCGCTTTTTCGAAGAAAGCAAGCTTTTCTCCGGCTTGTCAGTAGTAAGGGCGTCAAATCCATTTACTACTCTAAAACGCTGCGCCGGGGATGTTGGTTTTAATTTTCTAACTGACATGTGACGCTCTTATAAATTACTGTAAAAATCGATGGCATCCCCTTCTGCTACCTGCACTACTGCTTTCTTAGTTGCATTGGTTTTGCCTTTTTGTAATCCTGTTTTCGTGTACCGAACTTTACGTTTAGGACCATAATTCATGGTACGTACTGTTTCTACCGCTACACCATAGGCTTCTTCTACTGCCTTTTTGATTTCAACTTTGTTAGAAGTCTTAGCAACCAAAAAAGTATAACAGTTATCCATTTCACTGGATGCAGTCGCCTTTTCTGTAATGATTGGTTTGATCAATATACTCATGACTTATTTATTCAAAGTTGATTCTATATTCGCTATTGCGCTTTCTGACAAAATCAAACTTGTAGCGTTTGTTATTTTGTAAGTATTTAATTCTGAGTCTGTTACAACATCAGAGTGTGTTAAATTACGCGACGACAAATATACATTTTTATTGCCTTCACCCAAGACGAGCAGCGACTTTTTGTCGGCTACCCCTAAGGAAGCTAAAATTCCTTGATAGGTGTTGGTTTTAGGTGCTTCTAATTGAAAGTCTTCTACAACGATAATGGCTTTCTCTTGTGCCTTCATACTCAAAGCAGATTTACGTGCCAAACGTTTTACTTTTTTATTGACTTTCTGTGAATAATCACGTGGGCTAGGTCCAAATACACGACCTCCACCACGGAACAAAGGATTCTTGATACTCCCTGCACGGGCAGTACCAGTTCCTTTTTGCTTCTTTATTTTACGAGTTGAACCGACAATTTCACCACGCTCTTTGGATTGGTGTGTCCCTTGGCGTTTATTCGCCAAGTGTGATTTCACATCCAAATAGATGGCATGCTCGTTGGGTTCAATTCCAAAGACAGCTTTGTCAAGCTTGGCTTTTCTCCCTGTCTCTTTTCCATCAATTGATACAACAGCTACTTCCATTATTTCTGAATTGTTACGTAGGCGTTTTTGTGACCGGGCACACAGCCTTTGACCACAAGTAGATTCTTTTCAGCTACTACTTTTACAACGCGGAGGTTTTGAACTTTTACTTTACTATTTCCCATTTGACCCGCCATGCGCATTCCTTTGAATACTCTAGCAGGATAAGAAGCTGCACCAATAGATCCTGGTGCACGAAGACGGTTATGCTGACCGTGAGTAGCTTGTCCTACTCCGCCAAATCCATGACGCTTCACTACTCCTTGGAAACCTTTTCCTTTAGAAGTACCGCTTACATCAACAAATTCACCTTCTTGAAATAATTCTACTGTGATGGTGTCCCCAAGTTTATGATCTTCTTCAAAGTTTTGGAATTCGACGAGCTTACGCTTAGGAGGAGTGTTGGCTTTAGCAAAGTGACCTTGAGCCGCTTTACCAACATTTTTCTCTGCCTTGTCATCGAAACCTAACTGAAGTGCTTCATAGCCGTCAACCGATTCGGTTCTGACTTGGGTAACCACGCATGGACCACACTCAATAACGGTGCAGGGAATATTCTTCCCATTCTCGTCGAATAAGCTAGTCATACCGATTTTTTTTCCTATTAACCCAGACATGATTTATAATTAATTATTTTATTACTTAAACTTTTATTTCTACTTCTACACCCGATGGCAATTCCAACTTCATCAAGGCATCGATTGTTTTGGAGGAAGAGCTGTAGATGTCTAGTAATCTTTTGTAAGAACACAACTGAAATTGCTCTCTTGATTTTTTGTTCACGTGAGGAGAACGCAAAACCGTAAAGATTTTCTTGTGTGTTGGCAATGGAATAGGCCCTGTCACAACAGCACCCGTAGTTTTGACTGTTTTCACAATCTTTTCCGCCGACTTGTCAACCAAGTTGTGATCGTACGATTTGAGTTTGATTCTAATTTTTTGACTCATAAGGATGCGTATTATGCGTTTTTACCTTGTATTTCTGCAATGACATTTTCAGATATATTGGAAGGTGTTTCTGCGTAGTGAGAAAACTCCATTGTAGAAGTAGCACGACCCGAGGATAGTGTACGTAAAGATGTTACGTAACCAAACATCTCAGATAATGGTACTTCAGCTTTAACCACCTTGGATCCTGCACGGTCATCCATAGAGTTAACCTGTCCCCGACGACGGTTAAGGTCTCCTACGATGTCCCCCATATTCTCTTCTGGTGTTAGTACTTCTAATTTCATGATAGGCTCCATGATAACAGCACGTGCTGCCTTGGCAGATTCTTTAAACCCAAGTTTAGCAGCTAATTCAAATGATAATGAATCAGAATCTACAGGGTGAAAGGAACCGTCCTTAAGGATCACCTTCATAGCATCTACTTCGAATCCAGCTAAAGGTCCGTTTTTCATGGAATCTTTAAATCCTTTTTCTACTGAGGGAATGTATTCTTTAGGAATGTTACCACCTTTAATTTGGTTTACAAATTCAAGGCCTGTTTTTCCTTCTTCTCCCGGTTCAATTGTAAATACGATATCGGCGAATTTACCACGACCACCCGTCTGCTTCTTGTACACTTCACGGTGATCTGCTGATGCAGTAAGAGCTTCTTTGTACTCTACTTGGGGCTGTCCTTGGTTAACTTCTACTTTGAATTCACGTCTTAAGCGATCTACAATAATATCAAGGTGAAGCTCTCCCATTCCTGAGATTACAGTCTGTCCAGAGGCTTCGTCTGTCTTCACTTGGAAAGTAGGATCCTCTTCAGCCAGCTTGGCCAAAGACATTCCTAATTTATCTACATCCGCTTTTGTTTTAGGCTCCACCGCGATACCAATTACGGGATCTGGGAACTCCATACTTTCGAGGATGATCGGTGATTTTTCAGCAGAAAGGGTATCTCCTGTCTTGATATCTTTAAATCCTACAGCTGCACCAATGTCTCCTGCCTCGATAAAATCAATAGCGTTTTGCTTATTGGAGTGCATCTGATAGATACGTGAAATACGTTCTTTATTTCCAGATCGGTTGTTAAGCACATAGGATCCTGCATCTAAACGTCCTGAATAGGCGCGGAAAAAGGCCAAACGACCTACATACGGATCGGTTGCAATTTTAAAAGCCAAAGCCGCAAAAGGCTCTTTTGGTGACGGTGCTCTAGAGATTTCCTGGTCCGTATTGGGATCCGTCCCTACAATCGCTTCTTTGTCTTCTGGTGAAGGTAAATAACGACAAACAGCGTCTAATAAAAATTGCACCCCTTTGTTTTTAAAAGAAGAACCACACACCATAGGAATGATACTCATATCTTGAGTAGCCGCTCGTAAGGCATTGTGAACCTCATCTTCTGAGATGGAGTCTGGATCTTCGAAATATTTTTCTAAAAGGTTTTCGTCATACTCAGCAACGGCTTCGATTAACTCACCTCTTAAGGTTTCAGCTTCTTCTTTAAGATCGTCTGGAATGTCAATAACATCGAATGTAGATCCGTAGTTATCGTCGTGCCACACGATGGCTCTGTTCTTTACCAAGTCAACAATCCCGCGGAAATCTTCTTCGTCTCCAATATTGAGAACGATGGGTACTGCATTGGACTTTAGCATGTCGCGAACTTGCTGACATACTCCCAAGAAGTTAGACCCTTGGCGGTCCATTTTATTGACAAAACCAATACGAGGCACTTTGTAATTATCAGCAAGCCTCCAGTTGGTTTCTGATTGTGGCTCAACCCCATCAACAGCTGAAAATAAGAAAACCAATCCATCCAATACGCGGAGTGATCGGTTTACCTCTACTGTAAAGTCAACGTGACCGGGAGTATCAATAATGTTAAAGTGATATCCTTTGGCGTCTGCAGTCGGCTTTCCTTGTTCTGTTGGAAAGTTCCAAGTACAGGTAGTAGCAGCAGAAGTAATGGTAATCCCACGCTCTTGCTCTTGCTCCATCCAGTCCATAGTAGCGGCACCATCGTGCACCTCTCCTATTTTGTGGCTGACACCTGTGTAAAAAAGAATCCGTTCAGTAGTAGTGGTTTTACCAGCATCAATGTGAGCGGCGATTCCAATGTTCCTAGTATATTTTAAGTCTCTGGCCATGGCTCTTTATAAAGAGATATAGTTAGTATTCGTTGTTAAAATCTGAAATGTGAGAATGCCTTGTTAGCCTCAGCCATCTTGTGCGTATCGGTACGTTTCTTCACAGCAGCACCTTCTTCTTTAGCAGCAGCTAAGCATTCCTGTGCAAGGCGTAATGCCATAGATTTTTCATTTCTCTTTCTAGAAAAACTAATCAACCATTTCATGGCAAGGGAAACTTTTCGATCCGCGCGTATTTGCATCGGTATTTGAAAGGTAGCACCCCCTACACGTCGGCTTCGTACCTCAACGTGGGGCATCACATTGGAAAGGGCTTCTTTCCAAATCTCCAATCCTGACTTTTCCTCGTCTTGTTTGCGTTCTTCGATAATAGCGATTGCGTCGTAAAATACATCAAAAGCCACAGACTTCTTTCCGTCCCACATTAACATGTTGACAAACCTAGTAACTAGGGTGTCGTTAAATTTAGGATCTGGAAGTATCTGGCGTTTTTTTGCTTGTCTTTTTCTCATGGGTTAGTAGTGTCTAATTCACGTTATTTTTTTGGTCTTTTGGCTCCGTATTTGGAACGACGTTGTAATCGACCTTCTACCCCTGCGGTGTCTAATGCGCCTCGAACGATGTGGTATCGAACCCCGGGCAGATCTTTAACTCTTCCGCCACGAACCAATACTATCGAGTGCTCCTGGAGGTTGTGTCCTTCTCCCGGTATGTAAGCATTGACCTCTTTTCCATTGGTCAATCGAACCCGCGCGACTTTTCGCATGGCGGAATTCGGCTTTTTAGGCGTTGTAGTGTATACACGCGTACACACCCCACGTCTTTGAGGACACGAATCCAAAGCAGCCGATTTACTCTTCTTGGTAATCGTAGCTCTTCCTTTTCGTACTAATTGTGCAATAGTTGGCATAAATTCTATTCAATAATTGTAATTCCCATAGTTTTACGGGCGTGCAAATGTAGCAACTTTATTTTTCGTTTCCAACCGATTTTCTACAAAATATTAGCAAGCTGCTGTTTTTTTTACACCGCTCTCTTTCGAAGATATCAGAACCCCTATTTTAACATTTATTAAGAAAAGTCTTTTGTCTGTTTTTACAGCTTAATATATAGTAAATAAAAAAGTAGCTTTTTTCATATAAAAACGTATAAAACAGCCTGTTTCAGTGAAATAATCCTGATTTTTCTTTCCTGCTTTAACTTTTATTTAAGACTTTTAGCGAACCAAATCTTAAAACCTAACTTAACCATGAAGAAAACCTATTTCTTATGGTCCCTTATGGGACTCCTATGCTTTCATCAAGCCTGGGCACAAACGCAAATCACAGGAACCATTAATGACGAAACTGGCACACCACTCCCAGGGGCTACAATCGTTCTTGAAGGGACCCTCTTCGGCGTCACCTCTGACTTTGACGGAAATTTTAGTATAGACGCCTCTCCAGGGCAAATCCTTTTAATTAGTTATGTAGGCTATGCTGATCAGCGGCTTACCATAGGAGAGCGAAACGATTACACCATTAGTCTTTCTCAAGACAACGAATTGGAGGAGGTCGTGGTGACTGCTTTGGGAATAAGCAGAAAAAAGAAATCGCTAGGGTACTCTGTTCAAACAGTGAGTGGGGATCAGTTAAATGACGTAAGGTCGTTAAACCCAATTGAAGCGCTTCAAGGGGAAGTTGCCGGTCTTGACATTCAATCTTTCAATACCATGGGGGGATCCGCAAATGTTGTAATCAGAGGCTATTCCTCTTTGTCAAATTCCAATCAAGCTCTTTTTGTTGTTGATGGAACTCCTATTGATAATGAAACTGGAAATAACGTTGAACCTGAACATGAGACTCAAAGTGGAAGAGGCGGTGTCGACTTTGGGAATGCAGCCATGGATATCAATCCTAGTGATATTGCTTCAGTTTCAGTTTTGAAAGGAGCTGCAGCCTCTGCTTTGTATGGGTCTAGAGGAGCGAATGGTGTTATTTTGATTACGACCAAGAAGGGAAAATCGAAAAAAGGCATAGGAATAAATGTAAACTCACAGACTACCGTTGGGTATGTTGACGACACAACTTTACCTATTTACCAAAATCAATATGGATACGGATATGGACAATATAGAAGAGGATACATTGGTCCCTCTGCTATTGAAACGGGTGAGCAGTGGACTGGAAATTATTATGGACAGTGGGGCAACAACTCCTCTTTCTATACAGGTGATGATGGATCCTATGGGCCAAAATTGGTTGGACAACAAATACACCATTGGTATAATATGGTTCCAGAGTGGGCTGATTTGTATCAACAAACAGCTCCCGCTATTGCACCAAATGACACTCCCAATGACTTTTTTGAAACCGATGTCACTCAGCAAAACTCTATTTCTTTTGAAGACGCTGGAAAAAATGGAACCTTCAGATTGAGTTATACGAATCTTCATTCTGATGGCATTCTTCCAAATGCAAATATGGATCGAAATACAGCCTCTATGAGAGCGACTAGACACTTTGATGCACTGACAATAGACGCTTCAATTACCAATGTTAACGCACAAACCATAGGCCGTTTTGGAACCGGCTATGATGGCTTAAACCCCATGCAAGGGTTCAGACAATGGTGGGCTGTTGGCGCCAGTATCTTGGAACAAAAAAGAGTTTTTGAAGAAACTGGTAAAAACTATTCCTGGAATATGATTGGAACAAACACAGCTGACGCTTCGGCTTCTCCAAATCACCAACCTCTGTATTTCGACAATCCCTATTGGTCACGTTATAACAATTATACGACAGACTCCAGAAACAGATTTTTTGGCAACATAAGTTTAACCTATGATTTTAATGAAGACTTACATCTTTTGGGGCGTGTTACCTATGATGACCTTACGGAAGTAAGAGAACATCGGGCTAACATAGCTGTCGGAACTGGAAGCAAAGGAGCCAATCTATTTAACGACCAGCCCGGTTATCAAAATGAATATAGAGTTCGATCTGAATACAATTATGACTTCATTCTTAACTACAGTAAAGACTTAAGTGAAGAGCTCGATTTAACTGCACTTATGGGATATAATTTAAGAGTTCAGAACTGGGATCAAACAAGAACTAGGACAAATGGCGGATTGAATTTTCCGGATATTTTTTCACTTGACAACTCGGTAAACCCGATAACAGCGAATGAAATGTATCAGTATGATGCACAAAAAAATGTGGAGGGCCTCTATGCCTCTCTAGGTGTGGGCTTACAAGACACTTATTTTGTAGAAGGAGCATACAGAAGAGACCGATCATCTGCGCTTCCTATTAACAACAATACCTACGGGTATTATTCTGTTTCCGGGTCAATTATCCTGTCAAACTTAATTGATAGCGAAGCCATTACGTTTGCAAAAATTAGAGCAAATCATGCAGTAGTGGGGAATGATACAAATCCTTACAATGTTTTCAGAGCCTATACTATAAATCCTGCCAGGGGTGGTGCTGCTTCTGCTTCGAATCCCAGCACACTCCCTAACAAAGACTTAAAGGCTGAGGAAACTACTGAGAATGAAATTGGCTTGGAAATGAGTTTGTTTAATGGGAGAGTAGGTTTTGACCTTTCATTGTACGAAAAAACGACGGATCATCTTCTGACTGATTTAGACGTAACTCCAAGCACTGGGTTTTCCGCAATTGTCACAAACGCCGGTAGCATTCAAAATAAAGGTTTTGAGGCTTTATTTAGAGTTAAGCCTATAGCCACCTATAATTTCAACTGGGACATCACATTGAATTACAATATGTATCGGTCAGAAATTTTAGACCTTGGTAATGACGCAACAGGAAAAGCGATTCAATACTTAAACCTGATGTCTCCACAAGGGGGCATACAAGTAGGAGGTCAAGTTGGTGAGCCGTTCGGTGTGATTCGAGGTCATACGTATGTAAGAGATGCAAATGGAAGAAAAGTGCTTGCAGTAGAAACCACTGGCTCCGGGGATGGTGATTATCAATATGCATATTATCAAAGAACATCTAATTCTGATAATATCATTGGAGATATTAATCCGGATTGGACAGGAAGCATTCGAAACTCTCTCTCCTATAAAAACATTGCTCTAAGTTTTTTGGTTGACATTCAAAAAGGAGGGGATTTCTTTTCCTTAGATACTTGGTATGGATACGGAACCGGTGCTTATGATAGATCTGTTGGTGTAAATTACCTTGGTAATGACATCAGAAAAACCATCCCCAACGGAGGTGGTAAAAGACTTGACGGCGTTATTCTTCCGAGCAATGCTGTCATAAACGATGGTGTTGCTAATGTAGCGGGAACACAAAACACTGATGTAATGAGTCGATATGACAACTACCTAAACCCTGAGGGTTGGACGGGTACCGGAGCACCACATGCCATGCACGTACACGATGCATCATTTGTAAAATTAAGAGAACTAAGGTTAGGATATACGTTTCCATCAAAGCTTATGGATAGATCGCCTATTACAAGTGCTTCTATTGCATTTGTGGGAAGAAACCTTTGGATTATCCATAAAAACTCCCCGTATACGGATCCTGAAGCTGGGCTTGGAGCTGGCAACGCTCAAGGCTATCAGTCTGGTGCCTATCCTGCAGTAAAAACTTACGGTCTTAATGTGAGTTTTAACTTTTAAAATCTGAACTTAAAATATTGTATAAAAATGAAAAAAATCACATTACTTACCCTCGCACTTACACTATTTATGGGCTGTGAATCGGATGAAAGCTATGAACGATTAAATAAAAATCCAAATGAACCCGCTGAAGTTTCAGACAGTCAATTATTTGTTTCTGCTTCAAATAGCTTAGCTGATTTTATTGAGTCGACAAACGTCAACAGAAATAATTTCAGACTGTATGCGCAGTATTGGACGCAAACGCAATATACTGACGAATCAAACTACAACATGAAAAATAGGGAAATTCCAGACTATATGTTTTCTGAATTTTACCGCGATGTTTTGGGAGATTTGAATAATGCAAAAACGCAAACAACAGACCCTGTCAAGACAGCCCAGATTGAATTACTTTCGGTCTATGCCTGGCAGATGCTTGTTGATGCTTTTGGAGATGTCCCCTATTCGGAGGCCTTGAATGCAGAAGGCGACAACGCCTCCCTTTCACCAACTTATGATGATGCTGCATCGATTTACTCCGATTTGATTCTACGCGCACAAACTGCAGTCACAGATCTTTCTGGAACTGGTTCCGGTTATGCCACAGATGATTTAATTTTTGAGGGTTCTATTCCACATTGGACAAAATTCGGTAGCACTCTTCTTGTCAAATTAGGTTCTCGATTATTTGATCAAGACGAATTTATGGCGAAAAGCTTAATCGAAGAAAATTACGCCAATGGCATAACTTCTAATTCCGATAACGCGTATATTAGGTTTGAAAGTACCCCGCCAAATACAAACCCATTATGGGAAGATTTGGTGCAATCAGGAAGACAAGATTTTATCCCAGCAGATACTTTTGTCAATGCAATTAATGAGCTCACTGACCCTAGGGCAGATATGTTTTTTGATCCAACCTCAAAGATCAATGATGCTTATCAAGGAGGACCTTACGGGCAATCTACTCCATTTAATGATAATTCTCATATTTCACAAAGTTTGTATGCGCCAGATTTTAGAGGCGTATTAATGGATTATGCAGAAATGAGCTTTATCCTTGCTGAAGCAGCCAGAAGAGGCTTTTCGGTGGGTGGAAGTCCAGAACAACATTATGAAAATGGAATCAATGCAAGTATGTCTGAATGGGGAGTTTCAGTTGAAGACTCAGCCGCATATCTAGCTCAGGAAAATGTGGCTTTTGCTACAGCAGAAGGTACAGACAAGGAAAAAATTGCACAACAATTTTGGATTGCCATGTATAACCGTGGTTTTGAGGGATGGACAGTTTACAGACTTTTTGATGCTCCCAATCTGCCGAATTCTGGTTCCTTGAACCTAGCTGTTCCTAAGAGATATACATACCCTCAATCTGAACAAACCATTAACGGGATTAATGTAAAAGCGGCCAATGGGGGGATTGACACTCAACAGTCGAGAATATTCTGGGATCTTAATTAGTCTCCAAGTGATATTAAACCGCCCAGTTGGGCGGTTTCTATTTTATTTTAGAATTTATCCACACGCCACCAGAATATTTTAAAAACTCAACATCCCTACTATTTCAGCAAAGGCCAAAGTTTTTTTATTTATCTCCACTAAAATAAGAAAGAGTACCAATTGTCATTTTTGTTTAAGTTTGTGCCACAAACCAATACCTATTGTTTTCAAGATGCGCAGCAAGCTCTTTTTAGCTTTTTATCTTTTGATTTTCTTTACTGCATGTAAAAAAGAAAGTATCACGCGCTACACTTTTGAAGCTTTTATTGTTCCAGCAAACAGTGGAACTGTTGAAAGTTCTGGCGCTACTTTTGAAGCGAACACTCCTTTAACCTTAAAAGCTGTTGCAGCAGAGGGCTATGTGTTTTCGCATTGGAGTGAAGGTGCCAGTGGCAGTGAAAACCCACTGACTTTAACAGCTGACTCGAACCTATCGGTGACGGCTCATTTTATAGCAGAATTGCAAGAAGAAGTTCAGGCATTTGAGGGGGGAGAAATTCATAATGGCTATGTGTTTGCGGTTGAAAATGGCGGCACCAAAGCGCATATAGTAAACAAAAGTGGAGAAAAATTACACAGTTGGTCGTTTGATTCACGACTGGGGAATGATCTTGAATGGCTGCCCAATGGAAACTTATTGGGGATTTTCAAAGCTGAAGAAGAACTCCCCTTCTCTTTCGGGGGCTATGGAGGTGTTTTAAAAGAATTTGATCGGTCTCAAACGATCCTTTGGGAATACAAAAAAGCAGATTCGCTTGGGCTTTTGCATCACGACGTACTTAAGCTTCCTAATGGAAATATCCTCAGTATGATATGGGAAACGATCGATGCTGAAACAGCACAAGCAGCCGGAGCTAATGTAGACTATCCCGTTTATCCAGAAAAAATTGTGGAAATAAACCCCACTACTAACGAGATTGTTTGGCAATGGCGAGCCTTTGAACATTTGGTCCAAGACCACGACCCTGAGGCAGACAATTATGGAAATCCTGCAACAGAGATTCACAAGATTGACATCAATTATGCCCTTCGAGAGAATGGGGACCTCATGCATGCCAACGGCTTGGCTTATGATACCGAAAGGGATTTGATTTATATGAGTGTGAATTTCTACAGTGAGGTTTGGGTGCTAGATCATTCACAGAATACAGAAACTACTGCCGGAGCCGCAGGAGATTTAGTCTACCGATTTGGAAATCCAGAAGCCTTTAGAAACACAAACGCTACTCGTTTTTTTTACAACAATCACCACCCCCATCTTATAAAAGAATCAGGCAGTATTATGCTCTATAATAATGGAACTAATAGCGAGCAGTCTTCGGTAGTAGAACTTCAACTTCCTGAGGACATGAGTTTGCAAGATGCCTCTTATACCGCTCCGAATGCGGTGTGGACTTACACCCATCCTGATTTATTTTTTGGGAAAATATCGGGTGCTTATCGTTTGTCCAATGGAAATACTCTTATTTGCGAAGGGGATTATGGCTATTGGGAAGTAAACCCTGAAGGCGATATTGTCTGGAAATACGCCAGTGAGGTAAATGTATGGAGAGGGTATGGCATTGAAGAAGACGACCCTCGCTTGGATTTTATTTTATCGAATTAAACTTGGGTAGTAAAAATTAGTAAGTTTGTTTTAAAATTTAGGTATATGAGATTATTAGTTGGTTTATGCATCGTTTTATTCTCCCTTGAAAGCTACGCCCAACATGCAGAGGGTGCCGCTTCCGATGCACCCAGACTGTCTGACAGCAGATTGTTTGACGCAATGTCTGATCTGCGAAATAAAAAAAGGCGAAAAGGGACACCCCCAACCAATGTAAAAGGCTCTTATTATTTCACGGATACTTTTCGACCTGCAAGCGTAACGTATTTTGGTCAAGAACTAAAAGGGGAAGTATTATTGCGGTATAATGCCTACAATGACGAATTGGAAATTGGGAAAACGACAGATCAAAAAGACACTGACGAAATACTGCTAAAAAGCGCGAAAGTTGTAGCCACAATCGCAGACGAAGAATACAAATTACTCTCTTACAAAGCCAAAGAAGATGCTTTTCCAAAAAACGGGTATTTTGTAGTACTGGTAGCAGGAGAACAATTCAGTTTATACCTGCAACAAAAAAAAGTATACATGGATGGCAAAGAAGCACGAACTGGACTTGAACGTTCTTTTCCGGCACGTTTTGTTTCGGAAGAAAATTTCTTTTATCAGTTAGAAAATGGCACTCTTCTTCCTCTAAAAAAATCTAAAAGTAGCTTGAAGAAACTATTTTCCTCCAAAGAATCTGAACTCGTTCAATTACTCAAAAAAGAGAAACTAAAGCCTAATAATATCGAAGATTTAAAGCGAATTTTTCAGGCTTTGAACTAATATTTCACACTAAATTAATATTCTAAACGCTTATGAATCAACTCATAAGCGTTTTTCGTTTAAGCTTATGTTATGTGTTTTTAACACTTTTTAACATTTCGCTTTGATTTTATTAACAGTATGAATAAATTAGCGGTTCTAAAAATGCTAACTATATTTTTTAATTAATCAAACTAAAGTATGAAAAGCTTAAGCAAACTATTGGTGTTTTCTTTGCTCTCATTGCAATTTGCAATAGCGCAAAAAACCATCACTGGTACGGTCACTGATGACCAAGGAATGCCGCTTCCAGGAGCGACTGTTCTTGAGCAAGGCACTTCAAATGGTGTGTCCACCGATTTCGATGGAAACTACAGCATTGATGTTGCCGAAGGAAATGTTCTTGAGATCAGTTTCGTTGGGTATGAAACGAGCGCGTTTACTGTTGGCGCAGACAACGTAATCAACGCGAGTTTGGCGCAAGGAAACCAATTGGAAGAAGTAATCGTTACCAGTCTCGGTATCAAACGTGAGAAACAAGCCTTGGGATATGCTGTATCCGAAGTTGACTCTGACGCACTTGAACAAAGAGGTGAAGGTGACATTGGACGTATCTTAACAGGGAAAGCCTCTGGGGTCCAGATTACCAATCAGAGTGGTTTATCCGGATCCGGTACGAGTATCGTTATTCGTGGATTCAACACCTTTAGCCAAGGTAACCAACCTTTATTTATTGTCGATGGTGTTCCTTTCAGTAGTGAAACAAACAACCAAGGGAGCTTCGTAGACGGTAACAATGGTTCCTCTCGTTTCTTGGATATCGACCCAAACAACATCGAGTCGGTAAACGTATTAAAAGGATTGGCAGCAGCTACTCTATACGGTACGCAAGGACGTAATGGGGTTATCCTTATTACAACAAAATCAGGTAGTTCAACTGGAGCAGGTCCTAAAAAGACTGAAGTTACAGTGAACACGTCGTATTTCAACACTGAAATCGCATCATTACCTGACTATCAAAATCAGTATGGTAACGGATTCGACCAATCCTTTGGTTGGTTCTTCTCTAACTGGGGACCTAGTTTCGACGAAGGTGGACCAGCAGGATGGGCAGCACAATCTTCTATCAACGCTGGTAGTCCATTGGATGCAAACAAACCAGCAGGGTTCTTAATGCACCCTTATCTAACGGCTAGTGCGGCTACAGGATCTCCTATTGCCCATGAAAAATTAGGTTTGGAAGACTACTATGAGTGGAGACCTTATGACAACGTAAAAGATTTCTTTAGAACTGGTAATACAGTTACTACAAACGTTAACGTTAGAGGAGCAAGCGAAGATGGATCTGTATCGTATAACATTAACTACGGTAACTTAGAAGACAAAGGATTTACACGTGAAAACACACTTCGTAGAAATACGTTAAGTTTTGGTGGACGTGCAGCTTTGTCAAACAAATTTACCATCAATGGTACCTTGAACTACGCACAAACAAACTTTAAATCACCTCCAGTAGCTGCCGGTTATGGTAGTAACGTAAGTGGTGAGAGTGCTTCTGTATTTGCAAACGTATTCTACACTCCAAGATCAGTTGATTTAGTCGGTTTACCGTATCAGCACCCTGTTACAAACGAATCGTTATACTACCGTCAGAACAACTCTATCCAACACCCACTTTGGACTGTCAACAATGCGTCTACGCAACAAGCAGTTGATCGTGTATTCGGGGGAGCTACTATCGCCTATGATATATCTGACAACTTAGTGGCTACGTATCGTTATGGTTTAGATGTTTATTCTGAAAATAACGTTGATTACTCTAACAAAGGAGGAAAAACAGGTAGTTTGATTAACCAAAATGGTAAATACCAAACGTGGAATAACAAAAAAACTATTTTTGACCACAACTTTACTGTGGCAGGTAGTTATTCTTTAACTGAAGAAATCGGTTTAGACTTTACTGTAGGGTACACAACTCGTGGTGACGTTTATGACAGAAATGGTACGCGTTCATTAGGACAGCAGGTGTACGGAGTGCTACGTCACTTTAACTTCGAAGTACAAGACGAAATTCAGTATTATGAGCGTCGTAATATTCGTGGTTTATACGGACAAGCTTCTTTTGACTACAACCGCTTTTTGTATTTAGAACTAGCCGCTCGTAAAGACTGGGTATCAAACCTATCTGAGGCGAATCGTTCTATTACATATCCTTCGGCAAGTATTTCGTTTTTACCGACAAGTGCTTTCCCAGAATTTAAAAGTGATATGGTGAACTTGTTAAAAGTACGTGCTGGTTATGGTACATCTGCTAACTTCCCATTAGGGTATCCTGTAGCAGCAACACTATCGCTAGATACACAAGATTTTATCTCAGGAGGCAACACGATTATCACAAATACATCTGGTTCCGTATTAGGAAATCCAAATTTGAAGCCAGAATTAATCGGAGAACTTGAATTTGGAGTTGAAGGACGTTTCTTTGACAACCGTTTAAGTATGGATTTATCGATCTATAACAAAACAACAACTGATTTGATTATCGATCGACAGTTAGATCCCTCTACTGGTTATACATCAACTCAAACAAACGTTGGTAAGATTGAAAACAAAGGAGTTGAGTTAGACTTAGGTTTCGACTGGATTACCAGTCAAGACGGTTTAAACTGGTCTACTTTTGTAAATTGGTCTGCTAACGAAGCAACTGTTATAGATCTTGGAGCTGACACAGACATCATCGTGTATTCTGGTTTTTCAAACTTAGGAAACGCGGCTATCGAAGGCCAGTCATTAGGGACTATTGTTGGATCTTCTATCACACGTAATGGTTCTTCTATTGGAGACGATTTCCGTTGGGAAGATACTACTTCTGACAACTACCTAGTAAACAACCAAGGATCTTATGACGAGACCTTTGATTTATCTGTTATTGGTGATGCAAACCCAGATTGGTTATTAAACATCAGCAACAGCATATCGTACAAGAATTTTACATTTAACTTCTTGATCAACCACGTACAGGGTGGAGATATTTTCACTTATACAGTATCAACTTTATTAGGTCGTGGTTTGACTACCGATACACTTGACCGTGAGTTATCATTTGTTTTACCTGGTGTACAAGCAGATGGATCTCCTAACACCAAGCAAATCAACAACTCTACTTTCTATTTCAGCAACGTTCTTTACGGACCAGATGAAATGCTTGTCTATGACGGTAGTGTATGGAGATTAGGAGAAATCTCTCTAAGCTACAGCTTCCCACAATCATTACTCGACAAAACTCCTTTTGGAAGTGCCAGTATTACAGCTTCAGGTTACAACCTTTGGTACAATGCTTACAACACTCCTGAAGGAACCAACTTCGATCCAAATATCGCAGGTACAGGAGTAGGTAATGGTAGAGGATTTGACTATCTGAATGGACCTAGTTCCAAAAGATACGGAGCAAGTTTGAAGCTTACTTTTTAAGAAACGATAAAAAATAAGAATCATGAAAGTATTAAATAAATTTTTTGCCGTTGCTTTAGGAGGACTACTTGTTTTGAGTTCATGTGAGACTGCAGAGTTAGATCTTACTGATAACCCAAACGCATTGAGTCCAAATCAAGCAAACGCTGATTTCTTTTTGAGTGCAATTCAAGAAGACTTCGCATTATGGGTACACAACATGGGAGATATCGGGGCTGAATTGACCCGTACTGCCTATATGAATGGTCGTACTTATAACAACGTTTATTCTCCAGTGTCTCTCGCAGATGAGTGGGAAGAAGCGTACCAAGATATGTTACAAGACATCAAATTAATGAATGCTTTGAGTGAAGACCAACCCTATTACTTAGGTATGGGGAAAGTTTTCCAAGCGTACATTATGATTACATTGGTTGACTATTTTGGAGATGTTCCTTATTCTGAAGCTCTTAAAGGAGACGAAGAAGGAAATGTAATCTTAAACCCAGCCAAAGACAATGGTGCTGATGTATATGCAGCTGCTGTTGCTTTATTAGAGAGTGCAAAAACTGATTTTGCGAGTCCAGGTGCTATTGCGCCTCAGTATGACTTTTACTACAACGGAGATGCCTCTAAGTGGATAAAAGCAGCCAACTCAATTTTGCGTAAAATCTATTGGGTAACGGATGATGCTAGATTTAGTTCTGCGACTCCGTTCATAGAAAGTCCAGCTGATGATTTCCAATTCCAATGGGGAACCAACCAAGTTCAGCCTGATACACGTCACCCCCACTATCGCAGCAATTACACAGCGACAGGTGGTGATGAGTACATGCCTAACTGGTTGATGGCTACGATGCAAACAGGTCATGGAAATGTAAAAGACCCACGTCTAAACTATTACTTCTACCGTCAAGTAGAGAGTACTCCAGGATTTGGATCTCCTGCTAACGAGGAAGTATTAGAGTGTGGTTTACCGGGTTACTTTAATCCCTACCCTGCAGGCGTTCCTTTTTGTGGATTGGCTGACGGCTATTGGGGCCGTGATCACGGAAATGACAACGGAATTCCACCAGATGGTTTCTTAAGAACTCTTAGAGGTGTTTATCCTGCTGGAGGTCGTTTTGACGATGGATCCTTCGAAGCTACTGCTTTGGGTGGTGGTAGAGGTGGTGATGGAATCACACCTATCATGCTATCTTCTTGGATGCATTTTATGAGTGCTGAACAAGCCGGTATCAACACAGCAGCTGCAACCGATCATATGTTGTCAGCTATCGGAGATGCCTTTGCAAAAGTAAGTGGATTTGACGCTGCTAACCCTATTGAAGAAAGAGACCAAAGTTCCTATGTGAGCGGTTTCGTTGATGAATGGAGTGCCGCCTCTGCTGCTGAAAAAGGAGATTTATGGGCCAAGCAATTCTTCATTGCTACTGTAGGGAACGGAAACGATGCCTACAATGCGTACAGAAAAACAGGATTTCCATCTGATATTCAACCGAACATTGAAAACGGTGCAGAAGGAGCATTTCCTACTTTGATGTATTATCCAGCGAACTACGTAACGAATAATTCTGAAGCGTCACAGCGTTCAGACTTATCAGAACGTAACTTCTGGAACTCTGGAGATTCAACTAACTTGAAATAATAAAGAATCATGAAAAAACTAATAAGTTTATTGAGCATTGCGTTGTTTGCCATCTCTTGTAATGAAGGTGACAATGCTGTAGACTATGTTCTTGACAACTTCCAAACGGGAGCTGTATTAAGAACTATCGCTATCGACCCTACTGCCGGTAACTGGAAAGGAGAATACAATGTATTCGACTTAGCAGGATCCGTATTTAGAGTGACGATAGAAGAGCACGATAAAGAAAATGGTGGTTTGTTTAAGGACGTAGAGGTATTTGTATCCTACGCTGGTAACGAGCAACTTCTTCGTACGATGCTACCTTCAGAGTTTACAACGGGATCTAGAGGACTTCCTCAGGCAGATCTAGAAGTAAGTTTAGGAGAAGCATTGAGCGCTCTTGGATTAACTGGAAATGATGTTGATGGTGGACAAGCGGTAAATATCCGTTTGCAGTTAAACCTTACTGACGGATCTAGCTACACAGCTAAAGACGCAGCAAGTTCTTTGACTGGATCTTACTTCAACTCTCCTTACCAATACAACAAAATCATCAAGTGTATTCCTACTTCTCCTGTTGCGGGTGAGTACACTATTTCGATGAACGACTCGTATGGTGATGGTTGGAATGGTGCTTCTTTGGTTGTTACTATCGATGGCAGCAGTGAAAGTTTTACTGTTTCTTCAGATCAAGGAGCTTCTAATACCGGAACATTCACAGTCCCAGAAGGTACTAATACATTGACTATTGAATATGTATCAGGTGCTTGGGATAGTGAGGTTACGTATTCGATCTCTCACGACAACGGAGCTGGTAAAGTTCAACAAGCATTAGCTGAAGGACCTAACCCAACTGTTGGTACTGGTGGTAAAACAATGAGTATTTGCCCATAAGGAGTAAACCCAATACTAGTAAAAAAGAGACCTTCGGGTCTCTTTTTTTTTGAGCCAAATCCAAGATAAATGAGCATCTTTGTTCCATAGCTAGTACACATGGACAAATCACTACATATATTTGGAATCCGAGCCATTCAAGAGGCCCTTTCTAATAAGCAATCAATAGATAAGGTTTGGATTCAACAGGGTGACAAAAGCCCCTTATTACGCCAATTGGAAAACCAACTTCGAAAAGAAGGGGTCCCTACTAGTTATGTTCCAAAAGAGAAATTCAATAGTTTTCAAAATGAAAACCATCAAGGGGCCATGGGCCGTATTTCCCCAGTGCCTATTCATTCCTTAGAAACGCTACTCGAAAAAGGATTTGAAACGGATAGCCCTCTTATTCTACTTTTGGACCACGTTACAGACCCGCATAATCTTGGTGCCATACTGCGTTCTGCAGCTGCTACGGGTGTCAATTGTGTAGTGCTTCCAGAAACAGGAAGTGCCCCTTTAAACGGGACTACTATAAAAACCTCAGCAGGGGCCATTTTTGAAATCCCTATCGCCAAAGTAAACCACCTGAAAGACGCTCTTTTTCTTTTAAAAGCTTACGACATATCAGTCATCGGGCTCACCGAAAAAGCAGATGATGTTCCCTACCAAAAAGACTTAAAAGGACCCATTGCTATTGTCATGGGATCAGAAGACAAAGGGATACACCCTAGTATTCTCAAATTAGTAGATACTGAAGTAAAATTACCGATGGTGTCAAAAGTGGCCTCTTTAAATGTGTCTGTTGCCGCAGGTTTAATTTTATACGAGATTATTCGACAACGCCATCACCAATAGCATGCTACACTCTTCCACCCCATTAGCAGAGCGGATGCGCCCCAAAAAATTGTCTGACTATGTAGGACAAGAGCATTTGGTTGGAGAAAAGGGAGCTCTCTATCAAAGTATTCAATCTGGCTATATCCCCTCCATGATACTTTGGGGACCTCCTGGTACGGGAAAAACAACCCTCGCAAAACTTCTTTCCAAGGAAAAAAAAAGAACATTCTATGAATTATCCGCTATCAATGCAGGTGTCAAAGAAGTTCGGGAGATCATCCAAAAAGCGAAACAACAAGGAGGGCTCTTTACAGATCAAAACCCTTTACTCTTTATTGATGAGATTCATCGATTTAGTAAGTCTCAGCAAGATGCCCTTTTAGGGGCTGTCGAAAAAGGTATTATTACCCTCATTGGAGCTACTACTGAGAATCCAAGTTTTGAAGTCATCAACGCACTATTATCAAGGTGCCAAGTATTTACACTCAAACCGCTAGAACTTCATGAGCTACAGTCTTTATTAGACAGGGCGCTTACTACGGATTCACTGCTCCAAGAAAAAGCCATTAAAATTGAAGATCCGGAAGCCTTGATTCACTTTTCGAGCGGGGATGCACGCAAGCTTTTAACCCTTTTAGAATTGGTTGTATTTTCCTTTGGTCCAGAGACTGAAATCCATATTACCAATGAAAAGATCAAACAAACGCTGCAAACGAATGCAGTTCAATTCGATAAAGATGGTGACCTCCACTATGATATCGCATCCGCTTTAATAAAATCCATTCGAGGAAGCGATCCCAACGCTGCCGTATATTGGTTAGCCCGTTTACTCAAAGCAGGGGAAGACATTACATTTATTGCCAGGAGGTTGTTGATTGCGGCGAGTGAAGACATCGGGAATGCGAATCCAACAGCACTGGTACTGGCCCAAGCGACCTTTAACTCAGTTCAAGTGATTGGCATGCCAGAGGCAAGGATCATCCTAAGCCAATGTGCTGTTTATCTAGCCAGTAGTCCGAAAAGCAATGCGAGCTATAAAGCCATCAATAAAGCGATGGAAGAAGTTGACAACAGCACCAACCTACCAGTACCACTACATCTGAGAAATGCACCTACACAGCTTGCAAAAGAAATGGGGCATGCCGTCGATTATCTTTATCCTCATGACTATCCCAATCAATTTACAGCACAAGAATACCTACCGGATTCAATAAAGGGGACTCGCTTTTACGAACCGGGGAATAATCCAAAAGAAAACGGTTTGCGAAAATGGCTAAAAGATATTTGGGGAGCTAAGTACGGATACTAATTTTTGATCCAAAAGAAAGGCGTCAACAATATCAAAACGGTAAACAACTCCAACCTCCCTAACAACATCAAAAACGAAGACCACCACAAACCAGCTTCAGGAAGCGCTGTGTAATTTTCCATCGGTCCAAAAGAGCCAAGTGCAGGACCTACATTGCCCAATGAGGAGGCCGCAACCCCGATAGAGGATATAAAATCAAAGCCCATCATAGCAAACCCAAGGGTTCCGACTATAAAAGACAATAAATACAAAATAAAAAAAGCGAGTATATTCTGAACAATGCCATCACTCACTACACGTTCGTTATACCGTACTTGTAAGATCGCATTAGGGTGTAACGCTCTTTTAAATTCCAAGACGCCACTTTTAATCATCAACAAATGCCGGACTACTTTAATGCCGCCCGAAGTAGAACCTGCCGATCCCCCCACAAACATCAACCCAAAGAAAGTCACTGTTAGTAGTGGTGCCCAAGCGGTATAATCAGCGGAAACAAAGCCAGTGGTTGTTAGGATGGCTACTACCTGAAATAATGAATGCCGGAATTTACTTTCTACTGCTCCTAAAACTTCTGGATGTGTTAGCGCACTTCCTGCCGCAATATTATTGATAAAAAGGACGCTACAACTCAGAAAGGTAAAAATGGCAATAAACCAGAGGTAATATTTAAACTCAATGTCTTTAATGATTTTTTTGAAATTACCTGTAAAGCCAAAGTAACTTAGAATAAAATTTGTCCCAGCAATTAACATAAAAAACAAAATGATGTATTGAATAACAGGTTGGTCATTCCAATAGGCGATGCTATTATTTTTGGTTGAAAACCCACCTGTTGACAAGGTGCTCATAGAATGATTAATGGCATCAAAAAAAGACATTCCTGCCCACCAAAGGAGTAGGGTTTCTGCCATCGTATATCCAAAATACAGTAACCACAATCGCTTTGCCGTATCGGTTATCCTTGGGTGCAGCTTGTCTGAATTTGGTCCAGGTACTTCGGCTGCAAATAATTGCATTCCGCCTATCCCTAATATGGGCAGAATGGCAATCGTCAAGACAATAATTCCCATGCCCCCAATCCAATGGGTAATACTTCGCCAAAAAAGTATTCCCTCTGGAAGGCTTTCAATATCCTCTAGGATGGTTGCTCCTGTTGTGGTATATCCAGACATGGTTTCAAAAAACGCCTGCGATATCGAAGGGATTGCACCTGTAAACAAATACGGAAGCATCCCGGTGAGCGTCATCAACAACCAGCCTAAGCTTACTACGAGATAACCTTCTCTTTTTTGAATTTGAGTTTGTGCGGATCTGAATAGTACTAATAGTAAAACCCCCATTATAATAACACTAACAGCGGCTTTAAAAAGGGGCGCGGTAGCTTGGTCTTGAGTGATATAACTCATCCCAACCGCTAACAACATAAGACTGCCATTAAAAGTCAATAAGACTCCTAGTAATTGTAGTACTACTCGGTAGTTAAGTTTGTAAAACATCTTTAACGGAACAGGCCTTCTATTCGTTTAATGGATCGCGGTAAAGAACACACCAACACCCGATCGCCGGCTTCAATAACGTAATCACCCAAAGCGATAATTCCATTTCCCTCTTTTATAACACCTCCTATAGTGGCTGTCCTTGGAAAATCAATATCCTTTATTTTCTGACCATTTACTTTGGAGTCGTCCTTAACAACAAATTCAAGCAATTCTGCATTTAAATGGCTTAAGGTGGTCATATCTACTACCTCTCCCCTTCTGATATATCTGAAAATGGTATTTGCTGTAAGCAACTTTTTATTGATAAGGGTGTCTATCCCTATCGATTGAGACAATTGGAAATAATCAATATTCTCTACTAAAGCTATTGTTTTGGTGACATTCTTAGATTTCGCCATCAAACAGGTCATGATATTGGTCTCGGAATTCTCCGTAACAGAGATAAAAGCATCCATTGTTTCAAGATCTTCCTCGTCCAGTAATTCTACATTGCGTCCGTCTCCGTGAATGACCATTATTTCGGATAATTCTTCTGCTATGGCAATGGCGCGGGTTTTGTTTTTTTCAATAAGGGTGACATTAAAATTTTCATGGGCCAGCTTTCTAGCCGTGCTCATTCCAATCTTACCGCCCCCTAAGATCATGACATTCTTGATCTCTTTTTTTACTTTGCCCGTAAGCTTGTATATTTCATCTACGCCTTCCTTCAGAGTGGTAAAGAAAATACGATCCCCGGACTCAAAGGCGGTATCACCGCGTGGTATTATAGTAGATTCACTGCCTTTTCTTTGCAGGGCGATAGGCATGAAATGTACGTCTGGGAAAATAGTAGCCGCTTCTTTTACAGTTTTACCTACAAAGGGGACTTCAGCACCCAATGTGGTTCCAATAAGCGTTAAGGCACCAGACTCAAACTCATAACTATTGCTGAATGCGGATTGATCCAACAGCTGATGAATTTCTTCAGCAGCCAGAGACTCAGGTGAAATAAGCTCGTCAATCCCTAATTTCTCAAAGTTGATACAATCATTTTCTTTGATATACTCGATAGTAGAGATCCGGGCGATGGTTCTTTGACAACCCAATTGTTTTGCTAGCGCACAAACCGTAATATTAGCTGTTTCTTCAGAGGTTACAGCTATAAAAAGATCAGCAGTTCCCACCTTAGCTTCTTTAATAATACTCAAAGAACAGGCATTCCCTTTGAGGGTTTTGATATCCAAGTGGTTTTCGGCATAGGTAAGGCGCTCCTTATCCGTATCAATAAGTGTGATATCTAACGATTCAAAGGACAATAATTTGGCCAAATGAAACCCGACTTCACCGCCACCAGCGATAATTATTTTCATAGAAGTAAGAAAATACTGGTCAAATATACAAAAAGGTCTTCTGTAGGTGATAAAAAACCGGACAAGCATCGAATTCTTTTATCTTTGCAGCTCATGAAAAAGAATGTGACCCCTTACGCTGAATCAACAGCAACGAAGAAAAAGCAAGTAACTCAGATGTTTGACACCATCTCGGGTGAGTACGATTTTTTGAATCGGATTATCTCCCTTGGGATTGACATACAATGGCGCAATAAGGTAGTCAAAATGGCTGCAGAAAAGCCCCTGTCCACTGCCCTAGACATCGCTACTGGGACAGGAGATTTGGCCGTAGCTTTGACCAAAACCTCGGTAAAAAAAATCATTGGCTTGGATATTTCCCCAGGGATGCTGGCCTTAGGTAAGGAAAAAGTAGCAAAAAACAAGCTGGCAGATCGTATCGAAATGGTCATTGGCGATAGTGAAGCACTCCCCTACGAAGAGGCTTCTTTTGATTTGGTAACAGTTGCCTTTGGCGTGCGTAATTTTGAAAATCTAGAAAAAGGCTTAGGAGAAATATACCGGGTATTAAAACCGGGAGGGCGCATTCTAGTATTGGAAACCTCTGTCCCGACCCGATTCCCCTTTAAACAATTCTATTCTTTTTACACCGGCTGGTTAATGCCAAGGATGGCTCGAATACTTTCAAAAGACAAATCTGCATATACCTATTTGGCCGAGTCAGCGGCCCATTTTCCTTTTGGGAACGAATTCAACAATATTTTGTCAAAAATTGGGTTTATAATGGTAGCGGATCATCCTCAAACATTTGGTGTCGCTTCAATTTATTGTGGTACAAAACCTACATCATAAACGGCAACTGGCTTTATTCTTAGGATTGTTTACATCCTTGTACCTCGCTGCACAATACCCTCAAGTGCGAGAACGCGTCAAAAATATCCCTCAGTTTGACGATCGCTTTATCCATTATGGCTATTTTGTTGGACTCAATAATTATTCTTTCGACTTTGAGTACAACCCTTTGTACTACAGAGAAGAAAATTTCCCCGATATTGAGATTACAAGCGGCACAGGCTTTACCATAGGACTTATCGGTGATATGCGCATAAATGAATTTGTTAACCTTCGACTTGAGCCTGGGCTATACTATGCACAACGAGATTTACTATATCCCGAATACCCGGGCTTTGAAACCGAAAACGATCGGATTCGAGAAGTGAAATCAACCTATATACACCTTCCCCTTCTTCTAAAATTTAATGCGCGACGCATCAACAATTTTAGACCCTTTTTATTGGCCGGAGTCTCTACTGACTTTAACCTCTCTAGTAATCAAAAAAATACTGATGATAACTTTGGGAATGTATTCCGCACCGAAAGTCAAACTTTTAATTACGAGATTGGAATTGGTTTTGACTTTTACTTATACTATTTCAAATTCTCTCCTTCAATAAGGGGGATTTATTCGCTTCAAAACGAGCTGATACCAGACAATACCCCCGACAGTCCTTGGACCGGAAATATTGTCAACATGGTCAGTAGAGGGGTTGTGCTCAATTTGGTATTCGAGTAGTTCGTTAGCTTTTGATGCTGTGAGACAACACTATCGCGGTTGCGGTCGCAACATTTAAACTTTCAACAGCTTGTAGGTTTGCCGACGGAATGGTAATCCATTTTTGAATCGCAGCAGCAACCTCATTACGAAACCCATGAGACTCACTACCAAAAACCAGTGCCATTGGAGAGTCAAAAGTTACAGTATGGACAGACTCTCCTTGAAGACCCGCTCCGTAAACTGTCACTTTTGTGAGTGCTAAAAAAGATACTAAATCATCGTAATAACAAGAAACTCTTGCCACTCCACCCATGGAAGCTTGCACAACTTTGGGGTTATAACAATCAACAGTATCCTTACTGCATACAATTTGGTTGATTCCAAACCAACTGGCCAAGCGGATGATAGTCCCTAAATTACCTGGGTCACCAATACGATCCAAGACGATCACCGAATCTGTAGTTGACACAGGAAGTGGTTTTCGCTTTTTGAATACACCCAATATAGGACTTGCTGTTTTAAATTGTGTTATCCGTTTCATATCCGACTCAGAAATCAATTGAACGGGCAATGAATCGTGTGGAGCTACCGCATAAATGCCTTCATACTCCCACCCATTTTCATAAAAATCAGTAACACTCTTGACGCCTTCAACCAAAAACATATTTGTCTGGTCCCGAAATTTCTTCTGTCCAAGTTGCGTGATTTGTTTAAGATGGCTTTTGGGTAGCATGAAAAGCTGTACATTTGAATGCAAAACTGAGTTGCGGTGCGTCGATACGCTTCAAATGTAATCATTCTTTCACTTTCAAGTTTCTTTTTACTTCAATGTAGTAGTACTAGAAATTTGGATGACTCCTCTTTTCTACTTGATAAAAATACCGTTAGGATTGATGGGGAAATCAAAGCCAACAGCCGAGTAAACGAACTATTGATAGACCCGCCCAATAAAAAGTTTTTAGGCATCCCATTTGAAATACTTATCTGGAATTTGGCAAAAGAAAATCCTGACAGTGCTTTTAACAATTGGCTTTCTAAAAACGAAAAACGAAAAAAACGTTGGGAAAAACTACTTTCTAGCAAACAGCTACGACAGTTAAAGCGCTATAAAAACACAACAAACGAATGGATTAAAAGCATCGGGAACCAAGCGGTTGTGCTTGATAGTTCAAAAATTGATCGGAATAACAAAAGAGTGTCTCAATACTTCAAGAACAAAGGCTTTTTTGATGTCTCTATAACACCCAAAGTGGAAACCGTCTCCGCCAAGAAAGTGATTGTTACGTATGATGTATCTAGAGGAAATCAATATACCTTAGATAGTATTACGTATTCTATTGCTTCTGAGGAATTAAAAGCGCTTGTCAACGAGACAAACTCTAGTACTCTTTTGAAACAAGGAGATCCTTTTGACATAGAAAACTTTGAAGCAGAACGCAAGCGCCTCTTACAATTATTTCGCGAAGAAGGGGTTTATAATTTCCAAGAAAATAGTTTGCGATTTACAGCTGCTATTGACAGCACAGGACAAGACAAGAGTATAGGGATTGAAATAAGCGTAAACAATCCCCAACAAAGAGTGGATGATAGTTTGATCACCAAGCCCTATAGAATTCATCAAGTAAAACGGATACATGTTTATGTTGAGTCTCAAAGAGTAGGTGCCACTCTGGATCAATACACGGATAGCACGACTTATGAAGGCATCCATATTTACTCAAAAGGGCCTTTAAAATACCGGCCCAAAGCCTTGATCAACCCCCTGTTTATTGAGCTAGATAGCGTGTATAGTGAGCAAGACCGCTTGCTAACCTATCGGTATTTCAACGAGTTAGAAAATTTTAAATACCCCAGTATTACCTACCGCCCTCTTTCCGATAGTCTGCCCTATTTGGAATCGAATATCGTTCTTAGCCCTAAAGAAAAATTTTCGCTTGGGCTTGATTTTGATTTGTCGCATTCAAATATTCAATTTTTTGGGGTAGGCCTCGGTACTTCAACTGCCATTCGGAATTTTCTAAAAGGGGGTGAGATTCTCAAAATAGGGGTGCAATCTTCCTTTGGTGCCTCTTCCAATAATCTAGACCAACTTTCTCGATTTTTTGATCTCTTTGAATTGGGTGCCGACATGAGTCTTAGAATACCCCGATTGCTCTTTCCGTTTGATTTGGAAAACATCATTCAAAAACAAATGAACCCTAAAACAGATGTGAGTCTGGGCTTTGCCGTCCAGGAGAATATCGGACTCGACAAACAGTATTTTTCAGCTTCCTATGCCATCAATTGGGAACCAAAGGAAAAACAAAAAATGACCTTTGAACTCGCCGGGATTGAATTTGTCAATAATAAAAACCGCAACAATTATTTTAATGTGTACCGCAATAGCTATGACAGGCTTACTAGTTTGGCGCAATTGTATAATACCAATCCGGAACTTGTTGACGCGAACAACAACCTACTAATACCCGCTGGTACAGAGGCCTTTTTCGAACAAGCCTTTTCACAGGAGGGGATTCCTAATATTGACACAAACGATTATGCGCTCCTCCTAAGCATTCGGGAAAGGCAGCAAAGGTTAACTGTGAATAACTTAATTGTGGGATCTTCCTTCAGTTTTAACAGCAACACCCAACAGTCTTTGCTTGATGATAATTTTTCTCAATTTAGATTTAAATTGGAATGGATTGGAAATCTTTTCAATGGCTTTCTAAATTGGACAGGAAGTGAGCGAAATGAAAATGGCCGCTTTGATATTTCGGGGGTAGAGCCTTCTCAATACTTTAAAGCAGAAGTAGATTATATCAAACACTTTCGGGTGGGCACAGAAAGAGTATTGGCCCTTAGAAGTTTTGTGGGAATGGCCCTCCCCTATGGGAATGCCAATAGCATTCCCTTTGTACGATCCTATTTTGCCGGAGGAACGAATGACAACCGAGCCTGGAAAGCCTATCGTTTGGGTCCTGGAAGCAGTCAAAATCAAAATGAATTCAACGAAGCCAATTTTAAATTAGCCGCAAACGTAGAATATAGATTTCCGCTCTTTGGGAATTTAAAGGGCGCTTTATTTGTAGACGCTGGAAACATTTGGAATCTGTGGGACAATGTCCAAGACCCTGCCTCCAAATGGGAAGGGTGGCAAGATTTAGAAGAAATAGCCATAGGATCTGGATTTGGGCTGCGCTATGATTTTGATTTTTTTGTCTTTCGATTCGACACGGCTTTCAAGACCTATAACCCAGTATTACCAAAGGCCAAGAGATGGGGATCAGAATATGCATTAAATAAAGCTGTATTTAATGTCGGAATAAATTACCCATTCTAAAATTTTAATATTTTTGTCAAAACCATTATTGAATGAAAAACAAAATCCCAACTGGGGTACTTACAGGAGACCAAGTACAAGAGGTATTTGCCCTGGCCAAAGAAAAGTCTTTTGCACTTCCCGCTGTTAACGTTATCGGAAATAATAGCATCAACACTGTTTTAGAAACTGCTGCCGAACTCAATAGTCCGGTAATTATTCAGTTTTCAAATGGCGGCGCACAGTTCAATGCCGGAAAAGGACTTTCTAATGACCAACAAAAGGCTGCAATTGCAGGATCTGTTGCGGGAGCCAAGCACATCCATGAAATGGCTGAAGCCTATGGAGCAAGTGTTATTCTTCATACCGATCACTGTGCTAAGAATCTATTGCCGTGGATCGATGGTTTGCTAGAGGCCAGTGAAACTCACTACAAGCAGTTTGGGAAACCTTTGTACAGCTCGCATATGATCGACCTATCCGAAGAGCCTTTGGAAGAAAATATCGCTATATGTAAAGAATACCTAAGTAGAATGGCCAAAATGGACATGACCTTAGAAATAGAACTGGGAATTACCGGTGGTGAAGAAGACGGTGTTGACAATTCTGATGTCGATCAGTCCAAGCTCTACACCCAACCCGAAGAAGTTGCCTATGCCTTTGAGGAACTCCGAAAAATCAGCCCCCGGTTTACCGTTGCTGCTGCCTTTGGGAATGTTCACGGTGTGTACAAGCCTGGAAATGTAGTTTTGACTCCTAAAATCTTAAAAAACTCTCAAGAGTTTA
The DNA here is from genome assembly GCA_965658355.1 of Flavobacteriaceae bacterium. Classification (GTDB taxonomy): domain Bacteria; phylum Bacteroidota; class Bacteroidia; order Flavobacteriales; family Flavobacteriaceae; genus UBA11891. The sequence goes on along the minus strand of CBFHRX010000008.1, from coordinate 14,851 downwards.
TAAGTGAAAAATACAACTTGCCCCACAACACCGTTGATTTTGTATTCCACGGTGGCTCTGGTTCAAGTATAGAAGAAATTCGGGAAGCGATAGGCTACGGGGTAATCAAAATGAATATTGATACCGATTTGCAGTTTGCTTTTACGGAAGGGATTCGAGATTATATGAATGATAATATTGAGTACTTGAGAGCACAAATAGGAAATCCTGAGGGCGCTGAAGAACCCAATAAAAAATATTACGATCCTAGAAAATGGCTTCGCAAAGGAGAGGATACTTTAAAAAGTCGTCTCAAAAAGGCCTTTGAAGATTTGAATAATGTCAATACATTAGACTAAAATATCGCTATGGCGTGGTTTAAAAGAAGTGAAAAGGGGATCCAAACCAAAACGGAAGAAAAAAAGGATACCCCGAAGGGATTGTGGTACAAAACTCCCACCGGTAAAATAATAGAAACGCAAGAGTTAGCGGAGAATTTCTATGTGAGTCCAGAAGATGACTATCATGTTCAAATTGGGAGTAAAGAATATTTTGAAATCCTTTTTGATGCAAAATTTGAAGAAATTGCAACCACACTAAAATCCAAAGACTTTCTCAAATTTGAGGACACTAAGAAATACAAAGACAGGATAAAAGCAGCTACCAAAAAAACCCATCTAAATGATGCTATCCGAGTAGCAGTAGGAAACTCCAAAGGGAAACCATTGGTAGTAGCTTGTATGGATTTCGCTTTTATTGGGGGGTCAATGGGATCTGTCGTTGGGGAAAAGATATGGAGAGCCGCCGATTATGCTTTGCAAAATGAGATTCCTTTATTGGTGATTTCTAAATCCGGGGGTGCCCGTATGATGGAAGCCGCCACCTCACTCATGCAAATGGCAAAAACCGCTGCCAAGCTAAGTGAGTTATCAGAAGCTGGCATTCCTTATATCTCACTCTGTACGAATCCAACTACAGGGGGAACGACAGCCTCTTTCGCCATGTTAGGGGATATTAATATCGCAGAACCGGGTGCCCTTATTGCTTTTGCTGGCCCTAGAGTTGTTAAAGACACCACTGGAAAAGAGCTCCCCGAAGGATTTCAAACGAGTGAGTTTTTACTAGAAAAAGGCTTTTTAGATAAAATTGTCCATCGCAAAAATCTAAAAGAGGAGATTAATGCTTATTTAGACCTTGTACTCAATAGACATTATCGCGCCTAGCAATCCTTTTATATCAAGTAAATAAATGTATCTTTGCAACGCAATTTTGCATACATAAAAATCATTTAAATAAATATTGGCATGTACTTAACAACTGAAAAGAAAAAAGAGATTTTCAAAAAATACGGGAAATCTGAAACAAACACCGGTTCAACAGAAGGACAAATTGCATTGTTCTCGCACAGAATCAATCACTTATCAAACCACTTAAAAAAGAACGCAAAAGACTTTAACACAGAGCGTTCACTAGTACGTTTGGTAGGGAAAAGAAGAAGTCTACTGGACTACCTAAAAGCAAAAGACATTGTCCGCTACCGTGAGATTATTAAAGAGCTCGGTATCCGAAAATAAGTCTTCCTTACAAGGTTGAATTGTAGTTTTTCATTGGTTGCCACAGCACACAACAATTAATGGTTAAACCAATAAATTATGATTCCAAAAACATTTACACAAGAAATTCAACTCTCCGATGGGAGAACTATCAGTATCGAAACTGGCAAACTAGCCAAACAAGCTGATGGATCTGTAGTCGTTAGAATGGGCGACTGTATGCTACTCGCTACAGCTGTTTCTGCGCGCCAAGCCAGCCCTGTTGATTTTCTACCCTTAACAATCGATTATAGAGAAAAATTTGCTGCTGCGGGTCGTTTCCCAGGAGGATTCTTCAAAAGAGAAGCCCGACCCAGCAACGAAGAAATTCTTACTATGCGCTTGGTCGACCGCGTATTACGACCACTTTTTCCCAAAGACTACCATGCTGAAACTCAAATTATGATTCAGCTGATGTCGCATGATGAAGAAGTAATGCCAGACGCATTGGCTGGACTTGCCGCTTCTACTGCTCTACAATTGTCTGATATTCCTTTTGAAAATCCAATTTCAGAAGCGAGAGTGGCTCGTGTAGACGGAGCATTTATCATCAACCCAAGCAAAGAGCTCCTAGCGCAATCTGATATTGACATCATGATCGGCGCAAGTGCTGATTCAGTTGCGATGGTCGAAGGAGAATTTGACGAAATCAGTGAAGAAGAAATGGTAGAAGCCATTGCCTTTGGACATGAAGCCATCAAAGAACAGATCAAGGCGCAAGTGAAATTAGCTGAAGCTGTTGGAAAGAAAGAAACACGCGAATACGAGGAAGAAGATACCGATGCAGATCTCGAAAGTAAGATTCACGAATTGGCATATGACAAATGCTATGCCATTGCCAAGAAAGGACTTTCTAAGGCCGATCGTAGCCAATTATTCTCAGAATTAAAAGACGAAATTAAAAGCAGCTATTCAGAAGAAGAGCTTGAAGAACAAGGCGCCTTAATTTCAAAATACTTCAGCGGAGCCCAAAAGAAAGCCGTTCGTGACTTGGTCCTTAACGACGGAATCCGATTGGATGCTCGAAAAACGACTGAAATACGTCCTATCTGGTGTGAGGTAGATTACTTGCCCTCTACACACGGTTCTTCTGTTTTTACAAGAGGAGAAACACAAGCCCTTGCGACGGTAACATTGGGAACTTCTAGAGAGTCCAATGTGATTGATTTACCAACAGAACAAGGGGAAGAAAATTTTTACCTGCATTACAATTTCCCTCCTTTTTCAACGGGAGAAGCACGTCCTTTAAGAGGTACCTCTAGACGTGAGGTAGGACACGGTAACTTAGCACAACGCGCATTGAAAAAAGTGATGCCCGATGATTGCCCTTACACCGTACGTGTTGTTTCAGAGGTGCTAGAATCAAATGGTTCTTCCTCTATGGCAACCGTTTGTGCGGGTACTATGGCTTTAATGGATGCTGGTATCAAGATTACCAAGCCTGTTTCTGGAATTGCAATGGGATTAATTACTGAAGGCGATCGTTTTGCGGTATTGTCTGATATCCTTGGTGATGAAGATCATCTTGGAGACATGGACTTTAAAGTAACCGGGACAAGAGATGGTATTACTGCTTGTCAAATGGATATCAAAATCAAAGGATTGAGTTATGAGATTTTGACACAAGCATTGAGGCAAGCAAAAGAGGGTCGTATGCACATATTAGACCACCTTGAGGCCACCATTGCTGAACCTGCTGGAACGGTAAAAGAGCATGCTCCTAAAATGATTAACCGTGTCATCCCGAACGAATACATCGGAGCACTGATTGGTCCTGGTGGAAAAGTAATTCAAGAACTTCAAAAAGAATCTGGGTGTACTATCGTTATTAACGAAGACCCTGTTACAGAAGAAGGGATTGTAGAAATTCTAGGAACTTCTCCAGAAGGCATTGCCATGGTAGAAGCGAAAATAGACTCGATTACATTTAAGCCTACTGTAGGTGACACCTATGAGGTCAAAGTCATCAAAATGCTAGACTTTGGAGCTGTAGTTGAATATACGGAGGCCCCTGGAAATGAAGTGTTGCTTCACGTAAGTGAATTAGCATGGGAACGTACAGAAAATGTATCTGATGTTGTTAATATGGGAGATGTACTTGAAGTGAAATACTTTGGTATTGATTCTCGAACCAGAAAGGAAAAAGTCTCTCGAAAAGCCTTATTGCCAAGACCCGAGAGAAAAGACAACAAAGACACAGAAAAAAAGTAGTTTTAGTGTAACCTTTTTTCAATCTGTTCGTATAACCTAGAACAAAGCAAACTCTATGAGACAGTTAAAGATCACCAAACAGGTGACCAACAGGGAAACAGCTTCCCTAGATAAATACCTCCAAGAGATCGGAAAGGTCGACTTAATCACGGCTGAGCAAGAAGTTGAATTGGCGCAAAAAATCAAAGCGGGAGACCAAATCGCTTTGGAAAAATTGACAAAAGCCAATCTGCGTTTTGTTGTCTCTGTTGCGAAGCAATATCAAAACCAAGGATTAACCCTACCGGATTTAATCAATGAGGGGAACCTCGGTTTGATAAAAGCAGCCCAACGTTTTGATGAAACAAGAGGTTTTAAGTTTATTTCATATGCAGTATGGTGGATACGCCAATCTATTTTACAAGCTTTAGCGGAACAATCGAGAATTGTACGATTGCCGTTAAACAAGATTGGTTCTATTAACAAGATTAACAAGACCTATGCCTTTCTAGAGCAAGCACATGAGCGTGCTCCTTCTGCTGAAGAAATCGCTAAGGAACTCGACATGACTGTTAATGACGTAAAAGAATCGTTGAAAAATTCTGGCCGTCACGTATCCATGGATGCCCCTTTAGTAGAAGGTGAAGATTCAAATTTATACGATGTCTTGAATAGTGGGGAATCCCCTAACCCAGACAAAACGCTTTTACACGAATCGTTGCGTACCGAAATAGAACGTGCTTTGGAGACATTGACACCCAGAGAAGCAGATGTTGTACGTTTGTACTTTGGATTGGGCAACCAACATTCAATGACCTTAGAAGAGATTGGTGAAACTTTTGATCTCACCCGTGAACGGGTTCGCCAGATTAAAGAAAAGGCCATCCGAAGACTAAAGCATACGTCTCGAAGTAAGATTTTAAAAACATACTTAGGATAATTGATAAGGCAACCCAACGGTTGCCTTTTTTATACATACTATATGGCATTAATTGCACCCTCAATATTAGCCGCTGATTTTGGAAATCTAGCACGTGACTGCCAGATGGTCAATACGAGTGAGGCAGACTGGTTTCATATTGATATTATGGACGGTGTTTTCGTCCCAAATATCTCATTTGGGATGCCGGTCTTAAAATCCATACAATCGGTCGCTCAAAAGCCGCTGGATGTCCATCTAATGATCGTCGATCCAGATCGCTATATCGAAACTTTTGCAGCCTTAGGAGCCGAAGTGTTAACGGTACATTATGAAGCATGTACCCATTTGCACAGAACCCTTCAAAAGATAAAAAGCTGTGGTATGAAAGCAGGGGTCGCATTAAATCCCCATACCTCTACAAACCTTTTAGAAGACAGTATCAACGATATTGATTTGGTCTGTTTGATGAGTGTTAATCCAGGTTTTGGTGGGCAGTCTTTTATCGAAGGGACTTATGACAAAGTGAGAAAGTTAAAAAGCCTTATCAAACAACATAAAGCCACGACTCTAATTGAGATAGATGGTGGGGTAACGGATAAAAATGCTGCTTCTTTGCTAGAAGCAGGAGCAGACGTCTTAGTAGCAGGATCTCATGTCTTTAAAGCTGCTGATCCACAACTGGCAATTCACAAACTAAAGTCGTACTAAAAACCATAAAAAAAGCAGCTAATAGCTGCTTTTTTTATTTTGATGCTAAGGGTGGATCAATTCATCTTCATTCGGAATTGAACCCGTCTGTTTTTAGCACGCCCTTGCTCTGTATCATTGCTTTCTATAGGCTTGGTTTCACCATAACCCATAACCTCAAGGCGTTCTGGACTAACGCCCATAGTGAGAAGTGCATTTCGAACAGATTCAGCTCTTTTAATGGATAAAGCTTGATTTAAATCTTCGTCTCCATCACTAGAGGCAAAACCTTCGACTAGGAAAACGCCCTGTGGATTTTCGTCTAAAAGGGTTTTAATTTTCGCTAGAACATCAAGCATTTTCTTCCCAAGGATTTTATCGCTTCCCGCCATAAAATTAATCATGGAACCGTAATTATTGGCTGTTGAGATAATTTCATCTAATGCATTCGGACACCCATTCTTCTCAGCAGTCCCGGCTTGCTCTGGACATAAATCGTCTTGATCTGGAACGCCATCACCGTCCGTATCAGCAAGAGGACAACCCTTATTTGATTCGGGGCCCACTTCTGCAGGGCATTCGTCAACACCGTCATGGACACCGTCTGCATCCGAATCTGGGCAGCCTTGCATATCAATAGGCCCAACTACTTCAGGACATAAATCGTCCTTATCAGCCACACCGTCGCCATCCGTATCTGGGCAGCCATTCAATTCTTTAGTCCCCGCTTCTTCAGGACAATTGTCTTCGTTATCGGGAATGCCATCCTCATCGGTATCCGGACATCCTTCAAACTCTTTGAGCCCAGCTACATCTGGACACTTGTCTTTTTTATCAGAGATTCCATCTTTGTCTCGATCACCGGATCCAAAATTGTAACTCAACCCTCCTTGATGCTGGAAATGCCTTGCCCCATAAAGTTCATAGGGTACTTTTAGACTGGATTGTAGCGTGAGTGATAACTTGGAACTCAATCTAAAATCGATACCAAAACCACCAAAATATTGCTTGGACGCATTTCTAGACAATAAAAGTGGGGTTAAATCGGTAGGATTCGAAAATTGAAAACTCGAAATTCCGTAGCCCCCAATTAGGTAAGGGCTAAATCCTTTACTCGCCAGCGGACTAAACTTTAAGTAAGCATCTGCACTTATATAAGGGTATTCTGCATTGGTAGTATTGTTTTTGAAATTAGAAACCGTGTTAAAGGAAACCATTGCCCCAAGAGACAAGCTTCCTTTAAGATAACGTTCCACAGAAATAGTAGGCCCTCCAAGGCTCCAATTGTCACCAACATTGGTAAATTCCTCAAAAAGATCCCCTTGAGCTCCTTCTGGAAATAAAGGGCTAGGGTCCCCTCCTACAGGAAAGACATCTATTGCATTTGCAGAGATACCAATACGCCACGGGCTATCGGCTGTTTGAGCAACTCCAACTGTAAAGGAAAGCAAACCTAGTAAAATGAGTAATCTTGTTTTCATAATTCGTATGTTCTTAGTCTTTTAAACTAATTATTGGCCATTTTATTGTGGCGACTCCTATGTTATTTAAGTAAGCACAAAGTGACTATCCTTTAATCAACCCCAAGTCTATCAAACGCTGTCTTAGAAATTCACCCGCACTAATGGGTTCATATTGTGACGGATACTGATCACTCACGCAGTTCTCAAGACAATCCAATGGCATAGTGGCGACTGGATGCATAAAAAAAGGAATCGAATAACGCGATTGACCCCAGCTCTCTTTAGGCGGATTAACTACTCTATGCAAAGTGGACTTGAGGCGATTGTTTGTTAATCGGGCCATCATATCCCCCATATTAATCATTAACTCCTCTTCCTCAGCATTTGCAGCAATCCAATCACCCGCTCTATTTTGAACTTCTAAACCGCCGCCTTGAGCGCCCATTAATAAGGTTATTAAATTGATATCTCCGTGAGCAGCAGCTCGAACAGCTTCTTTAGGCGCTTCTGTCAAGGGAGGGTAATGGATAGGGCGCAGTATAGAGTTCCCTTTTCGTACAAATTGATCAAAATAATGCGGTTCTATATCCAAATACAAGGCAATTGCCTTTAACACAGCAGCAGCTGTTTGCTCCAATGCCTTGAATACGGTCTTCCCTACTTTGTTAAACTCGGGTAATTCTTCTACCAGTATATTGGCGGGGTAGCCCATTTGAGCATTTTCTTCCGCCTCTAAATATTGCCCAAAATGCCAGAATTCTTTTAAATCAGCATGTTTATATCCCTTTGCTGTTTCGCGTCCAAAAGGAGTATAACCACGTTGACCCGCTAAGCCCTTTATATGGTATTTCATTTTTACGCTTTCTGGCAATTCAAAAAATAATTTGATTTGTGTGTATAAGTCTGAAACCAGTGAAGCGTCTAAATAGTGCCCTTTTAAAGCGACAAATCCAATATCACTAAAAGCAGCACCCAGCTCATTTACAAACTTATTTTGAGTTTCCGTATGGGTTGATAAAAATTCTTGCAAGTCAACTTTTGGAATAGCCTGAGTCATAGAATCTAAATATTAAAAAGATACCGCAAAGATAGGGTTTAGAAGTATTTAGTATGACTTGTTGGTCCCAATACTTACTTTATGAACAAAGGCCTATTAATTTAGTTAGTCACGATACTAGTGGTTAAGATAATGAACGGCGCAATGCTGAAAGTGACAAGCTTTGGGAGGATTACAAAGCGTACTATTGGCTCTTAGACTTTTAGCGAGTTTATATTCAGTAGAGATTCATAGAAAAAAATAAACCCGCCGAAGCGGGTTCTTTTTAAATTGGCAAGCAGTTCTTATTTAGTAAAAGGAACCGCAACACGAACTGTATCCCAGCCCATATGCAGATGTGCTCCACTATCAACGGCTTCAAATGCCATTGAAAAGGCCTCAAGAGATTCTTTACCTTCTTGAACGGGAACTTGAAGACGAGCCACATCCAGGGCTTCATCATAACTGTAAGCCCCCCAAACGTTGGTTGCTTTGTTAATAATAACGGTCCATTCCGATTCACCTGGGATGGTGTACAAAGAATAACGACCAGCTGGAATGGCTGTTTCTCCTAATTTCATGGGCGTATTAAAGGTAATTTCAGTGGCCTCATTAGCCCCTGTGCGCCAAACCTTTCCATTTGGAGCTAGTTTGGATAAAGCGCGCCCTTTTAGTTGAGGGCGTGAATAAATCACACGGATGGATTTATTGGTCTCGCGGTTACTGGCTGGAAACTGAACCATGTCCAAAGGACTTTTATCCAAGCCTCTGAACTCCTGTGCCTGTAATGACAAAGAGGCGATCAGTAAAAATGATAATGCTACTAACTGTTTCATGATTGAATTTTTTATTGACCCAAAAGTAGGAATTCGACTGGACTAAGTCTGTTAAATGAATCCTAAATTAAAGAGCTCCTATTTGTATGCGCAACATCCAAACGGAAGCATTGGGAATATGGGCATCTGCAGCAGGATTCACTACATACTGCCAATTGGGTTGAATGCTTACAAAAGGCCGTGGTTGATACCGATAAGTGAACTCCCATACTTGTTCGCTTTTTGGAAAAGAGGCTGAAAAACCATTGCGATACCCGTCACTTAATTGAGCACTTCCAAATGCAATGCCGAAGGAATCTGTGGATTCGGTCAATACACCTTGGTATAAAAACCCCACACCCAAATAAGATTTTATAACTGCTGCCTCTTTACCAGCCCATGTCAATTGATAGAAAAAACCCAATCCAGGATCCTCAACGGTCTTTGCCGTTAAGGGAATATCGCCAATAACATAGTAGCCCTGTTTTTTTTGAGTGTCTTTTTCATAACGGTGCTGCCATATTCCTACTTTGTGTTGCCCCCACTTTTGCCATTCCAATTCCGCTATAAAAAAAGTACCTCCTTCAGAATTCCATTCCAGTCTTTCCCCCCATGGTCTTACAGTATCCCATCCAGGATCACCGTCAAATAGACCGGCACGAATTTGCAAGGCTTCCTCTAGCTGGTAATTTAGAGAAGCGCCTAGAGAGGTTGCGGGGTAAGTGGCTACTGCTTGGTTTACCGTTAGCTCGGGTGTGAATCCAAATGAACAATTGATAAATGACGAGCCATAAGAGCTTATTTGAAAGCTAGTATTTATGTCTTGTTGCCCTATTTTTAAGGCGCCCTTTTCCCAATTATATTGGTACCAAAATTCATATACCTTATACCCTTTATTGGCTTCATAATTATTGGCGATTTGTAAATCTCCTAACCGCATCGAAAGGGATTCCCCCTCATTATAAATACTATGAAATTGAAAAATCCCTTTTGCTCCTAATGAAAGACTTAAGACCAAGTTTACTGTACTCAAGCTACTGACTTTATTTTCCAGTCCTCCTAAAGGATTATAGATGATATCATTGGTCGCAGTCCCAATAAGTTCTAGTCTTTCCTCTTGCCCAAAAGCATAAAGAGTTACAAAAAGTAAGATGTATACTTTATTCAAATTTCTATAATGTGAAGTTGAAATTAATCAATTTAAGCTTGCAAAAATAAACATTTAGTACAGGGGCACTATATTCGTATTCTAGAATATGATGCAACCTGCTACTATCTTCGTTTCCTTGTGGAGCAAAATCCTCTTCCTAACAATTGGATTGAATCTTGGAATCAGCTATTCTCAGGATAGTCCAGTCGGTTTGATCGTGACAGCTGAGGGGAATCAGCCGTATTGCCCCAACAGCCTTCAACCCATAGTCACTAATTTTTCGATATCGGATCCAGATAGCAATGGAGCCTCTTCTATCTATATTCAAATAGTTTCAGGCTATAAGGCTTCGGAAGATACATTGGAATTAATTGGCTACGAAGATATTTTTGAAAGCCTTTGGGATAGTAGTGAAGCAAAGCTGACTATCCGAACAAAAAATTCTGCTGCTGTCCCCTATGAAACCATCATTTCCGCTGTTAAAAATGTCGTTTATTTTAGTAGTAACCCAACTCCAGATACTGATAAAGCTTTTTCAATAAACCTGACAAGTGCAAACTATTTACCCAGCACTGATCATTATTATGAATATATAGCAGCACCAAACATATCATGGCAGCAAGCTAGAATAGCCGCTAAGAATAGGACCTATTATGGACTACAAGGGTATCTCGCAACCATTATGAGGCAGGATGAGGCTCTACTGCTAGGGGAATTAAGCCCAGGCGTGGGATGGATCGGTGGTTCTGATGAAGAAACAGAAGGGATATGGAAATGGATGGACGGACCCGAGGCAGGAACTATCTTTTGGATGGGTTCAGTCAATGGTGAATCTCCTAATTTTGCCTACTGGAATGTGTCTGAGCCTAATAATATGGGAGACGAAGACTACGCCCATATTACAGATCCCTCAGTTGGGACTATCGGTTCGTGGAACGACCTTCCCAATACTACAGTTAGCTCTGGTCCGTATCAAGCAAGAGGCTATATCGTTGAGTACGGAGGCATGCCAGGTGACCCAATCGTACAGAATTCAGCCAGCACACAGCTTTTTATTCCTCGAATCTTTAAAACAAATAATGCAGTGGGGTGTGAAGGTCAAACGCTCACACTAGAAGTAGAGACCAATTTTGATCAGATCAATTGGTATGATGCAGCCGAAGGAGGTGCAGTAGTAAATACGGGGACACAGTATAGCAGGGCCTTTACTGAAGACCAGACTTTTTGGCTGGACTGGAACGCAGAAGCCTGCAGCCTTCCAAATCGAGTTCAGATTCAAGCAAAAGTATATCCCTTCCCCGTCCTGCTCCAAACAGAATTAATCATCGAACAATGCGATGCCGATTCTCAAAATGATGGCATCACAGAATTCAACTTAGAAGCCTTAGGTGTGTTGCTATCACAAAACTATCGGGAAGAGACTTTTGAGTTTTACACAGAGGAAAATTACCCATTAGAAGCAAAGATTGACAACCCCACTAGCTTTAGAAATACAGCCTATGAGCAACGTTTATATGTTACTGTGAATACGCCTGGGGGTTGCTATGAAGAAGCACAAGTGGTTCTGAAAGTAGCAGCAAGTCAAATAGAATTAAATACCCTTTTTGAATACGACAGCTGTGAAACGGAAATAAAAAATTGGGCCCCGGGAATAGAAGGATGGGAGGCTGCAGTATTTGAAAGTTTAGAGCAAGAGGTACTCGAAGCAAATCCAAAATTCAGAGATCAAAATATAGCTATTAGTTTTTATTCTAATGAAGCAGATGCGCTGTTACTCCAAAATAGAATTAGCTTCTCAGAAACGGAGCCGCTGTATTTTATGAAAACCCCTTATGAAGAAATCATTTTTGCCCGGGTCGAAAATTTGGATTTTAATAAAGTAGGTTGCTTGGGGATTGGCCCTGTTGGACTTCTGCGGGTACACCCCCTTCCTGATTTTGATCGCATTGCTGATTTTACCATTGTCTGTGAAAATCAAGATCCTGTACTAATTGGAGTAGAACCCAATACTGAAAATCTGTACGACTATCGCTGGTTTTACGAAGGAAGCCCGTATCCAGATGTGCGAAGCAATCAAGGCCCGTATCAAGAAACAAATTTAGGCGGCCTTTACGAAGTAATAGCCACTACAACAACTGGCATCAATTGTAGTAAAACACTTTCTTTTACACTTATGCCTTCCTTTGTCGCTACCCTAACACAGGAAGATCTTACGGTCACTGATTTGGTAGGCGAAACAGGCACTCTAGCTATTAGAACAGATAATTTGGGAATCGGTGATTATGAATTTACTTTATTTGATCCTGATGGAAGCTACCAGGATACTCCTTATTTTGAGTTGATACCTCCCGGTATACACCCCTTGTATATACGCGATAAAAATGGGTGCGGGATTGCTGAAATTCCCTTTTCGATATTGGGGCACATGAAATTTTTCAGCCCCAATGGTGACGGAATAAATGAGCGGTGGAAAATTCTTGGGGTCAGTTCTGACTTTCAGCCACAAACCCAGATTTATATTTTTAATCGACATGGCAGATTGATGGCTGAGATAAAGCCTTCTGAAGAAGGCTGGGATGGCACTTTTAACAACAGTCTACTCCCACAGGATGATTATTGGTTTCAGGTCTTTTTTGAAGACGGTAGAGACTATAGTGGACACTTTAGCTTGCTTCGAAGTCCATGAAAATTTCCTTTCCAAAACAGCCGCTTCTTATTTTCCTAATTGGGCTTTTCCACTTAGGGCAGGCGCAAGGGACCACGCTACATTTTCAAGAATACTTGGCTGAAAATCTCTATGTGATTCATCCTGCCATGGCAGGTGTCAATCTTTCTACTTCACGATTTAACTTTGGAAGTCGCTCACAGTGGTCGGGTCTGGATAACAGCCCAAGAACACAATACAGTACCATTGAATACCAGGCCAATGCGCAAAACACTTTGGGCATAAAGGTATTTAATGATAGAAATGGCTATCACAATCAAACCGCCTTTTATGCCACCTATGTGTTTCGTATCTATCTCAATGATGAAGTATGGAATACTCGGAGAGCATTCCCTACCAAAAATGATGAAATACAAGAGATTTCTTTTGGCATCAGTCTAGGCAATCAAGCAAGGAGTCTTGATAGTAGCGATTGGCAAATTCAGAATAACGATCCTTTGATCTCTGCTAATAATACACAAAATGGATTTATGGGTATCAATGCAGGCATCGCCTATGTCTCGACCCATATCTCAGCGCAATTCTCCATTCACAATATTGCGATTAAGCCCAATCGAAATAGCTTGCTGAATGACGAGCTCGTATTTGACACTGTTGGTTACAAACACCTAATAGCTTCTTTACAATACGAAATTTATACAGATTCGGACTGGAACTTTGAGCCTTCGTTTCTACTTCAATATTTAGAAAAAACGAAAGAATCTTCTTGGGACGTGAGCCTTAAGGTTTACCGACTTTTCCGGAATGGCAGAATATGGCTGGGCGCTTCCTACCGACAAAATAGCCTCAGTGCTGTCATCCAGAATGCTGATTTCACAAAGTCACAGCAATACGATCGCCACTGGACACCTCTTGTGGGGCTAAATTACAAGCGACTAAAATTCTCCTATCAATACAGCCTTCCATTGGGGGCACTTACAATGGGCCAAGGCGGCATTCACTTTATCAATTTGGGATTTCAACCCTAAAAACTTCCGATACAAATAACACCCTTATAAGGCCCCCACTATTTGTTTGATCTGGTCGACTATTTCAGGATTGAGTAAGGTAGACGTATCACCGAGATTGGAAAGGTCTTTTTGCGCTATTTTCCGCAAAATTCTTCGCATTATTTTCCCGGATCTTGTCTTGGGTAAACCCGGCACAAAAGTGATGATATCGAGTTTTGCTATAGGTCCTATCTTATCTGAAATCAAACGGTTGATTTCGAGTCGTAGTTTGTCTTGATTTCGATCTAAGGCTTCCTCTTTTAGGATCACGTATCCAAAAAGAGCATTGCCTTTGATATCGTGTGGATAGCCTACTATAGCCGATTCAGCAACCCCTTGATGCTCATTGATCGCATCTTCTATAGGAGCTGTACCCAAATTGTGACCCGATACAATGATAACATCATCTACTCGCCCCGTAATTCGATAGTATCCAACCGCATCACGAGAAGCCCCGTCGCCCGTAAAATACATGTTTGGAAAAGCAGAAAAATACGTTTGTCGATAGCGTTCGTGGTCGCCCCAAATAGTTCGTGCCATGGAAGGCCACGGAAACTTTATACACAAACGCCCCTCTTCTTGATTTTCGAGGATCTCATGACCTTTTTCGTCCATCAAAGCCGGTTGAATTCCTATAAAAGGAAGGGTTGCAAAAGTAGGTTTGGTTGGTGTTGAATAAGGAATTGGTGAGATCATAATCCCTCCTGTTTCGGTTTGCCACCACGTATCCACAATGGGACTTTCTTTTTTACCGATATTATTGTTGTACCAATGCCAGGCTTCTTCATTAATGGGTTCTCCTACGGTTCCCAATACTTTTAAGGAAGACAGGTCGTATTTTTCCACAAAGGCAATATTTTCCTTTGCTAATGCCCGAATGGCTGTTGGTGCTGTATAGAATTGATTGACTTTATGCTTTTCAACAATTTCCCAAAAACGACCGTAATCAGGATAAGAAGGGACTCCTTCAAACATTAGTGTGGTCGCACCATTGGCTAAAGGGCCGTATACAATATAAGAGTGGCCAGTAATCCAACCTATAT
>CBFHRX010000008.1:0-250 GCA_965658355.1 Flavobacteriaceae bacterium | reverse complement strand
TTCTTGGTATTGAAAAATGTTTTTAAAAGTATAAGCAGCATAGATCATATAGCCCGCACAACTGTGCACCATCCCTTTGGGTTTCCCTGTAGAACCAGAAGTGTATAGAATAAAAAGAGGGTCTTCGGCCTCCATTACTTCTGCTGGGCACTCCCCTTCTGCTTTTTCCAATAAAGGCGCCATAAAATGATCGCGGCCGTCGAGCATTTGAATGCTATTCTCTACTCGTTTGGCTACCAATACGGTCTTT